>CACNSR010000004.1 GCA_902623175.1 Halieaceae bacterium
GCGCCGCCGTGGGTAATCACACAGCCAGGCAAAATGTCGTTATCGAGGTCGAGCACAAACTGTTTGGCCTCCTCGTCCCAAGTGTCCTCAACGAGGTTAAACATGTTGCTCGCGTACATCTGGGTCGCGTCGCGCGGCGCTAGGTTGGCGAGGTTGGCAGTACCCACGATGGTCACGCCATTAACATCGACCACCTCGTCAGGTACAGAGCCTTCGACATTACCGCCGGTTTCAGCGGCCATATCGACAATCACTGAACCAGGGGACATGCCCTCGACCATGTCCGCCGTGACCAGCACCGGCGGCTTGCGGCCGAAGACCTGTGCCGTGGTAATGACCACATCGGAATCAGCAATCACCGCCTTCTGCGCCTGACGCTGCAGCTCAACCTGCTCGGGGGTCAGCTCCTTGGCATAGCCATCCGCCGTCTGGCCGGTATCGCCCAAGTCGATTTCCAGGAACTTCCCGCCTAACGACTCAACCTGCTCGGCCACCACAGGACGTGTGTCAAACGCGGTCACGCGCGCACCGAGGCGCTTGGCCGTTGCGATGGCCTGAAGACCCGCAACACCTGCGCCAATAATGAAGACCTTGGCGGGCTTAAGCGTGCCGGCCGGCGTCATCATCATCGGCATGATGCTGGGCATGTTGTTGGCCGCCAGCATGACCGCCATATAGCCCGCGAGGTTTGCCTGAGAGCTCAGCGCGTCCATCTTTTGGCTACGGGTCGAGCGAGGAATCATTTCCATGCTCACCGCCGTCACGTTTTGGCTCGCAAAGGCCTTGATTAGCTCTTTCTCATTAAAGGGGTCGAGGTAGGAAACGTGGACACAGCCAGCCTTAAGCTGGCTAATCTCATCCATCTCGGGCTTGCGCAGCCGGAGCACCATATCGGCGCTGCCCAGCAGTGCTGACCGATCAGAACCGATGCTGGCGCCCGCTGCTTCGTAGTCTGCATCGCTAATGCCGGCGCCTGTGCCCGCACCCGATTCGATAACTACTTCGGCACCGAGCCGCACCAACTTTTTCACCGTCTCGGGAGTCGCAGAGACGCGATTCTCTCCCGGTTGGGTTTCGCGGGGTATAACTAATTGCATAGTGAAGTTCGCCTGGTTTTTTTGGGATCACCGCGATCCCGGTGTTATTGGATTTCCAGTCGGCTGATCATTAAGGCGGTCGCTTGGCAGGAGCAGTGCCCTACAGCGCCACTGGAGACGAGTCGGTGAATAATCAGCCCGCGCGGAGTTTCAGAAGCGGGTTGAGCCAGCGGTGTCGCAACCGAGTGAATCGCAGGGGCGCATCTAGCACCGCCAGACAGATGCACTCCTCACCTTCCAGTGCGACCGGGGTGTGCTTGTCCCACCCCTCCCGAACGAGGAAATCACCCGGGTGGTACTCGCCGCTCTCATCAGCAAAGCCACCGCGCAGCACCAGCGTCATCTCGCTACCGCTGTGGGTATGTTCGGGGATGCGACCGCCCTCAGCGATGCGATACAACGCAAACTCGTGATTGGGGTCACCGGTTTTGAGATAGCTAATACTTAGGGATTGTGTGACACGCTTCCAAACCAGATCGGCATAGTCGCCGTTGATCAGGCGGTCGAGCAGGCCAGGAAGCTGCGTGTCAGAAGCCTCATTGGGCGCATATCGCAGTGGCTCGGGGTCGTCTAGGCGCGCCATCACCAATTCGAGCACCGATTGTCCCACAGGTTGAGGATCCAAACGCTCAAGATGTGCGCCACCAACGTCCTCTAGCCTTTCGACTAACTGCCGACATTGCTGACAATAACTCAGGTGCGCTGCCACACAGGCTGACTGGGCAACGGGAAGCGCACCAGTCGTATACTCTATAAGCAGATCCATTGGGGGGTGATGATGTGCCATCGCTATTTAATCCAAACCACTTTCATGTACGTTGACAGTACGAGGGTCCCGCGCAAACGGTTTACTCCCCAACACCAATAACCCTGTGACTTTTTGAGGGATTACCATAACCATTTTAAGCCTCCATCAGCCCCTGGAGCTTCTGGATAGCAAGGCGCACCCGTGATTTGACCGTGCCTAGTGGTAAATCGAGCTCTGCCGCAGCTTCGGAGTGGGATTTGCCCTCCATATAGACCTTGGCGAGTATTTGTGCCTGATCCGGCGGCAGATCGCTCATCAACTCACGGACCCGCTCGGCACCGCGGCGACTGTGCAGCAACACGAAAGACTCCTCCTGCTCGCTTTCCAGCTCGAAGTCATCAGAGGCCAATGGCGTATCAAACTTTTGCAAACGCCGGAACATATCGGTCCGGCAGTTACGCGCGATGGTATAGACCCAGGTCGAGGCGGCCGCCTTTTCCGGGTTGAAGCCACCCGCCTTCTGCCAGACCTTAAGCATCACTTCCTGAACGAGCTCATCGGCATGGGACGCTGACAAACTGGAACCAGAAAGAGCAAACGCTTTGATCAGCGGGGCAAAATGACGGAAAAAACGTGTGAAAGCGCCCCGATCTTGGCTTTCGCCAATCAGTACCAGCGCCTCGCTCCACTCATCCGTGCGGCGGCCAGTCGGGACATTCCACCTCCCGTTGCTGCTCGCGCCACGAGCAGTACTTGCGTCTTTTTTGTTTGCCATAAAAGGTCAAATTATCATCCCGGACAGACAGGATACACGCAGTGGCAACGCCTTGATACCTCACTCGACAGCTTATTTCCCACCGATTTGCGCCCTCAAAGCACTGCCGAGAGCTGCCTATTTCACATGATCCGTGACTCTCTGGGGGCCGTAACAGCTGTATCCATTCACTGTCTGGTGGCCGGAGGTCGTCAGCAATGCACATTGCAGTCATTGGAGCGGGCATCTCCGGGCTGGGATGTGCCCACCAACTCTTCAAACGCGGCCACCGAGTCGATATCTTCGAAGCCCGCGACCGGATCGGTGGCCACACTGCCACTTACGATGTGCAAATTGGCGCCAGACGCTTCGCTATAGACACCGGATTCATCGTCTATAACGACCGCAACTACCCGAACATGATCGACCTGTTCAGCGAACTGGGTGTCGCGAGCAAGCAGACCTCAATGGGCTTTTCCGTCTGCGACGAAATAAGCGGCCTTGAATACGCCGGCAACAATCTTAATACCCTATTTGCGCAGCGCGGCAACTTGCTTTCACCTAGCTTTCTCAACATGATCAGAGAAATTCTGCGCTTCAACAAACTCGCCGTCGCAGACTTAGAGAGCGGTAAGCTTCCTCAGGATCAGACACTAGGAGAGTATCTTTCGCGTCACGGCTTCAGTGCGCACTTCAGCCGCAGTTATTTATTGGCTATGACATCCGCGATCTGGTCTGCGGACTTCGAGGACGCGCAAGACTTCCCGGTCGAGTTTTTTATCCGCTTCTTCCGAAACCACGGTTTGCTGTCACTCAAGAACCGGCCGCAGTGGCGCGTAGTAGAGGGTGGCAGCCGGGAGTATCTTGCTCCGCTCACCCAGCGGTTTGCGGACTCCATTCGCACGCGCATGCGGGTCGAAAAGATCCTTAGGCCGCCCGGTAAGCCGGTTGAGGTGTATTTCACCAACGGTCTGCAGAGGGAGTTTGATGAGGTCGTGATCGCTACACACTCAGACGAAGCCCTCGGCATGCTCGGTGACGCGACCGCTTCAGAAAAATCGGTCCTCGAGGCACTACCTTACCGGGATAACGAAGTGATACTGCATACCGACACAAGGTTGCTGCCTAAGACCCAACGCGCCTGGTCGAGCTGGAACTACCGGTTGAAGCCGGACAGCGGGCGTGCCACAGTCACCTACAACATGAATATTCTTCAGGGACTGGATGCCCCCGAGACCTTCTGCGTGACGCTCAACGACACCGCCTCGATTAACCCGCACCGTATCCTAGGCCGCTTTAATTACGCGCATCCGCAGTTCACACTGGCAGGTATTGAAGCCCAACAACGGTGGGGCGACATCAACGGGCAAAACGGCACATGGTTCTGCGGCGCATACTGGCAAAATGGCTTCCACGAGGATGGGCTGAGCAGCGGACTGCGGGTGGCCGAGAGCCTGTGTATGGCAGCGCAGATGGCCGCGTGACGTCAAAACTATACTCGGGCATCCTTCGCCACGCCCGCTACACCCCAAAAAAACACGCCTTCACCTACAAGGTTTTCATGCCATTCGTGGAGCTGGAAACCCTCGCCGAGCTGACTTCACACCTGCCCTTGTGGTCAACACAACGATGGGCACCAGCACGGTTCCTGCGACGCGATTTCCTAGGCGCACCCGAGCTACCGCTGACTGACGCCGTTCGCCAACGCATTAAGGAAGAAACCGGGAAAGAACACTCCGGACCGATTTATCTCTTGGCCAACTGGCGATATTTTGGCTACCAAAACAATCCGATTGCCGTTTACTACTGCTACGACACCGCGGGCGAGAAATTGCAGTATGTCGTCGCGGAGGTCACCAATACCCCGTGGGGTGAACGCCACAGTTACGTGCTTGAGGCACCTGATGCCGACAAGCCTTTGGCGACGGAGTTCCAAAAAGCGCTTCACGTTTCGCCCTTCAACCCTATGGACATGACCTACCGCTGGTACAGCAATGTGCCCGGGGATGATCTCACTATCCAGATTGCGCTTTTCGAGCGCGGTCAGCGCATTTTCGACGCCGTGTTGTCTCTCGCCGCAGAGCCCCTTACCGCTCGCAGCGCACGCCGGGCAATCCTTAGCTACCCGTTTATGACGATCAAAGTCGTCCTCGGTATTTACTGGGAAGCCTTGCGCCTGTGTTTAAAAGGCGTCAGCCTGCACGCTCATCCGAAGCGAACGCACTAACGTAACCGTCGACTCCATGCGGTAGAATACAGAGGCTCCACATGAGCGAATACAGCGTCAAAAACATCTCCAAGTTACCCATGCTGTTTCCGGAGAAGCGCGGTGGACTGGCGCGCTCGCTGATGCTCAAGGTATTGGCCAAGCTGCAGGTGGGATCCCTCACACTGAAAGAGCAAGGCGAACCCCTCGTCTTTGGCTCAAAGACCGATGCCGAAGCGCCTCATGCCGAGGTGCACGTTCACGACACCGACCTGTATCGCCGAATTCTCACCGGCGGCGGCATCGCGGCCGGGGAAACCTATATTGAGGGACTGTGGAGCAGCCCCGATCTGACAGCGGTGACCCGTGCCTTCAGCGCTAATCTGGCGATGCTGTCCGCCATGTCAGACCGGCAGAACCTGCTCGCAAAAACCGCGTTGAAGCTGAGCCATTGGGCGCGACGCAACACCGCGACACGATCCCGAGAGAACATCTCCGCCCACTACGATCTCGGTAATGATTTTTTCTCACTCTTCCTCGACCCGAGCATGATGTACTCGTCGGCAGTGTTCCCGACGCCGCAGAGTGATCTCGCCACCGCGTCGCAGCACAAGCTTCATTTGATCTGCCAGGACCTTGAGCTAAAGCCAGAGGATCATCTGGTCGAGATAGGCACTGGCTGGGGCGGCATGGCGATTTATGCCGCTGAGCACTATGGCTGCCGGGTCACGACCACCACCATCTCCCAGGAGCAGTATGAATACACGGTCGACGCCGTGGCTAAACACGGCCTGCAGGATCGCGTTACGGTGCTATTCGATGATTACCGCGACCTAACCGGCAAGTTCGACAAGCTAGTGTCTATCGAGATGATTGAGGCAGTCGGGCACCAGTTTTACGACACCTACTTTCAAACAGTTAGCCGACTGCTGAAGCCTCACGGCAAAGCAGTGATTCAGGCCATCACCATGACCGAGCAACGCTACGAGCAGGCGCGAGACTCGGTAGACTTCATCAAGCGTTACATTTTCCCGGGCGGATGCCTACCGTCACTCACCGTGATCAGCGATGCGCTGGCGCGAATGACCGATATGCAAATGACCCATCTCCGCGATATCACCCGAGACTACGCTGACACCCTGGACGCGTGGCACGTAGCTTTCAATGAGAAGCTTGATCAGGTGCGCGCCATGGGCTTTGACGATCCGTTTATCAATATGTGGCGCTACTACCTCAGCTATTGCGAAGGGGGCTTTCGCGAGCGCATTATTGGCACCTATCAAATCACCATGACCAAACCAGGGTATCGCCCCGCCTGATCTACCGCCTATGCTGCTGTCCATCGCGCCGATCGCGCTGCTGGTTTTACTGCTCTCTGCCTCGGTGGCGCTGTTTGGCTCGGACGCATCCTACGGACCCAACCAAGTTGCACTGATTATTGCCTCGGCAGCGACCATGCTGGTGGGCTGGCGGCGCCGCATGAGTTGGCAGGCAATCCAGGAGGGCATGATTGGTGCTATTACCGTCTCGATCATGCCGATGATGATTCTGCTCTCAGTGGGCGCTTTGATCGGCAGTTGGATTATCAGCGGCACCGTCCCCGGCATGATCTATTACGGGGTGCAGCTGCTGGACCCCGGTTTCTTTTACGCGGCGTCAGCCATCATCTGTGCACTGGCCTCATTGAGTCTGGGCAGCTCCTGGACCGTTGCGGGTACGCTGGGCATCGGCCTCGTGGGCATCGCAACTACCTACTCGCTGTCGCCTGCCATCACGGCAGGAGCCGTGATCTCGGGCGCCTATTTCGGCGACAAACTCTCGCCACTCTCCGATACCACCAATCTAGCCGCGGCGGCTGTGGGCGTTGATCTGTTTGAGCACATCAAAAACATGCTCTGGACCACCCTGCCCGCGTTCCTCACGGCGCTACTGATTTTTTCCTTCATTGGCAATGAGGATGCGGCTACCCCCGCTAACATCGCCGAAATCCGTTCTGCTCTGGCCAGCCAGTTCGCGATTTCCCCCTGGGTGCTCTCACCGCTGGTGCTGATGCTGGGGCTGATCTATTTCCGGGTACCCGCCTATCCCTCCATTCTGATGTGCACCCTATCGGGCACGCTCTATGCCGCCGCATTTCAGACCGATGTCGTTCGCGCGCTGGCACTTGCTGCCCACCCTAACTCACCGGCACCGCTAATTCAGGGGCTCTGGATGACGCTGTTCTCGGGATACCAGTCACCTGAGGGCATGGGTGAGCTCAGCAAACTTCTCGACAAGGGTGGCTTGGCTAGCATGCTGAACACCATCTTTTTGATAATGACTGCAATGACCTTCGGCGGAATGCTGGATAGCACAGGCATTCTCAGGCAGCTACTGGATCAGGTCTTGCGGAGAGTGAAACGGACCGGGGATCTAATACTGGCCACGGTGGGAGGAGGTTTGATCACCAATGTGCTCGCTGCTGATCAGTTTCTCTCTATCACGCTGCCCGGCCGACTGTTCACGCGGGCCTACGATGACCGCGGGCTGAATCGACTGAGCCTCTCCCGCACGCTGGAAGACTCCGCCACCCTCACCTCGGTGCTGATCCCCTGGAATACCTGTGGAGCGTTCATGACGGCAACGCTGGGTGTTGCGACTTTTGAGTACGCGCCTTACGCGTTGTTTAATATGATTTGTCCGGTGCTCGCAGTGGTCTTCGGCTACCTGTTGATCGCGCAGCCCCGCGTCGAGGCAGCCAGCGCATGACCACGCACCTGTGGGATTTTGCCGATCCCTATTTGTGGCCAGTCACCGTTGAAGCGGCACATATCGACGCGCTCGCGCACGCTCGGAACACACACTACGTTGAGTGGTGCATGGAAGCCGCGTGGGCGCACACGACGGCGCTCGGACTCGGGGCTGAGGACTACCAGCGCCTCGACCGCGCCATGGCACTAACGCATGCGGAATACGACTACCTGAAGGCAACCCAGGCGGGCGATCAGTTAGTGGTCGGCACCTGGATTACGGACTGGGCAGGCAAGATGAAGATGACGCGGCGGCTACAGGTGGTCCGCCAGCAGACCGGGGACACGGTTTTTCGTGGCGCGCTTGAGTTTGTGTGTATCGAGATATCCACAGGCCTCCCAAAAAGGCCGCCCAAAGAATTTATCGATACCTACGGTCCGGTGATCGCGGCGGCACACGCAACATAACCATAGTTGTATCGTGCTCATTAAGAGCACTGCAAAGTGTGCCGAGGGTCAGGCGCTATCCCAGCAGAAGCTAATGATCTCCCCAAGATTGTTGGCGCCCAACTTCACGGCGAGTAAACGATCCACGCCCAGCGCGACGCCCGCGCACTCGGGCAGACTTTGGCGGTGCGCGGCCAGCAGGCGTTCATCAATGGGGCGCTGCGGTAGCCCGCGCTGCTGCCGGCGTTTGTTCTCCGCCTGCAGTTGGGCGGAGAGCCCATTGGCATCGGTTTGCTCCCAGTATCCGTTGGCCAGCTCTTTACCATGCACGTAGCACTCGAAGCGCGCGGCAACGTCCATATTACCTACGGAGACGCAGCGCGCCATAGCCGCCTGAGATGCCGGAAAATCAGTGATGAACACCACACCCCAACCACTGATTTCGGGCTCGATACAGTGGCTCATCAACAAATCGAGTAGCGCATCGCAGTCGAGACCATGCGGCACGGAGCCGATCCGGGATTCAGCGATGGCAGTGAGTGCCGCCAGACTGGTCTGCTCGTCCAGAGGATCGACGCCGAGGACCTCGACAAAGAGCGCCCGATAGGGCCAAACCTGCCAACCATCCGAGTCCAAAACAGCGCCCAACAATTCGGCGACCTCGCGAATCAAAGCAACGTGATCCCAGCACACCCGATACCATTCGAGCAGGGTGAATTCGGGGTTGTGGTTATGCCCTGCCTCACCTTGGCGAAATGCTTTGCAGATTTGAAAAATATCACCGGAGCCGGCCGCAAGAAGGCGCTTCATCGCGCTTTCGGGTGAGGTTTGTAGGTACCTGTCCGGTTCGTCACTCTTCCCGGGCAACCTGAAAACGTCGATACCGGCGTCCGGCACGGTGCCCTGAGAGAGAAGCGGAGTTTCGACTTCCATGACGCCGCGATCGCAAAAGAACCGGCGTAACGCTTGTAGTAAGTCCGCCCTCGCGGCGAGGCTCTCCGGCGAGGCCGAGGGTAGCCATTTACTCAAAGGTCGCTCACTCGCGGGTCAGCTTTTACTAGCGCGACTCACGTATTCACCGGTGCGGGTATCGACGCGGATGACTTCACCCTCGGTGATAAACAGCGGCACCCGCACCACCGCCCCGGTGCTGAGAGTGGCGGGCTTGCTACCCCCCTGCGCCGTATCGCCCTTAAGGCCCGGGTCGGTTTCGGTGATTTCCAACTCGATGAAGTTGGGGGGTGTGACCGCCAGCGGCGTGCCGTTGTACAACGTGATCTCATACCGCTCCTGCTCTTTGAGCCACTTCTCGGCTTCACCCACTGCGTCACGGTCAGCGCCATACTGCTCGTAGGTAGAGGGGTCCATAAAGTGCCAGAACTCGCCGTCGGTGTAGGAATACTCGAGGTCCACGTCCATAATGTCGGCACCTTCGAGGGTGTCTCCTGACTTGAACGTTCGCTCCCAGACCCGTCCGGACTTCAGGTTACGAAGTTTGACCCGATTGAACGCCTGCCCCTTGCCCGGCTTGACGAACTCGTTCTCGAGAATGGAGCAAGGGTCGCCGTCGAGCATGACCTTCAGCCCGGGCTTGAATTCGTTGGTTGAAAAGTTTGGCATCTTGGAGACTCATTGAGCGAAAACGCGATCATACCTTAGGGCGTGATCCCGAGGCATTATCAGGCGCTGAGAGCGGGAGATTTAAGTGTCGGTGAATTCGCCCTCGCTGCCCAGCAGATAGCACACTCCATCAAGACCGCAGTGAGTAACTTCAACGGGGCTCGCGGCGCGCACCGCGGGCTTCGCATGAAAAGCCACACCCAACCCCGCCATTGCCATCATGTCGAGATCGTTGGCGCCATCACCCACCGCTATACAGGCATCCACGCCAATACCAAGGCGGGTGGCGAGGGCCTGTAAGGCTGCTGCCTTGTGCTCTCGATTCACGATGGGTTGCACCACCCTGCCGGTGACCTTGCCAGATGCGATTTCCAATGTATTCGCTACCACTTCATCAAAGCCGTAGTCCGCCTGCAGTCGCTCTGCGATCGGCATAAAGCCACCGGAGAAAATTGCCAGCGTCATCCCCTGCGCCTTGAGGGTGGTGGTCATTTCCCGCAGGCCCTCTTTAACCGGCAGCCGATCAGCCAATTCATCGACTGCGCGAGCATCGAGGCCTTCTAACAGCGCAAGTCGGGTGCGATAACTCTCATCAAAATCTAGCTCGCCGCGCATCGCTTGAGCGGTGATCTCGGCGACCTCTTCGCCGACGTCGGCTCTAGCTGCGAGCTCATCGATGACCTCGCAGTCAATGAGCGTGGAGTCCATATCAAAGACCGCCAGCCGATAGGGCCGACAGCGCGCGGCACGTGGCTGCAGCGCGATGTCGACGCCATATTGATCAGAGAGGTCTCGCAGTCTAGAGGAAAGGCCCTCGGTATCGGCACTACCGACCAGCAGATTGTGGACGGTGCGACGATCGGACAGTGTCACCGGCACCGGCACAGTGCGAGTCTCAATGACTTCAGCACCCGCTGCCTGAGCGACGTCAGCGACCTGATCGACTTCCACTACCGCTCCCTGGGGCACCATCAGGACAATCATGTGTGTCGCATTCACCACAGGGGCTCTCTGTTTGGCAGGGGAAGATATGTCGCTGTCACCCGACAGCGGCATATCGTGAGTTTATACTGACCCTGGTGTCATCGGAGATTATCTTTGGAGCAACTACTGCAACGTTTGCGGCATCAACCGCTGTCGCAGCAACTAGCGCTCGCGGCAGCAGGTTGTTGCCTGCTGGCCACCTTGACCCTGGTTGGGGTCGCCGCACAATCGACGCAATTTATTCAGAACGCGACGCTGGCCGAGCACGCCGACGCTGCCGTTCGGCAACTTGCCAGTCGGGCCAGCGCCGAACTGGCCGCTGGTGACGGGCTGCGATTGGTCGCCGAGCTCCAATTTTACACCGACCAAACCCTGTTCGCTGCGGCGAGGGTGCTCGATGTGGACGGCTTGGAAATCGCCACTCGCGGAGCCATACCGACTGATGCCGCGGCGCACCGCTATCCGGTGCTGATCGATGGAAATACCGCTGGCAACATTGAGCTGTATCTGGATTTAGCAGCACAACGTGCGGCGCGGGAGACCCTAATTTGGGGATTGATCGCGCTGTCTGTGCTTTTAAGTACAGCGGTATACGCCCTGACAAGACCCATGGGTCAGCGACTGGCCAGCAATATCAGCGAGGCCGTTGCCCAGCTGGATGCCATCACAGAAGAAGGCTCAACCTCCGTCAACGAGGTGCACAAGTTGCGGGATCGCATCAACGCGCTGCCGCTGGACTTGCTGAAGTCCCGTGACATCGAGGAGTCGGACGAGGACCATTACAACGATACTGCGATTCTATGTGTCGCACTCAAGCATTTGCCCGCCTACCTCGACACACTCGATGAGTCGCGTCTGCAGCACTATGTCTCCAGTCTGCACCGCATGGCGTACGGAAGTGCCGGTTTTTACGGCGGGGATCTCAGTGTAATACGTCAGTTTGGACTGGCTATCTATTTCTCGGGATCTCATGCCGCGGGTTCGCCGGTGTTACGTGCAGCGAGTTGCGCCTGGCTATTGTCCCGTTGCAGCGAGATTGCCGAGAAGCAAGAGCGGCTTTCGTTTACCCCCGGGATGGCGATCGGTATCAGTGAGCTGGGACGCGGCGATGACGAAGATATCTACCCCGGCCTTTATACACAGGCAACGCTGGATGACCTACTGGCGCTCGCCCAGCAAGATCTAGATGGCATTTTGCTGTCGTCGCGAGCGGCAGAAGACACCGGTCTGACCACGCGGATTGGCATTGATGTCATCGACGAGCAGTGGATGGCGCTCGGCGATATCAGTGTCAGCCACCTCGACCTGCTCGAGCGGCAACTGCTCATTCTGCAACGCGCCATTGCACCCAGCGACGACGAGACACCGCAGGGGCTTCTTCCTTTCTAGGAATTAGTCAGGCGAGTGGGTCAGTCGGCCACCACTTCCAGACGCGTCACCCGCTGATAGCCCTTCGGTAACTTACTGCCCCGGCGCCCTCGCTCTCCGCGAAAGTGCTCCAGCTCGGACCACTTGAAGTTGCGATAGTGCCCACCCGAGGTGACCTGAAGGGTATCGCCCCCAGTGACCACGCAGAGTCCGGCCACAAACTCCTCGCGCGCCGCCGCCCGAGCAGAGGGGATGCCGATCAACTTGTTGCCCTTGCCCCGCGCCATCTCCGGGAGGTCCGCCAGGGGGAACACCAACATGCGCCCCTCATTGGTGGCCACCACGACAAGCGGCTCTTCGCCTTCCGCAATGGACGCTGGTGGTAGCACCTCCGCGCCCTTAGGCAAGGTGAGCACCGCCTTTCCGGCCTTATTTTTCGCCTGCAGCTGGCCGAACTGCACCACAAACCCGTAGCCCGCGTCGCTCGCCAATAAGTAGCGGTCACCTTCCGCCCCGGTTAAGAGCCCTTCAAAGGTGGCGCCGGATGGCGGGTTAATGCGCCCGGTTAGGGGCTCTCCCTGACCACGGGCTGAGGGTAGCTGATGCGTGGGTAAGGTGTAGGCTCTGCCGGTCGAGTCGAGCACCACAGTCGGCAGGTTCGATTTCCCCCGGGCGGCAAAGCGGAAACCATCACCCGATTTATAACTCAGCGCCGCAGGATCAATATCGTGGCCCTTGGCCGCGCGAATCCAGCCCTTCTCGGACAGAACAATGGTTAGCGGATCGGCGGTGGTCAGCTCCAGCTCACTGAAGGCCTTCGCCTCCTCACGCTCGGTGAGGGGCGCACGTCGATCGTCTCCGTGGGTCTCAACTACCGCTTTAAGCTCACGCTTGATCAGCGTCTTTAGCCGCGCGTCACTGCCCAGCGTTTTTTTAAGCCCGTCGCGCTCTTCGGCCAGCTCAGTCTGCTCGCCGCGGATTTTCATCTCTTCGAGCTTGGCGAGGTTACGCAGTTTCAGATCCAGGATGGCCTCTGCCTGCACATCGGCGATCTTGAAGCTTTTCATTAGCACAGGTTTGGGCTCGTCCTCCTCGCGGATAATGCGAATGACCTCATCGATGTTGAGAAACGCGACGAGGTAGCCCTCCAGAATATGGAGCCGGCGCTCGACCCGTTCCAATCGGTGCTGCAAGCGGCGCTTGACCGTCGCCTTTCGGAAGGCGAGCCACTCCTTAAGGATGATGACCAGCGACTTCACCGCCGGCCGGCCGTCGATGCCAATCACGTTGAGATTCACGCGGTAAGTACGCTCGAGATCGGTGGTGGCGAACAGGTGACTCATGACCCCGTCAAGATCGATGCGGCTGGAGCGGGGCACCAGTACCAGGCGCGTGGGGTGCTCATGGTCAGACTCGTCGCGCAAATCTGACACCATCGGTAACTTGCGGGCCTGCATCTGTGCCGCGATCTGCTCCAGCACCTTGGCGCCAGAGACTTGATAAGGCAGCGCATGAATCACTACCGCGCCGTCTTCGATAACGTAGGCCGCCCGCACCCGCAGCGCACCCCGCCCCGTCTCATATAGCGTTTTGAGTTCATCAGCCGGAGTGATGATCTCGGCGTCTGTCGGAAAATCCGGTCCTTTAATATGTTTGCAGAGGTCTGCGACCGTTGCCTTGGGTGATTCCAGCAAGTAGATGGTGGCCGCGACAACTTCATTGAGGTTATGAGGCGGAATATCCGTCGCCATCCCGACGGCAATACCTGTGGTGCCATTTAGCAGCAGGTTAGGCACTTGGGCCGGCAGTACGATGGGCTCTTCAAGCGTGCCATCAAAATTGGGCTGCCAGTCCACCGTTCCCTGACCGAGCTCCGAGAGGAGCACTTCTGCGTAGGCGGTCAGCCGCGATTCGGTGTAGCGCATGGCAGCGAAGGATTTGGGGTCATCTGGCGAGCCCCAGTTCCCTTGCCCGTCTATCAGTGGGTAGCGGTAGGAGAAGTCCTGCGCCATCAACACCATCGCCTCGTAGGCCGCACTGTCGCCGTGCGGATGAAACTTACCGATGACATCCCCCACCGTGCGCGCCGACTTTTTGTATTTAGCCGAGGCTTTGAGCCCGAGCTCACTCATCGCGTACACAATGCGACGCTGAACCGGCTTCAAGCCGTCGCCAATGTGCGGCAGGGCACGGTCCAGAATCACGTACATCGAGTAGTCGAGGTAGGCTTTCTCTGCATAGTCACGAAGGGACAGCTGCTCAACTTCCACCGAAGGCTGCATCATGTCTGTCATAGTAACGGGGCTCTCTCTAGAGGCGGCGAGTTCGGCGGCGTGCGTCACCTTGTGATCTCAATCGCGTTATCCTAACGCACCCCCGCGCGGGAAGACCACGTAACCAACGCTTTGATGGGTTGAGGAGACTCTCTATGGCGCTCAATCAGGAAACGCTTCGCAAAGAGCTGGTCTGGCGCTGGCGACACTTTGCTCTGTTCGGCGGGCTGGCGTGGCACCGCGTACTGAGCCTGCGCACGGAGATATTTGTCGTTGAACAAGCCTGCCCTTATCAAGAAGTCGACGACAAGGACCCACTGTGCTGGCATCTGGAGCTGACGCATCAAGGAGCGTTAATCGGCACCCTGCGGGTTTCGCCACCCGGGGTTGTTTACGACGAATGCTCCATCGGCAGGGTTGCGATTCGCAGCGATTATCGCGGCCTCGGGCTGGGCCGGGACCTTATGGACAAGGCGCTGGCGTTCTGTGATGCGCGGTGGCCGGCAGTGCGCCTCAGTGCGCAAGCCTATCTGCAACCGTTCTATGAATCATTGGACTTTGCGGTGACAAGCGAACCTTATTTTGAGGACGATATCTCCCACATCGAGATGTTGAGGTCGCGCTGAGTGTTTGAGCCATGGCTATCCGTGTCTCCTGCCCCGTCAGGCCGCATTCCGCGAAGCACGCTTGCGCTCATGCTCGAGCAGCAACTTTTTGCGCAGGCGGATGCTTTCGGGGGTGACCTCGACTAACTCATCTTCGTCGATAAACTCGAGCGCCTGCTCCAGACTATGCAACACCGGCGGCGTGAGGATGACAGCCTCGTCGGTGCCCGATGCGCGCACGTTGGTCAGCTGCTTGGCTTTGGTGGGATTCACTACCAGATCATTACCCCGACTGTGCAAGCCCATGATCTGGCCTTCATACACATCCACATTGGGCTCAATGAACAGGCGTCCGCGCTCCTGCAGGCTGAACAAAGCGTAGGCCAAGGTTTTGCCAGAGGCCATCGAGACCAGCACGCCGTTGTTGCGCGCACCCAGCTCAGACTTGGCCACGGGCCCGTAATGATCGAACACGTGGGTCATAATCCCCGAGCCGGAGGTCAAGGTCAGAAACTGCGATCGGAAACCGATCAAGCCGCGAGCGGACACGATAAATTCGAGGCGCACCCGGCCGGCACCATCGGTGACGAGATTCTGCAGCTCCGCCCGGCGCAGCCCCAACTCTTCCATCACGCCACCCTGATGAGCCTCTTCGCAATCAATGACGAGCTGCTCATAGGGCTCGTGCAATTTGCCATCGACCTCTTTTTGGATGACCTCGGGTCGTGATACACCGAGCTCGAAACCCTCGCGGCGCATATTCTCAATGAGCACCGAGAGGTGCAACTCGCCGCGGCCAGAGACTTTGAATTTGTCGGGGCTGTCGCCCTGCTCAACGCGAAGCGCTACGTTGTGAATCAGTTCACGCTCCAGTCTCTCCTTAATATTGCGAGACGTTACGTACTTTCCCTCGCGGCCGGCGAAGGGCGAATCGTTGACCTGGAAGGTCATGCTCACCGTAGGCTCATCGACGGTCAGCGCCGGGAGTGCCTCAGGCGCCGCTGAGTCACACAGGGTGTCCGAGATATTCAGCGCGTCGATGCCGGTCACGCAGACGATTTCGCCCGCCTCGGCGCGATCTGCCTCAATCCGTTCCAGACCCAGATACCCCATCACCTGGAGCACCTTGCCATCGCGGCTCTGACCTTGGCAATCAACAACCGCCACAGTGGTGTTGGGCGTTAACACGCCCCGAGTGATTCGTCCTACGCCAATTACACCGACGTAGCTGTTGTAGTCCAGCGCTGAAATCTGCAGCTGCAAGGCGCCGTCTACGTTTACCTCCGGCGGCGCCACCTTATCGACGATGGCCTGAAACAGCGGCGACATGTCGGCCGCCATGTCATCAAAGTCTTCACCGGCCACGCCGTTTATCGCCGACGCATAGATCACGGGGAAGTCGAGCTGCTCCTCCGTCGCACCCAGGGTATCAAACAGGTCAAACACCTGATCTACCACCCAGTCGGGCCGCGCACCAGGGCGATCAACCTTGTTCACCACAACGATGGGGTTTAAGCCGCGCTCAAAAGCTTTTGCCGTAACAAAGCGGGTCTGAGGCATTGGTCCGTCAACCGCGTCGACCAAGAGCAGCACGGAGTCCACCATCGACATCACGCGCTCGACCTCTCCGCCAAAGTCGGCGTGGCCGGGAGTGTCGACGATGTTTATACGATAGTCGTTCCAGTTAATCGCAGTATTCTTCGCCAGAATCGTGATGCCGCGCTCACGCTCCTGATCGTTGGAATCCATGATGCGCTCGGCACCCGCGTTCTTCCGGTCCAGCGTGCCGGACTGCTGCAACAGGCAATCCACCAGCGTCGTTTTGCCGTGGTCTACGTGGGCAATAATCGCGATGTTGCGTAGTGATTTCATAACATTTCCGGATCTGCAAAACGTGACGCTGCGTCAAAGCGCGCGAAATGTACACCAGCATCGCAAAATTGGTTCATTACTAACTGGCGAACCTACAGAACAAAACTGTTCCCCAGGCACTAGATAATCCTTCCAAACCACGATGAGATAAGGTTTTACTTGTAGCCAGGCGAGAAAATCGTGCTTAAGTGATGGCGCAAAGATGAGCAAAAAGTCACAGCACGATTTTTGCTACACCAAAAACCCCCCTGAAGCGGTGCTTGAGGGGGGCCAAAGAGAAAGGAGGATACGCCCTACGCCAGCGCCTCTTTAGTCGTTTTGACAATGGCTGCCGCGACCTTGTAAGGGTCTGCGTTGGACGCAGTTCGTCGATCCTCCAATCTGCCAATCCAGCCGTCTGTGTGCGTAGACACCGGTATCCTGATGGAAGCCCCTCGATCGGAGATACCGTAACTAAAAGTGTCTATCGATTGGGTTTCATGATCACCGGTAAGCCTTTGATCATTATCTGCCCCATACACGCTTATGTGCCGCTCAATATTTTTTCCAAATTCCTCACAAATCTTTGTAAACACGGACTCCTCGCCCGCTGTTCTCATGACGTCGTTAGAGAAATTGGCGTGCATACCAGACCCATTCCAGTCCAACTTGCCGAACGGCTTGGGGTGCCAATTGATGGAGAAACCATACTTTTCACCTATTCTCTCCAGCAAATACCTCGCAACCCAGGTTTCGTCTCCAGCCCTTTTGGCGCCCTTGGCGAAGACCTGAAACTCCCATTGTCCCGCGGCGACCTCGGCATTGATTCCTTCCACGTTGATACCCGCAGCCAAGCACATATCGAAATGCTCTTCGACACACTCCCTACCAAAGGCATTTCCAGCTCCCACTGAACAATAGTAGGGCCCCTGCGGGCCTGGGTATCCATTCACCGGGAATCCCGGGGGCAATTGAGTATCGACGTCCCACAGGAAATACTCTTGCTCAAAGCCAAACCAGAAATCGTCATCATCATCATCGATCGTTGCCCGACCGTTGGACACGTGCGGAGTCTCGTCGGCATTCAGTACCTCGGTCATGACCAAAAACGCGTCCTTGCGGCCCGGGTCTGGGAAGATCGCCACCGGCTTCAACAAGCAATCCGAGCTACTTCCGTCCGCTTGCTCCGTGGAACTGCCATCAAAGGACCACATAGGGCACTCTTCTAACGTGCCCCCAAAATTATCCCGGACTTGGGTCTTGCTTCGCAGGCTTTGGGTTGGCTGATAACCATCGAGCCAAATGTATTCGAGTTTAGCTTTCATTTTGGGTACGTCTCCGGACTGTGCATCAGAATGCCCAGCTCATTGCTTCGATTAGTTTGTAGGCGATGCTTTCTCTCCGTGTTGTCTTGGGCTGAAGCATTGCGAATGTAATTCTCGCAAGAAGCGTGCCAGCAATGCCGGGTTTTAAGCTCCTGATATTTCGGTGGTTTCTGAACCGGCCTCGCACAAACCGCACCAATAATGTGCATATTTTGCGTAAGGCGCACCATAATGTCGCGTTTTTGCCAGCACGCCCTTTATAATTGGGCCTCGCAGATGGCGCGTGCGCCCCTTGAAGGTTATTAAGGGCGCAAAAAAAAGACACACTGACGTTATTGCAAGCGCTATTCAGCGATTGGCACACCGCTTGCAAGTGACCGGCAGCCAAAGAGTGCCTAGGTACCCATCGACTATTGGCCCCAGCAAGCGCTGGGCGCTTCGGAGACACGCAATATGTCAGAGCACACGCTCAGCTTGATTAACACAAATGACGTCCGCTGGGTGGATCTCAGGTTCACTGATACCAGAGGGAAGGAGCAGCATGTCTCGATCCCTGCTGGTGCTGTAGATGAAGAATTCTTCGAGGGTGGCAAGATGTTTGATGGGTCGTCCATTGCCGGATGGAAAGGGATCAACGAGTCCGACATGATCCTCATGCCCGATGACAACACAGCAGTGCTGGACCCTTTCACTGACGACCCCACAGTGATTCTTCGTTGCAATATTGTGGAGCCTGCCACCATGCAAGGCTACGAGCGCGATCCGCGCAGCATTGCCAAGAAGGCTGAAGCTTATTTGGCGTCAACCGGGCTAGGGGACACTGTGTTTTTCGGCCCCGAGCCAGAGTTCTTCGTTTTTGAGGACGTGAAATGGAATGCCGACATGAGCGGCGCCAGTTACGAGATCAGCGCTGAGGAAGCGGCCTGGTCCTCCAATCTTGACTTCGACGATGGCAACACCGGCCATCGGCCGAAGGTTAAAGGCGGTTATTTCCCGGTGCCGCCCGTGGATTCACTGCACGATGTGCGCGCTGCGATGTGCTCCGCAATGGAACAGATGGGGTTGGATGTGGAAGTGCACCATCACGAAGTAGGCACCGCTGGTCAGTGTGAGATCGGGGTCAAATTTAACACGCTAGTATCGAAAGCAGACGAAGTGCAGATCCTGAAATACTGCGTCCTAAACGTCGCACACGCCTATGGAAAGACCGCCACCTTTATGCCTAAGCCTCTAGTCGGGGACAACGGCTCGGGAATGCACGTACACCAGTCCATAGCGAAGGAGGGAGAAAATACGTTCGCGGGAGAAGGCTATGCGGGGCTGTCTGATACCGCGCTCTTTTACATCGGCGGCATCATCAAGCACGCGCGGGCACTTAACGCCTTCACCAATGCTTCCACTAACAGCTACAAGCGGTTGGTGCCAGGCTTCGAAGCACCCGTCATGCTGGCCTACTCAGCGCGCAATCGATCCGCATCGATTCGCATCCCTTTCGAGCCTTCAGCAAAGGGCAAGCGCATCGAGGTGCGCTTCCCCGATCCTACCGCCAACCCCTATCTCGCTTTTGCCGCCATGCTGATGGCAGGCATCGACGGTGTCCAGAACAAGATTCACCCGGGCGACGCTGCGGACAAGGATCTGTATGACTTGCCCCCAGAAGAGGCAGCGGATATCCCTACCGTCGCCTCTAGTTTGGAAATGGCACTGGATGCACTCGAGTCAGATAAGGGGTTCCTCACGGCAGGTGGCGTGTTCACGGAGGACATGATCGATTCTTATATCGAGCTTAAACGAGAGGAAGTGGAGCGTCTGAATATGACCACCCATCCTGTCGAATTTGACATGTACTACTCCGTTTGAGGGTACCTATCAGCAACGAAGCGCACCCAATACAGTGCGCGACATTCATCCCACGTGGTATTTGGGTGGCAAAGCGGTGACGCACCAATTTGGTGCGCCTGGAGTGATTGTGCTTTCTAAACCAGCGCAAAATTTAACAGTACGCAGACAATGACCCAATTGCAGCGACAAGCCGAGACGTGGCCTGCCATCAGTCGGATACTAGCTGGCGCTATCTGCCTAGCACCTGGCTCCCCCCTGCTGACGCAACCGGTATGCAGTTTGACGGATGCAGATGGCGACGTCGCCTTCACCGACACGCCGCCGCTCTCTGGCGACAGCACGATTGAAGAGCACTCCGTTCAGGCGCTCAAACCGGCCAAGCCCAACCAGACAACGCTAGCCCCTGCCTCGCTTGCAGATGCTAAGGAGTCCACTTTCTGCGACACGCGGATTGTGAGCCCTGCCGAGAACGGCGCGCAACTCGACGCATCTGCCGCCAGCACGGTCTATGGGCTGCGACCCAGCGTGAACAGTTAACAAAATGGCTGCTGAATCCTTGATGGACCTCTCTGCCGACTACCATCTCGATCTACTAGCCACCGGGGTCATTCTGCTGGACGCCAACCTGCACATTCGCGAGTTGAACCTGTCGGCGGAGAACCTGCTTGAGGTCTCCGCCAGTCGCGCGTTAGGTAGCCCTATTGAGGAACTACTGGATGAATCCAACGAGTGGTACCCGCTCCTTCATCAGGCGTTGGCCGACAATTACCCCATGGTGCGCCGCGCGATTCCGCTCACGACTCGGACAGGACAGGAACGGACCGTCGATCTGACGCTGAGTCCCATTGCAGGGAAAGTCGCTTCCCGGTGTCTCTTGGTGGAAATGACCATGATTGATCGACTGCAGGCCATCAGCCGCGATGAAAGCGAATGGCAAGCACAGGCCACATTGAAAGAAATTATGAAAGGCGTAGCACACGAGGTGAAAAATCCGCTGGGTGGTATTCGTGGCGCCGCACAGCTACTCGCAGGAGAGCTCGCCAACCCAAATTTGCAGGAATACACTGACATCATCATCTCTGAGGTCGACCGGCTACGCACGCTGGTTGACCGCATGCTGGGCCCCAAAGAGCGCCTGGAATCAGAGCCGATCAACATTCACGAGGTGACGGAGCACGTTCGGCATTTGATTGAGGCCGAAGCCAAAGGCGGGCTCAGCATCGAACGTGACTACGATCCCAGCCTGCCCAGCTTTCTGGCCGACGCGGGGCAGCTGACCCAGGCCGTGCTGAATCTAGTTCGCAATGCCTGGCAGGCCTGTGGGGATGGCGGGTTGATCACACTGAAAACTCGGGTGTATCGACAGTTTACGGTCGGCGGCAACCGACACAAGCTGGTGTGCGCACTGCACATATCGGATAACGGCCCAGGCGTCCCGGACGATTTGCTCCCCATGCTATTTTTGCCGATGGTAACCGGTAACGCCAAAGGCACCGGACTCGGACTATCGATCGCACAGCGAATCGCCAACCAACACGGCGGATTGATTCAAGTACAGAGCGTGCCCGGCGACACCTGCTTCACCCTGTTATTGCCGATGGAGCCCTCAGATGCCGATGACTGACCAGGTATGGATCGTTGATGACGACAGCTCAATCCGGTGGGTAATGGAAAAAGCCCTTTCCCGAGCGGGCCTCAACTGCCGCGCCTTTGAGACAGGCGACGACGTGCTGGAAGCGCTGACCCAGGAAGAGCCATTGGTGGTGGTGAGTGATATTCGCATGCCCGGCATGGATGGCATCACCCTGCTATCCAGGCTCAAATCGCAGCAGCCCGACCTACCCGTCATTATCACCACGGCGCACTCAGATCTCGACAGCGCGGTGAACTCCTATGAGGAGGGGGCATTCGAATACCTACCTAAGCCGTTTGATATCGAGGAGATGGTTGCCACCGTGACCCGCGCGCAGTCCCAACGGACTCAGTACGATCAGTTCGATGAGGGCCAAGGCAGTAACCCATCTGCAGAAATTATTGGCAACGCGCCGGCAATGCAGGAAGTGTTCCGCGCGATTGGCCGACTTGCCCAGAGCCACATTACGGTGCTGATCAACGGCGAGTCCGGCACCGGCAAAGAGCTGGTGGCGCGCGCATTGCATCGCCATAGCCCCCGCGCCAGTTACGCGTTCGTTGCACTCAATATGGCCGCTATTCCTCAGGAACTGATGGAGTCGGAACTCTTTGGTCACGAAAAGGGTGCGTTCACTGGCGCCAACAGCCGGCGTGAAGGCCGATTCGAACAGGCCCGCGGCGGCACGCTGTTCCTCGATGAAATCGGAGACATGCCGGCTGCAACTCAGACTCGCTTGTTGCGCGTGCTTCAGGACTGTGAATTCTTTCGTGTCGGCGGCGTCGACTCGATCAAGGCAGACGTGCGGATCATCGCTGCGACCCACCAGAAGCTGGAATCACTGGTTGAAACCGGAGCGTTTCGTGAAGACCTTTTCCACCGGCTCAATGTGATTCGCATCCATGTGCCGAAACTCTCTGAGCGCCGGGAGGACATCCCAAGACTGCTGACGCATTTTTTAACCGCCGCCAGCGCAGAGCTCGATGTGGAGACAAAGACGCTGTCAGAGGATGCACTTCAAGTGCTGACCCAATTGCCGTGGCCGGGCAATGTTAGACAGCTTGAGAACACTTGTCGGTGGCTCACTGTAATGGCAGCGGGACGTGAGGTGGTGTTGTCGGACCTGCCGAAGGAGCTGTTGCAGAATCAGGACGAAATGCCCGAGATTGTCGCAGAAAGCTGGCACGAGCAGTTGGCGGGCTGGGCCAACCGGCAGTTGGCAGAAGGGCAATCCAACGTCTTGCGTCAGGCGCTGCCCCTGTTTGAATCAATCATGATTGAAGCGGCGCTTCAGCACACCGGCGGACGCAAGGCCGAGGCCGCGGAGCTACTTGGGTGGGGAAGAAACACCCTCACCCGCAAGCTGAAGGATCTGGACTTACCGGCCACCTGAGCGGTGGCCTGGGGTATCAATGAGTCGTGCCCTCAGGAGCCGCCTCGCCACCTTCACCCGCTTCACCCGCCTCGGCGGCCTGCTGCGCGACCGCCTGACGGAACAGAGCGTCGAAGTTCACCGGCGCAATCATCAGCGCAGGGAACCCACCTTTAACCACCAGGTTGTCGACCGCCTCACGGGCGTAGGGGAACAAAATAGTTGGTGCGACGGTCGAGAGTAATTGCCGCAGCGCATCGCTCTCGATGCCGGCAACGAAGAAAATACCCGCCTGCTGTACTTCGACCAGAAAAGCGGTCTGCTCTTCCAGCTTGGCCGTGATCGTCAGCGTTAAGACCACCTCGTGATTACCTTCCTCATCCACCCGACTGCTTTTAGTGTTGAGGTCTACATTCACGGCCGGCTTCCACTCCTGGCGGAAGACGTTCGGCGTCATCGGAGACTCGAAGGAAATATCCTTAGTGTAGATCCGCTGGGTTACAAATTGCTGCTGTGCGGCTGCTTCCTGAGCGGCTGCTGTTCCTTCTTCAGCCATGCTGGCTCTCCTTCTTTATCAAAGTCGTGGCAGATGCCTTGTAACTACCCAAGCAGGGGGTCCAACCCGCCTGAGCGCTCAAGAGCATACAACTGGTCACAACCACCAATATGTTGTTCGCCAATCCAAATCTGCGGCACCGAGGTTTGTCCGGCCCGCTCGGCCATCTGCTGTCGCGTAGCGGGATCGCCATCTACCGGTATTTCCTTATACGAAACCCCTTTTTGATCGAGCAGCGCTTTCGCCTGAATGCAGAATGGGCACCACCGCGTGGTGTAGATCACCACCTCACTCACTGGGTCACGACCGGAAGCTTTTGCGCATTCCATTCCATCATGCCGCCAGAAAGCTTTTGCGCCCGACTGAATCCCTGAGACCGGAGTGTCTTGGTTGCGGGGCCGCTTGACTGCCCCATTTTACACACCACGACCACTGGTTTTTCGCGGAATTTTTCCAATTCGGCGGCGCGATTAGCCAGTGCGGCAGCCGGTATATGAAGTGCGTCCGTAATATGACCGCGCGCGTAATCCGCAGCGTCCCGGATGTCGAGAAAGACCCCACCTTCGCTATTCACTAGCTGGACCGCCTCGTTGATCGACAACGCCGGTCCCGCCTTGCGCGTCTCATGAAGCACTAGCATGGTGAGCGTCGTCGCCAACGCGGCTACTAAAATCCACTGCTCGCCAAGAAACTGAAAAATTAAATCTACTGACACGTTCTTTCTATCCACTGGGCAATCATCTGCTTAGCCGCACCTGCGTGGCCATATATGTATTGCGCTCATTCGGGGTTTATTGCAATCGACTGACTACAATGAATTAAGAATCGACGTTACTGCACTGTCCAAGGGGCGCGAGTATATCGGTTCAACCGACCACCCTCCAGTCGGTAGTAGTGCCCGTCTTCGGGGGCGGGTTACAATACACGGGTTAGCTACCCGAGCCCTACACGCCGTGTCTACACCCCGACGCACCACGCTACTTGTCATTCTGGATGGTTTTGGTCATCGCTCTGCCAGCGAGGACAACGCGATCCTTGCGGCAAAGACCCCCACTCTGGATCGCCTTTGGCGTGAGGCACCCCACACGCTAGTTTCAGGATCCGGGCTGGATGTGGGTCTCCCCGATGGCCAGATGGGCAACTCCGAAGTGGGCCATATGAGCCTCGGTGCGGGGAGGATCATTCACCAGTCCATCACCCGCATCGACCAAGCCATTGCCAACGGCGAATTTGCCAACAATGCCACCTTCCTTAAGGCCATTGATAGGGCCGTATCAGCCGAAAGGGCAGTTCATGTGATCGGCCTGCTGTCTCCGGGCGGCGTCCACAGCCATGAGAAACACCTATTTGAAGCTCTAAAACTCGCCGCAGAGCGAGGCTCGACAAAACTATTCTTGCATGCTTTTCTTGATGGCAGAGACACACCACCCCGCAGCGCTGCGGCCTCACTGGAGCGTACCGAAGCGCTCTTTAATACTCTTGGCATTGGGCGTATCGCATCAGTTCATGGCCGTTACTGGGCCATGGACCGCGACAAAAACTGGGACCGCATCGAGAAGAGCTACTCGCTGTTGACGGAAGGAACGGCGAAGCGTCGTTACAGTAAGGCCATGAAAGCATTGGAAGCAGCCTACGCTCTAGGCGAAGACGACGAATTTGTAGCCCCTTGTCAGATAGGCGATCCCGTGGGGTTCTCAGATGGAGACGCCGTGCTATTCATGAATTTTCGTGCGGATCGCTCCAGACAACTAGCCGAGGCGCTGACGCAAACAGAGTTCTCCGGCTTCGACCGAGGATTGCGGCCTTCTGTGCATTTAGTCACGACCACTGAGTACGCTGGGTCGCTCGCTTGCCCAGTGGCTTTTCCAACCGAGAAGTTGAAGGACAGCCTGGGAGAAGTTCTGGCTGGTAAAGGACTAACGCAATTGCGAATTGCCGAGACTGAAAAATATGCACACGTTACATTTTTTTTCAGTGGTGGCCGGGAGGAGGCTTTTGAGGGTGAAAGCCGTATGCTGATTCCCTCACCCGATGTCGCTACATACGATCTACAACCGGAAATGAGCGCTCCCGAAGTCACCGATGCGTTGGTAGACGCATTAGAGGAGGGCCGCTATGACTTCATCGTCGTTAATTTTGCCAACGGTGACATGGTGGGACACACAGGACACTTTGATGCGGCAGTAGCTGCGGTCGAGACACTGGATGAGTGTTTAAGTCGAGTCGAAGCAGCACTTCTCGCGTTAGGCGGCGAGGGCTTGATTACCGCAGACCACGGTAACTGCGAGCAAATGATAGATCACGACAACAACCAGCCCCACACGCAGCATTCTACCAACCCTGTACCCCTTATTTACCTTGGTAACGTGAATCGAAAACTGGATCCCAAAGGTGGCATCCTCGCCGACATCGCGCCCACGATTCTGGCCATGATGGGACTGGACGTCCCCGCTGCGATGTCGGGACGCAGCCTCCTCGAGCACTGAGCCCGCGCTCGGTGGTTCGTGTCTTCACGCTCTTCCTAGGACTGAGCAGCCGCTGTCTTGCCGTTTGGGCGGGCCTGTCAGCTGTGGCATGGTCACAGACGCCCAACACCCTCGAACAAACTGCGGAACAGATCGAGGCGCTGCATGCCGAAATCACGCTCATTCAAGCGCGACTGGCGTCTCAGGAAAGTGAACGCGACGCGCTACAGGATGCATTGCGAGAGGCCGAGGTTCAAATCGGCGAGCTGGACCGAGAGCTGGGCGCGCTGGGCCGAGAACGTCGCGCGCTGCAGCAGGAGCTCAAAGTACTCGATGCGGAAGGCAAACAGCTCCGCCAAGCCCAACGCCAGCGAACCGATACCATCGACGCCAGCATTCAACAGCTGTGGGTATTACAGCAGGGAGGCGGCTTCCGGGTCTGGCTCGGCAACCAAAACCCTCAGGACGTGGCCCGCAACCTTGCCTACTTCCAGACACTTATCGCAGCGCAGCAGCAGGCGATTGCAGAGTACGAGCTAGGTCTGGGAACCATCGCAGAGAACCGCAGCCGCATCGCCCAAGCCGAGACCGCACTTCGGCAACAGTCGGTGGCGACGGAGGCGACAAAAACGCTGCTCACAGACCAGCGTGAAACGCGACAAACGACACTCGCCCTGATGAACAAACAGGTGGAGGACGACCAACAAATACTGAGTGCGCTGGAGCGTGATCAGGTGCGTTTGAACGCGCTACTCAGTGAGCTGGAGACAGTTGTCGCAGCCAGTCCACCCGAGGCGCGAGTGCCCTTTGCCGACACTCAGGGCACGCTGGCCATGCCAGTGGAAGGCACGCTGAAAAACCGATACAGCGCGCGACGCAATGCGGATATTCGCTGGCGTGGATGGCTTATCGCGGCGGATGAGGGTGAGCCTGTGCGCGCTGTCCATGGCGGCGACATCATCTATGCCGACTGGCTTCGCGGTCAGGGCCTCTTAATGGTGGTGGATCACGGTGAGGGGTGGCTATCCCTTTATGCCCAGAACCACAGCCTGCTCCGAGGCGTGGGAGACCGAGTCAGTGCCGGCGACATCATCGCCAAAGCGGGCGCCAGTGGTGGAAGCGAGATGTCTGGTCTGTATTTTGAAATCCGGCACCACGGCGAGCCCGTCGATCCTGGCAAGTGGATACCTCGCTGAGATCCAATCGGATAATCGGGTACCATTAGCAGCTCAAGGATTTGAGGCCTCACCCTCGGGACATTTTCATGGACGTGCGTTTATGCTCTCACGGCATCGGATTGCTGCTATCACTCTTGATCTGCTCGTCGGTTCTGGCGCAGGCGCCTGAAAACGAAGATAGCCAATCTGCACCGGGCAACGATCCGCATAGTGAGATAGAAAACGCTGGTGATCTTGCGACACAGTCGCTACCCCTCGAAGAATTGCAGATGTTTGCCGACGTGTTTAATCAGATTCGGCAGGGCTATGTGGAATTAGTGCCCGATAGCCAGCTGTTCGAACTCGCGGTGCAAGGCATGCTGTCCGGTCTCGACCCCCATTCCGTCTTCCTTAAAGAAAAAGCCTACGACTCGCTGCAGGAGACAACGCAAGGCAAGTTCAGCGGCCTCGGTATCGAAATCGGAAAGGAGCGCGGCTATATCACCATTATTGCCCCCATCGACGGCTCACCCGCCGAGGCAGCAGGACTCGAGGCGGGGGATGTCATTCTGAAAATCGATGGGGAGTCCGTCCGCGACCTGCCGGTTAACAAATCCGTTGATCTCATGCGGGGGCCCACAGGGTCAAAAGTGTTACTGACGATTGGTCGACGCGGTGTCGCTGACCCGTTCGACGTCACCATCATCCGTGACATAATCAAGGTGCCCAGTGTGCGAAGCCGAGAACTTATGGAAGGCTACCTCTGGTTGCGGGCATCCCAATTCCAAAGAGACACCGGACTGGAGGCCATCGCCACCTTGGCGAAAGCGCAGGCCGAAAACCCTTTAAAGGGTGTCGTCATCGATCTGCGCAATAACCCGGGCGGCGTCCTGGGTGCAAGTGTCGACATGGCGGGTGCTGTGCTGGATGGCGGCTTGGTGGTGTATACCGAGGGCCGCCACCCCCAGGCCGCAGACCAGTATGAAGCGGCGGCGGGTGACGTGCTAAACGGCGCGCCGATCGTGGTGCTAATCAACGGCGGCTCCGCCAGTGCATCAGAAATTGTCGCGGGTGCCCTGCAGGACCGTCGGCGCGCGGTCATTATGGGCACAAGAAGTTTCGGTAAGGGCTCGGTCCAAACGATACTGCCCGTCAATGACACCCGCGCGGTCAAACTCACCACGGCGCTCTACTACACCCCCAACGGCCGTTCGATCCAGGCGGAGGGCATTGTGCCCGACATCGTGGTGGAGCGAGCAAAGGTAACCAGCGTTGAGTCAAACCGCCGCACAAAAGAAGCCGACCTGCAGGGGAGCCTGAGCGGAGATGGTGGTGTCGAAGATGCCCAATCTGAGAGCGAGGCGCTGACGGCGTTGCGCAATTCGGATAATCAGCTTTACGAAGCACTAACACTGTTGCGCGGAATCAATTTGCTGACGCCCGTGGCACCAACCGAACCACCGGAGGCGAAATACCCCAGCACAGTGGCGCTCGGCACGCCCTGAGACCATCTCTTGGCGCGGGCATCAGCTGCTTCAGATGTCGCGACGTCGCGCGCACCCATCAGGTGATGCCTGTGTCACAGCCGCATCGTGATGCCCTGATCGGCCATGAACGCCTTGGCCTCGCCCACGGTGTATTCACCAAAGTGGAAGATGCTGGCAGCCAGCACAGCATCGGCGCCCCCTTCAGTGACGCCATCAGCCAGGTGCTGAAGCGTCCCCACACCCCCTGAGGCGATGACCGGAATCTCGACCGCGTCGGTAATCGCGCGGGTAACGACCAATTCAAAACCATCGCGAGTGCCGTCACGATCCATGCTGGTGAGTAACAATTCGCCAGCACCTAACGCCGCCATCTTTGTGGCCCATCCCACCGCCTCAATCCCAGTGGGCTTACGGCCACCATGGGTAAAGAGCTCGTAGCGCGGTGCATCATCAGGTGCCGAGACCCGCTTAACATCGATCGCCACCACAATGCATTGCGACCCGAATCGCGCCGCCGCATCACGCACCAGCTCGGGCTCGTGAATCGCCGCGGTATTGATACTGACTTTGTCGGCACCCGCATTCAACATGGCGCGAATGTCTTGTAACGAGCGGATGCCACCGCCAACCGTGAGCGGAATAAATACCTCGCGGGCAATCTGCTCGACGATGTGGACAGTCGTATCGCGCTCTTCATGGCTCGCCGTGATATCCAGAAACGTGATCTCGTCGGCGCCCTCCTCGTTATAACGTCGCGCAATTTCCACCGGGTCACCGGCGTCGCGAATACCCACAAAGTTGACGCCCTTTACCACCCGCCCCTGATCGACGTCGAGGCAGGGGATAATGCGTTTGGCGAGTGCCATCAGTCGCTCTCCAGATAGGCATCGACCATGATCTGGGCCGCGGCCAGGTCCAGCGTCCCCTCATAGATTGCGCGCCCTGTAATGGCGCCGCATATGCCCGAGCTTGCGTGCTGCATCAAGCCTCGCACGTCATTAAGCTGGCTGATGCCGCCCGAGGCAATGACCGGCAGCCCCGACTCGCTCGCCAGAGCGACCGTTGCGTCAACGTTGACGCCTTGCATCATGCCGTCGCGGTCGATATCGGTGTAGACCACCGCGCTCACACCAGCATCAGCAAAGCGCTTGGCAAGATCGGTGGCATCCAATTCGCTGTCGCTCGCCCAGCCCTCAACAGCCGCACGGCCCCCACGGGCATCGATACCGACAATAATATGCCCTGAAAAGGCGGCGCAGGCCTGATGGACAAAGTCTGGGTCTTTGGCCGCCATAGTGCCAATGATGGCGTACTCCACTCCGGCTTCGAGATAGCGCGCAATCGTCTCCAGATTACGGATACCACCGCCGATTTGAATCGGCAGGGTTGGCAACGCTTTTGTGATCGCCTCGATAATGTCGGCGCTGACAGGTTCCCCTGCAAAAGCGCCGTCGAGGTCAACGATATGGAGCCGCCGGGCGCCCTCATCGAACCACCGCTGCGCCATGGCGACGGGGTCGTCAGAGAACACGGTGCTGTCTGCCATATCGCCCTGCCGCAGGCGCACGCACTGGCCGTCTTTTAAATCAATGGCGGGTATTACGAGCATGTGCCGTCCCAGTCGAGAAAGTTTTTGAGCAGGGTAAGTCCTGCGGTATGGCTCTTCTCAGGGTGAAACTGCGTCGCAAACAGATTCTCTTGCGCGAGCGCCGCACAACCCCTGAGGCCGTAGTCAAAGGTTCCCGCGATAACGGCTTGGCTATCGGGCACCACGTGGTAGCTGTGAACGAAATAAAAACGCGTATCGGGCTCGATACCGCGCCAAAGAGGGTGATAGATGGCAGGCCGCACCGCGTTCCAGCCCATGTGCGGCACCTTCAGTCGCTCACCGTCACCACTCTGATGCGCCCCACCAAAAAAGGCAACCTGGCCTGGCAGCACATCGAGGCAAGCAACGCCACCGTTTTCCTCGGAGTGGGACATAAGGGCCTGCATGCCGACGCAAATGGCCAGCACCGGCTTGCGGTCCACGTTGAGCACCTGATCCAGTAACTGATCACAACCAAGGCGGCGGATCGCTTCCATACAGTCACGGATGCCCCCTACTCCAGGGAACACTACCCGCTCTGCATCAAGGATCGCTTGGTGCTCATTGCTGACCACGACCTCGGTAGCCCCGGCGTGCTCGAGCGCGCTTGCCACGGAGTGCAGGTTGCCCATGCCGTAATCGATAACGGCAACCCGTTGAATCACGGCTTACAAAACCCCTTTGGTCGAGGGGCTGCTGCCGGCCATGGCCGCGTCGGGCGCGACCGCCATGCGCAATGCCCGGCCAAACGCCTTAAACACGGTCTCGGCCTGGTGGTGCGCGTTGTGTCCGCGGAGATTGTCGATGTGAAGTGTAACGTCGGCGTGATTCACGAAGCCCTGGAAGAACTCGACGACCAGATCAACATCGAACTCGCCGACCTTGGCGCGGGTAAAGGGCACATGAAATTCGAGCCCCGGACGGCCGCTACAGTCGATCACAACGCGCGATAGTGCCTCATCCAGCGGTACGTAGGCATGCCCGTAGCGCACGATCCCCTTCTTGTCTCCGATCGCTCCGCTAAACGCCTGCCCGAGGGTGATGCCGATGTCCTCAACAGTGTGGTGCGCATCGATGTGCAGGTCTCCCTTGGCCTTGATATCGAGATCCACCTGACCGTGTCGGGCGATCTGATCCAGCATATGCTCGAGGAAAGGCAACCCGGTATCGAGGGTGCACTGGCCGGTGCCATCGAGGCAAAGCTCGACCGCAATCTGGGTCTCAAGGGTCTCGCGGCTAACTGATGCCTTGCGAGCACCCGCTTCCTGCTGACTCATGCTGTCTTCTCCGGGCAACCCGCCAGACCTCGCGGGCGCTACACTAGGGGCGTCATTGTATAGAAAGAGCACTGCTACTTCATTGCGAAGCTTTACCACTTCATGAGTGAAAAAGATCACATTGCCGAGGCGTTGCTCGAGTGGTTTGACCGGCACGGCCGTAAAAATCTGCCCTGGCAAACAAACCGCACGCCCTATCGCGTATGGGTATCAGAGATCATGCTTCAACAGACCCAGGTCAGCACGGTCATTCCCTTTTACGAACGTTTTATGACGCAGCTACCCACAGTTGAAGATCTGGCCGCTGCCAACGAGGACACTGTGCTGCACTTATGGACCGGCCTCGGCTATTACGCCCGTGCCCGCAACCTGCACCGCTGCGCCAAGCAGGTTTGCGCATCGCACAAAGGTGTATTCCCAAGTGACCTTTCAGGCCTGGAGACGCTCCCAGGCATTGGGCGCTCTACCGCCGGCGCAATCCTCTCGCTGGCCATGGATACTCGAGCGCCGATTCTTGATGGCAACGTAAAGCGGGTGCTCGCGCGTTACCACGCGGTGGCGGGCTGGCCCGGTCAGCGGGTGGTCAGTAACACGCTGTGGTCCCACGCCGAGAACCATACGCCGCATAAGCGCGTTGCTGACTACACACAGGCAATCATGGACCTCGGCGCGATCTGCTGCACGCGCAGCCGGCCGGTCTGTGAGCAGTGCCCCCTAAAGCGGGGTTGCGCGGCGCGCGCGCAGGACCGACAAATTGATTACCCCGGCCGAAAGCCGCGTAAGCAGATTCCCCTGAGACAACGCTGGCTCGCCGTGGTCACGCGCGCGCCCGGGGAGGTGCTGCTGCAAAAACGACCAGACTCAGGTATCTGGGGCGGACTCTGGGCGCCGCCAGAATTTGAGACCGCTTCTTCCGCTCGAACCTGGATTGCCAACACTCTGTCGCTTAAAGCAGAGCGCTGTCGAATCGACGAGCCCTTCCTCCACACCTTCACACATTTCAAATTGAAGGCTCATCCAGTGAGGGCACAATGCGCCGCGAACCAACCCGAAACGATTGACGTAAAATCCGACGTCGATCACTTACAATGGTTCGCTTTGCATCCACCCCCTTCGGTGGGTCTACCCGCACCCATTGTGCGGCTAATAGCCAGGCTGGGGACAGAGAATCCTCAAAGGAGCAACTAATGACGAGAACCGTTCACTGCCGACGCTACGGTGAAGAGCTGGAGGGACTCGAGCGGCCACCTTTGCCCGGTGCCAAGGGCCAGGATATTTTCGACAGCGTCTCAAAGAAGGCATGGCTCGAGTGGCAGGGCCACCAAACGATGCTGATCAATGAAAAGCACCTCAGCCTGATGGATCCGGCAGCTCGTAATTACCTGATGGGCGAAATGGACAAGTTTCTGGCTGGCGAGGACTTCGATCAGGCCGAAGGCTATATGCCGCCTAGTGAATAACCACTTGATCATGCTGTACTGCAAACTCGTTGGCCGCACTTCGATACTGGAATGCAGACAATGAACGCGAGACCTTGGGTAATTACTGTTTCGGTATGTGGCTTTGTCACGGCTGCTTTGGCCGGAATTAAGTTTGTGCAGATCTCGCAGGCTATGGCGTTTATGGAGAGCTTCCCGCCCGCTTACGAAACGGTCACTGTTGCCAACGCAGAGGCTGACGAGTGGCAGCCCACTCGGCTTCTGACCGGCACCGTGCAGTCACCCGAGCATCTTGTCATCTCAGCAGAAACACCCGGCCGGATCGTGCAACTCCCGTATCGAAGCGGCGAGACTGTCTCTGCTGGCGCCAAGGTGCTGGTGCTATTTGATGACGATGTCGAAGCGCAACAAGACGCGCTACAAGCCGACCTGAACCTCGTTAAAACCCAGTTATTGCGAAATCTTACGCTGGAAGCGGATTCACTGGTCTCTCGGGATCAGTTGGATATCCTAAAGGCCCGTAAGCTGTCGCTGACCGCACAGATAGCGGTACTGAAGGCACGCCTGAGTCGCATGACAGTGCGCGCGCCCTTTGCCGGTACCATGGGTATTTACACGCAGCGTGTTGGCGACTTGATGCGCTTCGGCGAGGTACTCACGACCCTCACGGGCCTGACAGCAAGCCGATGGATTGACTTTAAAGTCCCGCAAGGCCTCGCCAATATTATGGTGGGGGACACCGTCGAGATTCGCGACGTCAACGGCTTCTTTGCCGGGCCTGCTAGAGTCATCGCGGTCTCCGCTGCCTTCACTGAGGAAACTCGTACCTACGACGTCCGCGCTGAACTTAAGGCGCCCGCGCTTAGGCATGGCTCGCTGGTCCAAGTGGCAGTGGATACCGGTCCGCTAGAGAACCTGATATCGGTGCCCAAACGCAGCGTGCGCTGGGACGTCCAAGGTGCACATGTATTTGTCGTAGAAGAGGCCGAGGCAGATGCTTTCCTTCCACATCGCGCCAGCATCCGGCGAGTAGAAGTCCGCGGTGAGAGCCATGACAAGCTTTTTATAAGTGGAGAGGTGGCCCCCGGCGAGCTCGTCGCTAATAGAGGAGCGTTCAAACTAGAGGACGACCTGTTCGTCGCAGTTCAGGCCCTACCCGCAGACCAATGATCCATCTTCCCTCATCGCCACGATGGACTGACCTTTTCATCAAGCGGCCGGTGGTGGCGGTTGTAGTTTGTCTGAGCCTGTTGCTCATCGGAATTCGATCGGCAGTAGATCTTCCGGTTATTTCTTTTCCGGTGATAGAGAGCTCGTCCATCGCGATCGTTACGGTATATCCGGGAGCCAGCGCCGACACTGTACAAGGCTTCGTTACCGAGCCGATTGAGCGGGCCGCCAGCAGCGTGCCGGGGCTGGATTACATCGAATCAGTCACCAGCGCCGGCACCAGCACTGTCACTCTGTGGCTACAACTAAATCAGGATACGACCGAGGTCATATCTAACCTGTCAACGCGACTGAGCCAGATACGCTTTGAACTACCAGAGGGCACGGAAGATCCCTCGATACAAATCAGTCGTGCCGACACCCCCTATGCGAGCTTTTACCTGGCGCTGCGGATCCCACCAGAGCGGACCTATGCTGGTGTCAGTGACCTTATCCAGCGAGACATCCTGCCCAGACTGGCAGCGATTCCAGACGTGGAACGCGTCGAGAACTACGGCCTGCAGCAGTCGATGCGAATTTGGCTCAACCCCTGGAAGATGGCGGCGCTCGATGTCAGTGCCGCGGACGTCGCGGGCACACTGCAACGCAATAACGTCATCGGCACCTTCGGACGCACCGAGAGCACCTCGCAGCGGGTCAACCTGAAAACCAACAGTGAGGCTAAAACCCCCTCCGATTTCGCCAACATGCTGATACAAAAAGAGGGTGATGTGGATATCCGCCTAGGAGATGTCGCGCAAATCGAAATTGGCACGACAGAACTCAATAACCTCGATCGCTACAATCAGGATCAAGTCGTATTCGTCGGGGTATACCCCGAACCAGGCACCAGCGAAATCGTGGTGGGCGACGCCCTATACAAGGCCGTGGCTGAAATCAACGAAACACTCCCGGAAGATCTTGAGCTGTTCATTCCTTTTGACAATTCGCGCTATATGCGCGAGGCCGTAGCAGAGATTTTCAGCACCCTGGGAGAGACCATCCTTCTGGTGGGCCTGGTGGTTCTGGTGCTGATGGGCTCCGCACGCAGCGCCCTGGTGCCGCTGCTGACTATTCCCATCTCTATTCTGGGCGCTACAGCGGCGATCTCCTTGATCGGGTTCTCTATGAATCTGCTGACTATTCTGGCGATTGTGCTGTCGGTCGGCTTGGTGGTGGATGATTCCATTGTAGTGGTGGAGAACGTCGCCCGAAATCTGCGGGAGGGCATGTCCAGAAAAGAGGCGGCTCTCGCCTCTTCCCGTCGGCTACTCTCCCCCATCATTGCCATGACGATGACGCTGGCGGTGGTATATGCACCGATCGGATTCCTTTCTGGTCTCTCCGGGGTGCTTTTTCGAGAGTTTGCCTTCACCTTGGCCATTGCAGTAGTCATATCGGGCTTTGTCGCGATCACGCTGTCGCCGATCATGAGTGCCTGGGTCTGCCCAGACAAAGGCCATGAAACCCGCATGACGCGATGGGTTAATGACCGCTTCGAGCGCATCGCAGCTGAGTATGGCGACGTGGTAGATTTTTCGCTTCGTTGGCGATGGCAGCTGGTCACAGGGGGGCTTTTCTTATCCCTACTGGTCATACCGCTCTACCTGTTCTCATTGAAGGAACTATCACCTGTTGAGGATACCAGCAGCATCTCCTTGATAGTCGAAGCCGCGCCAGAAGCTTCCATGAAGGAAACATTGGGCGGCTTTGTCGATGCGGTCGACGTGATGCTCTCGGAGCCGACCGCTACCTATATCTGGCAAAGCATTAATCCTGGATTAGGATTTGGCGGCCAGGAATTTGTCTCGCCAGATGAGCGAGATGTCACCACCCATGAGCTGCTACCTACCATGAGTGAGCGACTCAAAGGCGTGCCTACCGTCACAGCGTATCCCTCAGCGCAACCTTCTCTCCCAACCGCGGGTCAGTACGATGTCGAGGTGGTGGTCACCTCCAGCGACTCTCTCGACAACATGCGCCGCGTTGCTAACGCTATGGCAGGAAGAGCGATGACGTCGGGGCTGTTCTACTTTTTTGAGAGCGGCCTCAAGATGGATTTACTGGCGGTAGAATATCAACTAGACAAGGACCGCATGTCGGACCTCGGCATGACGTTGGGAGACCTCACCTCTCAAATAAACCTCTTTGTCTCTGAGGGCTATGTCACGCGGTACGACGAGCGCGGACGTGCCTACCGGGTCATCCCCCAGCTGCAGCAGGCCTTCAAGTTTTCGCCCGAGGCACTGCTGGATACGCCCGTGGTACTGCCCTCCGGGGAGCAGTTGCCCTTTGGTACCTTCGCCGTGCTGCAGCGCAAGACTGAACCCCGAGCACTCACCCGTTTTCAGCAAAAGAATAGCTTCAAGCTTTTTGGTGGTGTGATTCCTGGCTACACCAAAGAACAGGCGCTCACCTATGTGGAGGGGTTAGCCGACGAGCTGCTGCCGCCGGGATATGTGCTGGACTACAACGGCGAATCCAGGGAGATTCGGCGCGAAGGGAATACCATGGTCAACGTGCTGGGACTCTCCCTGATCATGGTGTTCCTTGTGCTGGCGCTCCAGTTCAACAGCTTTCGTGACCCACTGATTATTCTGCTCGGCTCGGCACCGCTGGCACTCTTTGCCGCGATGGTGATCACCTTTACCGGCTTCACCACGATCAACATCTACTCGCAGGTGGGGCTGATCACGCTGGTAGGGCTCATCTCCAAAAACGCGATCTTGATTGTGGAGTTTGCCAACCAAGCGCAGTCACAGGGGATGAATAAGCTGGAGGCGATCAAGACTGGCTCACTCTACCGGCTCAGACCCGTGCTCATGACCACCGGTGCCACGGTATTTGGTCACTTTCCGCTAGTGTTAGTTGAAGGTGCTGGCGCCGAGGCACGTAACAGCATCGGCTTTATTTTGGTGATCGGGATGCTGATCGGTACGCTGTTCACGCTGGTGTTGTTGCCTGCGATCTACGCGCTGCTGGCCTCGCATCATCAATCGGCAGAGCCCAACACTGGCAGCATTACCGCAGAAGACCCGAACCAACCGATACCGGCCTAACACCAGGCCTCACGTTACTTGACGCGTGGAGGGTGCGCGGGTTTAATACGCGGCCTTCACGCTGTACGCCCCTATTTTGCCCAGGTAGCTCAGTTGGTAGAGCAGTGGACTGAAAATCCTCGTGTCGGTGGTTCGATTCCGCCCCTGGGCACCATACTATTCCTTGACGTCCAATCGGTTTCCGCAGCACAACGCTGCATCTGCGAAAACAGTGGCCTCAGTGTAAAAAGACCCGCAAACCGCTAAACAATTTCATACTTCCTACACAGGGCATCGACGAAGTCGTTGTCCGCGCGCATGCCAATCAGCAAATCACGTGAAAATGCAATGGGCCAGTCTGGTGCCTTGGGCATTGGCTCAGCAGGGCAAATTGCCGCCCAAAAATCATCAAAGGACATCTCAAGTTCTGTGGACTTGACGTGGCAAACGTAGGTGTAGGCTGCGCGACGGACCCTGTCTTCGAGACGTGGCATGAAACCTTATCTCTCCGAGACGAGCGCCGCGCATCGCTCTTTGTCTTTTGACGCGTAGGTCTCACAGAGATCAATCACATCAACCGGCCCTACGGTTGCGTTGGGGTACCTCCCAGTTTCGCGACATTGCCACTCTGCTGTCTCGACCTGACGTACACAACGGCGATAGTGCGTTTCGCCATCGCTAATACGCATTTCCTCAGCTAAACCCACAAACACCGCGGTCAGAAACGCGCCGATCACGATCTTGTTAAGCAACAGTTATGTTCCCCAATCGAAGTGCCTCCACATTACTCATTGCGTCACACACTTTCAAACCACACAGCCTGTGGGCTGTTTGTCTGGATCAACTGGGCACTAAATAACTTACCATTTCTCCCTCCATCACGACTGTCTCAAGGCTTTGCGCAACTGTGGCCGGATGTGTGAAATAGCGAACAATCGATATTACTGTCAGACGTTCGTAAAGTAATGAGGTCATGTCCACCAAAGGGTGTAAATTTGCTTTGAAACTGCTGGCGGACAGACCCCGCGTTCGTTATGTTTGTCCCCTTTTATTGCAGGCGTAGTCGCCGTCAGGGTTCACTTTTCATGATCATGTCTCACCTGCTGCGCAAAATCTTTCCCTGGGTCATCGAGATTAGTCTTTGGTTGATGCTCTTCGCGGGCGCTGTCATGGGATACGAGGGCAATTATTTTGGTTCGGCTGCGATGTCGACACTTCTTGGCGCGGTCATGGGCTTTTTTGCAGGGGTCATTCCTTTAGGAATGCTACAAACCTTGATTCGAAACAATATCCTGCTCGAGTCAATGGTCAAAGATGGCTATGGGCGGCCGCGGTTAAGCCTGCACAAAGGTCAAGTGGTCGAAATGCCTTATGTGTCTTCAGAGGACCAACTGTAGGCTTGCGATAGATTCACACCTGCATTTGATGCGCCAACTTGTCCCACGTCGATTTCACTTCTTGAACATCTTTCACATACGGCATATTGAAAGTTTGGCCCTCAGCCGAAATTTTCAAAGTGCCATAACCGAACAATGTGCCAACAACCGACCTACGGACCTCTAGGCCGCTGACGCTGTCCGCGTATAAATCTTCTCTTGGGAAGAAAAAGGTGGTGCTCTGGACCACGCGACGATTGGTGATAAACCGATCAGAACTACTGAAAAACTCTAGTGTTGCACATGCCAAGGCCAGCAGCGGATAGACAACACAACACAAGAAAATAACGTCCGATTCCGCGTTAGCATTATCGCTCCATAACAGGAATACGATGGCAAACGCCGCTATCAAGGCCGCTCTCGCTGCGTGCTCCCAGAGACATCCCACGGGGCGCCCCAGGTTCATGAAAGTATGCTCGCCAGTTTCGCCGTGTTCTCGTGGCGTAAACGCTCTGTCTTTCATAGTGGCCAAAAGCCTCTTGTGTTCGTGCGCTTTCTCCATTCTCGGTAGTGTATAAGGTAGCGCAAACAGTACGCCTAGCAAAGCCGCCCCAACGACCATTGACACAATGATCTTAAGATCCATCGGCTCGTCGCGATTCATAAGCGTTTCAAAGGCATCACTGTGAGCGTTGTCAGGGGCAATAGTTGGGTCGATGGCAAAAGATAAAGATCTGATATTGCTGATATTTTTATCAATAGACGACACTAGCGCTCGCTCATATCGCTCAATAAAGGCAATCGCGTCACTGGTCAGCAGGTCAAAACACATCCCGAGATAGAGCGCATCGCGAGCAAACTCCCAGGAGCCCACGAAGTCAGGGAGCCCCAATCTTGCCCGAATGTGGTTCACCACAATCAGCAGCTCGCTGCCGCTGGCAAAAGTGTTATCACCCATCTGAGCACACCGCGTCTGGGCGAGAAATCCTTCTCCGTCGCGCGGTGCGCATCCAGAAATCGAAACCATCACAGCCGATAGGAAGAGACCCAGAATTATCAAGGTCTTTCGGGTCCTCGGTCGACCCGTCTCTAACCTGTACAAGCGCGTTTTGTTATTTTGATTCAACATCAACATCTTGTGGCTCGCTGCTAATGAACCTACAAGATAGGAGGGCAAATGCTACAGATCAATAAAGTGTTTCACAAATTTTTCCCGTAAAAATGACCACTTGCAACGTTTATTTGATTTGATAGTTCGGCAAACTGATGCAAGTCCCGCTGCTAGTCGGCGGCGCCCTGCGAAATCAGAGAAAGCGACCGTCCTGTCACCGCGGAAGACGAATCGTCTTTGGCATAAGCGATCTGGCAACCGTCCCAAAACGTATGTGCTCTCCAAAAGGCATACCTAAGTGAACTACATGGAATTTTTGTTTTGGATGGTTGCGGCCATTTTATGGCTTGGAATAAGCGTCGACTCGGCCCGCAGGCAAACACCGCTTCTTCTGCTTGACCAAACCCACTCTCAGTGAACGCTGACACAGAGGCATCACTTTGACTTGGTTGATCATTGGCTTCTGGGGTTGCACCAGCATGTGGCTAATTAGCCTGGCCGGGGACCTTGGACTGGCGCGCGACCCCAACGTCGCACAAGGCCTTCAATGGCTACCTTTGATCAGCGCCATCGTTTCCTTTATAGGCATGTGTTATTTCGGAAACGCTACATCTATGTTTGGTTGGTGATACTCGACAACGCCCAGCGGAAGTAAGACACAAGAATCTATAGCGGCTATTGCATTTTTCAGCGAGGGAGGCCGCTCGAGCCCGCCTTTTTTTTCATTCTGTTAGCAGTAAACTAAAGCGCAAAACGAAGCAGTAACCCCGGGGGTCACTCCAAATGAATGCGCCGATTCCGACTTTAGATACCTGGCCCCAGCAATCGATTCGCGGGCACAGCATTCCTGGGCACCGCTATACCTCCCGTGACTTCATGGAGCAAGAATGTGAAAGAATGTGGGCGCGGGTATGGCTATTGTTGGGGCGCGAGGGTGAGCTGCCCGCGCCTGGCGACTGGCAGATGGAGCCCGTTGGGCGCGAAGAGATCCTGATGGTGCGCCAGCAAGACGGCAGCATCAAAGCTTTCTATAACGTATGTCAACACCGCGGCAATCCGCTGGTGGACGAACCAAAGGGCAGCAACCCGCGGCGCTTTGTCTGCCGCTATCACAGCTGGGCATTTCTGCCCGACGGAGCGCTAAAGTTTGCACCGGATAAAGAGGACTTTCCCGAGGGCAACCCCTGCGGCAAGTTGCGGCTCGCGGAACTCAAGTGCGAGACTTTTGCTGGCTTCATCTGGGTCAATATGGACCCCGACTGCGGCCCCCTCAAAGACTACCTGGGCCCGATCTGGGATGAGTGGCAAGCCAGGGAGGTGGATACCTGGCAACGCACCATGGCCAACACCATGTGGCTACCCTGCAACTGGAAGGTAGTGCTGGATAACTTCAATGAGTCGTATCACGTGCCCACGGTGCACATGGGCGCGACCCCCTCTACCGATCGCACCGCCATTGCCGGGGGCATTAACACTTACTTCAAAGAAACCCAGTTTGATCTGGCGAATGAAGGCCACGCACGTATGATCATGAAAGGCGGCTACGGTGCCGGCGTCACCGACGCCGACGGCAACATCGTCGAGCCGCTGGCATCGCTCCTCGACTACTGGAGCCTCGACCCTGCCGACTTCAAGGGCAAGCCCGAGGATACCCGCGAGGCACTGCAGCAAGCAAAACGAGAGCTAGGCCCCGACAAAGGCTACAGCCACTACGCGGCCGTGCCCGACGAGCAGCTTACCGATGCTTTCCACTACACGCTGTTCCCCAACTTTGCGGTATCGCTGTGGGCTGACGGCTTCCACTTTTTGCGGGCACGCCCTCACCCCACCGACCCGGAACAGTGCCTGTTTGATAACTGGTGGTATGCCAGCCCCGCTAGCGTGGCAGCCGAGCTAGATGACGGGACCAGCGCCACCGAATCACTTACCGGTAACGGCTCGGATGATGTGCCCGTCAAATGGCTGCGCTGCGGCGAGGACTCCATCGGCCCGGCGATCGAGGACGACGTAGCGGTGTTCATTACCCAACAGCGCGGCGTACGTTCGCGAGGGTTCAAAGGCGCCTACCTCTCAGGCCAGGAGAAACGCATCAGTCGATACCACGAGCGCATCGATGACTACATCGATGGCAAGCTATAAGTAACCCAGGAATCCGGGTATGAATGACGCCGACGATCGTAGGCAGCTTCAGGACGTCATGCTCTCCTATGCCGCTGCCGTGGATGACAGAGACATGGCACGCTACCGCGCCTGCTTTGCCGATGACGTGGAGATTGTGGGTTTTGGCGAAGCCATTATTAACGGCGCCGATACCTGGATCGCATCGGTGCAACGCCAGCTTGAGGCTTTTTCTGCAACCCAGCACCTGATGAGCCCACAGCTGGCGACAGTATTGGGTGATACCGCTTCTGCCCGGACCGATGTGCAAGCGCTGCACGTGCTGAAAGACGGCGACGGCGCCATGTTCACGCTTTGGGCAACCTATTTGACCGACTTTGTACGCACCGACAATAGCTGGAAAATTGCCCGCCATGAGCTGGTCATACGGGGCACCCAGCAAACTCCCTGAAAACACTGAGATGTCACAGCTTTCCCCAGCGGGCTTAAGCCCAACCCGGCCACTCTCTATTAGCCGCATTGCAATGGCGCTATTAGCCTGCTGGGTAAACGGCGGTGTGAAGGAGGCCTATCCGAGTCAGGTAAGTTGGCGCCTGTCTTCAAGCATCGGCAAATCGATTTAGGTTAGACAGTGCCGAGGGCTCATCGGGTACAAGTACGTTGCTCGATCCCCACAAAGCGCGATTGGCGAGGGCGCTGTCGAAGCATTCGATGATCGCGCGAATTTGGCCGTCCCGAACTTTGAAAATGTGGACGTAGGTCTGGTCGTAGCGCTCACCGGTTAACGCGACGCCATTGTTCTGCGCCATGGCCACCACCACCTCGCCGCCATCAAACACCACCTGGTGATCGGCGCAAAAGGTAATTTCCTCAGGGTTCACACAGCCAAATACGAGCGGAGTCACCTCCTCAAAAAACCGCTGCTTACCCTCATAGATGCCGGATAAAACATGATCCTGTGTCGGACATATCAGACAAAATTCCTCAGCAATGACGCTATCCAGTAAGGCGGTGTCACCGGTCCGGATTGCGTCATAAAACTGATCAACAATGTTACTCATTGACGCCTCCGCGTTGATAGCGATCTATCGCCTTGCCCGTTTAGACGATTGGCAGCTGTTGTCGATCGAAGAGCGCCTACAAACTAATGGCGCCATATTCAGGTCTCAGCGCCTGGCGCATCACCTGCGCGTAGCGACTGCAAGTCCGTTATAACAAAGTGAATAAAAGCGATCCACAAAGTAACGTAGGCGAGGGTGTAGCCCCACAGCCATCCCATAAAACCCAGAATGACGCCCGTTACTGGCACCATCGCTAACCAGTGACCCGTTACCCAAGCTGAATGTTTCCAAGTGAAGTACACCGCACTGACCGCTGCAACAATCATCAGGATCGAAAAAACATCGTGTGCCCAAGGCCGGGTATACATCAGGCCGCCAAGCACCACCGCAGATATTCCTGCAATGGCGTGGGCCAACGCACCAGAATCAATGCCGCCCTGCGGCGCCGGATCTTTGGGTATATCGCTTATGCTGGCACCTTGTGTGTCACCACTTTGTTGTTGCTAACGACGCGATCTCGTCAGTCAGCCGCGGTAGGGCATCGGCTGCGCCATCTACAGGATGCACCCTCAAGGGGTGAGATCCCGGATATAGCCTAGTACGTTGGGGTAGTGCGTAGTGGGGGTACCAGTGGCTCTCAGGGCCGCGACCGCCTCATCGGATACCGCACCGTATAGCTCAACGGTAAAGTCATCCAAAACTGGAGACACCGTCTCTAGGTACGCGCTCAAATCAGCATTGTTGAGGTGAAAGATCAGCGCTTCGCTGTTCTCGTATACCTCAGTCCAGATAAAGCCCTGAGGGTCGGACGGGTCCCGGTCAAAGGTATGCAGCAACATACCTGGCTCGCCAGCCTTAACTTTCTTGTCGACGACAGCAGACAACGCCACCACTTGATCAGCCTGACCGGGCAATGCATGCAATCGCGCAATCAGAACAAAAGCCGATGGACCTGCGGGCAAGGCGTCCTGAGCCTGCACCACTGAGGACAGCCCGGTCACCGCCAAGGTCAGAATAAAAAATAAGTTAAGCAACATGCTGAGCCCCTCCTGATTAGACGACTCAGCTTAGACGAATCCATTATCTTCTGCGAAACTTTAACGAAACGCTTGGTCTTCGCTGACAGTCAGGGTATCTAGGCGCAGCTCACGAGGCCGGTGCTCGGGCGTAAAAAAGAGGGTGCCACCGAGTGGATGAACATACTGTTCTTGACCACTTGGGCAATCTGCGTGTCGTACTGCCCTTCACCTCTGTGCATTATCTGTTTTTAAAACACTTAAACCGTGGCGCGCGGCTGATTGATAAGTTTCCCCGACATTCGGCTGATGTTTGTCTTGATCTTCTCGCTGGCGGCACACTCCATTGAAATCAAGTTGCTCGCAATGGCATACAAAGCCTCGATTACCGACCACCTCTTCTTTCCTTACGCAGCGTTCACCACCGCGAACCTTGACGACATCGTGCCAACAGGTCCTCTGCGGCTGCTGGCGGGCGTGGAAGCTTTTACGAGCTTTGTGCTGATCACCGGGACGACGTCTTATTTGTATTTGGAGATAACCCAGATGTGGAGAATTCCGCCCTTAGGGTTTAGCCAGCGTTGATAAACGCAAACCGCGGTACCACGCCATCCTGCGTCTCAACGCTCTCCTGAAACATCGACAGCGGGCGCACCCAGAGACCGCGCTCACCGTATTCTGGTCGGTATACAACCAGCGCTTCGCCGGTTTCTGAATGCTGGGCAACCCCCATTACGGTGTACTCACCGCCCTTGTAATGACGGTATCGGCCGAGTGCCAGATCACTCATTCGGCGATCCCACCGAATGCTTTGATCAAATCCGTCTGAAGACCCACAAGAATCTCGCAAAGAATCAGAAAGTCCGCATCAGCCCGGGCGAGTGGATCTTCAACCAGCTCGTCGTTCGCTTCACGGATGGTGTCACTGAATTTCAGGCGGCGCAGCGAGAGGTCCCTATCAACTACCGCTGCGACCCGCGCGTCCCACTCCAGTGCCAGTTTTTCAACCTGATGGCCAGAGGCCAGGTGTGCCAAAACTTCCTCACTATCCAGCGGCACGCCGCGCACCTTCACAGAACTGCCCTCTTCACGCTGATTGGCAAAATCGGCCTCATCACCCAGCTCGATCGCCTCGGGAATGCCGCCCTGCATCAGCCATTGGGTCATCATATGAGCGGGGGCTTTTTGGCTTTCAGGTAAGACAGCGGGCAGGTTGCCGAGCGCCTCGCGCAGATGGCTGAGCACCTCTTCCGAGCGCCCAGAGCTGCTACTATCGATCCAGATCCAACCAGCTTGATCAGCGATGATCGCGCGGATCGTGCTGGAGCGGGAGAACGCACGAGGCAACAGGTCCTGCGTCACCTCATCGGTCACCGCCAGCCGCTCACGGCGGCTGATCTTGCGCCCCTGCGCCTCGGCAATTTGCGCGCAGCGCTCATTGGCCTGCTCGCGAACAACCGTCGCAGGCAGGAGCTTCTCCTCTCGCTTGAGGCGCACCATCCAGTAAGGCCCCGCCCTATGAACCAATGCCGAAGCGGCATCATCCAGCGCCGGCACCCACCCGAGGCTGCTCGCTTGTGCGGGCGTGCAGGCAGAAAAAGTGCGCGACTGCAGGCGGCGTTCGAGCTCCTCGGCGTCAATGCCGAGACGGCTGGGTAAGCGGTAGGGTCGAAGCGCGCGGAACCACATAAAGCAAATATCCAGCGAGTGTTATGATCGAGGGCCGCGCAGTGTATCGCAGTCTTCGCCAGCAGGTGGGACTTGGCCTAAAATCTTCCTATCCCCACCAGGAGTACATCGTGCGATACCTGCACACAATGATCCGCGCGGCCAATCTCGATGACACCCTCGACTTCTTTGTCGATAAGCTGGGACTGGTCGAGGCCTATCGATACGACAACGACGCCGGGCGCTTCACGCTGGTGTTTCTCAGCGCCCCGGATGATCTGGAAGGCGCCAGGACGCGCCAGGCACCGCTGGTGGAGATAACCTACAACTGGGACCCTGAGAACTATGATGGCGGGCGCAATTTCGGGCACCTGGCGTATCAGGTCGATGATATCTATGCGACATGTCAGCAGCTTCTGGATAAAGGCGTGACGGTGAACCGCCCACCCCGGGACGGGCGCATGGCATTTATTCGCTCGCCCGATGGGATTTCGATTGAGTTATTGCAGTCCGGTGACGCGCTCCCACTGCAGGAGCCGTGGCAATCGATGGAGAATATCGGCAAGTGGTAGCGCTCAGCGGCTGAGAAAGCCCAACATCCAGCGCGCGACGCGGTCTCCCTCGTGCTGGCGCGCCTCAAAGCTCGCCATGCCCTCTGCCACCCGCTCTGCACCGATCATGTCGTGGCGGAAACTCATGATCTCGCGCGAATATTCGGGAATGAATTCAGGATGGCCTTGGAAGGTCAGAATGTGTTCCCCCAGCGCCATACCTGCCACCTCACAGTGGTCATTGGTGGCAATTTGTTCGGCGCCGGGCGGCATGGCCATAACCTGATCCTGATGTGACGCCAGCAGACAGAATTGATCACCATCGGCCAGATCGAACGCGGCCTGGTCGACGTTGTAGCAATTCACGCCCACGCCCCAGCCCTTGTCCGACTTGCCCACCGAGCCACCGAGTGCCTGGGCCACGAGCTGGTGGCCAAAGCAGATACCTATCATTTTGCGCCGGGCGGCATGACATTCACGCACAAAACCCTCCAGCGCACGGATCCAGTCCTTGTCGTCGTAAACGCTGCTTTTGCTACCGGTAATTAAAAAGCCGTCCGCTGCCTCCACGCTGTCGGGCAGCTCCCCGGCCTCGGCGTTCCAGGTGGTAAACATCAGTGCGCTGTCCTCGGCCAGCAGCAGACGCTCGAACATATCGGGGTATTCGCCGTAGGTCGGCACCCACTCTGGCCTGACGGAATCGGTGCGCAAAATCCCGATGTGCATACTCATTTGCTCCATTACAACTGCTAGCCCGCGCGAAGGCCGCTGCGGCGCGCCAGCGTACGCCAACTTGGCAATTCTGACAAAGTCATCAAACTGACACAGCCTAGTCACGAAAACGCCATATGCCCCGCCTATCGCAGTTGATATGCCGTATTGGCGGCGTTGCACCAGTGGGACGCGCGACTGTTGAAGCGGCTCTTTCAACAGGGCCAATGCCGTAGCTCATTGATACGGTTCTCTAAAATCGTGCCAAGTAGTAGCGATGGCTTTCTGCAAGTCGCCTTCCCTATTATCGCCTGGTTGCCAACCTCACCTGCAGCCTCTGCCGATACCGCCGAGCGGTCTACCTGATACTCAAGAATGGCCTTCGGCGGCGGCCACAAGAGATTATGCCAAGTTTCAGGTCGCTGGTGGTGCCATCGGATAGATTCAGCTTTCCCTCGGGGCACACCTAAGCGGCATTCTGCTCGGCCACCATGACAGGCATTGTCTTTGGCGGTCCCTTACTATCCCTCTGCGGGTGGGCATGCGGCGTTGGGCTGTCGCGGGTTTTATTGGGGCGCATTTTCCGGGCGACACGATTGCCGGTGCAACGCTCGGTAGTACGTTCGCCATGATGGTCGCCTCGCAACTGGGCCTACTCTAGGAAAAGCCACTTGCGCATTCTCTATGGGGTTCAGGCGACGGGGCAGGGTCATATCGGGAAAGCCCGCGCCATGGCTCACACCCCCAAAAAACACCCCGATGTTGACGTCACGTGTTTGTTTTCAGGTCGACCGCGAGAGGCCTGTCTGACATGGAGCCGTTCAGGGACTTCCAGCATCGCGCCGGACTGACGGTTTTCACAGAAGCCGGCCGGCTTCGATACCTAAAGATCATCATGGCCAATCGCTATTGGCAATTCATTCACCATGTGCGGCGACTCGATGTCAAAGCCTACGACTTGGTTGTCACTGACTACGAACCAATCACCGCTTGGGCCGGCAACCTGAGAAAGCAGCCGGTACTGGGGGTCGAGCATCAATACGCTTTTGGCAAAAACAGACCCGTAGAGGGGCGTTCTCTCACTCAGCATGCCGTCATGTCTTTGTTCGCGCCCGTAACGCGTGGCGTCGGGCTTCACTGGTCCGACTTTGGCGACAACGTTCTGCCGCTGATTCTCGATCTGCCACCCGCGCCGCCAGCCACGGCCCAGAACCATATTCTTGTCTACTTGCGCCTTGAGGATCAGGCTTTAGTCACATAATGGCTCAACGGATTATCAGAACATCGCTTTCTGCAATACGCGAGCACACTGCCAAACGACGAACAGGGAAATGTTGGGCGCCGAACCGCGAACATGGCCGGATTCAAATCGGGCCTTGCAAGTGCTCGCGGGGTTGTCTGTAATTGCGGCTTCGAGCTGATCTCGGAGTGTTTGCATTGGCGCAAACCGGTTCTCACGCGGCCTCTGGCGAAACAGATGGAGTAACTCTCCAACTGCGCAGCACTGGAAGCCTTGGGTCATGCGACCGTCATGCGCCAGATCGACAACGACCTGGCCGCACGCTGGTTAGCCGCACCTCCGATAGTGCCAAACCTCTCTTTTACCAACGTCAGCGAGACGCTGGCAAGCTGGCTCGCCGATGGTGCAAAGACCCCAGTCGGCACACTGGAGGCAGCGTTATGGAGAGAATCCGCCGCCGTCTGACGCTGGCAGCATTGATGCTGCTCAGTACCTTGACTGCCGCAGCAGTCGTCGCTGAAACAGACTATGTTGGCAACGCCGCCTGCGCTGGCTGCCATCAGCAGGCCTCCGCCGACTGGACAGACTCCCATCATGATCTGGCCATGCAAGACGCCACACCCGAGACGGTTCTGGGCGACTTCGACAACGCGACGTTTGATTATTTTGGCGTGACCACGACCTTCAGGCAACATGGGGACGACTTTTTCATCGAGACCGATAACCCCGCAGGTGAGCTGGAAACGTATCGGGTCGAGTATGTTTTTGGGGTTGAACCCCTGCAGCAATATTTGCTGCCCCTCGGCAAGGGCCGTTTGCAGGCACTCTCGGTCGCCTGGGATAACAGACCCGAGAGCGAGGGTGGGCAGCGGTGGTATCACCTCTACCCCGACGAGCAAATCTCAGCCGATGACCCACTGCATTGGACGGGCGGTTTCTTTAATTGGAATACCAGCTGCGCGGAATGCCACAGCACCAACGTCGAAAAACGCTATGACGCGGTGAACGACCGGTTCGATACCCAATATGAACAAATCGATGTTGGCTGTGAGGCCTGTCACGGGCCCGGCAGTGAGCACATTGCGCTCGCCAACGCAGGCACGCTGTCGCCCGCTCAAACCGGTTTCGAAATGAGTCTAAAAGCGAGAGGCGCATGGCAATGGGCTGAAGGCGCCGATATCGCGCAGCGCAGTGAACCCCTGACCTCAAATCATCAGATTGATAGCTGCGCGCGGTGTCACGCTCGGCGCGGCACATTAGGCGAGTACCACCCGGGCAAGCCGCTATTGGATACTCACCGCTTGGCCATCATCGAGGAGCCCCTATACTGGCCCGACGGTCAGATCCGCGAAGAGGTTTACGTCTACGGCTCGTTCATTCAGAGCAAAATGCATCAGGCCGGCGTGACCTGCACCAACTGCCATAACCCGCACAGCAACCAGTTAGTTGCGGAAAGCAACGGCGTGTGTGCCCAGTGTCATCTGGCCAGCACCTACGACAACCCCACACATCACCGGCATCAGCTTGTATCTGCAGGTAGCGCCTGCGTGGATTGCCACATGCCGAGCCAGCTTTATATGGGGATCGATGCCCGGCGCGATCACAGCATGCGCATCCCGCGGCCAGATCTCTCCATGAGTACAGGGGCGCCCAACGCCTGCAATCAATGCCATACCGACCAGAGCGCGGACTGGGCCTACTCGGCCCTAGTGGATTGGGGTGTGCGCTTTGCAGACCTGCGGAACCACCCCGCGCGGGCGTTTCACGCAGCTGGCCGCGGTGATGTGCGCGCCGCACCGCTGCTGTTAGAGACGGCCAACAATGCGACGAACACCCCCATGCTGCGCGCCTCGGCCATTACCCAGCTGGGCCGTCTGCTTCCCGAGCGGCTCATACCCTCCCTCCCCCTGTGGTTGCAAAGTGACGACCCCCTGATCCGTCTGGCGGCGGCAGAGGCGGCGGGGCAACTGCCGCCAGAGCAACAGCTCGTGCGCGTGCTGCCATTGAGCCAGGATCCAGTGCTGGCGGTGAGAATGATGACGGCTGAACAGTTGGCGGGGCTGATGCCGCTAATGGTCGACACGCCAGCGCCTGCAAATCTGGAGCTCTCCGCACAACAAAGCGCCGACGAGGGTCGACCGCAGACAGCTGGCCCGCTGGACGCCCTATTCGCCGAATATGTTCAAGTTCAGTCCCGGCATCTCGACATGCCGTCTGTGCTCACCAAGTTGAGTGGTTTCCAACAAGCCCGCGGCGATGCTGAGGCGGCTGAAGCGCTCCTGGTGTCAGCGCTTGAGAAAAATCCTCAGGCAAGTGCTAGCCGGGTGAATCTTGCGGACTTCTACCGTGCTCAAGACAAAGAAGAAGCCGCGCGGGCGACGCTGGAGCGCGGGATACAACTTAATCAAGAAGACGCGTCGCTGTGGTTCAGTCTTGCGCTACTGGAGGTACGAGAGGGGAATGATGAGGCCGCTCTGGCGGCCCTGGAAAAAGCCGCCTCGCTGGAAGAAATACCGAGCTACTACCACTACGTTTACGCTGTGGCGCAGCACGACCACGGTCGCCTCGCAGAGGCAATGGCGATGCTGAAAGCCACAAATCGTGCCGCGCCGGGTCAGCCGAACGTGCTCGCGGCTCTCATGCAATACAGCCACCTAGCCGGCGATATGCAGGCAGCTCAACGCTACCAAACTGAGCTTCGCAACACCGCTCAGGCAGCCGGGGTGCGTTAGGCGAGGGTCAGTTTGCGGGGACCAGCTTTAGCGCCACCGTGACGGGAACCACCCGGCTGATGGCATTGAGGCCGGCGACCTCCTGAAGCGCGGCCACACCACCCGCCAATCCGAACTCCGACGCAGTAAGCAAAATGGGCTGAGTGGTCGTAGCTCTCACGCCTTGATCCGTCACCGCGACGCTCAATAACGCGTCCTTGGTCACAGTCTGGCCATGCAGGTCGATGATCAGCGCCACACTGGCGGCCCCACCATGGGACAGTGCAGCAACGGCTTCCGCATCCAGCTGCGCGGTAATTACGGCTTCGGGGTAGAGCCCCACTTCGAACAGCATCTCCTTCATGCGCTCGTTGCGGATGCCGATGTTGGTTTCAACCGAGTCCAGCGCCACCCGCACTTCGACCTCCCCTGCGTCGGTCACAGTGCCTGCAAGAGTCTCAAAGTGACTGACCTCGCCAATCGTGTTGTTCTTGATCGACACAAACTGCACCTGCGAGCCGGGCCCAACCTGCCAATCTGCCTGCGCCAGCGGAGATAACAGCACTGCCGCGGCACAAACCAATGCGAAACGCTTTTTCATCATGTGTGCTCCTTTGCGCGCCGACACAGCGCTCGGCGATAATTTCTGACTATACGAGGTCTTTGGCGCTCTGGACTCGACAATATCTCACAGCGACGCGAAGGGGGCCGCAGGGCCTCCAAGCCCCCTCTGCCTGCCAACTCACTGTAGTCAAAAAGGGAGACGGGGAGGGAGTGAATCGGATAGTACTGTGTTCAGTCCATCCCGACCTATCCATCAGTTAAACATCTGATTTTTTGCCCCCTGAATGGCAGAGCCCGGGCTCCGGGCTGTTAGGTATTGATTAGAAGATCTTCAGTTTGGGGTCGCGGTCTGGGCTGAGATGTTTACCCAGCGGTCGATAAGGTCAGGGTTCAATTATGAGGGTGGCTGTAGGTTTCTTGAGGGCAAGACCCAATATAAAGCGCTGTACATCAGCTAGCGATGTCGGCCAGATCCCCTTTAGCTTCGAGCCAAGTTTTGCGGTCACCCGCACGCTTTTTCGCCAGCAGCAAATCAAACGTGCTGTCAGTGTCGCCGACCTCATCGAGCACCAACTGCACCAAACGCCGCGTGTCGGGGTCCATGGTGGTCTCACGCAGCTGCGGCGGGTTCATCTCACCCAAGCCTTTAAAACGCTGCACCGCAGGCTTAGTGCGTTTGTTTTCGGCATCAAGGCGCTCGAGAATGCCGTTCTTCTCCGATTCGTCTAGGGCGTAGTAAACCTCTTTACCCACATCAATGCGGTAGAGCGGCGGCATGGCAACAAACACGTGCCCGGCCCGCACCAATGGGCGGAAGTGCCGCAAAAACAAGGCGCAGATCAACGTGGCGATGTGCAGACCATCAGAGTCGGCGTCAGCCAGAATGCACACCTTGTGATAACGCAACTGACTCAGGTCGGTGCTACCGGGATCAATGCCCAGCGCCACTGAAATGTTATTCACCTCCTGTGAGACAAGGATTTCTGAGGCGTCGACCTCCCAGGTATTCAGGATCTTGCCCCTGAGCGGCAGGATCGCCTGATATTCGCGATCGCGCGCCTGCTTGGCCGAGCCACCGGCCGAGTCGCCTTCCACGAGAAACAGCTCGCCACGCTCCGGATCCTCACTCGAACAGTCCGCCAACTTACCGGGTAGTGCGGGGCCCGACGCGACTTTTTTGCGAACCACTTTCTTGGCAGATCTGAGACGGCTTTGAGCGCGCTCAATACAGAGCTCGGCGAGCCGTTCCGCGTCAGACGTGTGCTGATTTAGCCACAGGCCGAAAGCGTCCTTCGCCACGCCTGAGACAAACCCCGCCGCCTCGCGGGAAGAGAGGCGCTCTTTGATCTGACCCGAGAACTGCGGGTTCTGCAGCTTCGATGACAAGACAAAACAGCAGCGGTCCCACAAGTCCTCGGCGGTCAGTTTGACCCCGCGAGGCAGCAGATTGCGCAACTCGCAGAACTCGCGCATGGCGTCCAGCAAGCCGGATCGCAGACCGTTCACATGGGTGCCACCCTGCGGCGTGGGAATGAGATTCACATACGACTCGGCGACGACCTCGCCGCCCTCAGGCAGCCATTGAATGGCCCAATCAACCCCTTCTGTTTCCCCCTCAAAATGCGACCGGAACGGCGTCTCGGGTATTACAGGGAAATTGATGGTGGCATCCGCCAAATAGTCGGAGATGCCATCCCCGTAATGCCACTCGGTTTTCTCCTTCTTTTTCTCGTCGGTGAGCGTGACCTTCAGACCAGGACACAGCACCGCCTTGGCGCGCAATGCGTGGCTGAGCTTGGATACCGAGAAGTTGGCGGAATCAAAGTACTGCGGATTAGGCTTGAAGCGGATCCCGGTGCCGGTGTTGCGCTTGCCACAGCTACCGGTGACCTTCAAATCGGCGGTCTTGTCACCGCCTGAGAATGCCATGGTGTGCACATTCCCATCGCGACGAATAGTGACTTCCAATAATTCCGACAGGGCATTGACCACCGACACGCCCACGCCATGCAGGCCGCCGCTGAACTGGTAGCTCTTGTCCGAGAACTTGCCGCCGGCATGAAGAGTGCTCAGGATGACCTCGACTCCGGGGAGCTTTTGCTCAGGGTGCAAATCGACGGGCATGCCTCGGCCGTCATCCGTGACGCTGAGCGCGCCGTCGCCATGCAGCACAACGTCGATCTGGCTGCAGTGCCCCGCCAGCGCCTCATCAACCGAGTTGTCGATGACTTCCTGAGCAAGGTGATTGGGGCGAGTGGTGTCGGTGTACATGCCGGGGCGCTTGCGGACCGGCTCCAGACCAGTTAGAACCTCAATAGCGTCAGCGTTGTATTTTGTCATCTTCTATTACAGCTCGTGCAATACGGTTGGCGGTGGTAGCGGCTCGCTCGTGCGCTGATACCACGGTGTAACAATCTAACTTTTTACGCGTAGCCCGACGAGTTGAAGTCCACGGCAAACGTCTCGTCGGTGACCCTGAGCACGGCGGTTTCCCACTCGCCTGACTCATGGAGTGTCAGCATACGACATCCCGGCGCCTGTGCGTCTACCTGAAAATCCGCTGAGTTGGGCGCAAATTGAATGCAGGTCGATGGAACCGTCAGGCATTGTACGCCGTGATACGTCTGCGCAGCATCCTGATGGACGTGCCCCGAGATCACCACCGCCTTCTCGCCCAGAGGGGCCAGTCGCTGCAGCGCTTCCCGCGCGTTTTCGGCGCCAATCTCATCGAGCCATGCGCAGTCTACTGGCATCAGCGGATGATGGGTCGCCACCAGTAATGGCCTGCCCGCTGTCTGTGCATGATCAACCGCCTGCTCCAGCGCCTCAATCTCTGGGCCAGCCAAGTGGCCAGCTACGGCCCCAGGATGCTGGGTATTCAGCATGAGTATGTCCCAGTGTGGCAGCTGCACCATTCGCTTGAAATGCGACCTCAGCGGATGATCGTCCGGCCAGATGGCGTCGTGATTGCCGGGCAGCCAAAAACTGGGCACCCCCAGCGGCGCCAACGCCTCGTCCAGCCGGCCATAAGCCTCCTCCGCTTCATCACCGGCCAGGTCACCGGTCAGCAGTAGCGCGTCAATCGGGCCTTGAGCCGCCACTAAACGGCATACCGCGGCGAGCGATCTATCGGTATCAATGCCAACCAGTTGGCCGCCGGACTCACGCATTAAATGGGTGTCAGACAGCTGCACCACGCGGCTGGAGGCAGCCGTGTTGAGCGTGGCCACGCCACTGAGCGCGCTCATGAGGAGGGCTGGTCGGGTCCCGGTAAGACAGCGTCGACTGACCGGCCATTGTTCAGGCAAAACTCCATCAGCTCTGCCGCAAAGCGGTTCTGCTGAAATTTTTCGTCTCGCTGCAACATGTCAGGGTTGGGGTACCGGTACCGGGCTTCGAAGCGCCGGGAGGTGCTGCAGTGCACGACTTCGGCCATTCCGGCATCGTGATACAGGCGCAAATCAAAGTGGTTGTTAGCCCCAAAATCAGACAGCACGCCCTGGTAGCGAAGCCGCATATCGGTTGTGTAGCGGTCGCGCGCCGTGACCTCGAGTACCACCGAGACCTCGCCCGCCTGGAAAACGCATCGGCTCTCCTGCTCGTAGGCAGGAAAAAGGCGCATTAAACGGTGGTAATTAGCCTCACACTGGGCGTGCAGGTCCGACAGGTCAATGTAATAACCCCTTTTCAGTCTGCTGCGCGGCTGCGCTCGTCTGATTTTGTCCACCATACCCACAGTGTAGCAAGCCGCTCATGCCCAGGAACTGCGAAAATGTTGCCCGATTTGACCCCGCAAAAGGCAATAGCAGAGTGGTAGACTCCCGTCCCCTTATTGACTCAGGCCCTGAAAAGCCATGCCAAAATTGCCTCTGCCTATTCGCGCCCTAACCGCCGTCTACTTGAGCGGCGGGCTTTGTATTGCAGCGCAGGCCGACACATTGGTGGACATCTATGAGCTCGCGCTGGAGAACGACGCGCAGCTGAGGGTGCAAATCGCCCAGTACAACGCGGACATTGAGCTCGAAAAGCTGGCTCTGGCACCGCTTCTGCCCCAGGCGGGTGCTAGCTACTCATTCACCGATTCAGAAAACGACCGCACCAGCCCCAACATCGTCATTGTCCCGAACGAAAACCCTTTATTACCGCCGACATTCGACACGACTGATGTGACATCGGCCACAAAGACCGATACCGACGGCTATGACGTGAATCTGTCTCAGACGCTGTTTAACCTGTCAGCCTGGTTTAACTGGCGCGCAGGCAAAGAGCAGACACAGCAAGCCGAGGCCAATTTGTCTGCCGCGCAACAGGACCTGATTGTCAGGGTGGTTCAAGCCTACTTTGGTGTGCTGCGCGCGCAAGACAATCTGCGGGCATCCCAAGCTCGGGAGCGCGCCTTCGAGCGGCAGCTGGAGCAAACCCGCCAGCGTTTTGAAGTGGGTCTGATCGCCATCACGGATGTCTATGAAGCCGAGGCCGCCCGAGACCTGGCTCAAGTGAACCGCATCGTTGACGAGAATAACGTGGCGGTCGCCAAGGAAAATCTGTCTGTGCTTACCGGGCAAACTCCCGGCGCGCTGTTCGTGCTGGGTGAAGAATTTGACCCGCGTCCGCCCGAAGGAGACCGCGCCGCGTGGGTCGAATTTTCCATGGCGAACAATTACCGGCTTGCCGCGGCTCGATTTGCCGAGGAAGCCGCCCGGCAGAGTGCCGCCTCTTCACGAATGGGTCACGCGCCAACCGTGACGGCTAGCTATCGTTATCAAGATAGCGAGACCACTGGCACCACTATTCAGGACTCGGACAGCGATTTCGTCTTTCAGCCTAATTCCGAGCAGACCAACGAGAGCTGGCAGATCCGCTTTGACCTGCCTTTATCCTCGGGCGGCGCAATCAGTGCGAACCGGCGGCGGTCCGCAGAGCAGTTCAATGCGGCCAGAGAGTCGCGGATTAATCTGACCCGCAACACGGTAACGCAAGCGCGGTCTCTGCATATGACTGTCATGTCAGACGTGTCGCGGGTAGCGGCGCAAAAACAATCGATTGTTTCCAGCCAAAGCGCATTGGATGCTACGCAAGCCGGGTACGAAGTGGGCACGCGGAACATCGTTGACGTACTGAATGCTCAGAACAAACTGTTCGGTGCGCAGCGGGACTACGCCAACAGTCGCTACGACTACATCATTAATTCTCTGCGCCTGAAAGAAGTGGCAGGCACGCTCTCTCCAGAAGACATTGCAACGCTAGAAGGCTTCCTGTTGCCACCTCCTGCACCGACCGCCTCGAGGAGCGAGTAATTATGCTACGTGGGCCGCCAAGACGGCCCATTGGCGATCTACAACTCCCTCTTTCGTTGACTGATTCGCACCTGCGTGTTCACCCATTTTAGTGACCTTGTCCGTGTCTGCCTGCTGACCGATGCTTCCGCACGCTCAAGACAATCGTATACTCATCAGCTGATCACGCGGAGCGTATCATGACCCACACTCTGGCCCAGATCCCGCCCAAGCCCCCGGGCGACTTAGTGCGCGGGTTTCTCCCCGATCACGAAGGCCAGCAGCTCTACGAATGGGCGAGCCAAGCTGCACCGGTTGGACCGCTCCTTGAGATCGGCAGTTATTGCGGAAGATCCACCATTTGGCTGGGGCAAGCCGCCCAGGCGCACGACGCCGTTGTGTTTGCCCTCGATCATCATCGTGGCTCAGAGGAGCATCAGCCCGGAGAAAGCCATCACGATGAGGCGTTAGTCGGCACCACAGGCCAGTTCGACAGCTTCAGCGAATTTCGCCGCAATATTGTGGCGGCTGGTCTCGAAAACACCATCATTCCAATTGTTGCCAGCAGTGAGATCGTCGGGGCCCATTGGCAAGGCGGCCTCGGTATGGTGTTCATAGACGGCGGACACAGTCTGAATGCCGCGCTGACCGACTATCGCGCCTGGGCCCCTTACGTCCTCCCGGGCGGTGTTCTCGCCATCCACGATGTGTTTCCTGACCCCGCAGACGGCGGGCAAGCACCGTTCACCATTTGGCAGCTGGCGACCCAATCCGGATTGTTTGAACCACTGGGGATACAAGATACCCTGCGGGGGCTGAGGCGCCTTGGGCGGCAGCGCCGACAGGTCGAATGAAGTCGTCTCAATCCTCGAGAGTGGGCAAGAGAAACAGCCCACTGGCCGAGGTATGATGAGTCAGGGCATCCACCGCGAGTAATACTGCGCCCGCCGTCCAGGTGGGCTTCTCGTTTGGCCAAAGCACTTGCTCGGCGAACTGATAACCGGTCCACCAGGCGCCGTCACTATCGCGCCACTGTGTGAGCCAACTGAACAACTCTGCCGCCTGATCGCGCTCCCCCGCCGCCAAAAGTGCCAGGATCAGTTCACAAGACTCTGCCACTGTCGCCCAAGGCTGGTGGTTCTCACAGCGGCAGCCGATGCCCGGCTCGACAAACTCCGACCACCTTTTTGCCAGTCGATCTGTAGCCTGCTCGCCTACGACCCATCCAGCCAGGATGGGGTAAAACCAATCCATTGCATAGCGGGATTTACTCTCCCAGGTGCGGTCGAAACGGTCGGGGCAATGCCGCAGCGCCTGCCCCAGTTTGGCACGCGCATCGCGCCACGCTCTAGAAGGCTCATTGAGCTGGTCCGCGATTAAAATCGCGCACTCCAGTGATTTATAGATCGAGCTGCATCCGGTCACCAGTGCATCCCCCAACGGAGCATCGCTTGGATCAACCGCCCAATCGATTTCGCCCTCCGGGCTTTGATAGCACAGCACAAACGCGATCGCTTTTGACACCACGGGGAAGTACCGCGTCAAAAAATTGGCATCCTGGGTAATCAAAAAATGGTGCCAGACCCCAGTAGCAATATAGGCAACGTAATTGGTCTCGCGTCGATCAACACTGAGATCAGCCTCCCCTTCCCGGTAGCAGGCCCACCAGCTGCCGTCTTCGAGCTGCATCTCGCCGAGCCAGGCATAGGCGCGCTCGGCAGCCGCAATTTCGCCCGCAACGCTCAACCCCATGGCGGCCTCGGTATGATCCCAGGGGTCGGTATGTCCACCGTCAAACCAAGGTATTTCACCCGAAGCGCGTTGGGTCGCGAGCAGAAATTCGACGGTCGGCCGCAGCCACTGGGCCGGATAGACCCCTGGGCCCAAAAGCGACGCATTCATGTGTGGCTCTCCGGCGGCGCTTCCTTCTGGACTGCTGGCTTGGTGAAGTACAGCACGACGCTTTTGCCCATAACGGGATTCAGCAACGTATCGATAGCGCGGGTGATCCAGGGCCGCTTCATCAAATCCCAGACCAGCAACTGATGATAGAGACGCACTGGCCACGGCTCCGGGTCGCTGCGCCAATACAGGCACTTCAACCACCAATAGGGCACGTGCAACGCGTGGGCGCTGCCCCGACCGGTCAGCACAAAACCTTGCCGCACGACCTCACGGGCCAGATGTGTCGCGTCAAAAATCCGGATATGTCCTCCCGGCGTTGTCCGATACCCTTCACTCAACTGCCAGCAGATCCACTCGGGCCACTGCCTTGGCACGCTGATACACAATCGACCACCCGGCTTCAGGACTCGCCAGAGCTCCTCCAACACCGCCAGATAATTGGGAATATGCTCCAGAATCTCACTGGCAATGGCGGCATCGACGCTCTCGTCAGACAGTGGCAAACCGGTAGCGTCCCCTGCCGCAAAGTTGATGTCGCCACCCGGTGCATGGAGCGCCATGTCTTGACTACGCTGGGCCGCGGTGCCCAGATCCTGCTCGGAAAGATCAATTCCCAAAGCCTGAACACCCTCGAGCAAATAAGTAGCAAGGGTATGGCGCCCCTCACCGCAGCCCACGTCTACGCACACCTCCCCCGGTGCTAGCGCCAGTTCGTCGAGGTCAACCGTCAGCATGCGTCAATGCAGGCCCGGTATTGCGCGACCATGTGCTGTGCGCAAACTGACCAGCAGAAATGCCGCTCGACCCGCTGCCGACCCTGATCACCCAGTGCTCTCGCCAAATTGGGGTCAGTAAGCACGCGCTCGAGTGTTTCCGCCAGCGCGTCGCTGTCGCCCGCCGGCACCACCAAACCACCGTCGGCGACCACCTCTGCCAGGGCACCACCATCACTCGATACCAGCGGAATGCCGGCGGCCATGGCCTCAACCGCAGGCAAGCCGAAACCCTCATAGAGGCTGGCGACGACCGCTACCGTGCTTTCTGCATAGAGACGATTGATCTCTTCGTGGCTGGCATCACCGACAAAACGAATGTGGTCAACCAGCCCGAGGCGCTGAATGAGCGCTTCGGTATCACCACCCGCTTTCGGTCGTGCGATCAATAACAGCTGACGCGTGGGGTCCATCTCAACCAGCTTTTTGAATGCCTCGAGTAACACCGGCAGTCCTTTCAGCGGCGCATCCGCCGACGCGGTGGCGATGATCTGCCCCCGTTTGCGTGGGACTGAAGGCAGTGGTTTGAAGAGTTGGGTATCCACACCATTAGGCACCACATGTAACACCCCCGGGAGCACGCCAAAATCGGTGGCGATGTCCGCGGCAGAGCAGCGCGAGACCGTAACAATGTGGCGCAGTCGCCCGGCGATCCTGGATTGCATGCCAAGAAATCGGTGCCAACGACGGATCATTAGCCGCCACCACCAGCGGGGCTCTCCTGCCAAAGCGACCCTGAGATCCCGGGTGATGGGATGATGGATCGTGGTCACTACTGGCAGGCTCGCCCGCTGGAGGTCCAGAATGCCGTCGGCGAGGGTTTGGTTGTCGTGCACCACGTCAAACTCGTCTGCATGATCGAGCAGCCAATCCCGCACCCGCTCGCCAAACGTCTCGGGCTCGGCAAACCCTCCGCTTAGCTTGCTGAACCATTCTTTGCGCCCCAGCCGATCGCCTAGCTCTGCGCGGGTCACGCTCCAGAGATCTCGAGAATACAAATCGAGGCTCGGTAATTTGACCAACTCCACACCCGCGACCAAATTCGGATATGGCGGCCCCGAGATGACGGTGACCTTATGACCCAGCTGCATGAGCGCCTGGCTGAGGTAGCGCAGATAAACGCCCTGCCCCCCCGAAAACGGCGCTGATCGATAACCCAGCAGCGCCACGCTCAAGGGCCTGCCGTCGCGCACGGCGACATTAGCTTCAGCAGCATTAGGCGTGTGAAGGGGTGCGTTAATGGGAGGCTCCGGGTGGGTAACTACTAATGGCAGTAGCCATGCCATATTATCGGCCAGCTACCGCAAAGTACAGGCGGTGCAGTTTAGCGGCGGCTCGCCAACTCTGCCATCGGCTAGTAAACTCCGTCGCCCCGTGAGCAGATCGTAGCACCATGGCTGAGCACACCGCATACAAGGGCATTATTCTCGCTGGTGGGTCTGGCACCCGTCTGCACCCGCTGACCGCCTCAGTCAGCAAACAGCTGATGCCCGTGTACGACAAGCCCATGATTTACTACCCGCTTGCCACGCTGATGCAATCAGGCATTCGGGACATCTTAATTATTACCACGGCTCGCGATCAGCTCGCTTATGCCGATCTTCTGGGGGATGGCAGCCAATGGGGTATGAATCTTCAGTATACGATTCAGGTCAGCCCCGATGGCCTAGCTCAGGCTTTTCTACTGGGCGAGAACTTCATTGGCCAAAGCCCCGTGTGCCTGGTGCTAGGTGACAATATTTTCTATGGAGCGGGCTTCACCAGTAAGCTCAGACGCGCAGCGCAACGCAACGATGGAGCTTCTGTCTTTGCCTATTACGTCCATGACCCAGAGCGCTACGGTGTAATCGAGTTCGACGCGGAGGGGCGCGCGATTGGTATTGAGGAAAAACCCGATGCGCCGCGGTCTCATTACGCGGTGACCGGCCTCTATTTTTATGACAACGACGTCATATCGGTGACGAAGGGCATTACCCCATCGGCGCGCGGCGAGCTTGAGATTACAGATGTGAATCGTCACTACCTTGAGCAAGGATCGCTACAGGTGGAAGTCATGGGTCAGGGCACGGCCTGGCTGGATACCGGCACGCATCAATCTCTGCTCGACGCGGGCAATTTTATCCGCGTCATAGAGGAAAGACAGGGCCTGAAGGTCGCCTGTCTGGAAGAGATCGCCTACCGACTCGGGTACATCACCGCCAATGAGGTACTGTCACTGGCAGCACCACTCGTGAAAAGCGGTTACGGCGCTTATCTCGAGACGATGGTGAGCGAAGGCGGCCTGGTATTTGATGAAGATTGAATCGACTCCATTGACGGGTGTGACGCTGATCACACCCACGGTACAAAGCGATGCCCGCGGCTTTTTTCTAGAGACCTGGCATGCTGAGCGCTATATGCACGCGGGTATCGACCTTCCCTTTGTGCAGGACAACCACAGCTGCTCGAGCCAGGGCATTCTGCGGGGATTGCACCTGCAGACTGAGAAGCCCCAGGGAAAGCTGGTGCGGGTCACTTCCGGCGCCGTATTCGACGTGGTGGTCGATTGCCGGGCTGGCTCTCCCAGCTGTGGTAAGTGGTATGGCGTCACGCTGACGGCAAAGGCACAAGAGCAGCTGTGGATCCCACCAGGCTGCGCCCACGGTTTTTACGTGCTGACCGACTCAGCGGATTTTCTCTACAAGTGCACCGACTATTATCATCCCGAAAGCGAAATCTCGCTGGCCTGGGACGATCCCACCATCGGGATTGAGTGGCCAATCGCCGAAGGCGAAGCACCCGAGCTCTCAACAAAAGATCGCTCGGGGGTTCAGTGGCAAGATTGCCCACTATATGAAGGGCTGATCTAGCGCGCCGTGGCCGCCCGCTCCAGGAGCGGGCGCCACCATTCCTCGTTGGACAGGTACCAGTCGACCGTTTTTGCCAAACCTGTCTCAAGAGTCTCGTTGGGAACGAAGCCCAGCGTCTGCTCAATTTTTGAGGCATCGATGGCGTAGCGCCAGTCATGCCCCGCACGGTCTGCTACGAACTCAATCAGCGACTCACTGCGCTCGCCGCGCGCCTGAGGCGCATTGGGGAAACGCGTCACTAGCGCCGAATTACTCGCGAAACGTGCATCCATCACGCGGCACAGCAAGTTGACGATATCGAGGTTCGCCCACTCGTTGTGACCGCCGATGTTGTAGACCTCACCGGGCATGCCTACTTCCAGAATACGGGCAATGCCCCGCGCGTGATCCTCAACGTACAGCCAGTCGCGGATATTGGTGCCATCGCCGTACACGGGAATCACTCCCCCATCGAGAATCCGCGTCAGACACAGCGGAATCAGCTTCTCCGGAAAATGATAGGGCCCGTAATTGTTCGAGCAGTTACTCGTAGTGACCTGCAGGCCATAGGTGTGCTGGTAAGCACGCACGAGATGGTCGCTGCCCGCTTTGCTGGCTGAGTAGGGTGAGTTCGGTTTGTAACGCGTGGTCTCGGTGAATGCAGGGTCGTCTGGCGCCAATGACCCGTACACCTCGTCGGTGGAGACGTGATGGAACCGATGCTCGCGGCCCGACCCTGACAGCCAGGCGCCGCGGGCCGCCGCCAGCAGCGTGTGCGTACCCTCAAGATTGTTGCGAATAAACGCATCGGGCTCGGTAATGGAGCGATCCACGTGGCTCTCTGCGGCAAAGTGCACAATTGTGTCAATATCGTGATCCGCCAAAACCCGAGCGACCAGATCGGCATCGCAGATATCGCCCATGACAAAGTGAATACACTCGGCCTGCTCAAGAGTCTTAAGGCTCAGACGGTTACCCGCATAGGTCAGTGCATCCAGCACTACGACCGTGTCCTCTGGGTAAACTTCGACCCAGTGGTAGACAAAGTTCGCGCCGATGAACCCCGCCCCGCCCGTGACCATCACTGATCGCGCCATCACACCGTTCCCTAAGGTCGCTGCTGTGACCGTAGCATGTTACGTAGCGCTTCGCGCCAGGGCCATTGAGTCACGTTGAGAGCGCTGCAGGTATCGCTACAATCGAGTACGCTATAAGCGGGCCGCTTTGCTTTGGTCGGAAAAGCATCCGATGAAATCGGCTCAATCTTTGCAGGAGTAGATAGCAGACCTAGAGCCAAAGCCTCCTCGTGGATACCACAGGCAAAATCGTACCAACTGATCGCGCCGGTATCGGACCAATGAAATACCCCCCCAGCGTCACCATTAAGCGCCAACAACCAGCAGATTTCTGCGAGACCGCGGGCCGAAGTCGGCGAACCAATTTGATCATTCACAACGCGCACAGTGCCCTGCTCGCGCATCAGTCGCAGCATCGTCAGCACAAAATTACGGCCGTCAGGGCTATAGACCCAGCTGGTGCGCACCACGGCATGGCTCGCTCCACTGGCGAGCACGGCCTGCTCGCCTCGCCACTTGCTTGCGCCATAAACACCCAAGGGTGCGGGATGTGCGGCAGGGGCATAAGGCCGATGCGCACGGCCATCAAAAACAAAGTCGGTGGAGATATGCACTAGTCGCAACCCGCGCTGGGCACATAGCGCACCCAGCATGGCGGGGGCATTGGCGTTCACGGCATCAGCCGACTCAGGGTCATCCTCGGCGGCATCTACGGCAGTGTAGGCGGCCGTATTGATCACGACATGGGGATTGATCTCATCCATCACCCTGCGTAGCACCGCGTCATCGGTCACGTCGCAGGTTCCCCGGCTGAATCCCTCTGCCGCCACCGTCTCGGGGGCGCAGTCCATACACGCCCTACCGAGTTGTCCCGCAGCACCCAGCACCAGTGCCCGCTGGGCGCTCACAAATGCGATTCCAGCCAGTTAATGTAGCGGGTAATCACTTCCTCTGATTCAGGTTCATTAAGAATCTCGTGGTAAAGATCCGGCCAGAAGTCGAGGGTCTTGTCTTGAGCGCCCAGTGCGTCAAAGAAATCCTGCGACCCCTCCGGGCCCGCCATCACATCGGCGTCGCCATGAGCGATGTAAATGGGCAGCGTGATCTCGCCCGCCCGGGCAATGGCGACCTCCATGGCGTTCAACATTTCTATGCCAAGACCCGCCGTGATCTTGCCGTTATAGACCAGAGGGTCGGCAAGGTAGTCGGCCACGACCGCCGGGTCGCGGCTCACCCCGTTAGCGTCCAGAGAGACCATACCCAGCTTGGGCAGCACGTAGCGAAGCAGGCGGCCAATCAACATAAGGGGTGCCGGCGCCGGATCCACCGCGTGGAACGCGGGACCCGACAACATCGCGCCCTGAAACGCAGCCTGAGATATAAGCAGTAAGTGGGCGCTGATAAGCCCCCCCATACTGTGACCCATCAGGAACACGGGCCGCCCCGGGTACCAGTCACCAATATGGACGCGGAGTGTCTGCATCGGTTCGAGATACTCGGAGAAAGCCTTCAGATAAACACGCATACCGGGCGACGCACCGTGCCCGATGTGATCGGGGCCCACCACGGCCACACCGCGCTCATTTAAGCGCGCAGCGACGTGCTCGTAGCGTCCGGTGTGCTCGGCAAGACCATGGGCAAGCAGCACACAGGCCTTGGCATCATCGACGGGCCAGTGTCGATATTGGATGCCGCTGGGGAGGCTTTCCATGGGATCAGGGCTACCTAGTCGGCCACGGGGGCCAACCACTCAGCATACTGGGACTGCTCGCCGCGGACGGCCTCAAAATAGATGCTTTGTAGTTTTTCCGTTATCGGGCCGCGCGTGCCGCTGCCGATCATCCGGTTATCGAGCTCGCGGATCGGTACCACCTCTGCCGCGGTACCGGTGAAGAATGCCTCGTCTGCGACATAGACCTCGTCCCGGGTAATCCGCTTTTCTTTCACTGTCAGACCTTGATCCGCCGCGATGCGCAAAATGCTGTCTCGCGTAATTCCCTCCAGACACGAGGTCAATTCGGGCGTGTAGAGGACGCCGTCACGGACGAGGAAAATGTTCTCGCCGCTGCCCTCTGCAACATAGCCCTCGTTATCGAGCAGTAAGGCCTCCTCGAAGCCCGCATCCATGGCCTCTCTCAGTGCCAGAATTGAGTTGATGTAGTTGCCGTTGGCCTTAGCTTTACACATTGTGATGTTGACGTGGTGCCGGGTGTAGCTCGACGTCGCAATTCGAATGCCGCGATCTCTGGCCGCAGGCTCCATATAGGAAGGCCACGCCCACGAGGCCACCATGACATGGGTCTTGAGGTTGTCGGCACGCAAGCCCATCCCCTCAGAACCGAGAAAACACATGGGCCGGATGTAAGCCTCATCCAGCCCGTTTGCCCTAACGACTTCACGCTGCGCTGCGCTCAAGGTTTCCTTGTCGTAGGGCATGTCCATCCGCAGAATATGCGCCGAGCGGAACAGTCGGTCAGTATGCTCCTTGAGGCGGAAAATCGAGGTGCCGTCAGGGGTCTTGTACGCACGAACACCCTCGAACACACCCAGACCGTAATGAAAGGTGTGGGTCAGCACATGAACCCGTGCTTCCTGCCAGGGCACCATTTCGCCATCGAGCCAGATGTGGCCGGTAAGTTTTGAGAGGTCCATGTCGTTTCCTTTCTCTTCATGCTGGTCTTTTTGTATCGGGTACGTGGATTTGCAGTGACAGTATGAGCCATCGGCGCACCGGGCGCAGGATTCTACCTTGCTCGCATCACGGGTAAATACCCAAACTCACCAGTGTTGGTCGTTAGACGCGCCGCAACCTCGCCGAGTTGGCCTTCCAGCCCGGCGGGTTGATCCGCATCCCGCGACATCTCCTGGCCTGTTCTGTCCACCCAGTATCCCCAGCCTATCGGCAAGGAGCAGGCCCCGCCACTCACGTCGACACAGGCCTGGCATGAAGATTTTTTCCCTTTCTAGCAACCCAAAGACTCGGTAGGATGCGCGTCCTTGAAGGTCACCTGATTGTGGCCAATTGCTATCAATACCAATAGATATCATGACCGATAAAGCGCATCACATTGGCTGGTTTCGCCACACGGGTCCCTATATCAAGGCACACCGTGGGGGCACCTTTGTGTTGTATCTGGGTAATGGCGCATTGGAGTCATTGGGGCACGCGACCCTGATCCACGATATTGCACTGCTCCACTCTCTGGGCATCAAGTTGGTGCTGGTTCACGCTACCCGGGAGGCCATTGATGCCGCTCTTCCCAGCGATAGGCTGGCGCCGTTCCATGACGGCATTCGCATTACCGATGACCTCACGCTGTCAGTAGCTATCGAGACAGCGGCGCGACAGCGGGTCCAGCTGGAACAACAGCTTTCGATGGGGCTACCCAACACACCACTGACCGGTGCCCAACTCAGAATTCTGGGTGGCAATGTGGTGACCGCGAAGCCTATTGGTATTCACGACGGCGTGGACTACCTGCACAGTGGCACAGTACGCCGAGTCGATGCCGAGGGGGTGCGTGGCATCCTCGATCAGGACGCGATCGCGCTGCTGTCACCGCTCGGCTACTCGCCAGCAGGAGAAATCTTCAGTGTCAGCGCCAGCGAGGTTGCTGAAAAAGTGGCCGTGGCCATTGGCGCTGACAAGTTGATTTTCCTCGACCGGCAGCCGGGCCTGCACACCGCTGACGGCGAGCTGATTCGTCAGTGCACGATTGACTCCGCATGGGCGCTCGACCTCACTGACGCAGAACAACAGCGCCTGCGCGACAGTGCCTGCCGTTCTTGCGTCAGCGGCGTTGCGCGAAGCCATTTGCTCAGCTACGAGCGCGAAGGCGCATTGCTCGAGGAGCTTTTTACCCACGACGGCTCTGGCACCTTGATCGCACAAAACCCCTACGAGCAGGCCAGGTCAGCGGACATCAACGACATCGCCAGTATTGTTGAGCTAATCAAACCGCTCGAAGACCGCGGCGCGCTGGTCAAACGGTCCCGCGAGCGGCTTGAGGAAGAAATCGGGTATTTTTCTATTCTCGAGCGAGATGGCCGGGTGCTGGCCTGCGCCGCACTCTATCCCTATGAAGCCGAGTGTATAGGGGAGATCGCCTGTGTCGCGACACATCCTGACTATCGTGGCGCAGGCCGGGCCCGGCAGCTTTTGGATGAACTGCTCGCCGAGGCGAAAGCGCTCTCGCTCACGCATGTCTTCGTTCTCACCACACAAAGCACGCACTGGTTTCTCGAGCAGGGCTTTGAAGCCGCGAGCCTCGACGACTTGCCGGTCGAGAAACAGCAGCTCTACAACTGGCAGCGCAACGCGGCGGTGCTGCGACGAGCAGTCTGAACTCCTTATGCGCCAGTGGTAAACTAGCGACCGCTCTATAGTCACCACCCGGAGAATTCGATGCCCCAATATCGATCTCGCACTTCGACAGCCGGACGCAATATGGCGGGCGCTCGAGCTTTGTGGCGCGCAACCGGCATGCAAGACGAGGACTTTGAGAAGCCCATCATCGCGGTGGTGAATTCGTTCACCCAGTTCGTGCCTGGACACGTGCACCTCAAAGATCTGGGGCAATTGGTGGCGCGTGAGATAGAAGCGTCTGGCGGCGTCGCCAAAGAGTTCAATACCATTGCCGTAGACGACGGTATTGCCATGGGCCACGACGGCATGCTCTACAGCCTGCCGTCCCGGGACCTCATCGCCGATTCTGTTGAGTACATGGTCAACGCGCACTGCGCAGATGCCATGGTCTGTATTTCTAATTGCGACAAGATCACCCCCGGTATGCTAAACGCCGCAATGCGGCTCAATATCCCGGTGGTGTTTGTTTCGGGTGGTCCGATGGAGGCGGGTAAAACCGCGCTGTCCGAGCACAAGCTGGACCTGGTCGATGCCATGGTCATCGCCGCAGACTCCAGCGCTGACGACGCCGCGGTGGAGGCCTATGAGCGCTCGGCTTGCCCCACCTGTGGCTCCTGCTCTGGCATGTTCACTGCCAACTCCATGAATTGCCTGACCGAGGCTTTGGGGCTCAGCTTGCCCGGCAACGGCTCTCTACTGGCGACCCACGCAGACCGGGAACAGTTGTTTCTGCGCGCGGGGCGTCTTATCGTCGATTTGGCGCGGCGCTGGTATGAGCAAGATGACGCCAAAGCGTTGCCTCGCGAGATTGCCAGCCGCAGCGCGTTTGAAAACGCCATGAGCCTCGATATAGCAATGGGTGGTTCGACCAACACGATCTTGCATCTGCTCGCTGCCGCGCAGGAGGCCGGGGTGGACTTCGACATGGCCGCGATCGACACGCTGTCGCGCAAAATTCCGCAGCTGTGCAAGGTCGCACCGAGCACGCCGCTCTACCATATGGAAGACGTGCACCGCGCCGGTGGGGTCATGGCTATCCTCGGAGAACTCGCTCGGGGAGACCTGCTCCACCTAGACTGCCCAACGGTGCACAGTGCCAGCCTCGGCGAAGCCTTGAATCGTTGGGACATCATGCAGACCGAGGAGGAAGATGTTCGTACCCTCTACGCCGCGGGGCCTGCCGGCATTCCCACTCAGCAGGCTTTCAGTCAGAATCTCCGTTGGCCCAGCCTCGACACTGATCGCGAGGGTGGCTGCGTGAGAGAGATGGCGCACGCCTATTCGCAGGAAGGGGGGCTGGCAGTCCTGTTCGGCAACATTGCAGAGCTGGGCTGTGTGGTCAAAACCGCCGGCGTGGACGATGAGTCACTCCAGTTCGCCGGTCCTGCTCACATTTGTGACAGCCAGGAAGCCGCGGTAGCTGACATTCTTGGGGACCGCGTGCAGGCAGGGAATGTGGTCATTGTTCGTTATGAGGGGCCGCGCGGCGGACCCGGCATGCAGGAAATGCTCTACCCCACCAGCTACCTCAAATCCAAGGGGCTTGGAAAAGCCTGCGCACTCATTACTGATGGCCGCTTCTCCGGTGGCACCTCGGGGCTGTCGATTGGGCATGTGTCACCGGAGGCCGCGGCAGGCGGTGCGATTGCTCTGATCGAACCGGGCGACCCGATCGAAATCGATATCCCCGCGCGAACCATCAACGTCTTGGTGGATGACGCCACGCTGGCGAGTCGGCGGAAGGCCATGAATCAGAGCCCCCGCGCCTGGCAACCCCCGACAGACCGCCCCCGTCAGGTATCGACGGCACTCAAGGTCTACGCGAGTATGGTGACCAGTGCCGATAAAGGTGCGATCCGCGATCAATCTCTGATCAAGGGCTGACTGCCTCAACGTCTTGTGTTGCAAGCGCGGCGAGATCGTCGCGCAAGGATTGCAAGCGGTTGCGTAGTTTCCGGTCCTGCTTGTCGGTCCGTACGATCAACACGTCTCGCGATAACTGCAAAATAACCTCGCCGTTATGGTCGATCCCCTCACGGTAGGCGGGCAAAAGGGCATCGTCGCGCCCTGCGATCAAAGCACGAACCTGGTCAGGCCAGTCAGTCTCCGCCTCCAGCAAAATCCCTGACAACTCCGCGATCCAGACCCGCCGATCCTCAAGCCAGAATCGATCGAGGCGCGTCATCTCGGCGACGCCCGCCGTGACGCGATCCGTCTGCTCTGCGGTAAGCGGCCCGAGGTATCGGCTTAATTGCTTATCGAACCGCTCTCCAAGATCTTCTCGATACTCCAAATCGCTGCGCGCGAGCCGGTCTTCCTCAAACTCTTCCTGCTTGGACATCAGGTTGTCGACAAACTGCTGCCTCTGCTCGGGCGTCAGGTCCTGGCCCGTGCTCAGCAACAACTCTAGAAAGGGGTCCTGAAAACGAATCGCCGTGTCTTCGATGCGATCTGCCATCGCACGAGTGTCCTCCAGCGGCACACCCTCATCGAGGATGGTCAGGGCATCATCGAGCAAGACCACATAGGCTGGTAACTCCCTGCGACGGTGCCAGTCGAGCAGCGCCTCCAGACGGCCATCGAAACGCGCCTGCTGCTCGCGATCCAGTGACACATAGTCATCGAGGTACCAGCGCACAAGGATATCGACACGGTTGTAGATGAATTGGGTGGCCGAGCAGCTGCTCAAGGTGAGCACAATGAGGCACCAGGAAAGGCCTCGCATCACGCGCGAGGCAACGCCGCAATTGGGTTTCTGCAGATCACTCACAGTGCGAGGTGACTTTCGTCGGTGCGGGAGTGCAGAGTGCCGCCACGGCCCGCGCGCAAAACGGCGGGCCGAAGCCTCGGTTAGGCCGCGTTGGCGAGTACCTGTCCGCGCCCATCCAGAGCGGAGAGAATGGCTGCCAGAGACGCCTGCACGATATCGTGGCTGCGGCCGACACCACAGGGGCGCTCGCCATCGATATTGAGTTGTACGTAACACACTGCCTCCGCGTCGGCACTCTGACCCAACGTGTGCTCAGAGTACTCAACCACTACGATATGCCGGCCAGTGAACGACTCCATGGCCTGCACAAAGGCGTCGACCACCCCGTTACCCTGGCCAGTCAACGTGACCTCTCCTTGAGGTCCATGCAAAGTAACCTCAAGCCCATCGGACTGATCCCGCCGCGACAGCTGGTAATTGCCCAACTGCCATCGGTGAGCAGTGCTCAGGTAAGTCTCGCTGAACAACGCAAAGATATCGTCGCTGGAGACTTCGGCTTCGCTATCCTCCGCCAGGCCCTGCACGGCTGTACTGAAGTCGACCTGCAGCCAGCGCGGCAGCTCCAGCCCGTAGTCTCGACGCAGCACATGGGCGACACCGCCCTTGCCTGACTGACTATTGATCCGAATCACTTCCTGATACGTGCGACCGATGTCGGCAGGATCAATTGGCAGATAGGCTACGTCCCATGCGCCATCGGCATCACGTTTGGACAAGCACTTGTGGATCGCGTCCTGATGACTGCCGGAAAAAGCCGTGAATACGAGCTCTCCCGCATAGGGATGGCGAGGGTGAACAGGCAACTGCGTGCATTCACGGGCCACCGTGCAAATCTCATCCATGTGCGTGAAATCCAACAGCGGGTCCACGCCCTGACTGTAGAGATTCATCGCCATGGTCATGATGTCCATGTTGCCCGTGCGCTCGCCATTGCCCAACAGCGTGCCTTCCACCCGGTCCGCACCCGCCATCACGCCGAGCTCGGCGGCAGCGACCGCGCAGCCCCGGTCATTGTGGGTATGCAGAGAGATAATCAGCGCGTCACGATTTTTAACCTGATCACAGAACCACTCGATCTGATCTGCATAGATATTGGGCGTGCTCACTTCAACCGTAGCGGGCAGGTTAATGATGACCGGCCGATCAGGGGTCGGCGCCAATACCTCGTTCACCGCATCGCAGACCGATACGGCGAAATCCATCTCCGTGCCGGTAAAGCTCTCGGGGCTGTACTCAAATACCCACTCTGTTTCAGGGCGCGCATCTGCGGCCTCTTTAATTAGGCGCGCACCATTGACGGCAATATCGCGAATGCCTTCTCGATCGAGACCGAAAACGTATTCCCGCTGCACCGTCGAGGTGCTGTTGTAAAAGTGCACCACGGCCCGCTTGACGCCCTCGAGCGCGGCAAAGGTTTTCTCTATAAGATCCGCTCGCGCCTGCACCAGCACTTGCACGGTGACATCATCAGGGATGCGATCCTCTTCAATAAGCTTCCGCAGAAAGGCGAAGTCGTGGCTTGAAGCCGAAGGGAACCCCACCTCAATCTGCTTAAAGCCGATCGACACCAACAGCTCCCACAGGCGCAGCTTTTGCTCGGCATTCATCGGCTCCACCAAAGCCTGGTTGCCGTCGCGCAAATCGACGGAGCACCACTCGGGCGCGGCCTGAATCACGTTGTCCGGCCAGCGGCGGTCTGGCTTGGCAATCGGCTGAAACGCGCGGTACTTTCGGTGATCAAAGCGGCGATGATCAAAGCGGGCGTTTTCCACGGCACTGGTCCTGATCCTATTTAAGGATGCGTAGTGTACCGGCGGGAATCAGGAGATAATCACCAAAAACCGTGATATTTGCCAATATATTAGTGTTTAGTGCTATATAATAGTAGCATAGGTCATATTTTCACTACATAGATAGATTTCTATGGATAATTCACTACCGCTACTGGACCGGCTTGATCGCCGTATTTTGCGGGTGTTGCAGGACGATGCCGGGCTCAGCAACCTCGAGCTGGCTGAGCGGGTGGGTCTCTCTGCCACACCCTGTGCACGTCGCGTAAAACGGCTGATGACAGAGGGTGTCATTACCCACCAGGCAGCGATGGTCGACCCCAAGAAGTTGGGCCTGAATTTGACCGCCCATATTAGTGTCACCATGGATCGCCACACCCCCGACCGTTTCGAGGCATTTGAGGGGACGGTGTTGTCACTGTCGGAGGTGGTCGATTGCTGCGTGGTCACCGGCCAGAGTGCCGACTACCTGCTTAAAGCGATCGTGCGCGATATGGCACACTACGAACAGTTTCTGTTAGGCAAACTGACCCGGATCCCCGGGGTTACCGGCGTCCATTCGAGCTTCGAATTAAGACGGGTAGTGACACGAACGGCGTTGTCCGTGCCGGAGGAGTAATCAGCGCGCGGCCAATTCCTTGTCTACCAGGAAGCGGGCAATTTCCAACATGTTGGTTTGGCTTCCCGCGGCACGGGTTTCGATCAGGTATTTGCCGGCCACCATCAATGAGGGGGTGCCCGAAATTTTGGCGGAGCGGGCCCGCGCGTCGGCCTGTCTAACCTGGGAGTCGACACCGAAAGAGTCAAACGCCTTATCAAACTGCGCAGGCTCCACGCCATGATCTTCAAACAGATCGCGCAACTGTAGTCGGGATGTCAGTCGCTTTCGCTGCACATGCATCGCATCGAAAATGACGGGATGTAGCGTCTCCTTTACGCCCAGCACATCTGCGATGTAGTAAGCCTTGGCGTGCATGCGCATGGGCTCGTTCCATACTGCGGGCGAAGGTTGCACCACCGCTCCTGCGGGCAACTGCCTGCCCCACGCGGTCAACATGGGCTCAAAGGTGTAGCAGTGGCCGCAGCCATACCAAAAGAATTCCGTGACCACGACGTCGCTGCCGCGGCCCACGGCAACCGGAGGCGTAACTGTCTGGTAGTGCCGCCCTTCGACCCACCGCTCTTCAGCCGCGATGATGGGCGCCATGGCCCAGCCCATAACGGCAGTTAAGATCAGCGCTAGCGCAGCAACGGTCTGACGGATACCTGTCATGTCTTTCTGCCTCCCTGGAACACAACCGGGGTCAATATGGGGCGCTCCGCCCCGACGGCATTACGGGGTGGGCTGTAACCCAGCAATATAGCTGGCGACAGCCTCAATCTCCATATCACTCATACGGAAGGCAGTGGTCCGCATAATCTTGGCTTCGCCGCCATTGGTGCGGCCGGTCGGATCCTCGTACCCTTTTCGGAACATCTTTAACTGCGCCGCCGTGTATTCAGCATGCTGTCCCCCTAGTGATGGATAACCGGCCGGGCCATTGCCATTGCCAGTAGGACTGTGACATGCAGCACAAGCGGGGACCTGACGTTCCGCAATGCCAGCGAGGTACACTTTGCGGCCAAGCGCCACCTTTTCGGGATCAGCTTGTCCACCCGATCGCGCCTGGGAATTATAAAACGCAGCGATGTCAGCCAAGTCCTGGTCGGTCATGTTATCGACTTGACCAGCCATAACAGCCACGGGCCTACGACCATCCCGAATGTCCTGCATCTGTTTCACCAAATACTTTTCTCCCAAGCCAGCCAACTTCGGGAAGGTAGGCACCAAGCTATTACCGTCTGCGCCGTGGCAACCCAGACACATAGCTGCTTTTTGCTGGCCCGCCTGTGCGTCACCACCGGCATAACTATTTTGAACAGCGACTGCAGACACAGACACAGACACAGACACAGACATTAACCCTTTCAAAAACCGCACAAACATAACTCTACCTTTAAAAATCTGCGTGCTCAGCAGCCGCCATATAGGAGATAAGCGCCACGTGGTCCTCATCGCTACAGCTGTTGCACAAGCCACCAGGAGGCATGGCGTTCAACCCATTCCGGACGGACGCGACCAACCCGTCCATACCTTTGACTTTAAGCCGGGCTGCCCATGCCTTAACGTCTCCGCTTTTTGGCGCTCCCGCCGCACCCGCCATATGACAAGCGCCACAAGATGACGCATACTGTGGCGGAGCCCCTACTGTGGACTGCGTCTCCCCAACCGACGGTTGTGAAACCTTACTGTCGCTGTCAGCGCAGGCTACCAACCCTGTCGACAAAAGTAATGCCACCAGGCTAGTTCGCACGCGCCTGTATTCTTCGGTCGTATACATACCCGCGCCACTCACCGACTTTCCTGCCAATATTGCTGGGGCTTCAGGCTTGCTCAACACCCTCTGTATCTCCGGTCGCACTCACAAGAGTTGCAACAACAATGTGATCACTTTTAACGCATTGCCTTTAACACGTCGCTTGATCGCGTGGCATTATAGACGTTCCGAATTCTTGCACAAATCGCTAAATGGCCATTCCAACGGCGCACTCATCTAACGTAAATTTTCGTGAAGCCTGTTTCATTCAAAGCGCTAGCGAAATCGAAAATGCGCCGCCCGATCAAGGTTGGGAAGTCGCTTTTGCGGGCAGGTCCAATTCAGGAAAATCCAGCGCAATCAATGCTTTAACGGGGAGCAAAAAGCTTGCGCGGACTTCGCGCACCCCAGGGCGGACGCAACTCATCAACTTTTTCGCCCTCAGCGATAGTCAGAGACTTGTTGACCTGCCGGGCTACGGTTTCGCAAAAGTGCCGCTGGCGGTCAAAAAAAAATGGAATCAGCAGCTGGAACGCTATCTGCAATACCGGGAAAGTTTGCGTGGCCTTGTAATGCTGATGGACATCCGGCACCCGCTGACAGACCCGGACAAGCAGATGTTAGGCTGGGCAGTCGCCGCCAGCATGCCGGTGCATATCCTGCTCACCAAAGCGGACAAACTAAAACGCGGCCCCGCACAAAATACGTTGCTATCTGTTCGGGGTGAGCTCGCCGCCCATGCCGAGCTAGTCAGCGTGCAGTGTTTTTCATCGCTGAAGCCTCAGGGCGTCGACGAGCTTGGTAAGCAGATCAACCTCTGGCTCACCGACGAATCCGTTATGGATCCAATGCCGGAAACTCTCGAAGCAGACTAACGTCAGTCAGTGGGCCTCGTCCCAGTTATCGCCCGTTCCCGCCTCTACTAGCAACGGCACATCTAATAAGCCGACCTCTGACATCAACACTCCCACGGTCTCGCACAGCTCATCCACTGCCCCCGCCTCGACCTCAAACACAAGTTCATCGTGCACCTGCATGATCATACGCGCGTCAATACTTGAACTCATGACCCACTCATCAACCGCCAACATGGCCATCTTGATCATATCTGCGGCAGTACCCTGCATTGGCGCATTTATCGCCGTACGTTCAGCCGCTTGTTGCCGCTGTCGATTCTTGGCATTGATCTCTGGCAAGTAGAGACGGCGACCCTTCAATGTTTCCACGTATCCGACCTCATGGGCGAGCTCACGAGTCCGCCCCATGTAATCTGCAACACCGGGGTACCGGGCAAAGTACAGATCGATATAATCCTGCGCCTCATTTCTCCCGAGACCCAACTGTTTGGCCAAACCAAAGGCCGACATCCCGTAGATTAGGCCGAAATTGATCGCCTTCGCCTTGCGCCGCTGGTCCCCGGAGACCGCATCAATCTTGACCCCGAACACCTCCGCAGCGGTGGCACTGTGCACATCCAGTTCATTAGCAAACGCATTGAGCAACCCCTCGTCCTGCGAGAGGTGCGCCATGATGCGCAGTTCTATCTGTGAGTAATCGGCCGCGACAATTTTGCAGCCAGGTGAGGCGATGAAAGCCTGCCGGATTCGCCGACCTTCGTCGGTGCGAATCGGAATATTCTGGAGGTTGGGATCGGAGGAGGACAAACGGCCGGTCGCCGTGACCGCCTGATGGTAAGACGTATGCACTCGACCGGTCCGCGCATCAATCATCTCTGGCAGCTTATCGGTATAGGTTGATTTCAATTTGCTGAGGCTGCGGTACTCCATCAGCACCGCCGGCAGCGGATAATCCAGCGCCAGCTCCGCGAGCACCTCCTCTGCTGTCGAGGGCGCGCCCTTGGGCGTCTTGCGCAACACGGGTAGCTCCAACTGGTTAAACAAGATCTCACCGAGCTGCTTGGGAGAACCGAGATTAAACGGCCCGCCAGCCAGCTCATGGGCCTTGGCTTCCAGCGACAAAATGCGCTCCCCTAACTCCTGACTGTGGGCCGCAAGCGTGTCCCGACAGACCAGTGCGCCGTTTCGTTCAATGCGCGACAGCACGGGCACCAGCGGCATCTCAAGCTCCCGATAGAGCGTGGAAAGTGAGGGCGTCTGATTGAGCTTTTCCGACAGCATTTGGTGTAAACGGAGCGTAACCTCGGCGTCCTCGGCGGCATAGGGCGCGGCCTGTTCTATTGGCACCTGGTTGAAGGTCAGTTGCTTGGCGCCTTTGCCCGCGATGTCTTCAAAATGAATGGTCCGCTGACCAAGATACTTGAGCGCCAGGGTATCGAGGTCGTGTCGGCTCCCCGCGGCATCGAGTATGTAGGACTCCAGCATCGTGTCGTCGTGAATACCGCGCAGGGTAATACCGTGATTGGCCAATACGTTGGCGTCGTATTTCAGGTGCTGGCCCACCTTGTCAGTATCCGCATCTTCCAACAACGGCCGAAGCGCCTCGAGCACTTTGTCGCGATTTAGCTGATCCGGCGCGCCCGGGTAATCATGCGCAAGGGGTACGTAGGCGGCGGCACCGGGCTCAACCGCAAAAGACACGCCAACCACTTCCGCGACCATGTAATCGAGGCTCGTCGTCTCGGTGTCGAAGGCAAACTGCTCGGCGGCTTCAAGTTTGGCAAGCCAATCATCGAAAACCGCCTGCTCCAATACGGTGGTGACCTCAACCGCGGCAGCAGCAGGCGCCGACTCTGAAGTCTCCTCTGCATTGTCGGCAGCGGGCGCATTCTCCCCCGCCGCCCCGGCGGCGGTTGCTCCGCCCCCCTTTAGCAGGGCCTCGAGCCAGGTTTTGAATTCCAGCTCCCGAAACAGTTCAACCAGGGCCTCGTTATCCGGCGGGCTCGAATCAAGGTCTCCATCGGCCAACGCCAGATCGCAGTCGGTCTTGATGGTTGCGAGCTCATAGCTCAGCTCGGCATCGCCTCGGGCACCTTCCAGTTTGGCTGCGAGACTTTTGGCGCCCCGGATCGGCAGGTCCGCCACGGCATCGAGCTGCTCATAGATCGAATCGATGCCGCCTAGGTGCTGCAGCAAGGCGGTGGCAGTTTTTTCTCCCACTCCCGCCACTCCGGGAATGTTGTCGACTTTGTCACCCATCAGCGCCAACAGATCAATGATCAGTGTCGGCGGCACGCCAAATTTGTCGACGACACCGTCGTGATCCATGGTCATGTTGTTCATAGTGTTGATGAGCGTGACATGGTCGTTAACCAATTGTGCCATGTCCTTATCACCGGTTGAGATCACCACCTCGCGCCCACTGTTCGCGGCCTCCACGGACAGCGTGCCGATGACATCGTCTGCCTCGACACCCCCGATACAAATCAGCGGCAAGCCCATGGCGTGGATGGTGTCGTGGATCGGCTCGATCTGCTCGCGCAGCTCATCCGGCATGGGCGGCCGATTGGCCTTGTACTCTGGGTAGATGTCGTTGCGGAAGGTGGGACCCTTGGCATCGAATATCACAACCACCTGGTCGCCCGCGTAGTCGGCCACCAACTTTCGAATCATGCCGATCACACCTTTGGCCGCGCCGGTGTTCAGGCCTTTGGAGTTCGTGAGTGCGGGCAGGGCGTGATAGGCGCGAAACAAATACGACGATCCGTCCACCAGAATGAGCCGATTTGCCATCAACTTAGTGCTCCCACAGGTACTGCGTAGAGCGCAAGGTTACCCGCATTTTGGGAATGTCGAGGGGCGCACGGAAAAATCCGTGGTAGTCACCGCGGGGGTTAATCAACATGACGTTGGCGCTGTGCTCCATTTGATAGGCGCCCTCGGGCACGCTGACCTCGCGAAACGGGGTATTGAGCCGCTGCGCAAAGCTGAGGATATCTGCGAACTCACCCGTGACACCCAAAAAGTCGGGATGAAAATACGGGACATACTCCGCCAGGCGCTCGGGCGTGTCGCGGGCAGGGTCCACAGACACCATCGCAACACGGGCGTCTCGCGCTTCGGTGTCAGCCAGCTGCGCCTTGAGCTCGGCGAGCTCCGCCATCGTGGTCGGACAGATATCGGGGCAGTACGTGAAACCAAAAAACACCAGCGTCCAGTGGCCAATCAAAGCAGTTTGGGTGAAAGGCTCGGCGTTATGATCAACCAGCGAAAAGTCGCCCAGCGCTCTTGGAGTATCAAAAAGAAACAGCCCGTTGGCCCGGGTTTCTGCCGCGCTCATGACACGCGGCTCTCCGATGCGGTGAATAAAGCTGGCGACCACCACCGTCATGAACAGCAACACCCCGACGATGGTCAGGCGCACGCCGCGCTTCGTGGGATCAGACATCGCGACTCAGCCCCCCGAGTGTTTCAGCAGAAAGCGGAGATCGGAAATCACGTCTTTGTAGTAGAGGTCATCCGAGACCCGCATCATGATCCAGCCAGCGGGATCGACTACATACCATTGCGCCGGGGATGCCAGCACCTCGGGCGCAAGCGCGCTCAGCCTCTCCAGTGGAACCGTCAGCGCAGTCATGCCGACGTGCTCCTGAGCGAGCCACTCTGACAGACTGACACCCGCATCGCCCTGCTCTGCCTCGGGTGTGACGGTGACCGTTTTGGGAGCAGTGTCGCTCAAAACGACCCTGCCTACGCGATTGAAATCCTTGCCCAACGCGAGATGGATTTGCCGGGTTTGATATAGCTGTTGCTGACAGATCGCGTCGCAGTTTTCACCACGTTGCACGACCAGCAGCCGCCACTTTGTTGGTAAGTCCTGCCACAGCGTCTCGGCGACACCCTCGTGTTGAAAGACGACATCCGTCACAGAGCGCGGCGGGTCGATCAGCTCCCCATGGTTCGCCGTGCCTACACTACCCAAGACATCGACATGCCCTTGCTCCACTGCCCACCACAGCGCGGTCGCGCCAAACATCATGCTAAGGGGAATGCCAGCGATCAGAATCAAAACCAGCCTGGAGCGGCGACGCTGCGACCGCATAACGGTATCAGTCATGTGCGCGATCCCCCGCTGAGAAGGGACCTTAGGTTAGTCAGGCGCATCAGTCCGATGATCACGAGCACGGCCGCCATCGCAAACCACTGCACCGCGTAGCCAACGTGCTTTGAGGGCGACTGGTTGACGACCGTCCACTCCGCCACCAATGCGTGGGGTGAGTCCGGCTGGATTCGGACCTCAAAAGGAAACACGGCGCGGCCTGACAAAGCTTCAAGGGAACGCTGCCAATTATCCCAGTAAAGGGTCTGCACCGTCGCCGGCAATGCAGCAGGCGGCTCGGGCTTTTGCATCATTAAAGGCGCACCACTCGGCACATAAATCCGTCCCTCTATCTCAACAGGCCCTATCGGGAGCGTGGGTGTTGGCGTTATTCTGCGGGAAGGGTCTCCGGCTACCCAGCCTAAGTTCACCGGGATGAGACCGGCGTCCGAGTCGGCGAGCGCGATGACGTGATACCCAGCCCGACCGCGGTGCAGACGGTTGTCGAGCAACAAGTAATGGTCCGCCGAAAAAGAGGCCTGCCACCGCACCTTACGGTCGGCGAGTGCCGCAGCGGCTCCGGTGGATCGCACATCGGGCAACAGCACCTCGGGTGCCACCGCCGGCATCGCCGCGCGAGCTTCCCAGCGAGCCGCCAGCGCAGACTTTTCGCTCGCACGGCCCAACTGCCATGATCCAAGGTTAACCAGCAGCGCAAACAGGACAAGGCCCGCCAGCACGGCTCGCACATCACCGCTAATGCGGAGCGGGCCCAAGCTTCGGTTAAACTGCATCGCTTTCAGACTCGTATTTCATCCGCTTTCCCACTATTCGCAAGGCGGAGCCAAAAGGATTGCCATCATGCTCAAGATCCTCATCGTGCTGCTCATGATAGCGCTTGTCGCCAGTCTCGCCTCGGGCCTGGTGTTTCTGATGTCTGATCAAGGCGACCCGGATAAAAAGCGATTGTTCACCTCGCTGGGTGTTCGTCTGGGCCTCGGGGCCTGCCTGATTCTGGTGATTCTCTATGGCGCCATGACCGGCCAGCTGGGGCAACAAAACCCGTGGGATCAGGGCCCAAGCAATACTGAACAGGCCGCACCACAAGACTAGCCCTACGGTATGGGCAACCATGCCCTACCCGCGATGGGCTCAGCGTCTGCTTGCCAATACGCAATGAGGCCACCGCCCCAGCGCCCTTGATTGCAGCATTTGCGCTCTCAATGCCACTTACTTCAAGTTCCGCGCTCTGAATACTCGTTATGCCAGTTCTCGAAAAATTTAAACATCCGTTCTAGTAAAGCCCCGTTTGTCACCGCGCGTTTCATGTCCGTAATCGGCGGCAACGAAAAGGGGCGCCGCAGCGCCCCTCTAAGTGCCCTGCTTCGATTACAGGATGTAGACGAACAGGAACAAAAATACCCACACCACATCGACGAAGTGCCAGTACCAGCTTGAGGCCTCAAAACCAAAGTGGTCTGTTGCGGTGAAGTGCTCTCTCCTCACTGAGCGGACCAGCTGAATCAGCAACATGGTCATGCCCATCGCCACATGGAAACCATGGAACCCGGTCAGCATGAAAAAGGTGGAGCCATAAATGCCGGAGTTCAACGTCAGCCCATATAGCACATATGCTTCGTAATATTCCGCCGCCTGCAGGCCGAGGAAAATCAGCGCGAGGCCAACGGTGATGCCGAGCCAGCGATTAAACTTTTTGCGGCTACCGGCCAGAATCGCGGTGTGCGCAACATGCACCGTCGCGCTCGATGACAACAGAATCAGCGTGTTCCACATTGGCAACCAGGCGTACCAGGCGTGGGCATCAGCCGGCGCCATCGACTTCTCTTGAGAGACAAACGCGCCGTTATTAGCAATCACCTGCGAGTCGACGCCACCCACTATCTCTTGAGGTGTTGTCACCGGAGGCCAAGCGAATTCAAAGCCGGGCCACAGGACGCCGTTCATCCGGCCACCCTCGCCCTCACCGGCGAGCCAAGGACCGGCGAACTGCCGGACGTAAAGCAGTGCACCAAAAAACGCCGCGAAAAACATCACCTCCGAGAATATGAACCAAAACATCCCCAGCACATAGCTCTGGTGGAGTTGGCCACTGTTCATCCCGGCGAGGTTTTCCCGGATCGCGGTGCCAAACCAGCTGGCGAGGGTAAAAATAAAAAACACCAGGCCTGTTGTAAGTACCCAGACCGAGGTGCTGGATTCCTCCGCGCCGCCAAAGGTCATGTCGTTCAGCACCATGGCCGCACCGAATACGGACAAGATCAGGCCAATGGTGGCTCTAACTGCCAGGCTCGAGGACTCGGGCACGTAATACTTTTCGTGACCGGCTGAAGCTGACGATGAATTGGCCATGTATCTCTCCCCGATCCCGTGCTAACGAGACGCTAATCCGTCGGTCACCGTGCCGGTGACGTCGAATAATGTGTACGAAAGTGTGATGGTAAGGATGTCTGCGGGCAGATCTTGGTCGACGATGAACTGCAGCGGCATCTCTGCACGCGACTGGCCGTGGAGCATTTGCTGGTCAAAGCAAAAGCACTCGGTTTTATGAAAGTACGCCGCGGCGCGACTGGGCGAGATACTGGGGATAGCCTGCGCTACCATATCAGCGTCCGTCGGGTTCACGGCATGAAATACCACGCCATTTGCCGCACCAGGGTTAACCCGCATCACACGTGTGTTAGGGGTAAAGGACCACGGCATACCATCGTTGTTGATCGCCACAAACTGCACGGTGATCTCGCGGCCTTCATCAACAGCAGCAGGGACAGCGGTGTAGGCCTGACTGGCGGTCTTGCCATTGATACCAAGTGCGTCACACAGCACGTTATAAAGTGGCACCATTACGACGAATACGAAGGCAAACATGGCCACGGCAGCCGCTACCAACTTCAGCGCGGTATCGATTGCCGGGACACGACTCAAACGCAAATTGCTCACCTCAGACCCCCGCCTGATGATCGGGCCCTAACCCTAGATAGTGCCCGCAGGTTTGGGCACCAGGGGCGGCTCTTCAAAGGTGTGATATGGGGCGGGAGTCGGTACGGTCCATTCCAGCCCTTCCGCGCCATCCCAAACCTTCTCATCGCTGATCGGCTTGCCGGCAACGACCGTCGCGATCACGTTATAGAGGAACAACAATTGAGACGCACCATAAATAAAGGCCCCGATTGAAGACATCATATTGAAGTCGGCGAACTGCAGCGCATAATCCGGAATGCGCCGTGGCATCCCCGCAAGGCCGACAAAATGCTGAGGGAAGAACGTGATGTTGAAACCAATAAATGAGATCCAGAAATGCGTCCTACCCATGGCCTCGTTATACATACGGCCGCACCACTTGGGCAGCCAGTAATACACCGCGGCCGTCATCGAGAATACCGCTCCCGCCACCATCACGTAGTGGAAGTGCGCTACGACGAAGTAAGTATCGTGATACTGAAAGTCTGCTGGAGCGATGGACAACATAAGGCCGGTGAAACCACCCAGGGTGAAGAGGATCAAAAATCCGATGCAGAACAACATGGGCGTCTCGAAGCTCAGCGCACCACGCCACATGGTTGAGATCCAGTTAAATACCTTCACACCGGTCGGCACTGCAATGAGCATGGTCGCATACATAAAAAACAACTCACCCGCGATCGGCATGCCCACCGTGTACATGTGATGAGCCCAGACGATGAAGGACAGGAAGGCGATTGACGCTGTGGCGTAGACCATTGATGCGTATCCAAACAGCGGCTTTCTGGAGAAAGCAGGAATGATCTGCGATACCACGCCAAAAGCCGGCAGGATAATGATGTAAACCTCAGGGTGACCGAAGAACCAGAAAATGTGCTGGAACAATACGGGGTCACCACCGCCGGCAGCGCTGAAGAAGCTGGTCCCGAAGTGAATGTCCATCAACATCATCGTGACGGCGCCCGCCAAAACCGGCATCACGGCAACCAGCAGGAACGCAGTGATCAGCCAGGTCCACACAAACAGGGGCATCTTCATGTAAGTCATGCCCGGCGCGCGCATGTTCATCACCGTAGCGATGATGTTGATCGAGCCCATGATGGAAGACACACCCAGAATGTGGATCGCAAAGATAAAGAAGGTGACCGAGGGCGCCGCGTAAGTGGTTGATAAGGGCGCGTAGAAGGTCCAGCCGAAAGCCGGCGCTCCGCCCTCCATAAAAAGCGTTGAAGCCAGCATCAGGAAAGCCGGCGGGAGAATCCAAAAGCTCCAATTGTTCATGCGGGGTAGCGCCATGTCCGGCGCACCGACCATCATCGGGATCAGCCAATTCGCCAGTCCAACAAAGGACGGCATGATGGCGCCGAAAACCATAACCAGACCGTGCAATGTCGTCATCTGGTTAAAGAAGCCAGGCTCCACTAGCTGCATGCCGGGCTGGAATAACTCCGCGCGGATGACCATTGCGAAGAAACCGCCGAGCAAAAACATGGCGAAAGAGAACCACAGATACATCGTGCCGATGTCTTTGTGGTTAGTGGTAAACAGCCAGCGCGAGATGCCCTGAGCCGGTCCGTGATGATGTTCACCCATCGTCTTTCCCCGTTAAATCCATCAGGCCATCGACCGACAGGGTTTGCATGGCCAGCTGCGTCTGTGCCGCGGCCGCACCGCGCTTGGCGGCCATCCAGGCGTCGAATTCGTCTCTCGATACGGCGTGTACTTCGACGGGCATGAAGCCGTGGTAGGCGCCGCATAGCTCCGTGCACTGTCCGCGGTAGATGCCCTCTTCCGGTACCCGTGTCCAGGCTTCGTTGATAAAGCCGGGGATCGCGTCGCGCTTCACCGCGATTTCTGGCACCCACCAGGAGTGAATGACATCGTTAGCTGTAACCAGAAATCGCACCTTGGTATTGGTCGGGATCACCAGCGGCTCGTCGACTTCCAGGAGATAGTTATCCCCCTTTTCGTCGGTGTTGTAGATCTCTTCCTGGGACGTCACTAGGTTAGAGAAGAACGCCACCGGCTCGCCGGATTCCTCTAGATACTCGTACTTCCATTTCCACTGGTACCCGGTAATCAGAATATCCAGCTCGGCTTCGTCATTATCATAGACTTCGAGCAAGGTTGAAGTTGCCGGCACCGCCATGGCGATCAGGATCAGAAAAGGAACCACCGTCCACGCGACTTCGACCTTCGTGCTCTCATGAAATTGAGATGCCTGATGCCCCTTTGATTTGCGGTGTGCATAGATGGAATAGAACATTACAGCAAACACTGCGACCCCAATCAGGACACATATCCACATGATTAACATGTGGAGCTCAAAAATATCTGCGCCGATCTCGGTCACCCCGGGTGACATATTGATCTGGTTTTGGGCCGCAGCCAGCGGCGACAAAAACGCCAAGACCGCTCCTGAGAACACTCTCCCCATCGCATGTGTACTCCGTCTGTTTTTGTGGCGTAGGACCCCGAGCCACTGAGGGGGCCGAAAAGCGCCGGGATTATAGCGAAGTTGCTGACAAATACATGGGCAAACGAACGCAGTCCGCCCGCACAACATATGGTCCATAGGCGGCATTATGAATTCCAATGTTTTTTATTAATTCATCACATAAATTAAGGTTATGTGAGAGGCGCAGGCTTGGCTTAATCGTCCAGTAAACGCACCGCCTCTGCCTCGGTCTCAACACGTCGAGCGGAGGCTCGGGTGACGCGGGTTGGCGGCATGCTGGCACCGGCATCGGGTCGCGCTTCGACGAAGCCACAGGCAACGCATCTGCGCTCATCGGCCGCACCATCAATCACCATGCGATCCATCTCCTGGCAGCTGGGGCATACCGCGCCCGCCACAAATCGCGGCCGCTGTTTGGGTTCAGAATCAGAATCCGACATACTCGCTCCGCAGCATCCTCAACACAGCCCAATTTCGTCGAAGAGCATCAAAACTTTATTCTAACAACCTTGGCGCATACCGCAGACTGCCGTCAACAACATGGCGGGCACTGCCACCTGAAGTCAGCAGGAGGGACAGCTTGAGCACCATCGATTATAGAGGCGAAACCCATATCCGCGAGGGGCTGGGCATTACCCCCGTGCTGGGCAAGCGCGTGATGATCGACCCCTCGGCTGTCGTCATGGGTGATGTTGCGCTGGGTGATGACGTCAGCGTTTGGCCACATGTCGCGATGCGCGGCGATGTACAAGTGATTCGGATCGGTGCGCGCACCAACATCCAGGACAGCACCGTCCTACATGTGACGCATGATGGTCCCTATAACCCCGGGGGGTTCCCGCTGCAAATAGGCGAAGACGTGACCGTAGGGCATCGCGCGCTATTACACGGCTGCACCGTCGGGAACCGTGTGCTGGTGGGCATGGGCGCCATCATTATGGATGCCGTGGTGGTGGAGGACGACGTGATGATCGCTGCCGGTGCACTGGTAACGCCGGGCAAGCAGCTACGTAGCGGTTATCTCTATGCGGGCAGCCCCGCCCGCGAAATCCGCGCGCTGACGGCGGACGAGATCACCTTCCTCCCCTACAGCGCAGCGGGCTATAGATCCTTAAAGCAGCGTTACCTCGACGGCGGCGCCTGATCGAAAGGCGCTTACTGATGCCGCAGGTCGGCGATCACCGGCTGTGTATCGGGGTACTCACCGAGCCACAAATAAAAACTTTCCGCTGCCTGCTCAACTAGCATCCCTAAACCGTCTCTTGCATCCGGTGCACCCTGCTCAGCCGCCCAGCGCATGAACGGTGTCGGGCACTTGCCGTAGGCCATGTCATAACAGCAGCACCCCTCAGCCAGCAACGTCTCGCTGGGCAGGGCGGGCATCTCGTCAGAGAGCCCCGTGCTGGTGCCATTAATGATCACATTCCAAGGCGTCCCCAGCGCCTGCGCATAACCACCGCCCGATACAGGTATGGGCTGCGCCGCCCACTCTGCCGCCAGCGCCTCCGCGCGCTCGGCCGTGCGATTCGCGACGACCAAGGCGGCAGGGCCGGCGTCAAGTAATGACGGGATAACGCCTTTAACCGCGCCCCCGGCACCCAGCACTAAAATGCGCGCACCTTTTAAGGTCCAGCCGGCGTTCGCCGTGACATCAGTCAGCAAACCCTTACCATCGGTGTTGTCCGCATGGATCCCACCTTCCTCGCTCGCGGTCAGAAAATTAGCCGCCCCAGTCAGACGCGCCCTGTCCGATGCGGTATCAGCCATATCAAACGCGCGGGTTTTAAAAGGCAAGGTGACGTTTAGACCGCGACCCTGTGTGTCAAAGAAGGCTGATACCCAGCTTTCAAAGTCATCCACCTCGACCCGTTCGGCGCGATAGTCGATTTGCCTTTTGCCCTGTCTCGCGAACGCCGCGTGAATGCGTGGCGAGAGACTGTGTTCAATCGGATTGCCCACCACGGCGAAGCGCCCTGAAATCAGTTGATCATCGGTCATAGCTTGAGCGCTTTTCTATTGAGAGGATCAGCATCAACAGGCCCGGCTGAGAGAAGCCCGGCCGCCATCAGCTGGCTGTCGCACCCGCGTCGACCCCCAACCAGTCGCGCGGCCGCAAAAAGTCTGTCATCAGCGCCGCCTCGGGGGTCCCCTCGTCAGGCACGTGCCCGTAAGCCCAGCGCACGAGGGGCGGTAGCGACATCAATATGGCCTCGGTACGACCATTGGTTTGCAAGCCAAACAAGGTGCCACGGTCGTGCACGAGGTTAAACTCCACGTAGCGCCCCCGTCTGTACAGCTGCCATTGGCGCTGTGGCTCCGCATAGGGCGTGTTCATGCGCCGCTCCAATATGGGCGCATAGGCCTTGAGAAACCCGTCTCCCACGCTGCGCATGAAAGAGAACGTCTTCTGAAATCCCCACTCATTAAGGTCATCATAAAAGAGCCCGCCCACCCCGCGCGGCTCCTGTCGGTGGGGCAGGTAAAAATAGTCGTCACACCATTTCTTTAGGCGAGGGTAGACATCCTCACCAAAGGGGTCGCAAGCAGCTTTCGCCGTGGCGTGCCAATGGACGGCGTCTTCTTCATAGCCATAGTAAGGGGTCAGGTCGAATCCACCCCCCATCCACCACACTGGCTCCTCGCCCGGTTTCTCAGCCATGAACATGCGCACATTGGCATGGGCCGTCGGCGCATGCGGGTTGCGAGGGTGGATGACCAGAGAAACCCCCATGGCCCGGAAACTGCGCCCAGCGAGTTCCGGACGGTGCTGGGTAGCTGATGCCGGCATGCCTGCGCCCACCACGTGAGAAAAGTTCACGCCCCCCTTTTCAATCACTTCCCCCTCAGCCAATACTCGGCTAATACCGCCGCCTCCTTCAGGTCGATCCCAGGACTCGGTGGCGAAAGTTGCGCCGCCATCGATGGCCTCGAGCCCCCCGCAGATCTGATCCTGAAGTGATGTCAGGTAGGCCTCTACTGCCTCCGCATCCATTGACTTCTCCTTATTCTCTGTTTACCCGCGGATGACCGATCCATCCTCTACACGACGTATTGTTGATGGTTTGCCGGTCGGGTCAATGGCGCCTGGAAACGCGGGCAACGCCGTGCCGAAGTAACGCCGCAGTTCCCAGATGCTGTGCGGTGGCGTTAGCCCCGCGGGGTTCGCACTGGTCGACACCAGCGGTCCGCCAAATGCGGAACATAACGCAGCCAAAGCAGGTGATGACGTCACACGAATCGCCACCTCGTCGCTGTCTCCCGTTACCCAGGATGGAAAACATCCTCTGTGAGGCACCAGCCAGGTGTTGGGACCCGGCCAAGACGCCAGCATGGTCTCACGTTGCTCGGATGACAGGTCGCTGAGCACATCGGCAAACACGTCACTACTCGCACCGACAACAATTAGGCCTTTACTCACCGCGCGTTGCTTCATCGCCAACAGATCCAAAACTGCGCCTTCATCAAAAGGATCACAGCTCAGCCCCCACACGCCCTCTGCAGGACACGCCACGACACCGCCCGCCCAGAGCGACGTCGCAAACTGCGACACTCGCCAGCGAGAGTGCAGTTCAGGTCCGGAGTTCAATGCCATGCCTGTGCCGCGTAAGAGATAGGCCCGCACCTTACCCCAGACGCCAGCACCACCGCCAATACCCGGGCTGCGCCCTACGGGACCACCGTGAATAGCAACGACCAGGGTACCGCTACCCCGCTGGGCGAGCATAGACTGTAAATCCGCATCTGGCGTGCTCATCTGCTGCTGAGCGGCTAGCGATGGCCTGTCACTGTGTTTTGCTGGCCGCTCAATTCGCCAAAAGATCCATGGCATCGCGGTATAATCTGAGTTTGCGGCGGTGATTCGGACAGAGCAACACCAATCCGAACTCTTTTCTTTCTACAAATCCGCATTGGCACTGGAAGCATGGCACATGGCCCTACTCCCGATTCTTGAGTTTCCCGACCCACGACTGCGAAGCCGTGCAGCGCCAGTGGCCGCGGTAGATGCAAGGATCCAGCAGCTCGTGGATGACATGTTCGAAACCATGTATGCGGCGCCGGGCATTGGCTTGGCGGCCAGTCAGGTCGATGTCCATGAGCGCGTGATTGTCATGGACCTTAGTGAGGACCATTCAGATCCCAGAGTCTTTATTAATCCCGAGATCACCGTCATCGATGGAACTCTGGGCACCTACGATGAGGGGTGTTTGTCGGTGCCTGGATTCTACGAGACTGTTGAAAGGCCCCAGATAGTTGAGGTCACAGCGCTCGACAGGGACGGCACCGCATTCACGGAGCGACTCGATGGCCTCATGGGTATTTGTTTGCAGCACGAGATAGACCATCTTGAAGGCAAGCTGTTTGTCGATTACCTGTCACCGCTGAAGCGACAGCGAATTCGCAGCAAGCTCGTCAAAAAGCAGAAGCGCCGCGCCTGACCGATGTCGACACCGCTTAAAGTGGTATTCGCTGGCACCCCGGACTTCGCCGCCCGACATCTTCAGGGCCTAATCGATTCTCCGCACCAGATCGTTGCGGTGATGAGCCAGCCCGATCGGCCCGCGGGCCGCGGAAAACGTCTCCAGCCCTCCCCAGTCAAGGCGGTGGCGCTAGACGCAGAGCTACCTATCTGGCAGCCAGCGTCGTTGAAAAGCGCTGACAGCGAGGCCATTCTGTTGCAGTACGAGGCCGACATTCTGGTGGTCGTGGCATATGGGCTGATTCTGCCTACTGCCATATTGGGTATCCCGAAACTGGGCTGCCTAAATGTTCACGCCTCCCTTTTACCCCGGTGGCGCGGCGCCGCACCCGTTCAGCGCGCGATCGAGTCGGGAGATACAGCTACAGGTGTCAGCATTATGGCAATGGAGCCCGGTCTGGATACCGGGCCCGTGCTCTTCACCCGAAGGCTCCCCATCAGCAGCGCTCACACTGGCGGCACGCTGCTTGATGATCTCGCTCAACTCGGGGTCACCGCACTGATCGACAGTCTTGTGAACATCGACACTCTGTTGGCGAAGGCAACACCACAGGATGACAGTGAGGCCACCTACGCCCACAAGATCGAAAAGCAAGAGGGTGCGCTCGACTGGTCAGCTGCCGCCGCCCTACTGGCGCGGCGAGTGCGCGCCTTCCATCCGGCGCCCGGCTGTTACACGCTCCTTGGTGGCGACAGGCTCAAAGTGTTAGCCGCTCATGCCGTCGATGAGCCTCACCACGGCAGTGCAGGCGAGATCGTCGCGGCGGATGAGCTTGGTATCAGAATCAGCTGCGGTGAGGGACAACTGGTCATTACGGAGGCGCAGCTCCCGGGCGCTACAGCACAGTCTGTGGCCACCCTCCTGCGCGGTCATCAGGCGCGATTTCAACCCGGGCAGTGCCTCGGCGACGCTAATCTCGACTAATCGTGTCCTCGCCCCGGGCCATTGCGGCAGACGTCATTGGTCGGGTACTTGCCGGACAGTCACTAAACCGACTCCTGCCAGATGCCCTCGATGCGGCAACCACCACGCAGCGGCCATTTTGTCAGGAGTTGGTGTACGGCACACTGCGCGAATGGCCCTGCCTTGAAGAAACGTGCCTCAGCTTTCTCGCAAAGCCGATGCGACGAAAAGACCAAGACATCATGGCCCTGCTTTGCATTGGGCTTTATGAGCTTGAGCAACTAAGTACCCCCGTCCACGCGGTCGTTTCAGAGACCGTTAATGCCACCCGCGCACTTAAGAAGCCCTGGGCCAAAGGGGTTGTGAATGGAGTGTTGCGCGCGTACCAACGTCAGGAGGGTATCGCCCGGGAAGCGCTGTCGCCGGCGGCACAGCGAGCACTACCTGTCTGGCTGCACACCGCGCTGTGTGCTGAGTATGAGGAAACAGCAGAGCAGATCGCCCTGGCTGCCCGCCATCGACCGCCCATGACCCTGAGAGTCAACCAACTCAAAAGCACCCGGGATGATTATCTGCAGTCGCTGGCAGAAGCGGAGATAACGGCAACACCCTGTGCCGTTTCAGCGGATGGTGTCGTGCTCCGTCGCCCGGTAGACGTAGCGTCTTTGCCCGGGTTTTCCAAGGGTTTCGCCAGTGTTCAGGACAGCTCGGCCCAGCTGGCGGCTCGTCTGTTGGCACCTCAAGCCGGCGAGCGAATTCTCGACGCGTGCGCAGCACCAGGGGGCAAGGCCTGTCATCTGCTCGAGCTCCAGCCCAGCATTAAGGAACTGGTCGCACTGGATATTAGCGAGTCCCGATTGCAGCGCGTCATTGAGAACACCACGCGGCTGGACCTCCGGCTGACCCCGCTCTTAGCCGACGCCAGCGCGCTACCAGACACGCTACTGACCTCACCCTTCGACGCCATTCTGGCCGACGTGCCCTGCTCGGCGACCGGCGTCATAAGGCGCAACCCAGACATCAAAATCCTCAGAGAGCCCGACGACATCGCGGATTTTGCCAGCCAACAATTACAGATATTGGCGGGGCTCTGGCCAGCCCTCACGACGGGGGGCCGATTGCTATATGTAACCTGCTCTTTGTTGGCTGCGGAAAACGACGAAGTCGTCAGCCGGTTCGCCACCGAACAGGGGGCGCACATTGACGCGGTAACACTGGGCACCGGCACGCCGCGCCAACATGGTTGGCAGACTCTGCCGGATCAGAACGGTGGGGATGGGCTGTATTTTGCGCTGTTGCGAAAGCCCGCTGAGTAATACTGCGAACCCTATCACCAACGTAAGTAATCCACATGGCGTGGCGGGTTTCACTTGGTTTAAGGTGTGTTCGGATCGTTGGGAGGGCCCAGAAGCCGGTGAAAATCATTATCCTCGGGGCGGGGCAGGTCGGCGGAACACTGGCTGAACACCTCGCCGATGAGCAAAACGACATCACGGTCGTCGACGAGCACGCCGCCACCCTGAAGCGACTTCAGGAGCGTCTGGATATCCGGACGGTGCTAGGCAACGGGGCTCACCCCTCCACATTAATGAACGCGGGCGCAGAAGACGCCGACATGCTGATCGCCGTCACCGACAGTGACGAGATCAACATGTTGGCCTGCTCGGTCGTCTTCACGCTTTACAGGACGCCCACCAAGATCAGTCGCGTGCGTTCCGCAGACTATCTCGCCAACCATAAAGCACTGTTTCAATCAAATGCCATTCCGGTCGATGTCATCATCGGCCCGGAGCAGCTCGTGACAAAAAATATCGAGCAGTTGATTGCCAACCCCGGCTCACTGCAGGTGCTCGATTTTGCCGATGGCCGGATCCGGCTGGTCGCCGTGAGGGCGGTCGCGGGCGGGCCCATAGTCGGGCGGGAACTGCAAGAGATTCGCGAACACATGCCCAGGGTGGACACCAGAGTCGCGGCGATTTTCAGGCGCGCTGGAGACCCCATCATTCCCGAGGGCGCGACGGTGGTTGAGCCCGACGACGAAGTTTTTTTTATTGCCGCCAGAGAACATATTCGCGATGTGACTTCAGAGCTACGCGAGGTCGATAAGCCCTACAACCGGATCATCATTGCAGGGGGTGGCAATATTGGCGCCACCCTCGCAAAGCGTCTCGAGAGGGACTATCAAGTCAAGGTCATCGAGCGCTCCTATGACCGGTGCCGGGTACTGTCAGACATGCTGGAAAATAGCATCGTATTGCACGGCAGTGGCAATGAACCGCTGCTGCTCCAACAGGAAAATATCGAAAATACCGACGTCTTTTGTGCCCTGACAGACAACGACGAATCCAACATCATGATGTCCATGCTGGCTAAACGGCTTGGCGCGAAAAAAGCAATCACACTGATCACCAACTCAGCTTATGCAGACTTGATAGGTGAAGAAATCGACATCGCCATCTCACCTCAGCAAATCACCATTAGCAGCCTGCTCATGCATGTCCGGCGCGGCGATATCAGCGCCGTGCACTCGCTGCGGCGCGGTGCCGCTGAAGCCATTGAAGTGACGGCACATGGAGACATGCGATCATCCAAGGTCGTGGGACGTCGGCTGGATGAGTTGAACCTCCCCTCCAGTGTTACCGTCGGGGCCATCCTACGCGGAGACGCTGTGCTGATTGCACACGATCATGTGGTGATTGAAGCCAACGACCACGTCATTCTCTTCTTGACTGATCGTACGCAGATTTCCGCCGTAGAAAAATTGTTTGCGGTGGGATTCGGCTTCATCTAATGCAATTCGCCATGGCGTTCAAGATTATCGGCGTATTGCTGATCCTTTTCAGCACAGCGATGTTGCCGTCTCTAGTTATATCACTGATCGCCAAAGATGGTATCGAGTCCGCATTTGCCACAGGGCTGGCCGCAACGCTGCTTGCTGGGGTTTTGCTGTGGCTCCCGACACGGCACCTAAGCCGCGATCTCAATATTCGGGACGGGTTTATGGTCACAGCCTTATTTTGGGTGGTGCTGGGATTATTCGGCGCCATACCGCTATGGCTCACCCCCGATCTCCCACTGACCCCCGCCGACGCTATTTTTGAATCGATCTCAGGCCTCACCACGACCGGCGCGACGGTGATTACCGGACTCGATAGCTTGCCGCAGTCATTACTCTTCTACCGGCAGCTTCTGCAGTGGCTGGGCGGCATCGGTATTATTGTGCTGGCGGTGGCGATCCTACCCATGCTCGGCATCGGCGGCATGCAGCTGTACCGGGCCGAGAGCGCGGGCCCCTCCAAGGACCGCAAATTGACGCCTCGTATCACCAGCACCGCCAAGGCCTTATTCGGTATCTACTTGCTGTTAACCATCGCCTGTGCCGCCAGCTATTTCGCCGTGGGAATGTCGATGTTCGACGCGATCTGCCACGCTTTCTCCACTGTGGCGATTGGCGGCTTCTCCACCCACGACGCCAGTCTAGGGCACTATGAGCAGAACCGCGTCCTGCTGGTGAGCTCGGTATTCATGCTACTATCTGCTGTTAATTTCGGGCTGCATTTCATCGCGCTTCAGCGTCGCAACGTGCGTGTCTATGCCCGAGACTCCGAAACCGCATTTTTTATCACGGTGATAGCCTCCGCGACAATAGTGGTGTGTTGCTTGTTGCTGACTACCGAAACTCTCGGGTTCGAGGACAGTGTGATTCACGGGCTGTTCCAAACCATCTCTATCGCCACCACAACGGGATTCACCACACAGGACTTTTCCATGTGGCCCCTGTTTTTGCCAATACTGCTGTTAATTCTGAGCTTCATGGGTGGCTGTGTGGGCTCCACCGGCGGCGGCATGAAGGCCATGCGCATTCTGCTGATTTTCCGCCAGGGCGTAAGAGAACTCCGCCAGTTGCTCCACCCCAACGCAGTGATCCCCCTGAAACTGGATGCCCGGCGGGTACAAACCGAAGTGATTAGTGCCGTTTGGAGTTTCTTTGCGGTGTATATGTTTTGCTTTGTGCTGATCTGGCTGGCCCTACTGGCAACCAACCTCGACTTTATCTCCGCATTCTCTGCCGTGGTAGCTACGATGAACAACCTGGGGCCAGGGCTCGGAGAAGTGGCTTATCACTATGGTGCCGTAAGCGAACCAGGCAAACTGATTCTCTGCCTCGCCATGCTCATAGGCCGCCTCGAGGTATTTACCTTGCTGGTACTGCTGACGCCCGCGTTCTGGAGACATTGACCCTCGATTGCAAACGCTCAGCTATTTATCCCTCTAATACGTTGTTATCTGGCAAGCCGTTAGCTTGAGCGTGAGTATCGCTATTTGGACCCGCGCGCCCGTTGAACGACCTCATAGGCGGCCGTAATTTCCTGGGCCCGTTCCGTCGCAACTCGGAGTAATTCATCGGGGACGCCCTCGGCGATGAGCTTGTCGGGGTGGTTCTCACTCATCAACTTGCGATAACGCCGCTTGACCTCAGCATCCGTGGCGTCAGACTTCAGACCCAATGCGACATAGGCGGTGTTCAGCTCGCTCTCGGCATTGCGGGGGCGATAGCCCTCTCCCGCACTCGATTGCCGATTGCCACGCTGCTGAAATTGAGCCTGCGCATTGACCATGGAAATCAGCTGGTCCACCTCACGCCGCGGCAAATCCAGTAGCTGCGCCAATCGATACAGCGCGCCTCGTTCGGCCTCTGAGAAGGTGCCATCGGCTAACGCAATACCCATCAGTAAAACCATGAGCGTGTGCTGTGCCTGACGCCGGGGACCCAGACAGTCATTAAACTTGGCGACGGTGGGAGCGGGATCAAAGCCGGGCGCCGACCCTGCTTTAAAGTGCTCGATCGCGCTATCGCGCTGTGCGGCATTCAATCGCAACTGGGCAAAGAACGCCTCGGCCTGATCTACCTCTGCCTCCGAAACGCGACCATCCGCTTTGGCGACAAACCCCAACAAAGTGAAAGTGGTTTCGAAAAATTGTGCGCGCATTATGTGCACGGCTTCCGGGCCGGAAAGCTGCAGAGCTCTCCATAAACCCTTATCAAAAGCGTGGCCCAATACCAGACCAAACAATAGCCCCGCTGGCCCAAACCCCATAAACCCGATGAGACCGGCGATGACTTTCCCCATGACCTGCTTCATCAGTTAAGCCCCGCTTCATCAAGCAAGGGCATGGCCGACCAGTCATAATGATCCACCAACCATTTGGGTCGGCAGCGGAAACGCCTGTACTGCCACTGGCATTGCCACTCATTCCCGGCGATCAGCTTTTTGACTCCGAGATTGATCGCACTCAGCGACTCCAAAGTGTCGTCACTCTGGACGCCCGGTTCGGCGGGCCGGTAAGCCGCGCGAAACCCTTTTTCGGTCCGCAGCACGGTGCCCATTAAAGCCGCTGCGCCCGACTTTTTGATGAGATTGGACACGAGCGCTGCGGTGAGGTGCTCGAGACCAAAAAAAAAGTACATTGATGCCTGCATTTTCATCATTAGGAACTTGATCAGGCAGAATACCGGTAATGCCGCCGGCTCGCACCGAGCGAACCAGCGCGGTGAGGTGGGCACCAGCTTACCGCCTGTGCCCTGGCAGCCACGATGCACCAACTGGTCGAGTTTTTTCAGGGGTATCGGTTCGTAGAGCGTTACCAGATTGCCCAAGGTCACCAAGTGCATGCCCAGCAGTTCCCAATTGCCCAAATGCGGGCCCAAAATAATCACTCCCTACTCTGACGCCAAGGGTTCCTTCACACAACCAAGGCCATCGGCTTCGAGCAATGGGGGGGTCTGTGCCCACGGCTGCGTCCATACCCAGCCCATCTCTGCCATCAGCTTCCCGGTCAACTGCACGCTTTGCCTTGCCACCACCTGCCGTATGCCGGGTGACCATTTGGGGTACGCCAACTCAAGACTGCGAATGACCACCCGTCGCATGCGGCCAATAAGGTAATAAAGGCCCGCCCCGACTGCTCTGCCCAAGGCGCGGGCACGACCAAGGGGCATGAGGCGCGTTAACACTACCGTCAATCTGATGAGCAACATGACAGTCCACTCCAACCAGAGGGCTTCGGGCGATGCAGGCATACGTTAAAGGGAATTTGACAGGGTCAGTGTTGGAAAAGTGATTATGGCGCGGGCATCGCAGTTATACTAACCGCTCTCAACGACTTTAGGTTGTGCTTCGTGGCGCCTGCAACATTTCAAGAGGTTATTCTGCGGTTGCAGGACTACTGGGCTAAGCACGGCTGCGTGGTACTGCAACCTCTAGACATGGAAGTGGGCGCCGGCACTTTCCATCCCGCCACCTTTTTGCGCGCGCTCGGCCCCGAAAACTGGAATGCCGCCTACGTTCAACCCAGCCGTCGCCCCGCTGACGGTCGGTATGGCGAAAACCCCAATCGCCTGCAGCACTACTACCAGTTTCAAGTGGTCATGAAGCCTTCCCCGGCCGATTTTCAGAATCTTTACCTCGGCAGCCTGTTCGCGTTGGGCGTCGACCCACTGATTCACGATATCCGTTTTGTCGAAGACAACTGGGAATCGCCCACGCTGGGTGCCTGGGGCCTGGGTTGGGAGGTGTGGCTGAACGGCATGGAAGTCAGTCAGTTCACTTATTTCCAACAGGCCGGTGGGCTCGAGTGCCACCCCGTTACCGGTGAGCTGACCTACGGTCTGGAACGCATCGCGATGTACCTGCAGGGTGTCGAGTCAGTCTATGACCTCGCCTGGGCAAACACCCCTTCCGGGCCGGTCACCTACGGCGATGTTTACCACCAGAACGAGGTGGAAATGTCGACCTTTAACTTTGTCGAGGCTGATGTCGACTACCTGTTCTCCCAGTTCGAGTTCTGTGAGCGCGAAGCGATGCGACTGGCAGAAAGGCAGTTGCCACTGCCCGCCTACGAGCACGTGATGAAGGCATCTCACACGTTCAATTTGCTTGATGCGCGTCACGCGATTGGTGTGACAGAGCGACAGCGCTACATCTTGCGCGTCCGCGCGTTGGCGCGGGCGGCTGCCAAGGCCTATGTGGCCGCGCGAGGTGCGCTCGGCTTTCCCCAGGCTGACCCCGACCTGGCCGCTGCCGCGCTGGCGCAACTGGAAGCAGCTTCAGGTGACAAATCATGAGCACCGCCGATCTGTTGTTTGAGCTGGGCACCGAGGAATTGCCGGCCGGTGAGATTTCGGCCATGGCTACCGCTTTGTGTCAGGGCGTGACCGATGGCCTGACGGAAGCCGGCCTGCCCTTCGCGAAAGCGCACGCATTTTCAACGCCGCGACGCCTGACCGTATGGGTTGAACACGTCGCGAGCAAAGGCCCCGATAGTGAGCATCAGCTGGTGGGGCCGCCCGTCTCTGCAGCCAAGGACGATAACGGTGCATGGACCAAGGCCGCAGAGGGTTTTGCCCGCAAACAGGGCGTCTCTGCAAACGAATTGATCGTCGTTGAGGAACAGGGCGTGGAGCGTGTCGCCGCTCACGTATCGTTAAAAGGCGCGCAGGCCGCCGAGGTGATTCCAGACATTATCGCCAGTGCCGTTGCTGGCATACCCGTGTCAAAGCGCATGCGGTGGGGTCGGTCCCGCGACGAGTTTCTGCGCCCGGTGCAGTGGCTGGTGTTGTTGCTTGGAGATGCTGTCCTGCCACTTCAGCTATTCGGATTTGAGAGCGGCCGGGAAAGTCGTGGCCATCGCTTTCATCACAACACGCCCGTGGCCATCAGCTCTCCCTCAGCGTATCGAGATGCCCTGCGCGAGGCACGAGTGCTGGTCGATCAGGACGAGCGGCGCGCACTGATCGCAGAACAAGTCCTTGGGCTGGCGAACAAGGGCGAGGCCGTGGCGCTGTCTGAGGATCTGTTGGATGAGGTCACGGGCCTTGTGGAATGGCCAAAGGCCTTGAGGGGTAGCTTCGACCCAGAGTTTTTGGCTGTCCCCGCCCAAGCGCTGATATCAGCCATGAAGACCCATCAAAAGTACTTTCATCTCACCGATGCGAGCAACGGATCATTACTACCCGCCTTCATTGCTGTGGCCAACATTGAGAGCCAGCAGCCAGAGCAGGTTGTCTCAGGCAACGAGCGCGTGATCCGGCCCCGGTTGAGCGATGCGGCGTTCTTTTTTGCCAACGACAAGCAATCGCCGCTCAGCTCGCGACAGGAGCGGTTAGGCAGCGTCGTGTTTCAACACCATTTAGGAAGCCTGCTAGACAAGGCCTACCGCATCGTTGCTATCGCCAAACAGCTGGCAGACGCGATCGGCGCCGACGAGGCGACCACGGTCAGAGCAGCCGAGCTGAGCAAGTGCGACTTGGTATCGGAAATGGTGCTCGAGTTCCCCGAGCTACAGGGTATCGCCGGTGCAGAATATGCGCGCCATGATGACGAGCCTATCGGGGTAGCAGAGGCCATTGAGTACCACTATTACCCCCGGTTTGCCGGGGACGAATTGCCGCCCTCTCCCGAGGCGACCGCCGTCGCGTTGGCGGACCGTCTGGACACATTGGTCGGGATTTTTGGCATTGGTGAACCCCCTACCGGCTCTAAAGATCCCTTTGCGCTGCGCAGAGCGTCACTGGCTGTGATCAGGATGCTCATCAACCTTGAAAAGCCGCTCTCTATAACCGAGCTATTGCAAACCGCCGTCGAGCAACATACTGCCGAGCTATCTCCCGACACCCCCGACGTTGTGTCGCATTACATCACTGACCGGCTGGGTAACTGGTACGACGACGACGGGATTCATATCTCTGTGGTCCGTGCGGCGCTGGCGGCGGGCGCGACCGACCTGTTTGACATCGATCTGCGCGTGCGTGCGCTAAACGCATTTGCCAAAACCGACACGTCGGAGCATCTCGTCGCAGCCAATAAGCGGGTCGCCAATATTCTGGCAAAAGCCGACAACCTTGACGGCACACCCGCCGACGCCAACCTCTTCGTGCATGAGGCGGAGCACGCACTACACGAGGCGATCAACCGTGTCGGGTCGATATTAGCGCCGTTGCTGGCAGACAGAAACTACCAAAGCGCGCTCGATGAGCTCGCTCAGCTTCGCGGACCTGTTGACTCGTTTTTTGACGGCGTCATGGTCAATGCGGAGGACCCCGCTGAGCGCTTGAATCGCTTGCGACTGCTCGATAGCCTGCGAGCCCTGTTTACACAGGTTGCTGATCTGGCATTGCTGTCATCGGCGGCGGAATGACCGTTGGACCGCTCTTCTGGTTGGGCTTGGCCGCGGCCAGCGGAGCGGGCCTGCTGCTCAGTTTGCTACAACTGCAAAAACAACGCCGGGAGCTCACCGCAGCGCAAGCAGAGGCCGTCGCCCAAAAGACCGCTGCAGCCTTGGCCAGTGAACGCAACCATGCGCTTGAGTCCGAGCTGACGACCCTGCAGCAGGAGCTGTCTTCAGTAAACGCAAAGCTCAGCGCCCAGAGCGCCACCCTCTCAGAGCGCGACGCCCATCATCAGAACCAGATGAAATGGGTGGAGGAATCTCGCACCACCCTTCGCACTGAATTAGAGGTGATTGGCCAGAAACTGCTCGCATCGTCGGGCAAAGCACTGGAAACCACTAACCAAAAAAGCCTCGACAGCTTGTTGAAGCCGCTCGCCGAAAAAATTGATCAGTTTCAAAGGCGGGTCAATCAGGTACACACCGATATGGTGCGCAACAGCGCATCTTTGGGCGAACAGATTAAACATCTCGAATCGGTGGGCGTCTCGATGTCTGGTGAAGCGCAAAATCTGACCCGCGCACTGAAAGGAGATAAAAAGCTGGTGGGTAACTGGGGTGAGGCTCAGCTGGAAAAAACCCTCGAGCTTGCCGGTCTGCGCCGGGGCGAACACTACGATGCACAAGTCGCTGTTAAAGATGAGCGAGGTGATCGGCACCTGCCTGATTTCGTGATTCGACTCCCCGAGGGAAAAAATCTGGTTATCGACAGCAAAGTTTCATTGGTCGACTACGAGCGGGCCGTAACCGCTGAAACCGATGCTGAACGTACAAGCGCGCTGCAAGCGCACGCAAAGGCGGTGAGAAATCACATCGATGCCCTGTCAGCTAAGGACTATGCGAACTTGCCCGGTATGGAGAGTCCTGATTTTGTGATCATGTTCATGCCGGTAGAGCCGGCTTACATTGAAGTAATGCGCAGCCAGCGAGAGCTGTTTAACCATGGGTACCAAAAAAATGTGGTGTTGGTCTCTCACACTACGCTAATGCCGATTCTCAGGACCATCGCCAACCTGTGGATGATCGAGCACAGCAATCGTGAGGCGAGGGAAATCAGTGAACGAGCTGGTGACATCTATAACACCGTCTGCCTATTGGGTGACCGGCTCTATGCGCTTGGCAACTCCATCTCGACCACCGCTAACAAATACAACGACGTAGTCAAAGCGACCCAAGGTAAGCAAGGCTTGTTGGGCAAAGTGTCACGATTTCAGTCGCTGTCCCAGCGCGCCAACAAATCCTTTCCCGATGCCCTTGCGCCGATCGAGCCCGATGTTGAAACGGTGAGGCTCGAAGACATGAAAGACCATCAGCTACCACCCAAAGAGTATGAGTAACGGCTGATCATCAGACATCGAGGTTGGCCACTGCAAGCGCATTTTGTTCGATAAATTCCCGGCGCGGCTCCACGTCGTCTCCCATCAGCGTTGAGAACATCTGGTCTGCCAGGAATGCATCCTCAATGGTGACCTGCAGCATGCGGCGGGCTTCTGGGTCCATAGTGGTTTCCCACAGTTGTTCCGGGTTCATCTCACCGAGACCTTTGTAACGCTGAATCGTGCAGCCTTTCCTCGCCTCCGCCAGCAGCCAGTCCAGCCCGGCAGCAAAGTCTTGCGTCTCGTGACGCTTCTCTCCGCGCTGAAAAAAGCCGTCTGCCTCGATCAGGCCATCGAGGCGCTCACCCAGAGCACGCAGAGCCAGGTACTCTGGCGAGGTAAAAAAACCTCTGCTCAACACGGTATCCGTCGCAACACTGTGGGCAGTTCGGCGCACTACGGGGTAGTAAAAGCCGCGCTCCGGGTCCTGTCGTACGAAGACTTCATAACGTATCGACTTGTCCTGCGGAGTAAGTAAGTGCCCACTTATTGCTGTCGCGAATGTTTGAACTTTGGCCTCATCCGCCAAATCTTCGGTCGCCAGCGAAGGCACCGCCATCATCGGCCAAAGCACGTCCCGCGGGTACACCCGGGCCAGCCGATCGATATCAGAAGCGACCGCCTGATATGACGAGATCAGGTCTGACAACGCCTTACCCGTCAAGGGTGGCGCTTCAGCATTCGTGAATATCGCAGCCTCTTCGAGTGCCGACTGCGTCAGATACTCGGCCAAGGCAGCCTCGTCCTTGAGGTACCGACTCTGTTTGCCGCGCGCTAGCTTGTAGAGCGGAGGCTGCGCGATATAGACATGCCCACGATCGATAAGCTCGCGCATCTCCCGGAAAAAAAAGGTCAGATACAGCGTGCGAATATGGGATCCGTCAACATCCGCATCCGTCATGATAATGATGCGGTGATATCGCAGCTTATCTGGCTCGAATTCGTCTTTGCCAATGCCGCAGCCCAATGCAGTCACAAGATTGCCGATCTCAGCGGAACTCAACATTTTGTCGAAGCGTGCCTTCTCCACATTCAAAATTTTGCCTTTGAGCGGCAAGATGGCCTGAAATTTTCGATTGCGCCCTTGCTTAGCAGAGCCACCGGCCGAATCACCCTCCACCAAATACAACTCGCTTAGCGCCGGGTCGCGCTCCTGGCAATCCGCCAATTTGCCGGGCAAGCCGGCAATGTCCAGGGCCCCTTTGCGGCGGGTCATTTCCCGCGCCTTCCGCGCCGCCTCACGAGCTCGCGCGGCATCGATCATTTTTCCAACCACTAACTTCGCATCGGCGGGGTTTTCCATCAAGAAGTCACTGAAGAACTGGTTCATTGCCTGCTCAACCGAGCCCTTCACTTCGCTGGACACCAATTTGTCTTTCGTTTGCGAGGAAAACTTGGGGTCAGGCACTTTCACTGACACGATAGCCGTAAGGCCCTCTCGCGCATCGTCACCCGTGGTTGAAACCTTAGCTTTTTTCGCAACTCCCTCTTTTTCGATGTAATTATTTAAGCAGCGAGTGAGGGAGGCGCGAAAGCCCGCGAGATGGGTACCGCCATCTCGCTGCGGGATGTTGTTGGTATAGCAGTAAAGGCCTTCCTGGAATCCATCATTCCACTGCAAGGCCACTTCGACCTCAACACCCTCCTCGGCCTCTGCCTGAAAATGACAGACTTTAGCGATAGGCGTCTTACTCTGATTCAAAAACTCGACGAAGGCACGCAAACCGCCCTCATAGGCGAACAGCTCTTCTTCCCCTGAGCGCTCATCTTTTAAAAAAATTCGCACGCCACTGTTTAAAAAAGCCAGCTCGCGGAGCCGCTTCCCCAGCACGTCGTAGTGAAAAACAATATTGCTGAAGGTGTCCGGCGATGGTGTAAACCGCACGGCGGTGCCCGTCTCGTTGGTTTCACCCACGACCGACAACGGCGTTTCAGGAACACCATGTGAGTATATTTGTTCAAACAGCTCGCCTTTGCGGCGAATCGTGAGCTGCAGGGTAGATGACAGCGCATTGACCACCGAGACACCCACACCGTGGAGCCCGCCAGACACCTTATAGGTATTGTCATCAAACTTACCGCCAGCGTGCAGCACCGTCATAATAACTTCTGCGGCAGATACGCCTTCCTCGTGCTGTTCGGTGGGAATACCGCGACCATTGTCAGCTACCGTCACTGACTCGTCGGGGTGAATGATGACGTCAATTTGGCTGCAGTGACCAGCCAACGCCTCATCGATGCTGTTATCCACCAGCTCAAACACCATGTGATGCAGGCCGGTGCCATCATCAGTGTCCCCAATGTACATCCCAGGCCGCTTGCGCACAGCATCCAAGCCCTTCAGTACTTTAATGCTAGAGGAATCGTAATCCCCCGACTCTGGGTTATCTATAGTTTCCTCTGACATGCCGCCCCACTCAACAGTTTGATAAAATATGCTTGTAACACCACCCTTTGCGCTTGAGATTACTCAATCACGCCGGCAGCACCCGCCCTTGTTCCACGTGGAACAAGTTAAGCGGTTGCTCGCCCCAGGCGGCCTCCAGCGTCGCGCGATCCACCGCGGTTAATATCACCTGGCGCCCGGCGCTCAGTTTCCCACACACTCTGGCGCAGTGTTCCCTGTCCAGCTCGGAAGGCAAATCATCCACCAAATAAAGCGGCGGTAACGAGGAAGCGCCTTCTATCAACACCCCCTGAACCAGCTTTAGCGCCACTAACGCGAGCTTTAGTTGACCTCGCGAGAGCACTTCGGCCGCCAGCACGCCATCTCGCATTAAACGCAAATCAGCCCTATGCGGGCCGACCTGAGTAAACCCTCGGGCGCTGTCGCTGTCCGCATTGCGCTCCAGTGCCTCGAACAGCGACAGTTTTTGGTCCCAGCCAGCGCGAAAAACCACCTCTAGACCCGCCAAATCATCGGATAGGGCAGGCGCTAATATGTCCAGCTCGTGAGCGAGTTTTTCAGCGACCGCCTGTCTCTGCTGCGTCAGCACCGTCCCGATTTCTGCGATCTCCTGGCGCCACGCCTTGTCGGCGCCAAGTATACCACGGCGAAGCCCGCTATTACGCTGTTTAACAGCCAAAGCATAGCGCTTCCAGCGAGAAAGAAAGCCCCGTTCCACGTGGAACAAAATGCCGTCCAGCAGGCGCCGGCGGCCCTCCGGCGGGCCAGTGACAATACCCAGGCCTTCAGTGTCCAGCAAAACCAGAGGGAGGTGCAGCGCCAATCCAGATAGTGAAGCCACGTTTTCACCGCCGATCCGCGCTCTGACAGCGCCATCGCGATGTTTTTCGAGCCCCATCACCGTGGCGCGTCCGCCACGCTGCACCTCGCCCACGACCCGGCAATGCGTCATGCCATGCTGAATCAGAGGTTTTGATTGGTGCGTACGGAAAGAGCGGCCCACGGCCAGCAAATGGATCGCCTCGAGGAAGCTTGTTTTACCTGAGCCATTGGCGCCAAACAGGACCGTGGCGCCAACCGGCAGCGCCACTTGGGTGTGCGCCAAATTCCTGACGCCTTCGATGGTAATGTGCTTCAGCACTGAAGCGGGTAGGGTAGTGGTCAGAGCCGCATGGGCATCACAACGTAGAGTCGCTCAGGCTCACCTTCGGAAGGCGCCTCCGCATTTTCGAGTAACGCTGAGCTAGCCTCGTCTGACAGAGACAGCCGGACTTTGGGCTGCTCCAGCACTGACAAGACATCGAGCAAATAGCTAACATTGAACCCAATCTCTAGCTCGTCGCCACCATACTGGACACCCACCACCTCCTCGGCCTGTTCCTGCTCGGGATTGTTAGCCGTGATGTCGAGGTTGTTGTCCAAAAACCTCAGCCGAACGCCGCGATACTTCTCGTTCGACAGAATCGCTGTTCGAGTGAAAGCCTGCTTCAACTCGCCGCGCTCGCCAATCACCGATTTGTCGGCATTTTTCGGGATTACGCGCTCATAGTCGGGGAACTTGCCGTCAACGAGCTTGGAAGTGAAAGTGAATTGCTCATTGGCGGCGCGGATATGGTTGGTGCCGATGGAGAGCTCCAAAGGCGCGCTGCCAGCGAGAAGACGCGACAATTCCAGCACACCCTTTCGCGGAATAATAACCCCCGTGTCAGCGGCCTCGACCAAAGCCGGCCCCGTAGCCAACGCTAGACGGTGACCATCTGTGGCCACTACCCGTAAACGGCCACCTGATATTTCCAAGTACAAACCATTGAGGTAATAGCGAACGTCCTGCTGGGCCATCGCAAATGCCGTGCTGTCTATGAGTTGTTTCACCAGTGATTGATCTAGGGACAGCGCAACCGAACCCGCGCCGCCTTCCACAGCTGGAAAGTCTGCGGCTGGCAAAGTGGCCAAGATGAAGCGGCTTCGACCGGCCTTCACCATCGCCTTGCCCGCCTCCAATGAGAATTCTATAGTGGAACCTTCTGGAAGCGATTTACAAATATCAACAAGTTTTCTGGCGGGTAACGTGACTTCACCGTCCACACCCGCCGCCTCCAGCTCGATACGTCCAACCAGTTCAACTTCAAGGTCGGTTCCAGTGAGCGAGAGGGTTTTGTCCTCGAGGACCAGCAATACGTTTGACAGAATGGGCAGCGTTTGCCGCCGCTCGACGACCCCCGCCACCAAATTCAATGGTTTGATGAGTGCATCGCGGGCAATGGAAAATTTCATTTTTTCAGCTCGTTCCGTTTTTTGCGGTAACCGGGCGAAGTGCACGCCCGATAAATTGACCAATCAGGTAGTCAGCGCGCGCAGCAAGTTTTGATAGTCCTCGCTGATATCGGGGCTGACGTCCCGTAGTTCTCTGATTTTACGACACGCATGCAAAACTGTCGTGTGGTCTCGTCCACCAAACGCATCACCGATCTCGGGCAGGCTGTGGTGCGTGAGCTCTTTTGCCATCGCCATAGCCACCTGCCTTGGTCTCGCCACCGAGCGATTGCGTCTTTTTGACATCAAATCCGCCACCTTGATTTTGTAATACTCGGCAACCTTGCGCTTGATGTTATCCATAGAGACCTGTTTGTCCTGCAGGGCGAACAAGTCTTTAAGGCTGTCTTTTATCAAATCAATATCAAACGGCCGCCCCGTGAAATTTGCACTGGCGATCACCCGCTTCAACGCACCTTCAAGCTCCCTAACGTTAGAGCGGATGCGTTGCGCGATAAAAAATGCAGCGTCTGGTGCAAGAGATATATGACTCTGTTCCGCTTTTTTCATCAAGATCGCCACGCGAGTTTCCAAGTCTGGCGGCTCTACCGCTACCGTCAAGCCCCAGCCGAAACGGGACTTTAAGCGCTCCTCAACACCTTCTATTTCCTTGGGATAACGGTCGCAAGTGAGGATCATCTGCTGTCCGCCCTCGAGTAGCGCATTGAATGTGTGAAAGAATTCTTCCTGGGAGCGGTCTTTATTGGCGAAGAATTGAATGTCATCAATTAGCAATGCGTCGACGGAGCGGTAGAAGCGCTTAAAGTCATTGATCGCATTCAACTGCAGCGCCTTCACCATATCCGCTACGAATCGCTCAGAGTGAAGGTAGACGATTTTCGCCTCGGGGTTTTGGCGGCGCATGGCGTTACCGACCGCGTGCATCAGGTGTGTCTTTCCGAGCCCGACACCGCCATACAAAAATAGGGGGTTGTAAGACGAGCCGGGATGCTCCGCTACCTGTTGCGCAGCCGCCAGCGCCAACTGGTTGCTCTTACCCTCGACAAACCGATCAAAGGTGTAGCCTTCTACCAGATTGGACGGCGATACTAGGGCGGCAGGGGCTGGGCGAGGGAGAACCTCTGCCGGCCGCGGGAGTGTTTGCGCCGCACCAGACGTAATCGAGGATGGCGTTGCTGACTGTTCGCCCTGCACAGTGATAGATGCCTGCGCCGCTGCAGGCGCCACCACATCGAGCAAATAGCTGTTGATGAGGGGCAGATACTTTTCCCCCACAAAATCGCGGATGAACCGGTTTGGCGCGGTCAACATCAGACCCGATTCCTGCCACTCGGCCCGCAAAGGCCTAATCCAGGTATTGAATTGCTGCTGGGGAATATCACCGCCGAGTCGATTCAGGCAGTGCTGCCAGGGGTCCGTGAGGGGCTGAGGCGCAACCAACTTACTTCTCCAATTGTTTTCAAGTTCTGCCTTTTTAAAAGGCTATTAACAAACATCGCCGGCTGCTGCCCTTTGCCGCAACCCCCCCCAAGGTGCATTTGGCCTGGCTTACGCTGACGCCACATAGTTATCCACAAACCCTTGTGTTGATCAACCGGTTTTAAATTGTTTAAAATCAATGGTTTAATACTTTTCGGGCGGGCTAAACCAAGCGGCACGCATTTGCAAGAAAAAACTTTTGCGGCTGTGGATAACCTGTGTTTATCTTTTGGCCAACCTGTGGTTCCCCTCCCTCTGCCAAAACCGCGGCTACAACTTGCCCGCCGCTTGGGAACCGCACCACGGGGGGCAAGCCCCTGAAATCGCCGCTTTTTCGCTAGGCGCCTCGATCCTCCGCTGAGACCTGGGGGTGAGTTAATAAGCGTGGATAAAATATTTTATCCACGCCGAAAAGATCGTGAGGAAGACCCCAAAGAGAACCTTGCATAGAGCGAAAAGGCTACCTATAATCCGCGCGCCGTGAAGTCGCGTAGCGCTCTGGGCCTCGCGGCTGTGATGCTGCTGCAACACAGCTGCATTACCATGCAAAGATTAAAAGGTAACCGCCATGAAGCGTACATTTCAGCCTAGCGTTATTAAACGAAAGCGCAATCACGGTTTCCGTGCCCGCATGGCTACCGCGAACGGCCGCAAGGTCCTCTCTCGCCGCCGCGCGCGTGGACGTCGCCGTTTGTCTGCTTAAACATCTCGAACAAACCGCCGCCGTGGGCCATGCCCACCTTTCCTAATACTGCCAGGCTGTCTCAACCCGACCACTATCGGCGCGTGTTTGACAGCCCAAAGTACAAGGTTAGTAGCGGCGCCTTCCTTCTTCTTGCAACACCCGGCGCAACCCTGTCATCCAGGCTAGGCATCGTCGTCGCCAAGAAAAATATTCGCTTCGCCGTGAGGCGCAATCGTATCAAGCGGCTGGTGCGGGAACATTTTCGGCATCATGCTTTCGATGAGGCTATTGACCTGGTGGTCCTGGCCCGGTCAGGTGCCGACCAATTGGATAACCCTGGCCTATGGCAGGAGCTCGACAAGCTGTGGCGCGCACTGGGACAGAAGGTGAATTCGTAATGCGGTGGCTAAAATGGATTGACCGACGCGTTTCGGCTGGCCTTGCCCTGTTGATCCGCGGCTATCAACTGACGCTGAGCCCCTGGCTCGGCAGGTCCTGCCGTTTCACGCCAACCTGCTCACAATATGGGATTGACGCGCTGAAGACCCACGGTACTCTATCGGGCGTCTGGCTGACCGGTCGCAGATTGCTGCGCTGCCACCCGTGGTGTGCCGGCGGGGCCGACCCCGTGCCGCCAGTCAAAACAGCTCAACACACTCACTGAGATCGAGACCACACCATGGATATCCCTCGCTACACCCTGATCGCTGCCAGTGTTTTTCTGGGCTTGATGTTGTTGGGGGAATGGACCCGATTTAGCACCGCCCAACAGGAAGCATCACTTCCAGCAGTACCCATGGTGGATACAGCCACAACGGCGCCCGACACAGCTGATGAGATCGCAGTTCTCAGCAACACATCTCAAGACGACATAGATCTACCCGCCGCCGAGGACATCAACCTCACCAATAGCCAAACACTCGACGATGCCGGATCTTCTACCACCGTGACTGGCCGCATCGTGACAGTGCATACCGACGTGCTGGAAATAAAAATCGACCTTGAAGGTGGCGACGTTGTCGGCGCAGCGCTCAAAAACTATCCCAAGACACTTGATGATCCAACCGATCCTTTTGTGTTGCTGGAGCGAAACGCGGTGCGTACCTACATTGCTCAGTCCGGTTTAGTTGGGCCCGACGGGATCGATCAAAACCAACGCGCGCGTTACCGCGCCACGCAAGACGTCTACACCCTGTCGGCGGGAGAACCCCTGGAAGTGGTCATTGACTTCGCGGCTGCCGACAGTGCGCTACGGGTGAGCAAGCACTTTGCCTTCGAGCCCGGCAGCCACATTGTCGGCGTTCACTACACCATCACCAACCTTGCAGCCGGACCGGCTCAGTTAACCCCTTTTGTGCAACTCAAGCGCGATAGTTCGCCGGCACCTGTTGCCAGTGACGCCGGAATGGGTATGCAACCTTTTCTGGGATCCGCACTGACACAACCTGACCAGCGGTTCACCAAATTCGACTTTGAGGATATGGCTGAAAACCCCTTCCGCGCTGATCTCCCTGGCGGCTGGATTGCGATGCTGCAACACTATTTTGTCAGCGCGTGGGTGCCCGAAATGGATAACACCTACCGATTCAGGACGCGCCAAACCCGATCCGGCGACAACATCATTGGTTACACCGGCCCCGCTATGGTGATCGCACCGGGAGAAACGGCGAACATCAGAAATCAACTGTACGTCGGACCCAAGAACCAGTCAGTGCTAGCTGACCTGGCTACTCACCTTGATCTTGTGGTGGATTACGGCTGGCTTTGGTGGATTGCTCAACCACTGTTCTGGTTGCTGACGATGATCCAAAGCGTCGTAATTAATTGGGGTGTCGCCATCATCTTCCTCACGCTGCTGGTCAAGCTAGCGTTCTTCCAGTTGTCTGCCGCCGGCTACAAATCGATGGCCCGAATGCGCAAGGTGCAGCCGCGCATCCTGGCGATAAGAGAAGAATACGCCAATGATAAAGCCAAACAATCTCAGGCCATGATGGAGCTGTACAAAAAAGAAAAAATTAATCCGCTTGGGGGCTGTTTTCCCATCCTCGTCCAGATGCCTGTGTTTATCGCGTTGTACTGGGTATTGATGGAGTCCGTTGAGTTAAGACAGGCCCCTTTCGCCTTGTGGATCGACGACCTGTCAGTGATGGACCCCTATTTTGTGCTACCCATTCTGATGGGGGCGAGCATGTATTACATGCAGAAGTTGAACCCGGCACCGCCCGATCCCATGCAAGCAAAAATCATGCAGTGGATGCCGATTGTCTTCACCTTTTTCTTTTTATGGTTCCCGGCGGGCTTGGTGCTCTATTGGCTTTGCAATAACTTGCTGTCAATGGGACAGCAATACCTCATCAATCGCCGGATTGAAAGCGGTGCCCTCTGAGCCACTGCGCTATTAGCTACCGTGTCATCCGACAGTCTCGCGCTTGATCAAGACACCATAGCTGCCATTGCGACCCCTTCCGGGCGCGGCAGCGTCAGCATTATTCGCGTTTCGGGGCCAAAAGCGCTTTCCATTGCCGAACTCATAACACGAAAACCCGTACAAGCCAGGCAGCCTCTCCTCACCCGTTTTTTTGCCGAGGACAATGGCGTTATCGATACGGGTCTAACCCTTTTTTTTCAGAGCCCTGCCTCGTTCACCGGAGAAGACGTCGTAGAGTTCCATTGCCACGGCGGCGTGATGGTAACCAACCTGCTACTCCAAGCCTGTCTGGCCCGCGGAGCTCGTTTAGCGAGACCAGGAGAATTCTCCGAGCGGGCTTTTCTCAATAACAAAATGGACCTCACTCAAGCTGAGGGGCTTGCCGACTTAATCGAAGCCCCGACGCAACAAGCTGCGCGGCAAGCGTCCGCTTCCTTGCAAGGCGCCTTTTCGGATGCTGTTAATCAGATCAACCACCGCGTTATCGACCTAAGGGTCTATGTCGAGGCCGCTATCGATTTTCCGGAGGAAGAGGTCGACTTTCTTAGTGAAGGTCGCGTCGCCACATCACTGCTAGAACTGAGAGCAGCGTTGGAGACATTAATCACCCAAGCCAGAAGGGGCGCGATGTTGAGCCGCGGCGCACAAATTGTAATGACCGGCGCACCCAACGCGGGCAAAAGTAGTTTGATGAATCGATTAGCTGGCCAAGCCGTCGCTATCGTCACCGACGTTCCCGGCACTACGCGCGATGTAATCAAACAATCTATTTCTATCGAGGGTGTAGCTATCCAACTATCCGATACCGCAGGTATCCGTGCCGCTGCCGATGCCATCGAGCAGGAGGGGATCGAGAGGGCGCAAGCCGCGCTCGACATCGCCGATATCATTATCGAAGTGATCGACGATCGAGAGCCTAAAAACACTGAATTCGCCTCAAGTGGCAATGAACAGTCAATCATCCGCGTACTAAACAAAATAGACCTCTCTGGTCGCACACCGGGGAAGTTGAATGCAGCAAATCAGGAAGACGAATTTGCCCCTCCCACCGTTGCAGTTTCGGCTGTAACTGGCGAGGGAATTAACGCCCTTGAGCAGGTGATCATTCACTGTCTCGGTATGGGCGAGGCTGAGACCACCTCACCCTTTAGCGCCAGGGAGCGCCACGTCACCTGTTTGAAACGAGCTGAAGCAGCGCTGGATGAGGCGAGCGCCCGGTTTCAGAAAAGTCAGGCCGGCGAGCTGCTGGCAGAAGACCTCAGGCGCGTCCACGCAGAGCTCGGCGCCATTACCGGTGCTCTTGGTGCAGATGACCTCCTTGGAGAGATTTTTTCCTCCTTTTGTATTGGCAAGTAACGATGAGGGACACTCGATTCTCTCTCCCCCGCGATACTCAATCAAACACGACTCCATCACTGCATCTACACTGTCAATTCAATAGCCATCCAAGATGTATCCACAACTTTTCTCACCAAAAATCGACCATGCATCACACCGCATCTCCGCTGTGGACGATGTTGTAGATAAATGTAAGGGGAAGTTGGTGATGGCGCTGTGGAAGTCATTCTGCGCGAAGTGGTGGGGAATCGATCCCCACATTATCACCAGTGAGACCAGCGTCTCCAGCTGACTTCTCCAGAGCATTATCCTGCCTGTAAGCCGCTGAAAAAAATTATTTATTTGCTGTTTTCCACCCGGAAAGCTGCACTTAATAACAACAACATTAAGATATTCCTCTTATAAGAATATTTTATTTAATTAATTGTTAGGGCAGGTAAAGCACAGTTTATTGATCAGGAGAGCGGCTGGTCACTATCACCAAAAGCCGGAGTTCATGCCTGAACGCGACCCGTTTATACTTTCGGTTGTTTTTTATTAATTTCCACAAAAATGATCCGACACCCCGAGCTTTACGATGTCATTGTCGTTGGCGGCGGCCACGCCGGAACCGAAGCGACGCTTGCTGCGGCGCGCACCGGTGCCCGCACGCTCTTGATCACTCATGCTGTCGACACTCTCGGTCAGATGTCTTGCAACCCCGCAATCGGCGGTATCGGTAAAAGTCATCTGGTCAGGGAGATTGATGCGCTGGGTGGCGTGATGGCTCGCGCGACAGATCAAGCGGGCATACAGTTCAGGGTGCTGAATGCCCGGAAAGGCCCAGCAGTCCGGGCCACGCGCGTGCAAGCTGATCGGGTGTTGTACCGTCAGGCTGTTCGATCGGTGCTTGAGCAGACCAATGGCGTCGATCTGTTTCAAGACGCCGCAGAGGATATTGAGCTAACGTCTGGCGCCGTCTCGGGTGTGATAACTCGTACCGGGATTGTCTTTCGCGCTGCAGCGGTAGTGCTGACAGCAGGAACATTCCTTCATGGAAAAATGCACATTGGCGAGGAGAATCGGTCCGGTGGGCGGATGGGAGATCAGGCAGCCATCGGATTGGCAGATCGCCTCCGCGAGCTGTGCCCGCGGGTAGGGCGACTGAAAACCGGAACTCCGCCCCGATTGGATGCGAGAGCGGTAGATTTCGCCGCGATGGCGGAACAATGGGGGGACGAACCCAGGCCCGTCATGTCTTTGCTGGGCAGTCGGGACCAGCATCCAGAGCAGCGGTGCTGTTGGATCACGGAGACCAATACCCAAACTCACGACATCATCCGTGAGGGCCTTGCTCGCTCACCGCTTTTTAGCGGGACGATTGAAGGTGTTGGTCCCCGATACTGTCCAAGCATTGAAGATAAAATTCACCGCTTTGCCGACAAAGACTCGCATCAAATTTTTATTGAGCCTGAAGGGTTGACATCGATAGAGCTTTACCCCAACGGCATATCGACTTCTTTGCCCTTCGATGTACAACTTAAGTTGGTTCGCTCCATCAGAGGTTTGGAAAACGCGGCGATTACGCGACCGGGTTATGCCATTGAGTATGACTTCTTTGATCCTCGCGACCTGCATCACAGCCTCGAGACCAAGGCAATTGAAGGGCTTTATTTCGCGGGCCAAATTAATGGCACGACTGGTTACGAAGAGGCGGCGGCTCAGGGGTTGCTGGCCGGCCTCAATGCGGCGAGACGAGTAAAGGCACTGGCACCCTGGGTGCCGCGTCGGGATGAGGCTTATATCGGTGTGTTAGTCGATGACCTGGTGACGTTGGGTACGACAGAGCCTTACCGCATGTTCACCTCTCGTGCCGAATTTCGTTTGCAACTCCGGGAAGACAACGCTGATCTGAGGCTGACTGAACAAGGTCGTTCCCTTCAGTTGGTGGGTGATAAGCAGTGGTCTCATTTCGTTGAAAAACGCGAGGCCATTACTCGTGAGCGTGACCGATTGGAGCGTACCTACGTTCAAGCGGGTAGCGAGGAAGCAGCAGTTCTCTCAACCTCGTTGAGTAAACCCTTATCCCGAGAGTACTCCTTAGCAGAGTTACTCAAACGCCCCGAATTGAACTATGCGGATATGAGAGCAATCTCTCCTCCGGCGAGTGATGTACCGGAGGCTGTGGCAGAGCAAGTCACCATTCAACTTAAATATGCAGGTTATATCGATCGCCAGCAGCAGGATGTCGATCGTTTACAGCGGCACGAATCCATGCCGATTCCGGGCGACCTGGACTTCGACCAGGTTGAGGGTTTGTCCAATGAAATCCGTCAGAAGCTGAATGAAATGAAGCCAACGAATCTTGCGAGAGCTGGACGCATACCCGGTGTGACGCCGGCAGCGTTGTCACTGCTTCTGGTGCACCTCAAAAAGCGAGAACTCAGAGACAGCGTGCGCGCCGCGGCGCATGCTTGAAACCGAGCTAGGGCTGCTACACAACGCGGCCGAAGAGATCGGCATCAGCCTCTCCGATACGCAGGTCAATCAATTGATTGGCTATGTTGACCTGATGGAAAAATGGAATCGGGCGTTTAATCTCACAGCAGTGCGCCGTCGCACGGAGCTATTTTCTCGCCATATTTTTGAAAGCCTGGCGGTGAAACCCTATATCCGCGGAGAAAAGTGGGCCGACATCGGCACAGGCGCGGGACTACCCGGCGTGCCGCTAGCGATTACTGAACCGGACAAGCCGTTTGTGTTACTGGACAGTAATGGGAAGAAAACGCGCTTCCTGTTGGAGGTGAAAAGGGTGCTGGGTTTATCTAACATCGAGGTTGAGACAACCCGAGTCGAGAATTGGCAACCCGCTCAGCACCCGGACGCAGTCATCACAAGAGCCTTTGCCGATTTGGCCACCACCATCGGAAGAACTCAGCATATATTGCAAGATCACGGCATGTTGTTTGCCATGAAGACAGAGTCAGCGGCTGGAGAGGTTGACGCTTTGCCGTATGGATTTGAGCTGACTGCAAACCAAAACGTGGTAGTGCCCGGGCGGGATTGGCCGTTCCAACTGCTGGCAATTCAGTGGACCAGAAGGTGAAGTCGTGAAGGTCATCGCAATAGCGAATCAAAAAGGCGGCGTGGGTAAAACCACGACCGCCGTCAACCTCTCCGCAGCGCTCGCTGCGATGGGGAAACGCGTGCTGCTGATTGACTTGGACCCGCAAGGGAATGCCACTGTCTCAGTGGGCCTGCAAAAGGGAGACCTGGCCGCCACAGCCTTTGAGTTCCTCGTGGATCAGCAACCACTCTCCGAGGTGGCAACGCCGCTTCAGAGCCTCGGGATGGATTGTGTGCCAGCGGATGGTGATCTGACGGCCGCGGAAGTGGCGCTTTTGTCGGTAGAAGATCGTGAACAGCGGCTGAAGACAGCGCTGAAGGCCGGCAAGTTGTTGTACGACTTTGTGATTATCGACTGCCCGCCTTCTCTCAACATGCTCACATTGAATGCCCTCGTGGCGGCGGACTCCGTGCTGATTACCATGCAATGCGAGTATTTTGCGCTGGAAGGGCTATCCGCTTTGATGGAGACGATTAATACCGTCTCCCAGACAGTCAATCCGGCTATCAAGATAGAAGGCATCTTGCGGACCCTATATGATCCCCGAAATGCGCTGACTAACGAGGTTTCCGACCAGCTCCATCAACACTTTGAGGGCCTGGTTTATCGGACGGTGATCCCGAGAAATGTCCGCCTTGCAGAAGCGCCAAGCCACGGCTTGCCCGGTATTGTCTATGATCGCCTCTCTCGCGGGTCAACTGCATATATGGCATTGGCGGGCGAATTTATGCGCAGACAAGAACAAAATAAGGAACACAGCTGATGGCGCAAAAGCGAAAGCTGAATCGGGGTCTCGAAGCGTTGCTGGGCACCGGGTTGCTTGCAAAGGGCCAAGACGACAGCCAGGCCACGCAAACCACGGCTGCTGAGCAAGGCGCACCGACGCCCTCGGCAGAGTTGCCGATTGAGCGGCTGCAGAGAGGCACTTATCAACCCCGTCGCGAGTTCGATGAGGAAGCGCTAAAAACGCTGGCGAGCAGCATTAAGGTGCAGGGGGTACTGCAACCGTTAGTGGCGAGGCCGCTGGCAGACGACCGTTATGAAATTCTCTCGGGCGAACGCCGATGGCGTGCCGCCCAGATGGCGGGGCTGGATCGCGTCCCGGTTGTAATTAAGGACGTGTCAGACGAGGCGGCTATCGCCATCGGCCTGATTGAAAACATCCAGCGCGAGGACCTCAATCCGGTTGAAGAGGGCTTGGGCCTGAAGCGGCTTCAGGACGAGTTCGGCTTGAGTCAGGAACAAGTTGCGGAGGCGGTGGGCCGATCCCGCTCTGCAGTGGCTAACATGCTGCGGCTATTGAATCTGGAAAGCGAAGTGCTGGGCATGCTGGAGCGGAGTGAACTGGATGCCGGGCATGCCAAGGTGTTACTCGCTTTAAGTGGTGGCGATCAGGTCCGTGCTGCGCGAAATGTCAGTAAACGGCAGCTTTCAGTCAGGCAAACAGAAGTGTTGGTGCGCGGCTGGGGGGCGAAAGCCACGCCCGAGCCGCCGGTTGACCCCAATATCAGCCGGCTGGAGACCGACCTGAGCGGCCGGCTCGGCGCCAAAGTCAGAATCCAGCACCAACAAAATGGCAAGGGCCGTCTAGAGATTCATTACACGAGCCTCGAGGAACTGGATGGCGTCCTCGGCAAAATCCACTAATTCCCACGTATTGAAGGGTTTAGGCCTTTCCACTACACTCCCCACCGCATGTAAGGGGGGCTGGGTTTACCTTGGCCAGACACGTTGCTTCCGCACCCGTCGCGGCCATCAGAAAGCGCCTTTTGAGCGCGGTGGTCACTTCAGCGATATTCCTGGTCGGAGTGGCGGTGGTCGCCGGTGTTTTCCGGGGCTTTAATACTTCTCTAGACATGTTGTTGGGCTCAGCCGTGGTGCTGTTACCCAGCGCTTGGGTGGCGACGAGTCTCACCTCGGGACGATCAGTGATCAGCCCGATATGGTTGGGCCTCACCCGTTACAGCCTGGCGGCGGCAGGATTTGCCGTACTGTTTGTGCTGCGGCCCGGCAGTGAGCCCCTGAGCGTTTTGGCAGCCAGCGCGTTGGCGCTGGTTTTGCCCCCGGCAGTAGTGGTGTGGCATCAGCGAAGGCATAACACGATGCACCCATAATGAGGTGCACAGGAAACTAGAGGCCTGTTAAGGCATGGGAGTACAAGGGTAACAATGGCGGCAAACGGCGACAGTCAGACCGTATCGGAATACATCGTTCACCACCTGACCAACTTGACCTATGGCAAGTTACCCGGTGGTTATGAGCGATACGACGGCAGTGTCGTGGCAGAGGGCGGTCAGTGGACCATGGCCCATGGCGCCGATGAAATTACCGCCATGGGCTTCAACGCCATCCATGTGGACTCCATGATCTGGTCGGTGGGCTTGGGCCTCCTGTTCTGCTGGCTCTTTCGCCGTGTCGCGGTTCGCGCCACCTCCGGCGTACCCTCGGGCCTCGTAAATTTTGTGGAAATGGTGGTCGAGTTTGTCGACAGCACCGTGAGAGACACCTTCCATGGGCGCAACCCGCTGATCGCCCCACTGGCGCTTACCATTTTCGTATGGGTATTCCTGATGAACCTGATGGATTTGATCCCCGTGGATCTGATTCCCCACTCGCTAATGTTGGCGGGAGTTGAGTACCAAAAAATTGTCCCCTCAACAGACCCCAACATCACTATGGGCATGGCCATTGGCGTGTTTGTGCTCATGCTGTTTTATTCTATCAAGGTGAAAGGCTTCGGCTTTGTAAAAGAGCTCACGCTGAACCCGTTTAACCACCCGTTATTTATCCCCGTGAACCTGTTTATGGAAGTCGTCGGCCTCTTGGCCAAGCCCTTTTCTCTCGGGCTTCGTCTGTTCGGCAACATGTATGCGGGCGAGATGATCTTTATTCTGATTGCGGCGCTGTTCAGCGTTGGGCTTTTCTGGCTGCTGCCGGCTGCGCTGCTGCAAATCGGCTGGGCGATTTTCCATATTCTGGTCATCACCCTACAGGCCTTTATTTTTATGGTTCTCACCATCGTGTACCTCAGCATGGCGCACGAGGACCATTGATTTTTAGTTAACAGTTACCTTTAGGAGACAACCATGGAACTGATTTACGTTGCCGCCGCCATCATGATGGGCCTCGGTGGAATGGGTGCCGCGATCGGCGTAGGCATTTTGGGCGGCAAGCTGATTGAAGGCTCTGCCCGTCAGCCGGAGCTGGCTCCCAAGCTGCAGGGCACGTTCTTTCTCGGTGCGGGCCTGGTTGATGCGATCCCGATTATTGGTGTGGGTATCGCCATGTACCTCATTTTTGTGGTCGCAGGCTAACAGCCACATTGATAGCGAAGGTGGGCACCCCCATCTCTCGCACCACAGGAGTAATGAGTGAATATTAATCTCACCCTGATAGGACAGCTGATTGCCTTTATGGCATTCGTGGCGTTCTGTATGCGTTACGTGTGGCCCCCGATTGCCGGCGCCATGGCTGAGCGGCAAAACAGGATCGCCGACGGGCTCGCCGCCGCCGACCGTGCCGGCCATGACCTGGAGGTCGCGAAGCAGCAGGCGGACGAGCGGCTCGCTGAGGCCAAACGCGAGGCAGCTGGAATCATTGAGGCCGCGAACAAGCGGGCCCAAGCGGTGGTTGAAGAGGCCAAAGACGCAGCCATCGCCGAGGCGGATCGAGTCAAGGCGGCGGCCGCCGCTGAGATCGAGCAAGAGCGGGCCCGCGCGCAAGAGCAACTGATGACACAGGTCAGCGCGCTAGCGCTGGCTGGGGCAGAAAAGATTCTTGCCGCAGAAATCGACGCCGACAAGCACGCTGATCTCCTCAAGTCGCTAGCGGCGGAGTCCTGATCGATGATTGAACCGACGACCCTCGCCAGGCCTTACGCACGCGCAGCCTTTGAGCATGCCCGAGCGGCCGCTGATTTGGCGGCATGGCAAACGGCTTTGTCGGAGTTGGCAGCGATCACTGCCGAGCCAAAAGTTGCAGCCGGCATGCGCGACCCCAATCAAACTGCCGCGCAGCGCGCAGCAACGCTCTCCGGGCTGGCAGGGGATGCCCTACCATCAGCAGTGGCAAATCTGCTGGCCATCATGGCGGACAACGGCCGCCTCTCACTGCTGCCTGAGGTGGCAATGCTGTTTGACCAGTTAAAGCAAGCGGTAGAGAGCACCGTGGCGGTCCATGTGACCTCCGCATACCCCTTAAGTGATGCCGAAACACAGCAACTTGCCGACACGATGCAGGAAAAGTTGGCGCGCAGCATCACCCTGACATCAGAAACCGACCCCTCATTAATTGGAGGGGCGCTTATTCGCGCCGACGATCTGGTGATCGACGGCTCAGTTCGCGGCCGCCTGAATAAATTGGCGGGCACGCTGACCCAATGACAGAGGAATAGGTCATGCAACAGCTCAACCCCTCGGAAATTAGCGACCTGATCAAGCAACGTATCGACCAGCTTGAAGTCACTTCGCAAGCCACCAATGAGGGCACCATTGTTTCGGTGACGGACGGCATTATCCGCATCCATGGCCTGACAGAGGTCCAGTACGGCGAGATGATCGAGTTCGATGGCGGTGTGTACGGCCTGGCCTTGAATCTCGAGCGTGACTCGGTGGGCGCGGTGGTATTGGGCGACTACAAACAGCTGGCCGAAGGCCAGACCTGCCGCTGCACGGGGCGGATTCTTGAGGTGCCGGTTGGCCCAGCGCTGCAGGGACGCGTTGTGGATTCTCTTGGCAACCCGATTGATGGCAAGGGTGCCATCGAGACGACCGAGACCGACGCCATTGAAAAGATTGCGCCGGGCGTGATCGCCAGACAGTCGGTTGACCAGCCGGTGCAGATTGGCTTGAAAGCGATCGACGCTATGGTGCCGATTGGTCGTGGTCAGCGCGAGCTGATTATTGGCGACCGCCAGGTGGGCAAGACCGCCATCGCAGTCGACGCGATCATCAACCAAAAGGGTACCGGTATTAAGTGTGTCTATGTGGCGGTCGGCCAGAAGGCCTCATCCGTTGCATCAGTGGTCCGCAAGCTCGAAGAGCACGGCGCGATGGACCACACGATCGTGGTGGCCGCCAACGCTTCTGATCCGGCGGCGATGCAATACCTCGCACCGTTTGCGGGTTGCACCATGGGTGAGTACTACCGCGACCGCGGTGAGGACGCGCTGATCATTTATGACGACCTATCGAAGCAGGCGGTTGCCTATAGACAGATCTCGTTGCTCTTGCGTCGGCCCCCCGGCCGTGAGGCATACCCCGGAGATGTTTTCTATTTGCACTCTCGATTGCTTGAGCGCGCAGCGAGAGTCAATGCGGACTACGTAGAGCAATTTACCGGCGGCGAAGTGAAGGGCCAGACCGGGTCACTGACCGCCCTGCCCGTGATCGAAACGCAGGCGGGCGACGTCTCGGCGTTTGTACCAACCAACGTGATCTCGATTACCGACGGCCAGATCTTCCTCGAGGCTGATATGTTTAACGCTGGGGTGCGCCCAGCTATGAACGCGGGTATTTCGGTTTCTCGTGTGGGTGGTGCTGCGCAGACCAAGGTAGTGAAGAAGCTCTCAGGCGGTATCAGAACGGCTTTGGCACAGTACCGCGAACTGGCCGCGTTCTCGCAGTTCGCGTCGGACCTCGATGACGCAACTAAGGCGCAGCTGGAACACGGCGAGCGCATTACCGAGCTGATGAAGCAGAAGCAGTATGCACCGCTTTCAATTGCCGAAATGGGCGTGCTGCTATACGCGGGTAACGAAGGGTATTTGCAGGATGTCGATGTGGCCAAAATTGGTGACTTTGAGTCGGCGCTGCTGGGTTACATGCGATCAGAGTGTGCTGATGTGATGCAAGCGATTGAGGCTGACGGTGGTTGGGATGACGACCGCGAGACCGCTTTTAAATCGGCGATCGAAACTTTCAAGTCGGCCCAGACCTGGTAACCACGCATGGCTGTTGGCAAGGAAATCCGCACCAAGATCTCGAGTATTCAGAGTACCCAGAAGATCACTAGCGCGATGGAAATGGTGGCTGCGAGCAAAATGCGTCGCGCTCAGGACCGCATGGAGGTTGGCAAGCCCTACGCGCAGCGCATGCGGACTGTTGTCGGCCACATTGCCAACTCTACGCCGGAATATCGCCATGCCTACATGCAAGTGCGTGAGGTCAAACGGGCGGGGTACCTCATCGTCTCGACGGATCGCGGCCTATGTGGTGGCTTGAATATCAATCTGTTCAAGGCGGCGATCCAATCCATGAAGGCAATGCAGGACGAAGGCGTTGAAGTGGAGCTCTGCCTTGTTGGCGCCAAATCAGCAGGGTTCTTTGCCAGCGTGGGCGGCAATGTCACTGCGTCAGTGAGGGACCTTGGCGAGGAACCTTCGCTTGAGGATCTGATTGGCGGCGTAAAAACCATGCTGGACGCTTATACCGAGGGCCGAATTGACTCGCTGTACCTCGCCAGCAACGAGTTCGTGAACACCATGACCCAGTCGCCTCAGGTAGAGCAGTTGTTGCCGCTGAAAGCGGAAGAAAGCGAGACGCTTTCTCATCATTGGGATTACGTTTACGAGCCTGATGCGCGTGAGCTATTAGACGCTTTGATGGTGCGTTACATCGAGTCACAGGTGTATCAGGCGGTGGTCGAGAACAGCGCCTGCGAGCAGGCGGCGCGCATGATTGCGATGAAGAATGCGACAGACAATGCGGGCGAGCTGATCGAAGAGCTGCAGCTCGTCTACAACAAAGCCAGGCAAGCCGCGATTACGCAGGAGCTAGCAGAGATTGTGGGGGGCGCCGCAGCCATTGGCTGATTACGCGCTTCTCTGGAATGAAAGCACGCAGCGGAAAGACTGCTGCACAGAATGTGAAACGAGGACCGGAAGATGAGTAGCGGAAAGGTCGTACAGGTTATCGGCGCCGTCATTGACGTGGAGTTCCCCCGTGATAGCGTGCCCCAGGTGTATGACGCACTGATGGTGGGTGACAAGGGGCTGACGCTCGAGGTTCAGCAGCAGTTGGGCGACGGGGTCGTTCGCGCGATTGCTATGGGCCCCTCCGAGGGCGTGAGCCGCGGTCTGGACGTGGAAAACACTGGCGCGCCGATCTCGGTGCCAGTAGGCACAGAGACGCTGGGTCGGATCATGGATGTGTTGGGCAACCCCATTGATGAGAAAGGTCCCATTGGTGAGCAGGAGCGTTCTGCGATTCACCGTGCTGCTCCCACCTATGAAGAGCTCGCCGCGTCTGATGAGCTCCTCGAAACGGGCATCAAGGTGATTGACCTAGTTTGTCCGTTTGCCAAAGGCGGCAAGGTCGGCCTGTTTGGGGGCGCCGGTGTCGGCAAGACCGTGAACATGATGGAGCTTATTAACAACATCGCCACCGAGCACTCAGGCTTGTCAGTATTCGCCGGCGTGGGTGAGCGGACCCGAGAAGGAAATGACTTCTACTACGAAATGCAGGAATCCGGCGTCGTGAATGTGGAAGAGATGGACAAGTCGAAGGTGGCGATGGTTTACGGCCAGATGAATGAGCCGCCCGGCAACCGTCTTCGTGTGGCACTCACCGGCTTGACCATGGCGGAGAAGTTCCGCGATGAGGGCCGGGATGTCTTGTTGTTTGTCGACAATATTTATCGTTATACCCTGGCGGGTACTGAGGTATCGGCACTGCTGGGCCGTATGCCGTCTGCGGTGGGTTACCAGCCGACGTTGGCAGAAGAGATGGGCGTTCTGCAGGAACGCATTACCTCCACCAAGACCGGATCGATCACCTCGATTCAGGCGGTTTACGTACCGGCAGATGACCTGACTGACCCTTCACCGGCGACAACCTTCGCCCACCTCGATTCGACGGTGGTACTTAGCCGGGACATCGCCGCAAAGGGTATCTACCCCGCGGTCGATCCGCTCGACTCAACATCGCGACAGCTGGATCCGCTGATCATTGGCCAGGAGCATTATGAGGTCGCGCGAGGTGTGCAGACGGTTCTGCAGCGCTACAAGGAGCTGAAGGACATCATCGCGATTTTGGGTATGGACGAGCTGTCCGAGGAAGACAAGCTGATCGTGGCCCGCGCACGGAAAATTGAGCGATTCCTGTCACAGCCTTTCCACGTGGCAGAGGTCTTCACGGGATCACCTGGCGTCTACGTTTCCTTGAAAGACACTATTGCCGGCTTCAGAGGCATTCTTGCAGGTGAGCATGATCACTTGCCCGAACAGGCCTTCTACATGGTGGGCTCGATCGAGCAGGCTGTGGAGAAAGCCGCCAACCTGTAAAGCAGGTAGGGGATTGAGTCATGGCGACGACCTTACAGTGTGACATTGTCAGCGCAGAGGCCCAGATCTACTCGGGTGCGGTTGAGCTGCTGGTTGCCACCGGCGTTGAGGGAGAGCTTGGCGTGTGTTTTGGGCACGCTGCGCTGCTGACTCGTCTGATCCCCGGGCCTATCCGCGTAGTTGAGCCGGGCGGGGAAGAACAGGTTTACTACGCCTCTGGTGGGTTCCTTGAGGTGCAGGGAGACGTCGTGACTGTCCTAGCTGATACGGCGGTGCGTGCCGGCGACATCGACGAGGCCGCGGCCGAGACCGCGCGCAAAGATGCCGAGGACGCGCTGGCGAACCAACAGGGTGAGATCGACTACGGTCGCGCCTCCGCACAGCTTGCGGAAGCGACCGCACAGCTCGCCGCGCTGCGCAAACTCAAAAATCGCGCCGGCCGAGCTTGAGCACACTACACCGCCCCAAAACCCCCTTTTTTTGGTGTTTGTTTGCGCATCTTCCAGTCTGCGCTTGCAAACCCCCTGTGGTTGTCAATGATGAGCCTTCCTTAGCCGCCTGAGCGGATACCTGCATGCTGGAAGTGATCATTTTGGCCGCCGGACAGGGCAGCCGGATGCAATCCTCGCTCCCTAAAGTGCTCCATACCCTCGCGGGTCAGCCGCTGGTGGCGCACGTGCTGCAAACCGCCCGAGCCCTGAACGCTGAACGCATCCACGTGGTCGTGGGTCATGGCGCTGAGGCGGTAGAGGCGACGGTAAGTGCGCCCGATGTGCAATGCTATTTGCAGGCTGAACAGCTGGGTACGGGGCACGCGGTGCAACAAGCGATGGATGCCTGCGACCCCACGAGCACAGTGCTGGTACTTTTTGGCGATGTTCCGCTGATTACAAAAGACGCCCTAGAAGATGTTGTGGCCGCGGCCGATCGGGGTATCGCCATGTTGTCTGCCACGCTCGACAATCCCTCGGGCTATGGCCGGGTGGTGCGCGACGACAATGGTGCCTTTGTCGCCGTAGTGGAGGAAAAAGACGCCACGAGCGAGCAGCGATCCCTGCAGGAAATTCACACGGGGGTGCTTGCGGCCAATGCCGAGCAGTTGGGTGCTTGGCTAGACCGAGTGGATAATCGCAATGCTCAATCAGAGTACTATTTGCCCGATGTGCTTGGACTGGCCCGGGAGGACGATATGCCGGTAACAGTGGTTTGTTCCGATAACGATTTTGATACCCAGGGTGTGAACACACTGCAACAGCTTGAGCAGCTCGAGCGCCAGCACCAGCTGGCACTGGCCGATCAACTTATGACCGGAGGTGTCTTGGTTAGCGATGGCTCGCGGCTCGATATCCGCGGGCGTCTAGAATGTGGTCGTGATGTTCGCATCGATGTGAACGTGGTGATCGAAGGTAACGTCTCGCTAGGTGACGGTGTATCGATCGGTGCCAACTGTATTGTGCGTGATGCGCAGATTGGCGCAGGTGCCCGCGTTTTACCTTTTACCCATATTGATGGCGCCGAAGTGCTCTCAGATGCGGTCGTTGGCCCCTACGCGCGCCTTCGTCCCGGCACCGTAATTGGCGAGCAGGCCAAGGTCGGCAACTTTGTCGAAGTGAAAAATACGCGCGTCGGTAAGGCCGCCAAGGCTAACCATTTGGCGTATTTGGGTGACGCGGACATCGGTAGTAAAAGTAATGTGGGTGCCGGCACGATTACCTGCAACTACGACGGCGCCAACAAGCACCGCACCACACTCGGCGAGGGGGTCTTCGTAGGCTCGAACAGCACTTTAGTGGCGCCCCTTGTTATTGAGTCCGGTGGCTTTGTCGCCGCGGGCTCGACCGTCACCGACGACGTTAAAGCCGACCAGCTGGTCGTGGCACGAGGTCGTCAGCGCAATGTCGACGGCTGGCAACGTCCCGAGAAACCCGGGGACAGCGACTAATGTGTGGCATTGTGGCCGTCGTCGCGCGGCGGGACTGCACCGAGATCCTGCTTGAGGGTCTGCGCAGGCTCGAGTACCGCGGCTACGACTCCGCGGGACTCGCGCTCATCGATCGTGCCGGACAGCTATCCAGCCACAAGTGCCTGGGCCGTGTCTCAGCTCTCGAGGAGGCCCAGCTTGGGGCACCTATACAGGGCGGCACCGGGATCGCCCATACACGCTGGGCGACCCATGGCGAGCCGTCTGCCGTCAATGCCCATCCGCATATCATTAACGAGCGCATCGCGGTCGTTCACAACGGCATTGTTGAAAATCATAGCGCGTTGCGAGAGCAATTGGCAAAAGGAGGGCGGGCCTGCATCTCCGACACTGACACAGAGGTGGTGGCCCAGCTGATTGAATCGGCCGTGGCTTCGGGCAAAGACTTGCTTGACGCCGTACAGCACGTGTTACCCCAGCTCGAGGGCGCCTATGCGCTGGCCATCGTTGACCGCGAAGCGCCAAACCGCATTGTGGTAGCGAGACAGGGCAGCCCTCTGGTGCTTGGTGTTGGCATCGGTGAAAATTTCGCAGGCTCCGATACCCTGGCGCTCCGCTCTGTGACAGATACGTTTATCTATCTAGAAGACGGTGATCTCGCCGAACTCAGCGCTGACGGCTACCGAATTCTCGATGCTACAGGGCAGATCGCCGAGCGAGCGCCCACCCGGCTGGCGCTTCAGACTGAAGACGAGGGGCTCGGCGGTCACGAACACTTCATGCTGAAGGAGATATTCGAGCAGCCCTCGCGCCTGCGCGACACGGTCAGACAGGGTTCCGTGAAAGACGACGCTTTCGGGGCCGCGGCGGCACAGGTGTTTCCACAGGTCGCCGCTGTACAGATTCTCGCCTGTGGCACGAGTTATCACGCAGGGCTGGTTGCCCGACACTGGATCGAGTCATTGGCGGGGTTGCCTTGTCAGGTGGAAGTGGCTTCGGAGTATCGCTATCGCGAGTCAGTGACGTTGCCCAATACGCTGGTGGTGGGTATCTCGCAATCGGGGGAAACCGCTGACACATTAGCGGCGCTTGAGCACGTCGATCCCGAATGTGTACTCGCCCGCCTGGCTATTTGTAATGTGGATCACAGTGCGATGGTGCGAGCCAGTGAGCTTGTCTACCTCACCCAAGCAGGCATCGAGATTGGGGTGGCCTCGACCAAGGCTTTCACCACGCAATTGGCTGCGCTACTGAATCTCACCCTTTGCCTTGCCCGCCACCACGCCAAGGGCGTGCTGTCAGGGCATGAGGTGGCTGCCTCGCTCGAAGAGATGGCCGATGCTGCGGAGGCGGTGCTTGAATACGACGCTCGCATAAAGGCGCTGTCTCACCACTTTACAAATAAACACCATGCGCTCTTTTTGGGCAGGGGCATTTATTACCCCATTGCCATGGAGGGAGCCCTCAAGCTCAAAGAGATTTCCTATATCCACGCCGAGGCTTACCCCGCGGGTGAGTTAAAGCATGGGCCTTTGGCGCTAGTCGATGATGATATGCCGGTGGTCGCCGTGGCGCCTGATGACCGACTGATGGAAAAGCTGCGCTCCAACCTGGAAGAAGTGCGCGCGCGCGGCGGGCAGCTATTTGTTTTCGCAAGCGCCAACGCCGGTTATGAGTCTGCACCCGATTGCCAGGTGCTGGAAATGCCCGGCTGCAGTGCGCTGGCGGGACCTGTGGTCTTTACGATCGCGTTGCAGCTGTTGTCTTACCACGTGGCCTTGGCGAGGGGCACCGACGTCGACAAACCTCGTAACCTTGCCAAAAGTGTCACGGTTGAATGAGCTATGAGAATAATTTTATGGATAAAAACTGGAGGCTCTGGTATTGCTGGTAACTGGATAGGCGCGGGCACAGCAAGTGGGGGCGGTCGCTGTTGTGTTTACAAGAGAGCCCATTTGGATTGCGCTAGGTGTTGCAATTGGCGCGGCGCTCGATTGGCGAAAGCGCAAGCATTGAAAGGGCAACACCAAAAACGCTTCGAACTTGACGAGCACCGTCCGCCACTTGTAGCAGCGACAGCAAGTTGCGTGTGAGGAGGTGGAGTCAGCGCCGATAGCAGCAATTGTGGCGCCGACTCAGTCAAAGCTTCGTGGGTTCAGTCGGGATTGGCAGCCTTGTAAGCGCGAATGGCAGCGTTAAAATCAGCGGCCACCTGCTCTTCACGCGATACCGCAGCGTTATAGTCCGCAGCAGCGAGCGCAAATCGCTCCTCAGCGCTTTTATCTCCCTCTGCAACGGACGCTTTTTCTGACGCCATCAGGCCATCGACGCACTCAAGATATTCTGCGTTAGCGGCCTGAAAGGTCTTAACTTCTCCTTGAGCGGCGATCATATCTTCTAGCGTTGCGCTGCCGCCGTCGGGGTTAGGCGGCGCCACTGGCATGTCACATGCTTGAGCTGTGGCATAGGGCAATACAGTGATCGCCAGCAGTAATGAAGCAGTTTGGATTTTCATTGTGTAGTTCCTTTTTAGGTAAAGCGCTCGTCTGGGCGCCATCGGGCCGCTTGCCCGTGCATGTCAGTAAGGCTGTTACGACCGAGGAGTTGCCGCAAAAGACCCGCTAGATACCTTTCCCTTATACCAATGAAAACGATGCGAAGGAACCGCCATCCGCACTGTGTCATTGGCTGGTCACTTCAGCCAGATCACGCCATTCCGGTACACTGCGCGCATGGATGTATCAGATATTTTGAACCAGTTAAATACTGCTCAGCGGGAGGCCGTGACCGCCTCGTCCGGCAATCTGTTAGTGCTGGCAGGTGCGGGATCGGGCAAAACCCGTGTGCTCGTGCACCGTATCGCCTGGTTGATTCGGGCAGAGGGGTTCTCAGCCCACTCCGTGCTGGCCGTTACATTCACCAACAAGGCAGCCCGAGAAATGCGGGGCCGTATAGAGGACATGCTACAGATGCCCACCCATGGTCTTTGGGTGGGGACTTTCCACGGCCTCGCGCATCGACTCCTTAAAGCGCATTGGCGCGAGTCAGGACTGCCCCAGCAATTCCAGATTCTTGATAGCGATGATCAGCTGCGGGTGGTCAAGCGCATATGTAGAGAGCTTGATCTCGATGAGGCGCGTTGGCCACCCAAGCAGGCGCAGTGGTTTATCAATGGTCAAAAGGACGAGGGATTGCGCGCTAGGCATGTAGAGGCGACGGAGGGGGATCTATACGCCAAGACCATGGTGCGTATCTATGCCGCCTACGAGGATACCTGTGACCGGGGTGGGTTGGTTGACTTCGCAGAGCTGTTATTGCGAGCCCATGAATTGTGGTTGAAGTCGCCGGACACGTTGCAACATTACCAGCAGCGATTTAAAACTATTCTGGTCGACGAGTTTCAGGACACCAACACCATTCAATATGCCTGGCTTAGGGTGCTGGCAGGGAAGACAATTCCTGTGGTTGCAGTCGGTGACGATGATCAATCGATCTACGGTTGGAGAGGCGCAAGAGTCGAAAATATCCAGCGCTTCGCAGAAGATTTTGCCGGGACCGAGACCGTACGTTTGGAGCAGAACTACCGTTCAACGGCGACGATTCTTGAAGCAGCCAACGGACTGATAGCACGCAATGCGGGCCGGCTTGGAAAAAATCTCTGGACAGAGGGTGAGCGGGGTGAGCCCATCACGCTTTATGCCGGCTTTAACGAGCAAGACGAGGCGCGCTATATCGTCGAGCAGGCCGAAACCTGGTTCGACGACGGACACCCCCGACGCTCTATCGCCATTTTGTATCGTTCGAACGCCCAGTCGCGGGTGCTGGAAGAGGCGTTATTGCGGGAGGGCATTCCCTATCGAATTTATGGCGGCCAGCGCTTTTATGAGCGCCTCGAGATCCGCAACGCACTCGCTTATTTGCGGTTAGCGCAAACGCGAGACGATGATCCCGCTTTGGAGCGTGTCCTCAATACACCACCCCGAGGTATTGGCAGTAAAACGGTTGAGAAAATTCGCGAGGTCGCGCGTGCCGAGCAGATCCCGATGTGGAGGGCGATCCACCGCACTCGCGAGCAGAGCCTGTTGCCCGCCAGAGCGCTGACCGCGCTAGGCAATTTTCAGGCGCTTATCGACGATCTTGATCGGTCTTCAGAAACCCTGCCGCTCGATGAATTGACCGAGCATGTGATCGAGGTGACTGGGTTGCTCGACTATCACCGATCAGAGAAGGGTGAGCGCGGTCAGGCGCGGGTTGAGAACTTGCAGGAATTGGTGACAGCCACACGCCTCTTCGAGCCCGAGGATGAGGAGGTCTCACCATTGCAGGCGTTTCTCGACAGCGCGGCGCTCGACGCAGGAGAAGGCCAGGCCGACCCCTACGAGGACAGCATCCAGATGATGACACTGCACTCCGCCAAGGGACTCGAGTTCCCATTAGTGTTCATTGCCGGCATGGAAGAGAATCTGTTTCCTCACCAGATGTCGCTGGAAGAGGCCGGCCGTTTGGAGGAAGAGCGACGGTTGGCCTATGTCGGTATCACCCGGGCGATGAAAAAATTGGCGATCACCTACGCTGAAAACCGCCGCCTTCACGGTGGTGACATGTACAACACACCTTCGCGTTTCATCCGCGAGATCCCGGCAGAATTGATTGAAGAGGTGCGCCTTAACGGCGCTGTCTCCCGCCCAGTCGGTTCACTGGCTCATGCCTCACTATCCGAGCCGCCGCCAGCCGGCATTGATTTGGGTAGGCGCGTGTTGCATCAGGTTTTTGGTGAGGGGGTTGTGACCCAGTTCGAGGGTCAGGGCAGCAATGCCAGGGTGGAGGTCAGTTTCAGTGAAGGCAGTAAGTGGCTTGTGCTTCAATACGCCAACCTGACGATACTCTAAGGATCGGGCATGCGCGAAAAACAGGTACTTCCCGTCATCGTCGTGGGGCTCACAGCCGCCCTGGTGGCGGTCATTGCGCTGTGGACGCTGGATCGGGTTGCAGGCCCCGATCAGGCAGCATCCAGCCAGGATGGTTCGGTAGAGGTCATCGAATGGAAGCTGGTGACCACCTGGCCCAAGGGCCTACCCGGCCTCGGTGCGGCGCCTGAGAATTTTGCGCGCCGGGTCAACGAGGCCTCCGGTGGGCGCCTACGCATCAAGGTCTTTGGTGCGGGTGAGATCGTGCCCACTTTTGAGGTCTTTGATGCCGTCTCCAGAGGGGTGGCCGAGGCTGGCCACGGCGCGGCCTATTACTGGAAGGGCAAGATACCCGCATCCGTTTTCTACACGGCTGTGCCTTTTGGCATGACCGCGCAGGAGGCCAACGGCTGGCTCCACTACGGCGGTGGGCTCGAGTTGTGGCGAGAACTCTACGCGCCCTTCGGGGTCGTGCCCTTTGCGGGTGGCAGCACCGGCGTGCAGATGGCGGGTTGGTTCAACATTCGCCTCAACAGTCGCGACGACCTTGAGGGGCTGAAGATGCGGATTCCCGGTTTGGCCGGCGAGGTGTTTGACGCCGCAGGCGGCTCGGCGGTGCGCATAGCCGGAGGAGAGGTGTATACCTCCATGCAAACGGGCGTGATCGATGCGGTGGAGTGGGTTGGGCCCTACAACGACCGCACCCTGGGTTTAATGGAGGTGGGAGACTATTACTACTACCCCGGATGGCACGAGCCAGGTGCGATGCTCGAGACCATTGTGAATGCCGAGGCGCTGGCGGCACTGCCTGAGGATCTGCAGGCGATTGTTCGGGTCGCGGCGCGTGCGACCAATACCGACATGCTGGATGATTTCACTGCAAACAACAGTGAGTCTTTGCAGATTTTGCTCACCGAATTCGATACCGAGGTGTTGCCGTTACCTGATGATGTCATGGATGCGCTTTATGAGAGCAGTCAGGTGGCGATCGAGGCGTTGGTCAATGCTGACCCCCTGGCGAAAAAGATCGCGGCCTCCTACTTTGCCTTTGCGGAGAAAGTGCGGACCTACCACGAAATTTCCGAGCGCGCGTATTTTAACGTTCGGAACCGGCTGCTACCGCCGGTCTCGCTTACTGCGGAATCGGCCGAGTGAGCTTGTTCTCGTCGATCGCCACGTAAATAAACTCACCCTCGGTAACTTTGAGGGGCTCCCCATCCTGTTTCGCGTTAATCCAGACTTCCACAAGAACCCGCACGGAGCTTCGCCCCGTCTCAAGCACATCGCAGTAACAGCTGACGACGGCACCGACGTGGACGGGGGTGAGAAACGACATGCCCTCAATGGCCACGGTGGCCACCCGCCCCTCGGCGAGCTCTGAGGCGGTAATGCTGCCCGCCAGGTCCATTTGCGACAGCAGCCATCCCCCAAAAATATCGCCGTTGGCGTTGGTGTCTTTTGGCATGGCAATGGTTTGCAGTGCCAGCTCGCCAAAGGGAAGTGGATGCGTATCGAGCTCTTCTACTGACATGGTGTCCCCCTGCTGGCTCAGAGCCTGTTGTTATGAGATGCGCGGCTGGGCGGCATCACCGTCCGCGCTCGACTGACGCTATTATCGCCCCAATAGCCCCGGCAGCCATAGCACGAGGTTGGGCCACCACCACATCAGTACCAGCAGCAGTAGCTGTATCAATACGAAGGGCAGCACACCGGCATAAATGGCGCGGGTACTCACACTGTCTGGCGCAACGCCGCGCAAATAAAACAGCGCAAAACCAAAAGGCGGAGTCAGGAAAGAAGTTTGAAGATTGACAGCGATCATGACTCCCAGCCAGATGGGGTCAAATCCCATCGACAGCAGCACGGGTCCGACCACGGGTACCACCACGAACGTAATCTCGATGAAGTCGAGGATGAAGCCGAGCAAGAACATCACCAGCATGACCACCAGCAATGCCATGTGGGGCCCGCCGCCAAGTTCTTCGAAGAAGCCTTCAATCAGGCTGTCGCCGCCGAACCCACGAAAGACGAGAGAAAAGACCGCCGCACCAATGAGAATTAGAAAGACCATGCTCGTGGTGTAAAGCGTCGAGCGCGAGATATCTCTGAGCACGTCGAGTGAGAGTGCCCCGCGTGCCCAAGCCAAAAATAACGCACCGGTGGCGCCAACGCCTGCAGCTTCGGTTGGCGTGGCCGCGCCGGCGAGGATAGAGCCCAACACCAGCACGATGAGCCCCAGAGGCGGCAGAACCGCCAGCAAGGCTCCGCGGGCATCGGTCTTCTCCAGAACAGCGGGGGGCGCGCTGTAAGGTTGGAATGTGGCGCGCAATAGCACATAAGCCAGATATAGCATGACCAGGACGACGCCCGGGACCATAGCGCCCACAAAGAGGTCCCCCACCGACACGGTGTCAGTATTGATGATGTTCATGCGGAGCTGTGCCTGCTGGTACGCACTGGATATGATGTCACCCAGCAATACCAGTGCGATGGATGGCGGAATAATCTGACCCAGGGTCCCGGTGGCACAGATGGTGCCGGTTGCCAGCTGCTGCTGATACCCCGCTCTCAGCATGGAGGGGAGCGCGAGCACTCCCATGGTCACGACCGTTGCACCGACAATGCCGGTGCTCGCCGCCAGCAGCGCCCCGACCACAATGACGGCGACTCCTAAGCCACCGGGCCGCTCACCGAATAAGCCGGCCATATTGGCGAGCAGGTCCTCAGCAACTTTTGCCCGCTCCAGTACCACGCCCATAAGAATGAATAAGGGCACGGCCACGAGGGTTTCATTGCTCATCGTGCCAAAAATGCGACCGGTCAGTGCGCTAAGGTAATCCGGGTCAAAGTGTCCGATCAGAATGCCTAGCGCCGCAAATCCCAGCGCGGTGCCGCCAAGGGTTAGCGCCACGGGAAAGCCCAGCAGCAATATGCCGCAGACAACAATAAACATGGTTAGCGCCAATTGCCCTTCCATCAGGCGTTATCTCCCTGTCGGAGTGTCGTCAGCGCGCGCGCGATCTGCGCTAGGGCTTGAAGGGCGAGCAACACCGCCATCGCGGGGATCAGCGTTTTCAATAGGTAGACGAAGGGCAGCCCGCCCGGCTCCGGAGAGGCTTCTTGCGCAGCCCAACTGTCGATCACGTAGCCCCAGGAGCCCCAGCCAATCAAACCGCAGAGAGGCAGGGTGAAGACCACATGACCTAGTCCATTGACCCACGCCTGTTGCCGCGCTGAAAAGCGCCGATAGAAGATATCAACCCGAACGTGTTGGTCAGCTTGTAATGCGACCGCCGCGCCCAGCATAAAAATGGCGGCGTGGAGGTACTGCACGGTCTCTTGAGCGGCGATGGCGCCGGTATTGAAGCCGTAGCGCAACACGACGATCACCAGCACTAATAACGCCATGACGGGAACACACCATGAGACAGTGCGTCCCAGCCAAACGATGCCTTGATCCAGTGTGTTCGCCGGGGGGGCGTCGGGTGACATGAAAATCCCGCGGTTTTTATCGAAGACGTGCAAGGTTATCATTCTGACTCAAGAGATTGCAGAAGAGGCGAACCCGTGCTTTCCATTCTGTCGCCGGCCAAAACTCTCGATTACGAGACGGCGCCGACCACCAAAAAATCAACCCAGCCTTTGTTCATTGACCAGGCTGCGTCGCTGGTGAAGAGCGCCCGCAAGATGAACCCAGAGGATATTCAGGACTTGATGGGGGTATCGCAGAAAATTGCCACCCTCAATCACGAGCGCTTCATGAATTGGGAGCCAGACTTTTCGCTGAATAATGCCAAACAATCTGTGCTGGCGTTCAAGGGTGATGTCTACACGGGGCTGCAGGCAGAGAGTTTGAGCGCGGACGAGCTGGCCTTCGCGCAGAAGCATCTGCGCATTCTTTCTGGCCTTTATGGACTGTTGCGACCGCTGGACCTGATGCAGCCGTACCGGCTGGAGATGGGCCTGCCTTTTGCCAATGCGGGTGGGAAAAACCTGTATGAGTTCTGGGGTGATCGCATTACCGACACCGTGGGGAAGCACCTCAAGGCGAGCGGCAGCCCGGTCCTGGTCAATCTGGCCTCCAATGAGTACTTCAAGGCGGTGAAGCACAAGTCGCTTGATGTTGAGGTGATCACGCCGCAGTTTCGCGACCTGAAAAACGGCCAGTACAAAATGATTTCCTTCTTCGCCAAGAAGGCGCGTGGGGTCATGGCGCGTTACATTATCCAGAAGGGGCTCAATGAACCCGAGGGGCTCAAGCGCTTCAAGGGTGATGGTTACTACTACAGTCCAGAGCAATCAGAGGGTAATAACTGGGTATTCTTGCGCGACACGCCCCCTTAGGGCTGAGCACTCTCCTGCTTAAAGGGCAACAATGTCGCGGCCTCACGCTGGTAGGCGCGGACCTGCTCTGATTCCTGTTCCGCGAACTGCGCCACGGCTTCCCGTAAGCGCTCGTCGACAATCCAGTGATTCGAGTACGTCAGAATCGGCTCGAACCCGCGTTGGATTTTGTGCTCCCCTTGTGCGCCAGGGTCGAAGCGCGACAGCCCAGCCTCAATACAGTACTCGATGCCGCGGTAATAGCAGGCCTCGAAATGCAGGAACTCAAATTCCGCGAGGCAACCCCAGTAGCGCCCGTACAAGGTGTCATCCCCCTCAAAAAACAACGACGCCGCGACGGGTTGTTGGTCCCGCTCTGCAATGACCATGACCGGCACTCGCCCCAACGCCGGGCAAGTCTCGGTAAAAAATCTTTCCGTGAGATACCCACCGTGCCCTGAGCGTTTAGCGTAGGTTGTCTGGTAACAGCGGTGAAAGAACTGCCACGCCTCAGGGCCAATCTCCTCGCCCTTCAGTGTTTTGAGTGAGAGCCCCTGACGTGAGATCTGCTCGCGTTCACGTCGCAGATTCTTGCGCTTGCGACTGCTAAAGCGATCGAGAAAGTCCTGAAAGTCTCGGTAATCACGGTTAAACCAATGAAATTGTGTGGTCAGTCGCTGTGGCATATCACAGCGGCGTAGCTGCTCTGAGGTGGCCTCATCCAAAAACAACACATGCCAGCTGGAGATCTCAAGCTCCTCGCTCAAGGCTTTTACACAAGTCGCCATGGTGGCGGGTGCATCAGTGTCTCCGGTCAGATTGCCCAGCCGCCGGCCGGATGCCGGTGTGAAGGGTACTGCTGTCACCAGTTTGGGGTAGTAACGCAGACCCATGCGCTGCCAGGCGTCCGCCCAGGACCAGTCAAAAACGTACTCGCCGTAGCTGTGGTTTTTCAGATACGCGGGCAGCACACCGACGGGCGCGTCGCTTTGCTCGAGCGTGATATGCGCCGGCTGCCAGCCGCTCTCGGCGGTGGTGCAGCCTGAGGTTTCAAGCCCGTACAGGAAGTCCCAGCTCAAAAAAGGATCGCTGTCACCAAAGCAGGACTGCCACAGAGAGGCGTCCAGCTCGGCGATAGACCGATGCAGCTTGGCGTCAAAGGTGTTCATCGAGCTCAGCCGGCGCTGGCACCCATCCAGAAGTGGCCGCAAAGCCCCATGAGAATGATCAGGCCGACCCACTTGCTTTGGTTGAAGGCCGCAAAGCACTGTTCGATGTCACGGTCGCGGATTAGCCACAGATGCCGGGCAAAGAGGATGCCCACGGCGGCGACGGCAGCGTAATAGATCGGGCCCAATGAGAACGCTACCCCGCAGCGCCAAAAAGCGATGAAGCAGAGGCACTGCAACAAACCAATGATCCGCACATCGAGGTTGCCAAAGAGAATGGCGGTGGACTTGATACCCACCGACAGGTCGTCCTCACGGTCGACCATGGCGTATTGTGTGTCATAGACCACCGTCCACAACAAATTGGCAGTAAAGAGCCACCACAGCGCACTGGGTAAGGCATTAATGCTGGCCGCGAATGCCATGGGAATGCTCCACGAAAAGGCAATGCCAAGTACGATCTGTGGCAGGTGCGTGATCCGCTTCATCAGGGGATAGATCATCGCCAGCCCCGCTCCCGCGAAGGACAGCTTAATGGTCAGCGGGTTGGTCAGTGCCACCAGACCCAGTGCGGTAGCCAACAATAGCAAGAGCAGCGCTACCGCCTCTTTGACGCTTATTGCACCGGTGACCAGCGGGCGCAGCCGCGAGCGTTCGACGTGACCATCGAGATTGCGGTCAGCGAGGTCATTGGCAATGCATCCTGCCGCCCGCATGACTACGGTGCCGGCTAAAAAGATGGCGAGCAGTCGCAGGCTCGGGGAACCTTCGTTAGCCAGCGCAATACCCCATAGCGTGGGTGCGGCCAACAGGAAGGTACCGATGGGTTTGTCGAAGCGCATGATCTCGAGTGCGGCGCGCCATTTGGATGGCGCGCCAAGATCAGGTGTATTCAACGAAGGTGAGGGCTCACTCAAAGGACTGATTCATGACTTGCGGCCACACAGTCTAGCGGCCTGCAGGTAGGGATGCGACATCGTCCGGTCAGACTCGCGCAAAGTCTGCTCGGGCACCTGCCCAGCGCTGCATGAGGGCTTCTGCACGGCCGGGGTCATGCGCGTAAAGCCTCGCTGCGATGTCCTGCGCCTCGATCAGCAGTGGTTCGTGCTCTGGCAATAGGGCAATTCGGAATGCCGCGAGACCTGTTTGCCGCGTTCCGAGCAATTCGCCCGGACCACGGATTTCGAGATCTGCTTCAGCAATGACAAAGCCATCATGGGACTCCTGCATCACGCTCAGGCGCTGTTGGGCGGTGTCGGAGAGCGGCTGTCGATACAGCAACAGGCAGTGGCTGTCGACGGCGCCGCGCCCGACCCGCCCTCTCAGCTGATGCAGTTGGGCGAGCCCCAAGCGCTCCGCGTTGTCGATAATCATCAGGCTCGCGCTGGGGACATCCACCCCCACTTCAATCACCGTGGTAGCCACCAACAGTTGGAGTTCTCCGGCTTTGAACGCGGCCATTACTGAGGCTTTCTCAGCAGGCTTCAGCTTTCCGTGCACGAGGCCAATTCGCACATCAGGCAGCGCGCGTTGCAATTGATCGAGTGTGGCCTCAGCGGCCTCGATATCCAAAGTGTCACTTTCCTCGATGGCGGTGCAGACCCAATATGCCTGCCTGCCCGCTCGGCAGGCACTGCCTACGCGCCCCATCACCGCGTCGCGCCGCGTGTGGTCCATCAGCGTTGTGGTGACCGGCTCCCGGCCCGGTGGTAATTCGTCGATGACCGAACAGTCGAGATCGCCATAAGCTACCATCGCCAGTGAACGCGGGATCGGCGTAGCGGTCAGCGCCAGTTGATGTGGATGCTCGTCGCCAACACCCTTATCAGCCAGTGATAGCCGCTGGTGAACGCCGAAACGGTGCTGTTCATCTACAATAATCAGGCCCAGTCGATGAAAGTGCACGTCATCTTGAAACAGCGCATGGGTGCCAACGATCAGGGGCGCCTCGCCACTCGCCAGTTGTTGCAAGACCTGCTGTCTCGCTTGGCCTTTGGTTCTGCCACTTAACCATGCCACGGACTGATCGA
>CACNSR010000005.1 GCA_902623175.1 Halieaceae bacterium
TATCAATAAGCTACGCTTACGGCTCTTCGCTAAAGTCCCACAGGTCTGTTTGCCGTGAAAAGCAAGACTAGTTGGGGATGGGTGGCTCGCCTAAATAGTTCGCGGACTTCTGTTCAAGGGATGAATTTTCATTGAAGTCGTTTTTTATGGGGCAGCGCCCTGAGGTGGCAACAAGAATTTAGCACTGATATTAAATTTGGCGCTGGGACCGAATCAAACAGTGAACATAGAGGTCAAGGTAACCCATCGGTTGATGATGTTTCAGGCTCTAGCGACATTCTCGGAGGTTCGACATACGCTGCGGATTCCCAACTTATCTCGAAGCCCCGCGGGTTTGACGAGCGAACTGTACTCATATCAGATTCGCTTATTGGCTAGATGGCCGCGATTCCCTGCCTGCAAAAGCATTAGCGTTATGGGTAGTAACGAGTTCCCTCGCGTCTACTCTAAGGACATTGATTCAGGTTGTGCTTCAATCAAGTGCTCGAAGTATTGCAGTAATAATTGGGCACCGGTGTGATGTTTTGAATCTTCGATCTCGGGATATTCAGAATCGAAGTCTTCCGGAAACAAAATTTCCTCTTTAAAGTAGGTGCGTGCGATTAGATCGTTTCCTTGCTTAAAAAAGGTGTAGAACTCCCTCGCCTCATCTGAAGTAGGTTGCCGCCCCTGGCCCTGTGCATGTATCTCTAAATATTGCGATAGTTTTCTTCTAGCTTGACTCAGAGCTTGTCTATTCCTGGGCCCCATTGCTGTATTGAACATATGAAGAGCATCCTGTGCAGGTTTGCTTATTGCAACGTTGGCTTGCCGGAGGGGTCTCTCAGGCAATCTGGTATGCAAGAAGGTTTTAGAGAAATCATCTACGACATCGCCATTAACTAAGGCTTTTTTGTCGTAGATTCTCGGCTTTAATGCTGATTGTCCAGCTAACTTCGACCATCTTCTCAAGAGTGCCTCAAAATCGAATAGAAGTGGCAACGAATCTGAGGCTTGCACATTGGGAAGTACTGGTTCCGCAAATCCCGCGCGCAAAACCTCGTTGTGTCGACTAACTGCCATGCGATCTTGCCGTCTTAGGTAGCAAGCAATATCGAAATCTGCGAATAGGGTTAGCAAGAAGCTCTTGAGGGATGCAATTTGCTCCTCACTAACGAGTCTTGACGAGAAGTGCTCTGACGATAGTAAGAACGTATCGTGGCCGGTCTGTGCTGTGATCACTTCCTCACGGATTTTATCTAAAAGGTTGTTGCGCCAGGAAATGTGTTGGGTGGTGTCTTGTATCCCCAGCCGAGTGAGATAATCATCGGAGGAATACTGACAGAACGCCGCTGCAAGCGCCCTGCTATTGAGTCTTCCAGCCGCTTTACTGTAAAAAATACCTCTCTCACTCAGGTGCTCTCTATTAACGCTCAGCGCGGTTTGGAGCGATGTGGAGCCTGTCTTTTCGGTTCCTATGTGAAGAATACACCGCACACCGTGACCACCATCTCCTCAAGCAGAAATTAGTATAAGCAGTTGGAGCGGGATCCTCAGCAAATATTTCGACGGTCGACCAGTAGAATTTATCGGAGGGGCAAACCGCCATTGCTGATAGGGAAGAGGATCTGGTCGCAGTGACGGACATACTTTGATCTGATGATAGTTCGCACAAAGCCAAGCTGAAGAGTGCTGAGATACTGGGCAAATAATATTCAATGTTCGATTGCGCCTTTGGCGATGCACCACGGCGCTCATCAGATGATTTTCTGCAGGAGCTAGATCAGTTGCTGGAGGGTACTGTTGCCTTAGAGAAAATAGATGACGCCGCCTAGTGCCGCAAATAATATTGCGTCAGCCAATTTTTTGTCCGACAACATCGACGCTCGTCTCTCAGTTTTTGTTCAGTTATAGTGACGTTGTCCTTTTCCTACTCACTTGCCATGCGTTCACCCAAGTCAGAAGATGCGGCGTGTACAGATCACATTAACACTCAATAAATCTTATTCTAGCCATAATGGTCTGCAGACGAGACAAACCTCATTTTCGACGAGCGCTGCTGCAGCGCTGGTAACCATAATGAAAATCATTGAGTATTAACGGAGCACCAAGCACCAAGCTCTATTTGAATCAGATGTCGGCGCTTGGCACCTTAAAAGCTTTGACATTGTAAAGAAGATCAGGAGGACCTTGGAGAGTGGATGTGATGGATCAACTTGTTTTTATTGCGATCGGCGGCATCAGTACCTTATTAGCAATCAACAGCTGGTTGCTATGGCATGGCGTGCGGGTGCTCAATGATGAAGTCAAGTTAATGCGGGAGACCCTGCAGCTGGAAATTCATGCGATACGTGATTTGATGGAGGAAACCGAGCGCAGACACAAACAACGTGATGCGAGTCAATAAAATATTCTTCACATCTATGCTGGCCAAGCGAGAGCGAGGAGAAAAACAGGCCTAGCGCTATCTGACTCACGGCGCCTTCGCGTACGCCTGATTACGAAATGCGCCCTGGTCACTATCAACAAACCAAAAATGACAGATGCGTTAGCGATTTTCGAAACTTGAAGCGTTTATTGCTGTTGTGCTGGCAAAGGCCTTTTAATTTGCTACGCAACTCCTCTAACTTCACCATTCATTTACAAATATCGTTTTAGCTTCGTTTTTGTTTTCCCGGTAAAGAATTAGCACCAATAATAGTGTGAAAAGGTAGAACATGATGTGGTGCAAGGTGACCTCTTGGTAGGCGAGCACAAAAGCGGGCTGAAATATCAAAGTCCACGAACAGAAAAATAGTAATGGGGCCACTGATGATAGGGGCCTCCGCCTTCTCAGAAAATTGAACGCAAAGGTCGCCAAGGTGGCAAAGGCGGCTGAACGCACCATAAAAAGATGTATATTGCTATCGTCCACCCTGGCGGTCTCTAACCCAACCCGCCCGAACAACACCAAATCTAAGCCAAATATTGGCAAACATGCCATTGAAAGCATTAATAAGGTCAATATGAGCAAGGCAACTCTAAAGACGCGCATTGCATTAGCTCCCCCACTGCTACTATTGTGACACTAATTCACAGGTCCCTTTGATTTCAAGCGGTCACCAACACCTTCATCCGCACTTTGCTGCAATAGCGTGGCCCAAAATCCTCGCCTGATTTGACCAGGCGCCATCTCTTCTGCCACCTGGGTAAGCAGACTCACACCGCAAAAGTTAGTCTTTCAGTTTGCGCGGTTTCCTCAGAAGCTTAGATTCCCAGATTCATAGTCCCCCGCTCAAAGCACTGTGGTTATGGGCTTCACACGCTTAGGCACGACCGTATCTCGCAGTCGCTCATGCGCAATCTATCGCCACTAGTTGTAAGCAAACGGGCGGGGCACGCGTCGACAGCCACTACAATGAACTTCTACGGTCATGTGATATCACCGACAGTGAGTTTGACCTATATGAATTAGGGCGTGACTGGTACGTCGACGAGCAGCATATTTTGAAATGCTTCAACATCGGACGAAATGAGACTAGCTTCTACTCGACGTCTTGGTATTCTGACTCCAAATCACCCGCTACTTCAACAGACCTCGAGGAATGTCGCTCGCACTGCCCAGCAATCTTGGAGGATTATCAAGAGCGAGACCCTGATAGTTGGATGGATCGAGTTTGTGAGGGCGATGAATCTCAGTTAGATGGCGGTTAACCCCCCGTACCTCATTTGCGCTGACATGAACTCTCACATTGAGATAGCCTTTTGATAAGATATCGCAAAGCAAAGATACCAATCTGCTTCCCAACTTCTGCGGTGCAATCCGCTTTACCGCTGGCATTTAGATGACTCATAGGTGGGGCCACAATCTTAAAACCTTATGGTGTTTGGTAGCACTGTTAACCTGCGTGCGAGGCATTCCCTCGGTAGCCAATGAGCACGCAGATGTGGGCATAATTTTGCGTGGATACGATGCTTCCACGCTATTCCCGACAGCGGCAAGTTTCGATGTCTATGCGCAAAGAATTCTGCACTACCTAGAATTGCTGAGCCTCGGAAAGGTAAGGACATACGCTATATATGATGCAGGAATTGATACTCGCGGCCCGAGCCTAATGCAAATGCGCAAGGATGTAGAGGTGTCTCAGGCTGCGCTCGAAGGTTGGCCCTCTCCTGACTGGGCTTGGGTTCTTAACTATGATCCGCTTGTCAATCCCACTGACAGTGAGCGTGAGCTTATTCAAGCCGCCATTGATTGGATGATTGCTAACAACCTTCCAGCCAGAGATTGGGAATCAACTGAGCTGGGCTCCACACCCAACCCGTCCGATCCTTATGGGAACAGTAATTACTTCTGGCTTCAATCGAACGTATTGCGTTTTGGTGGAACGGCCTCTGAATCTTTTCTTAGAGGTATGCATCTGCCCGAAAGCTATGATCCAGACCAGCACGACGTCACATTGATCGTCTTCAGTCATACTGGTAGCTACAACACTTCGGGCGCACAGCTATCGCTTGAAGACTTTGGCGTGTTATCGGCCGATGGCAGTGCGGTCAGTGGTCCTGCTGCTTATTTTGATTATTCTGCTCCAGTCACACACGAGAGTGCCACCCGCACGGGGGTGCATGAGGCGATACATGCCTACGGCATGGGCACACACGATGAAGACCCAAATATAGTGCTACCCGATTACTCGGTCATGAGACAAGGCGGCCGTGTAGATACGTTACCTGCCTTTGATCGAATTTATTGGCTGAGTTGGCTGCCTGATACCACTACCACTTTGAACCCAGATTTGGTAAGCGATCTCAGTGGAGCAACTAGCGCTGAAAATAAATACCTTCTGGACATCGGTACAGGCAGCGATGGATTGCAGCGTTACCAAGAGTTGTTTGAGGGGAATTGGATTCAGTATCGCGTGGAATCAAATACGGTTTACTACGAGCAGACAAATATCAGTGGCAGCCTCGACTCTGATCGCGATGGGGTGAATGACATTGCTGACAGTGATGATGACAACGATGGCATTCCTGACGGTCAGGACAGCTCGCCGCTAGGACCCGATGCCCCACCAACACCGCAGAGCATTTTCAATAATCTTCTAGGTACAGTTCAGAAAGCCAGAAACGGTCGAGGTTTCCGAGGCAACCCCTGATGTATCTGGGCGGTAACAATCACTATTACAACAGCAGTAAGCCCCCCCGAGGGGGTGTTCTAGTGACAAATAGGTGACACACCCAGCAACACCCAGCGCGGCTCAGTAGAACAAGAATTGCTTAATTGCTGAGGTTTTTGTTGTGATGGGAAGCACTGGAATGTAACGGGTGTAGGGCGCCAAGCACTTGAAATCTCGCGGCCATTGCGGCCGTGCCGGTTCAAGCCCGGCCCTGGGCAACACATCCCGGTAATGTGCCTGGATCAAGGCGCTCGCTCTCACGATCCATCGATGACGCTATTTGATGGATCTATTATGCGAATGGGGCAGTCACGCATGAGGCACGCATAACCGCCCTCTTGGAGAGTCCGATTAACTCTCTCGGATTGGTGTTGACATCCACAGATGGTGGACTTCGCAAGTAGCTACCTCTCCGAAGGCAGCATCCATCTCCGCACCGCCATCATTACCATAAAACTTGTCTGTTTCCGCTCCCATTGCTGTAAGGCTCTCCCAGCTACCTGCCCAGAGGAAGTCATAAACAAGCAAGTCACCATAAGCCGGTGTCATCAGATACGCGTCATAACTGCCATCCCCCAGCGTATCCATGTACTCATTCCAGCGGTCTACAACGGCCATCATGTCAGACATACTCTTGCCTTCGTTCAGATTACACCCCCAGAATTCCACCGGGTGGCTGTCAGCCATGGAATTAGCACTGGCGAATACACACGCAGCGAGCATAAATCTCGTAATCGATCTCATCCAAATTCTCCTCTCGAAAAAAAACACTTGATGCAATTTAGGGAGATTTCATCCCCGGCATGATATTAACTGATTGGATGTGCTTCCGATTACTCTAAAACGTGTGTTCGTAAAACGCGGGCCGACTTGGCAGAATTTGGTTATCCCACAGTCATGGTGCAGAAATTGGGGTTTTGTATTGCATAGCCGATTCTGCAGTTAACCACTGCACCCCATTTGCTCTGACATGACCTCTCACATTGAGATAGCCCTGCGGTAAGCTAAGGGCATGACGTTGCTGAATAAAATCTGCTGTTACTGCCGTTGAGTCTTGGTGCTAAGGCAGTAGACGTTGACCTGGCTGAGTATTGCGAGCGGCAAGGCAAGATTCTGCAAAGCGCGATAATGTTTTCCGAACAATGACCATACCCCACTGGAGCGCCTGTTCATGAGCTTCCTCAAATACATTCATGTTGCTTTCACATCTGCTTTCTCAGCGCTGCTATTGGCAACTGCCGCCACCGCGCATCAGCATCTCCCCGGAGAACAAAACGCACTGGAGAGAAAAGCCCTGCTGGAGGGTTTTGGCTGGGACGTCGCCACGGCCGAAATTCGGACTGAAAAAATTGCCGAGGGCCTTTATGTACTTTTCGGTCTGGGAGGCAATATAGCGGTATCAGTGGGCAAGGATGGCACCCTGATCGTCGATGATCAGCTACCCGAATTGGCTGACAGGATAAAAGCCGCGATCGCTGAGCTCGGTGGCGGTGGTATTGATTATGTCATCAATACCCACTGGCACTTCGACCATGCGGACGGCAACAATGCTCTGGGTCCAGATGGGGCGACGATCATCTCGCATGATAATGCGCGACACGATATGGCCAACGGCGGCATCATCAATATGGTGATCGCCCAATACCATCAAGCGCCCTATCCGGAAGCGGCGCTACCAGAACTCACGTATCAGCGAGAGATGTCTCTGCACTTCAACGGGGGAGAAATTGAGCTCCAACACTTTTCCCACGCGCACACCAATGGGGATACAGCGGTGTTTTTTCGCAAACACAACGCTGTGCATCTCGGAGACGTCTTTAATAACTCAGGTTACCCGTTCGTCGACGTGGGGAGCGGCGGCGGCATCGACGGCATGATCCGCTTTTGCAGAGAAACACTGGCGCAAATCGATGAGCACACCGTCGTTATACCGGGCCATGGACCGGTAACGGACTATGCGCGGTTAGGGCAGTATCTAGCTATGCTGCGCACGGTGCGGGACCGCATTCAGGGGATGATCGACGACGGAAAAAGCCTCGAGGAAGTGAGCGCGGCTGCACCCACGGCTGACTTCGACGCAATCTATGGCCCCGAATCAGCCTCATTGGGGTTCGTGAACCGCGTCTACAGTGATCTATCGGAATAAGTAGAGAGGAAGTCAGCCAAATAATGAGGAGGAGCGAGCGGGTGCGAGTAAAATGACAGACATGGTCGGACGTCAATTTCCCCTCCGATGTATCTGGGCGGTAATCGTCATAGGCGACTAAGCCCTAGTAAAGCCGCCAGCGAAAGTCCTTACATCCGGTGCCATTGACGCCACAGCCTCCCGCAAATCATCGCTGACCTCGCCCAAGACGGTGAGACTGTCTATCTCGAATCTGTCCATCCACTCAGGCGCAATTGGGCTGGACATTAGATTTTGCACCCGCGCCAGAGCGCCATCGCTGTCGTCAAAGACCTCTATCAGAGTTGCCTTAGCTTTGTCGGCCGATAGGAACCACTCAAAACGGCGAGTTTTCTCCTCCTCAAATTCGTAGGTGGCCCGCGCACTGCGATCTGTTATCCAGTCTGCGATGTCTTCTGCGCCGGACAAAACGTTCATCTGCAGAAGGAACGTGATGGCTCCGTTATATTCATTCAGCATCGGTTGCCCGCCTCCATAAGTATCGGGTGTGCCTTTGAAGGTATCCTACCCCTGAAGCACCACCTAATGTACCTGGGCGGTAGCCATCACAAAATACAACGGCGGTTAGGCTCCCCCGGGGGGGTGTATTTCGCTGACAAAATACTGACAAATTAGAAACAAAATAACTCGTCTAAACTAACCTCAACTGAAGTAAGAATGGCTGACTTCCTGAGTTGTCTGAGGTAACGCTGAGTTATGTTGAAGCTAGGAAGAATTCAAAATCCCCCGCTGGCAACAGCTTGCCGGTTCAAGTCCGGCCTCCGGTACCAACCACCCGTGCCTCGTAGTCTGATCGGCTCTGTTTTTCACCCCCTACACCGGATGCTCCCCCCACTGCCCGGACGATACTTCTGCAGTGTCTTGCTAAATTTTGCCCGCGTCTCTGGTGCTACACGTTTGTAAAGTACGTTCACAAACAATAACTTAAGGCTTGGGGGGAGCGATGAGTGCGTTTCTGGACCTGCTGGATGGAGTGCTCGGCGCAGATATGATCTGCTCAGCGAGTGGCTCTATCTTCTCTCTTGGGTGCATACAAGCCCTGCAATGCAACGAGAACACTTGCCACACCCGCATCATTACCCAAGACCCTAAACTGCAAAAAGGATTGGATCCCGCGGTTACTGCCGATCGGGTCGTCAACTATGCGATCTCGATGCGAGAAGAGGTTGAGCCGATCGCGCACAGCTGCGGTGAGCTGAACCCTCAGGTGTTGTTACGGCAGCATGCCTATGTCGGAGACGACCAGGGCCAACCCTCGCCTCTAGACACGAAATTGTTACCGTGAAGCCCGTCCGCTCATCACCACTGCTGCGACAGATGTCACTGCCCCTCTGACGGTGTGAGCGGGGTCAAGTGACTTTTCACGGAAACTTTGTCGTGCACAGGAAGCGAATCTTCACTAGGTGTATTACGCTCCCTGCCAACTTCCCCTGAACCCTCCCAATGCAAAGAAAAGTTGTCATTGCTCTTGCCAAAGCCCTGTTGCTGATAACAGGTTGCCTATGCGGCGCCTGGGCATTGGGCGCCGACTTTGACCTCGATTTAGCGGCGGGCTACGCCTGGGATGACAACGTCGGCCTCGATGAACTGGAACGCGCTACTGGTGAGTCCGATGAGGTCACCACGCTGGAGATTCAGGGGTCAGCCCTGTTCAGCTATCGGAATCGCGCGTCGCTGCGTGTTTCAGCCGGATTGGTTGATGATAGTCATCAGGAGTTTTCGCAGGTTGATCGACGCACAGAATCACTCGGGGTAAATCTGGAGGGGCAAGTTGGAAAAGCCACCGTGGGCGTCAATTGGTTCGATGTCTCTGCGGACCTCGATGACGAGAAGTTCCTCACTTACGAACGTCTCTCTCCCTACCTAGCGGGCTTTCTGAGCAAACAATGGTTCTTGCGAGGGGAATACGTCTACGGTGAAAAAACAATCGCCCGCCGCCCTGGTCGCGAGGCCGATAGCCACAGTGTCTCTCTGGACAGTTACTATTTCATTCAGGGCCTGAAGCGCTATGCGGTGGTGGGTTACACCTTTCGCGTCGATAACGCGCGTGCGAATCGCTACGATTACGAGTCACATGCTATTAAGGCACGTTACGTGCATCGCAAAAATCTGGGGCGACTCCCTCTGGAACTCGAGATCGAGGGAAAGTTTGAGGATCGACATTACAAAACACCTGATCCGATGATCGGCATCGAGCGCGAGGATACCCGCTGGCGTTTCTCGGCCGAACTGCGGTTCTCATTCACTGACTACGCATCATGGGCGGTGATGATTAAGAATTCTGATTACGACTCGAATCTGCCGACCGCGAGTTACAGTGATCTTGTGGTAGGCACTGAGGTTCGGCTATCTTTCTAATTCCTGGCCAAGCAGAAGACCAACAATAAAATTGCTTGAAGCAGTGCTGCCGCTCTAGCGCTACTGGAACTGTAATTGCCCGTATCCATAGATTTGATCGCGCCCTGGGGCGCCCACATCAACAGCATTGGAATACAGCGCGTCCAGCATCACAGCAGGCTCACTTTTCGATTGCAGCAAGCGTGCCGCAGCGACGGCGACGAAGGGTACCGCGTAGGAGGTGCCGGATGACGCTGCATAACCCCCTCCGGCCTGCGCGTGGCGAATGTTGACGCCGGGCGCCGCGATATCGACGTACTCACCGCGATTGGCCAGGCGAAACGCGCGGCCGCGGTTGTCGGTCGCCGTCACGGCGACCACCTCCGGATACGCCGCTGGATACATAGGCTGGGCCATAGGACCTCCATTGCCCGCCGCCGCAATCGCCAGAACACCACGCTCTCGCACACGCGCCAGCGCGGTCTCAAGCAGTCGGTTGGGAGGCCCCGCCAAGCTGATATTTATCACAGACACCTGTTGGGTGATCAGCCAATTGAGCGCTTTGATAAGACTCACCGTACTGGCAAATTCGCCCTGTTCCTCGGTTTGATCGAACACCTCCGCTGCGAACAGCTCAGCGTGGGGCGCCAAGCCCAGTGCCGATGGGTCATTGCTGGCAATAATGGAAGCGATCGCCGTACCATGGAAGTTGGGTGGCGCGTCGTTCTCAACAAAGCGTCTAGTCGTGATCGACGCCTGAGAAAACGCACGGTGCCCCTGATCGACACTGCTGTCGATAATCCCAATGCGCAGCGACAGGTCAGACAGATCGGTTGGTAAGGCCAACAACTCCCGCGGGGCGACACCCGCTATGTCAGCATCTAGATCATCCGGCACGCCGGCGGTGTAGAGGTGATTGAGATCGACATCTGCCCTGTCGCCACCAATCACCTCATAGATACCCGCGCGGGTCGCCGACAAGTCAAAGCTGGCAGGGGCCGCAACTTCTGCCAGTAGAAAGCCCAGGCCATCGAGCTCACTGACCCGGTCAAAGAGATAGCCTTCCTGCGCCAGTTGCTCAAACACATCGGCTTCTGCCATAACCAACCAGTGGTCAGTCTGAATACGGAGCGCATCTTCACTGATACGGGACTCAATATCGGTGAGCAGATCTTCCATGGCTCGCTCTATGCGCTCTTCGGTCGCCTCTGAAACGATGTCGGAAACCTGGTCTTCAACCTCCTGACTCACGCCAGGCTGAACCAGCGCAAAACCAAATAACAATGCCACTGCCACCCGAACTCGGCTGCTGATCGGGGAATATTTGGCTTGAAGTAGCACGTTGATGCTGGACATGATGCGAGTCTAACCCCTTTCTGGCCCGCGCTTAAAAGCAAAAACTGCCGCCTGAGAGGGAATAAGTCCCACCGTGAAACGTCAAACCGATAGTAGGGTGGCTATGGCGAGTTTAACGGCCCAACAAAGACAGGACCTGATTGAGGAGTTGCCGCGCTTAAAGCGCTTCTGCCTCTCACTGACGTCAGATCCCGCTGACGCCGACGATTTATTGCAAATAACGGTGGAACGCCTGCTGGAAAAAGGTATGCCCGAGGACGCGCACGTCGCTAAATGGTCGCACCGGGTATGCCGCAACTTGTGGATCGATGAGATTCGATCCAGAGACGTACGGAGTCGCTACGCGCAGTCAGAAAGCGTAATCGAAGGGGCCGGCACGACTTCGGCCACCTCTGATGAATCCGTGCAGCTCGATCGGGTCGCGGCGGCGATGGAACGTCTACCGCCCGAGCAACGCGCAGCGTTGGTTCAGGTTGCCGTAGAGGGTTGTTCCTACGCAGAGGCAGCGGCGCTGCTTGAAGTGCCGATAGGTACGATCATGAGTCGTGTCGCTCGGGCACGAAAAGCGCTGGCTGAAGATTTGGAGTGGAGTGCAGAAAGAGAGGCCTAAGCCTACAGCATTCGTCACGGCCCACTTGGGAGGGGCCGAAGGGAACAGGGTGATTATTATGAGTGATGATCGTCAGAACGTGGTGGACATGAATGGAACGCGAGTGGACGATGACCACTTGCTTTCGATGTATGTCGATAACGAGCTGGACGCAGAGCGAACCATTGCGCTGGTAAGCAGGCTACGCAATGAACCCGGCCTGCGAGCGCGCCTTGAGGTCATGGAAGCTAACGACCAGCGATTGAGAAAGCTGTTTGTTGAGTCCGACAATCCAATTCCCGAACATTTGGCACCCATGGTTGCATCAGAAAATGTGTCCGTGCTGGGTGCGACTCGGCGCTGGCAACGCTGGGCGAGCGTCGCGGTAGCCGCCTCGTTCGCGACAGCAATGGCGTTGGTTGTCGATCAGAACCAAACCGATGTGTTCAACCCCATGTCTATGGATCCGCAGCTCGCGAGTGCGCTGGAGCAATCCTCTTCGCGCGCCACTGGCTGGGACATTTTGGATGACGATCGACAGTTCCGCTCGGTCCTGACCTTTCCCGCGGCGGACGGGCGCTGGTGTCGCGAGTTTTTGCTGAGCCAAAGTGAATCACATTGGCGCGGTGTCGCCTGCCGGGATAGCGGCGAATGGGTGAACCAGGTCGTGGGTAGCGAAGTCTTCCTCGAGCAGGAAACTCAGTATCGTCCCGCCGGTGCAGGCGACAGCGAGCAGGTGGCGCGATTTATCGACGAAACCGCGACTGATGTAGCGCTCGGACCACAGCAGGAAGCGACACTGATCGCGTCCGGCTGGTAAGCCTGGGCTCATCAGATAACTGGCGCGAGGGTCCCGCGTAAAAACACAGCCGAACCCGCACCCGCAAACTACCTCAACCCAACGCCCTCCTGCTCACCTTCGCGCACCGCCTGTTCGGGATGACCGCGCAGCGGGTGCTCCCTGAGCTAAACTCTCATCCGCCGGCGGTCACTGATTCGCTTCAGATGATTTGTAGTCGGGAGTGCGAAACTGATGAATGAATACCTGATGCCGCTGACAGGCGGCGTGTTTTTGGGCCTCTCCGCGATGTGGCTGCTGCTGTCACTGGGCCATATCGCCGGCATCAGCGGCATTGCCTGGAGGTCCCTTGCAGGGCCAGAGAGAGTTTGGCGCGCGCTATTTTTGCTGGGTCTATTAGTGGGCGGCCTAGTGACACACAATGTTATCGGTCGACCTGTCCCGGCTGAATCCACTGCAGCCTTATGGCTGATTGCTGCTAGCGGACTCCTAGTTGGTCTGGGGGCGCGCATGGGTGGCGGCTGCACCAGTGGCCACGGGGTGTGTGGACTGGGCCGACGATCACCGCGATCACTGGTTGCGACGCTGACCTCCATGACCCTGGGCATCGTCACCGTATTCATCATGCAAAGCATGTTGGGTGGTTCAGTATGAAGGCCTGGCCCGCTTTATTATCAGGCGTATTGTTCGGCCTCGGACTCACCTTGTCGGGCATGTCAGACCCGGCGAAAGTGCTCGGATTCCTGAACATCACAGGCGCATGGATATCCGATCTGATGTTCGTCATGGGCGGCGCTGTGGTGGTCACATTTCTGGTCACGCCGCTCGTCACAGCACGAGAAGCACCCTTGCTGGCATCGACTTTTTCACTGCCCGGCAAACAACTCTTGGACCGACGTTTGGTTGGCGGAGCCGTGTTATTTGGTATTGGCTGGGGACTGTCGGGCTACTGCCCGGGACCTGCCCTGGTGAGCTTGCTCTACGGCTACGAATCTACCGTGGTGTTTTGCTTGGCCATGTTTGCAGGGATGGCGCTGGAAGATCCGATCAGTCGCCTTTTCGCCTCATCTTGAGTGTTGGCGAGCTCGTTGACCTCGGTGTTGCTATGACAGGTCCAACGCAAACTGTTTGAGTACATTGAGCGGGACAATCTCAAGCGTTTTTTGGTGGGTCGCTCGCAGGTAAAGTCTAGGGGCTTTGCCCGCGTCGTGAGCCTGATGCCAGCGCATCGCACAAAGACACCATCGATCACCCGCTTTCAACCCGGGGAAGCCATATTGCGGCATCGGCGTCACTAGGTCGTTGCCGGCTGATATCGAGAAAGAGAGAAACTCATCTGTCATCTGTGCACAAACCGTGTGCACGCCATGATCCATCGGCCCGGTATTGCAGTGCCCGTCGCGAAAGAATCCTGTGACGGGGTCCAGGCAACAGAGCTCGATCGGCAACCCCAACACATTGAGTTGCTCGGGCGGCTCACTCGATGGCTCTCCCATTGTTGTCTCTCCCGCGAGAATTGCATGATGGGAACAACACCAACGTATCGTGCTTTTCCCGCCGGGCTACAGTAGCATCATATCGACACTAGCAGGACGCCCTACGCGATGTTCAGCCCCGATAACCATCTCGGCATTTTTGCTGCTCTCATGGGATTGGCCGCGCTAGCCTTCTGGTTACAAGCGACACGCATAGGGGCACGGCTCACCGGAACAGTGCTAGTTATTTTGATGGCGATTTTCGCGGCCAATGCCGGTCTCATCCCGCATCAAGCTCCCGCCTATGACTTCGTTTTTACCTATCTGGTACCCGTTCTGATTCCTCTTTTTCTGCTGCAGGGAGACATTCGACGGCTTCTGCGTGAGGCATCACGAACGACACTCGCCTTCATAGTGGCCTCGGCAGGCACAGTGGCTGGCGTCGTCCTGGCCATCTCCCTACTCGATCTCAGCGCACTGGCAGGGAAAGCGAATATCTCCGCTACCGATATGGAGAGCGCCATTGCCGGTTTGTTCGCCGCAACCTACATAGGTGGGTCCGTGAACTATGCTGCATTGGGCGAGATGACCGGACTATCCAACGACGCCTCCTTTTTCTCGGCGGCCACTGCCGCTGACAATCTGTTTAGCGCTATTTTTTTGAGCGTGCTTGGGCTGTTACCCGGTGTTCAGTGGCTCGCTCGACGCTTTAACGATCACTCGCAGTTGAAAACACATATACCCAGCAACGATGATCCTGAGCGCAATACGGTATCGATGACACCCACCTCGCTTTGCACAGCATTGGCAGTCGCCACACTCTTGGTGACGCTCAGTGACGCAACCAGTGCTTGGCTGGACGTATCAGGGGGGCGTTATATTATTTTGACGGTACTGACCCTCGCTCTGGCGACGACAGTCCCGAAATTACGACATTGGTGTGCCGGGGGATTTGAGCTCGGCGTCGTCTTGTCATTCGTTTTCTTTGGCTCGATCGCAGCTGGAGCGGATGTCGCCGCCATGCTCAGCGTGGCCCCCATCCTAATCACTTTGGTAAGCATTTTGCTGACAACCCATTTACTCTGCCTGCTGATCATCGGCCGCTGGCTGAAGCTAACACTGCCGGAATTACTGACCGCCTCCAACGCAGCGGTGCTTGGTGCTACCACCGCGCCGGCGATGGCAGCCGCCAAGGGGTGGCATGACCAGATTACGCCGGGTGTACTGGTGGGCGTACTGGGCTACTCATTGGGTACACTCATCGGTGGGCTACTCTTCAATTTACTATGACACAGTCGCGTCCGAAACCCCAGCATCGGGCCACACCTGAGCATTCATTGGCGTATGCTTGACTGATACCCGCTAAAGGTGCGCACAACGCGTGGACATTAATCCAGAAATTGATCTGAGCGCAGTAGCGACAACGCTGGCCAGTCAAGGCCGGGTGCAGATCCATGACTTTGCTTCAGCAGAGTCAGCCAAAGCGCTCCATGACTTGTTGAAACAGCATGACGACTGGTATCTGAGCTACAACGAAGGCCCGGACAATTTTGAGACTAGCGAGGCCGAGTTTGCAGCGCTCACTATGGAACAAAAACACCGCTTTACAGCGGGGATATATCGGCGAGCGCGTTCTGGCTTTCAGTACCTCTTCAAACAGTACTATATCAGTCAGGCTGTAAACTCAGGCGAGAATCAGGGCCATCCTATGCACGCTGTGCAAGAGTGGGTCACGGGAGAGAATTTTCTTGGCCTGATGCGCTACGTGACGGGCCGAGATGACATCAGGACCTCCGACAGTTATGCCAGTCTCTATGGTCCTGGCCACTTTTTGACACGTCATGATGATCGACATCCCACCCATCATCGCATCGCCGCCTGGGTCCTCTCCATGACGCCGGAATGGGATGAAAACTGGGGGGGGCACCTCGCGTTCTATGATGAGGCGGGCAATGTCGTAGAGGCCTTCAAGCCTGCCTTCAATTCCCTTAATTTGTTCACGGTGCCCCAGCATCATGCAGTACAGCTGATAACACCATTCGCCGGCGCACCAAGAACCAGTTATCTGGGATGGCTACTGGCCTGACCCGTCAGATAAACGTCGCGATCTGCTCCAAAGATTTTTTTCGGTGGCCGCGCGCGGCACCATCGCCGTCTGGGCCGGGTGCCCGATGACCAAGAACACATAGGGTCGCTCATTGCTCGGCTGCTCGAAAATTTGATTCAGGCATTTCATGCGATTTGGCGTACAGGTGAGCATAGTGATACCCAGCTGGCGAAAAGCATTGATCAAAAATCCTTTGGCGATGCCTACCGATTCCGACACGCAGTAGTGCTTTTGTCGCGCACCTTTCTCATCGATTTCGTATCGCTCCGCAAATACGGCAATCACCCATGGCGCCGTTTCCAGAAACGGCTTAAGAGCATCTATGCCTATCTTCTTCAGATCATCCAGTCACGTCTCCTCCGCCCGACCACCACAAGGTTCCTAATCTTCTGCCTCCGCCGCCTCTCGGATCGTGCGCTTGGTGTCAGGTTCACTAACGCAGGCAAGGTGGCATGGTTGGTGGTTCGCACCGCTCGACGCTGAACCTGCAGCAAGCACGCAGACCTCAATCACAGAAAGATCGATAAGCTCGTCAGAGGAGTCGCGCACCGTGCGCCGCGTCGCCAGACGATCCCGATAAGCCGCAGCGTTTTCAAATGTAACCCTTGGCGCCAGTCTTTCTGGCGAGTTTAGGGGTATCGGATCGTAGTCGAAGTCCCTCATACTCTGGTCCATCATCTGAGGTCCAGTTAATGACTCTATACCGCGGCTGTCACAACGACTTAGTGGCCGCAGGCTAATTACCAAAAGCGAAGACGCACAACCAAGCACTACATCGGTTAGCATCGTGTTATGAGAATCATTCAACGAGTAGGTGTCAGCGCAAAGGATCGCGATCTTGCTCTTAAGTGGATCAAACGCTGCTTGCGGGAAATTACACGTAAAGATTACGAGCTACCGGTGGACTATGGTCAAGCCCGCAATGACCTCGTGGTAACCGTGAAACGCGCAGGCCATCGCTCCTCAGCGTGTGCCAAGGGCATCACGATCGATATTTCGGCATACTCGAAAGGCACTTCCGCTCTACTGGAATACCCCGCCTTCGCTCGCGATCCCGTTATCGGATCCAGAGATGCCGTTACGCCAGAGCTGGTGCTCGCCGGTACGATCGCGCACGAGGTCAGTCATTTTGTACAGTATCGATACGGCCCCGATACGCGGTGGCTAAAAAAGCGCTATCGCAAACCTCACGGAGAGGGTTTTCGGGACATTTATCGGATACTGCGATCAAAAGTAGTGAATCCAAATCTGCAAAATGTGTGAAAGATCAGATCGGCTGTGCGGTCCATGCCAACATTTTCGTCCAAACCGCAGATCACGTGCGCCCAGATTACCCTCCAAAAAACCTTGGAGAGTCCTCGAGAGAGAGACCTCGATGAATGGTCCGTCGGTCCACAGCACGCGTGCCGCGACAAGATAGCCATTTGTGACCATAATCTTGCTCCATCAGACGCCTTGAGCCATCTATCTCATGCAAGTTGACCCGACGGCCGCGGGCTTTTGCCCTGCCAAGCTCAGCAAACTCGACCATCACCTAATCAGCCGTTATGTCGAGCCCCAAAAAATATCAGGCTTCAACCTCAAGGTCGTGCGCAAAGGTAAGGTGGCGCATTACGCTTCTGAGGGCTTCATGGATATTGATCGCAACAAAGCGATGCGCGACGACACCATCTTTCGCATCTATTCCATGTCAAAACCTGTCACGTCCATTGCCTTGATGATGCTGTTGGAAGAAGGACGGTTTCAGCTGAACGACCCTGTCTATAAATTCATACCCGCTTGGCGAAAACACCGGGTTTGGGTCGAAGGCGAGGGTGACGCCATGGTGACCCGCGTACCCAAGGCGCCGATGACCATACAGCATCTACTTTGCCACACGGCGGGTCTGACTTACGGCGGTCTTCTGCCAGGATTGGAGCTGCCAGTGGACCCGGCATACGCGGCAGCGGGCATTTCCAGAGAGGGTACCGACACCCTGCACGAGTTTGTTGAAAAACTCGCAGAGGTGCCGCTCCTCTATGAGCCGGGATCGCGATGGAGCTACTCCATGAGTACCGATGTATGCGGCTATCTGGTTGAGGCGATATCGGGCCAATCATTTGAGTCTTTTCTGCAGGACCGGCTCTTTGGCCCCCTCGACATGCCCGATACCGGGTTCAGTGTTTCTAATGCGCAATTGGATCGTTTTGCTGCCTGTTATGAGCGCGCACCAGACAAATCTTTGCGTCTTCAGGACGACCCAGAAACAAGTCGCTATCGAAGCCGACCAACAGCGCCTTCTGGCGCGGGCGGACTGGTCGGCACAATCAGTGACTATGCTAATTTCTGCGAAATGCTTCTCCAAAAGGGGCAGTTCCGAGGACAACAGGTTATCGGCAGGCCCATTTTGGAGCTGATGACGCGCAATCACCTTGGCGATCACTCACTGGCACAGCTGGCAGTCGGGGGTTTTTCGGAAACCAGTAACGACGGCGTGGGCTTTGGATTGGGCTTCGCCACCACGTTGGATGCTGCCGCGTCAGGCACCGTCGGCGAGGGTGACTTTTATTGGGGTGGTTTAGCCTCGACGTTGTTCTGGGTCGATCCCGTCGAGGATCTCTACGCCATTTTTATGACGCAGCTGATCCCCTCTTCCACATTCAATTTCAGAGGACAGATCAAAAATCTGGTGTATGGGGCGCTGACTTAAGTGCCTATTGATTGACCGTCAGGGCGACCAACTGATCGGCCTCAGCAGCCCGCTCCCGTTGCCACAACGATGTACTGCTGTCCGCCGCTCGTGTAAACAAATGTAGATGTCTGTGACACATTCAGCATTTGGGCGGATGCTTAAGAGTGCTGGCCACCCCGCCCCCAGAGCGTGATGCGGAAAGGTTTAAGCAAACTTACGCACTATCCCCCCGTCGGCCGCACGTGACGAATCATCAAGCTCAGCACGGATGGCTTTCGCTCTTTCAACAACATCAGTCGGTGCGCCGTCATTCCTGATGTTCGCGATGATACTTTCGGCTTTTCAATTTACTAATTGGTGGAGAAATACTGCGTTATATTTTGAAGGTCATCTCGCCGATAAATTAGCGCTCACGCGGAGAACTGTCTTCGCACCCAACGCTGAACTGATTACCACAACTTTCAAAAAAGACGATAGAAGAAGCTAAAGATATGGGTACCAAGTTTTTTATCATATTAGGAAATCAGCTCTTTGAGCCAGATTTACTTAAAGCACTATCCTGTCAGCATGTTTTCATGTCAGAGGATTTTGGCCTGTGCACTTACGAAAAGCACCACAAGCTAAAGATATATTTATTTCTCACTGCGATGAGGGAATATAGGGATGAATTACGCGCAAACTCAATTGGAGTTGATTATTTCCCACTTGAGACTAGGGTAAATACGGGGTCGTATGCTGAATTCCTCTTAGCTTATTTGCTCGAGAAAAAGATTTACGAAGTGGAAATTTTTGAGATTGAGGACAAGGACTTTGAAGTCGAAATCCTTGATACCTTGGGTCGAGGCGGAATTTTGGTGAATACGCATAGTTCACCGATGTTTCTTTTGAGCCGTGATGAATTTGGTGATTTTTTCGCGGGTAAGAAAGAATACCGTCTAGCTAACTTCTACAAATTTATGCGTCAGAGGAAAAAGTTTCTTGTTACCGATGACCTTGGCCCTATAGGCGGGAAGTGGTCATTCGATGAAGACAACAGAAAGAAAATTCCGAAAGGCACGACGCTACCAACTCCCAATACATACGCCACGTCAAAATATGACGAAGAGATCAAGCTACTTATAGAAAGATTTTTTTCCAGTCACCCCGGCGGGACATCTAATGTTTGGTTTCCAGTGACGCGTTTAGGGGCGATAAATCACCTAGAAAGTTTTCTTGATTCTAGACTGAAAAGCTTCGGGGTTTTTGAAGATGCAATGGTCAGTGGAGAAAATTTCCTTTTCCACAGTACGATAAGCCCCTTACTCAATATTGGCCTTCTCACTCCCGACTTTGTGATTGAAGCTGCTTTGAAAAAGTGCGAAGACGAGCTCGTCCCCTTGAATTCCATTGAAGGATTTGTCAGGCAGATACTTGGTTGGAGAGAATTTATAAGGGGCATATATCAGTGCAGTGGAGATAAACAAAGGGGCGCGAATTTTTGGGGCCACACACGTGCCTTATCGTCAAGCTGGTATGACGGCTCCACGGGCATTTCTCCACTTGACGATAATATCAACCTTGCACGTCGAGATGGATACGCACACCACATTCCAAGGCTAATGGTTATCAGCAATTTGATGAATCTTTGTGAAGTGGATCCGAACCTCATTTATAAATGGTTCATGGAAATGTTTATTGACGCTTCTGACTGGGTAATGGTGCCCAATGTTTACGGAATGGCGACATTCGCCGATGGCGGCATGATGTCCACAAAACCCTATACCTGTGGATCAAATTACATTTTGAAGATGAGTAACTATAAACGCGGCCATTGGTGTGAGACCGTGGACGGCTTATATTGGAGATTCGTAGAAAAGAATTCAGATTTTTATAAAACAAATCCACGTTTGTCTTTTCAACTGCGGATGCTTGAAAAAATGTCTGTAGACAGGAAGAGTTCAATTTTCGACGCCGCGGAGAGATTTCTTGCTACACACACGTGCTGAATAGGGTGCTCCACCGGCCTGCTTTATCCCAGGTTGTAATTGGATCGCAACATTGCCCAGGTGGCACGCGAGCGAGGTATGAGTGCGTAAGACCCAAAGGGAAGGGAATGAACGAGTGAAGGACAACGAGGTTTGAACTTCAAGTCAGGAGGATGCGGGAGATGGTTAAGTGCGGAATGCTTGCTATCGGTACGGGAAAGAGCAGTAAAATTAGCGGTCAACCGTAATCCAAGTGCGCCAACGAATAGCCCTTATATACTAGTCTTTGGTCCAGTCAGCAGTGCGAACAAGTTGATCCGGACGGCAGGATTTTAACCTGCGACCACTACACCCCCTAGTGTGGTGCGCTACTGGACTGTGCTGTGGCCCGGGCATATTGGGTAACGGTTGGGTACCCTATTTCTTATTTTTGCTAAGTCTTGGGGAGATTTAAACACTTCATACAGATCAGCAATTATGGCGTAACCGCCGCTGTGATTGTGATGGTTACCGCCCAGATACATCAGGGAGGAGGGGAATAGCGTGCAACCTGACTGCACTTAGAGTCGGCGTGGAACTCATGAACAGCACTTGGCGACATGGAGACAGAGGAACTTAACTACTACAAGCATCAGTTCCCTGATGACCTCAACCATATGCTCGCCTTAAGAGGCGCTTGCCTCTCTATCATGTTTTTCACCGTGATGAGTCGTTCTCATCCCCTACGAAAATGGATTGACCATTTCGTTCTAATCGAGAGTAAGCTGGATTTCCTGTTTTGTTTATTTTTTCATGTCTTGATTGATCAGGCGCTTGACCTGACTGGACGAAGCCACAGAGGCTTAGAGATCGTCTCAGGCAGCTTTGGTAAGTTGCCTAAACCAACACTTCAAGGCTTTCTTGCTACATCTGAAACGGCGGTTAGCCCATTCTATGCTTTGGTATCTGCAGCCTTTTGGGCTGATCCTAGTCAAGATACCAGCAAAAAACTCATGGCTTACAGTAAACTCTTTCGAGCCGAGTGTGACGAGAATGATGTCCCCTTCGACTACCTAGTTGATCATGCCATAGCCGATGATGCTCTTTGGTTCGCGTCAAGCTATTACGGATTTGCGCAAACGGCGTATTTCCTGCATCGAATTCCAGACCTGCAATTACTCCAATCTTGGAGTTCGTTGTTACTCGGAGAATTCGGATTGGAGTGAAAAAGTTGAAGTGTTTTTGGTAGCAAATTTAGGATGTGAATAGCCTTAAACCCACACTGATTAAACTTCTCATCGTCATGTCCTGAGCTTACCAATGGGATGGCTCAATTTGAGAGGTAATGGCGCAGCTAATGTGGCCCCGGGGGGCCTACCGCCCTTGTGATTGTGATGGTTACCGCCCAGATACATTAGGGGGTGACTCGGGGGTCCGTTTTGCCACTCACTGTCTGAGTCTTGTCTATCAGGCTTTGAAATTTTTGCCATGATACTGGAGGATCATTCTTCGTGAGTGCGCGTGGACAAGGTTAGAGGTAGGCGCGGTGGAAATCAGGAGCGGCATGGAGAGGCGATCTGCTTCTTCTGTCGATTAGTGTTTAGTTTTTGGGGGTCGGTGGCGATATCGCGGCAGCATATGGCTACATAGCAGAGGTCGCAGCTCCTGTTCAGAGGATTTTTTAATGCGTCTCAGTAGGTTTCTATCACTCCATGTCGGAATGAGTCGTAATCAATCAAAGTTCTTTATACGCAAAGGGCGTGTGTTTGTGGACAGCACACCCATCGGTGATCCTGATTTCGAAGTTTCTCACGAAAACTGTGTGGTTTTCGATGGGAACCTCGTTAAGGCAGCGGACTATAGATATATGTTAGTAAACAAACCGCGCACATATGAGTGTTCAGTTAAAACTTCGAGTGCAAAATCAATCTGTGAATTACTTCCGCGGGATGTAGGTGATCGAAACCTTCATTTTGCAAATGTTGTATTGGCGCAGCACACAGGTCTAGTGCTGATTAGTGATAATGCTCGATGGACAAGCATGATGACAAAAAAAATGTCAAAACGACCACGTCTATTTTACGTTTCGCTGACTGGGGTAGTGAATGACGCTCAATTAGGAGCACTGCAGGCTGCGTGCGAGGAGCTCTCTGGGTCTGTTTCACAAGCCGCGATCGATATGCAGAGGGAAAGCCACAATGTTCTGAGGCTTAGCGTTGCTCGGGCTCGCGTTTCCCTTGCCTTCGATTTGTTTCATTCCATGGATTTGGTCATTGAAACGCTGCATCTGCAACGAGTGGGAAGGTTGGATCTTGGGGATTTATCCGTGGGGCAGTTTTTGGAACTTAGCGAAGAGGGAATAAAGATCTAATAAGTTTTTAGGATTTTTGAAACGTTGTTGAACCTACCGCTTTATTGATGTATCCACTCAGGCCGCGCGACAAGGTATATTAAATCTAATGAGCAACGTCACGGCGCAACTTTTATGCGGAAAGTAAACAAGCGCCAAGCAAATCTAGAGGCCGCCGCGAAGCAGATCGAGAGACTCCAGTATTTGCTTACCAAAGGCGAAAAAGCCAAGGCCAAAGATTTAGCCCGCAAACTGACAAGACGGCACCCAGATCATTCACTACCTTGGAAGACGCTGGCAATCTCATTTGCCGACAGTGGCGATCAAAGCAAGGCATTAACATTTTGGCAGAAAGCTCTCCAGCTGGATCCTGATGCTGCTGATACACACTGCAACATGGGAAGCATATTTCGATCCTCAGGGAACTTAGAGGCCGCTGAAAAATATTGCTCCCGAGCAGTCGAATTGGCGCCTAACTATGCTGAAGCTCACTTAAGCCTCGGGATGGTTCAACAAGATTTAAAACAATACGAAAAGGCCGGAGCTAGCTATGAAAATGCTAGCCGACTGAAGCCTTCCTTATTCGAAGCCATTTTTAACTTGGGCCTTATTAAAGAGCACCAAAATCGTCCTGACGAGGCGAACGAATGCTACCTGCGGGCGCTCGCCATCAACCCTCTTTTTCCACCAACTTATTATCAGTTAGCCAATACCCAGGTTGCATTGAACCAACCGAAGGAGGCCATCGAAAATTTCCGGAAAGCAATTTCATTAGAACCTCGGTATGTAGAAGCCCGGAACAATCTAGGCGTCGCTCTGCAGAAACTAGGCAGATGGAGCGAGGCTGTTGATTGTTATATGGACATTCTTTCAATGGCCCCAGAGAGTGCTGAGATTCACTTCAACTTGGGCAGGAGCATGGAGGGGGCTGAGAAGCTTCTTGAAGCAGAACGCCACTACAGTAAGGCTCTTGAGATAAATAACGAGTTCTTCAGGGCACAGAATAACCTTGGACTAGTGCGCTTAAGACTCAACTACATTTCTTCAGCCGTGCAAAATTTAGAGAAAGCAGTAGACCTAGAGCCTAATATCGCAGAACCACATTGCAACCTTGCCATCGCCTTATACGCTCAGGGGCGCATAGAAGAATCGCTTTCATCAGCGAGTAAGGCCTGCGCTTTAGATGAGAATTTTGTTTTTGCGTCTCTGGTGAAGCAAGTGCTCAAATCTCGAGCATTGAATAGAAAAAGCTCACGAACAACTTTGAGTCATACCGATACTCCAGAAACTGTGAATCTGTCTCGAAAACACCTGATCCTCGAGAGGCCCATTGAAAGCGGTTTAGTAAATCTAGTTTGCAGCTTGAAATCTAGGAAAATGGACGATGCGCGCAATACACCTGTTTTTGGCAATGGCTCATGTTCTCCTGGATACAACTTTTTCGAGGACACTAATCCATTGATAAAGAGGGTGCAGAATGACCTGGTAGCCATGCTACGTGAAACCTTTGACTCTGAGATTTTCATCTATGACTCGTTTTTCAATATCTATAATGAGGGTTCAGGGATTCCGCCGCACGACCATTTGAATGAGATGGATACGGTGCCAGGTCTGCGGTTAGGTAAGCAAAAATTCAGCATGGTTTATTATCTTGATGTTGGAGATCAGTGTAGCCAAAACCCTGGACTATTGAAGCTTTACAAACCAAGCTATGAGATTCTGCCCTCGAATGGAATGATCGCCGTGTTTACTGCGGATCGCCAACACTCCGCAAACTACTCGGGAACGAGCCGTCGCGTAGTAATTGGCGTCAATTTTTACGTAATCTAACTCCGGCGAAAAACAAAGCCTTTATGGCTGGTTGACTTACCCAGGAATCGATGGGTTTTCAAACAAGTTGTGGCCGCTTCGATAAAAGAACCCGTTTCATGCGGTTTCAGGCCCTTTCGTGAGCGTCTATGTGCGCCCGTGCACAAGAGGATGGCGGAGAAGGAGGGATTCGAACCCTCGATACGCTATTAACGTATACTCCCTTAGCAGGGGAGCGCCTTCAGCCACTCGGCCACTTCTCCGATAGGTAAAATCAAGAGCTTACGATGCGTCGTCTGAACCTTGAGCCTGACTGGCTACAAAAATTGGCTACAAACTAACGCCTCCACCCATGAACGCCGTATTTCACGAGGATGCGAGGCTACCACACAGTCCACTGTCAGTGATATTACATGACCGTAAAAGTTCATTGTAGTGGCTGTCGACGCGTGCCCCGCCCGTTTGCTTGCAACTAGTGGCGATAGATTGCGCATGAGCGACTGCGAAATATAGTTGTGCCTAAGCGTGTGAAGCCCATAAACACTATGCTTTGAGCGGGGGACTATAAATCTGGGAATTTAAGCTTCTGAGGACTCTGCGCAAACTGAAAGACCAACTCTTTTGCTGTGTGTCTGAATTTTTTTTCGCTAGTTTGCTTAGTTATCTAGATTCTTAGTTTCCACCCCCCACCCTGGCGCCATGGCTGGCTGTGATTGTGATGGTTACCGCTTAGCTATGTGTATGGCAAGTTTCGCTTGGGCAATATTTTGCCACGTCTTGATTTATTGAGGGGGAACAAGCTCGACCGTCTCACACGCAGCGTGAAGTTCTGCAAGCGTCGTTTTGTTGCTCATGCTTCGTAGGGTGGTTGCAGGGGCTTGGCACCACAATTGTAAGGTTTTTCCTGAACGCTCTTCCTTGCAATTCCATGTGGAGCGGTCTTTTTTCACCGCTGCACATGACCACACCAGATTGCCTGGGGCGTCCGGAACCCCAAACTGTTGCGCCACAACGCTTACTGGAAACAACCATGCTACGGCCAGAAAAACCAAAGATTTCATTTTTTAACTCGTGTCGTGACGCTAGTGGTCAGATATTACGCCTCAAATGTTGCGGTGGGCAAACCTCCGTAGTAACTGCGCTCGCGCTTATCATGGTTACCGCCCGTATACATTTAGGGTTGCCGTATGACTGCAAAACACCGAAAAAAAGGACATACATTAAGCTCCAGACACAGTATTGGAAACACTAAGCTGAATTGATTTAAGAGTAGCGATCCGATTGTGTTTAGCGGCAAGCTCGGTTAGGGGTACTTTTATGAAACTACTAATTCTTTTTTTTGCGCTGGTCATTTCGTCCCAAAGCCAGGGCGCAAGCAGCGCATCACAACTCTTTCTGAACCTTCTCAGTACAGTGTCAGCGGCGAGGTCGGGTGAGGTCGACTCAGAAACAATAAAAGTCAATTCTCCCGATGCTCCGTTGGAATTCCTCGACGACGAGCGCATTCGAGTATTCGCAGCAACAGACCTTTCACAAGATGAAATTGACACAACACTGCAATACACCAACGACGCATATGAGCTCTGGATGGGATCACGCTACTATGGAAAGAATCAGGCCAAAGCGATCTATCTAATGATCACTGGCACAGATTTGGACGCGGCTGAGGTCGCAAATAGGGAATACTGTAATCATTTAAGTAACACAGGTTTTAAGGTAGCCGATTGGTGCAATCCCGATACGTACATCGAGTATGTCACCAATGGAGGAGCGGGCATAAATTCTTCAGGGCCGGTGGAAGGATTCTATTTTATGGTCATGGCTACGAAGGGAAACGCAGTTACGAGCGATAGCTATAAAAATATGGCATATCACGAAGTTTTTCACATTTACCAAATGTCAAATGTATTCACAGACAATTACGATGAGGTGGACTCAAAAATGGGCCGAATGTCTGGGGATAATTCTGAGGAACTGGTAGCTTGGTGGATGGAGGGGAATGCCGACTTCTTTGGCGCGCTCTACAGCAGAGACGCGGAGGGTTTTAAAAGCGAAATGCGATGCGCACTAGAATGCACAGGGCCGTTCTCGATACCTAGAAAAGATAAGTTTTTTGACGAAGGATTGAAACTGCGAAACATATCTTGGGATCAAGGAGATTTGGTAGATTTGGGATATCGGCTAGGCAGCTGGTTCGTCGCTTACTTGACAAGCGTGCATGGTGAGGGAGCTCTGTACGATTTTTGGGAGACAGTGGACCAAATGGATTTTGAGGCTACATTCCTCCGGCAGTTTGGAGTTGATTACCGGACATACCTTGATGAGTTTGAGGTTTGGTTGAGAAACCCAAATGAGAATCTGCTAGCCATACTTGATGACATATACGCCAACAAAGCCAGATAGCTAATCTACGATACTCACGGATAACGGCAGTAACAGCAGAATGACGAGTAGCGGCTTAGTCATGCCCTCAACTTACCGCAGGCCTATCTCAATGTAAGAGGTCGTGTCAGGGCAAATGTGAGAGACTTCTAGTGCATACGACGGATTTGGACTTCAGCAAGGAAAAACCTATGAGACATATAATTGTTACAGCGTTATCGGCATTTTTGATTACAGCGTCTATCGTGCAAGCTGGGCATCACGAAGAGACCGAGAAACCGCCCGTGATCGGCATGGGCCTCTCAGCAGGAGGTGAGTCCAAACCATTGTATGCAGGCGCTTTGTCAAACATGAAGATTTGGGAAGAGTACATTCAAGCTCACAATGACAGAGACTTTGAAAAGATCGCGTCAATGAATGCTGAGGATTTCAGTGTTGTGATGGCGAACGGCGAAACAGTGAGGGGTAGTAAGGCTCAACGAGAAACATTGGAAGGTTGGATTCAAGAATCAAATACCACTTGGGAAATTCAATGGATTATTCCAAACAATGCTGAAAACGACGACGGAGAGATGGAGGAGTGGTTGGCTACCGGGCAGATGCTGACTATGACCGATAGTGAGGGCAATACCTCAATGGAATATCACCTGGTAGATGTAAAGCTTGATGACGGGAAAATTGCTCTTGGCTACGTCGCATCAATGGAGAATTTAACGGCTCAATAGATTCTTCGCCGCGATTGAAAATCAAAGACCTGTTTTTATTTTGGTGCCCGGGGCCGGACTTGAACCCTCACGACCTACACGGTCGGGGCATTTTAATCGCTTGGCACGCTACTCCCGTCACATTCCAGTGCAGCTCATCGCAACACAAACTCCAGTTATAAGGCCATTCTTGCTGTACTGAGCCCCGTTGGGTGTAACTGGGTGTGTCATCTATTTGTCACTAAAACACCCCCCCCTCCCCGGGGGGGCTGGCTGCCGTTGTGATTGTGATGGTTACCGCCCAGATATATTAGGGGTGGACTCGCAATATACGGCCTACGTTCAAACCTAACCCAGCAATTAGTCGTTCAGATGGCCGCAGTCACCGCCTCGACAGGAAAGCTCAGACGGCATCGAAGTTATTTGCGACTAAGCATTCTTCTCAGACCAACGTAGTCAGCACTGCAACTCCTAAAGCGGCAATGAGGCAATACAGGAAGACCCTCGAAAGAGAAAACTTTCGGGTGGACCAGTCTATGCGATCCTCACGATGGGTTTGTCTTGACGAAGCTTTGAAACGACCAAGGTACAAAAAGATAGCGAGGGACAGAATCGACAACCCTCCAAATAGCAAAGTATTGAAATCCACTAGCGACTTCTCAGCTTTGCCAACAGTCTCAGCATTTCAAGATATAGCCATATGAGTGTAACCATTAGGGAGAATGCACCAAACCATTCCATGTATTGCGGTGCGCCCATCTCCGAACCCTGCTCAATGAAATCAAAATCTAGCACTAGATTTAAAGCGGCTATAGTGACAACCAAAAGGCTGAAACCAATACCGAATAAGCCGTTTGAGTGAATAAAACCGATATCGGCGGAGCCAAACATATTCATCAGCATGCTGACTAAATAAAGCAAGCCTATGCCCATCGTTGCTGAAGTTACCATTAGTCGGAAGTTTTCTGTGGGCTTGACGATGCCCGTTTTATATAAAAACAACAGTGACGCTAGCGTGCCTAAGGTAAGTCCTACCGCCTGTATGACAATGCCTGGATACTGTGCCTCGAATACAGCCGAAATTGCGCCTAAAAATAAGCCCTCGGCTATCGCATAGACCGGCGCCGTTACGCCTGAATATTGTTTTTTAAACATGGTGATAAGGGCCAAGACAAGGCCGGCAATGGCACCTCCAACAGCCCAAGGGATGACTTTTGTAGGATTGCCACTTGAGAAAAACATTGCCCATGTGTAGGACGCCGAGATTATGACTAGCGCAAGCAACATGCCCGTTTTGTTGACTGTACCTTGTAGCGTCATTGTCGCCGGGGGCGCACTGGTTCCAAATGATGCATCTGCAGCGCTGCTCGAGAAAGTGTCTGCACTCAGGGAGGGATTTCCCGATCGACCAAACATCTCCAGCGCTTTGTGATTTGACATATCAGTTACCTCTTCGGTGGTGGCGACTCAACTCACTTGAAGTTCAGCCATAGGTTAGTGAAACACGCCAAATATCGCTTCTAATCGCCTTTAGGCTGCGACGTCGATATAGGTAGTCCACTCGCCAATGGGATGTTCCTAGCGCCAGGGCAAAACAATGACGTGCTTTATTGCTCAACCGTGAGTTATGCGCGCGTTGTATGGGACTGAGTATTGAGCCCGGACCAACTGTCCAAGCGCGAGTGTACATTGGTACCGGAGGCCGGACTTGAACCGGCAAGCTGTTGCCAGCGGGGGATTTTGAATCCCCTGTGTCTACCAATTCCACCACTCCGGCTCGCGCAGATGAGGGCGCGGAGTATACCAACTCCGAGCCGTGCGGCAACTGGAGGCTAGGCAATTTCGCCCTGTGCTGTATAATTTCGCGCGATTCAGCCGAGCCACACCCGGTCGGTCCGGTGGATCTGAGTATCTTCAGGGAGAAAAGATATGGCGATGAAGCTCATCAAAAAGATGGCTGACTACAAGATCTTCATGCGTGGCGATGACCGTTACGCGGTTCAGGATGCTAAAGGCAAGCCTGTAAACGGTGAGGAGAAGGTAAGGATTCTTGTCGAGGAGGATCTGATTAAAGTCACCTTGCCGAGTCCCAAGGAAGAAGCACCTGAGTCTGACGACGCAGCGGACAATGGCGACGGGGCGACAGAGGGAGCCGCTAAAGAGGATGATGCGGCTGAGGAAGCAGAGGCATCAGACGATGCTGGCGAGCCCGAGCCCGAGCCCGAGCCCGAGCCCGAGCCCGAGCCCGAGCCCGAGCCCGAGCTTGAAGCTGAAGCTGAACTGACGCCAGAGGGGACGGCCTCAGAAGCCGAGCCTAAGCCAGAGGCCGCTGCAGAAGAGGCTGAAGACGAGAGTGCAGTAGAGAGTGAAGAGAAAGATAAGTGACGCGGCGACAATGGGATTCGCATCAAAAGCCGGCCAGTGCCGGCTTTTTTGTGCACCGGGTCTGATAAAACCCGCCACTGGGATTTACAGCTGAATTCAACGCTACATCGATGAAAACCGCCGATTTTGCTTTTGAACTCCCCGTGGAACTGATCGCGCAGGAGCCGCTGCCCGAGCGCTCCGCCTCGCGGCTTTTGTCGGTTGAGGCAACTACTGCGGCATGTTCGCACCTGACTTTCAGGGATCTCCCGCAACTGCTCACGGCCGACGATCTGCTGGTGTTTAACAATACGCGCGTGATTCCAGCCAGATTGTTCGCCCAGAAGCAGACCGGTGGACGGGTGGAGATCCTGATTGAGCGGGTGAGGGGTGACGGTAGCGCACTGGCTCACGTCCGCGCCAGCAAGAGTCCACGTGACGGCGCGCTGCTGTTGGTCACCCCCGACCCCGAGAGTGATGTCTCCGATTTGGCGCTCAGGGTGTTGGGCCGGGATGGCGCACTGTTTGTGCTTGAGCCCGAGACCGTCACCCTTAAAGACATGATGCGCCGCTATGGTCACATGCCCTTGCCTCCTTATATCGAGCGGGAGGATTCCCATGAAGACCGTGATCGCTATCAAACGCTGTATGGCAGTCGGGATGGTGCCGTAGCGGCGCCGACCGCCGGACTACATTTTGATCAAGCCCTATTGGAGCAACTCGATGCAACGGGCGTTGCTAAAACCGAGGTGACCCTCCATGTGGGTGCGGGTACGTTTCAACCCGTGCGTGCAGAACGTATCGAAGATCATACTATGCATAGCGAGTACATCGAGGTAGATCAAACCTGCTGCGATGCCGTGGCAGCCTGCCAGGCCAGAGGTGGCAGGGTGATCGGCGTCGGTACCACTGCCGTGAGATCGTTAGAGAGCGCCGCTCGACTGTCGGGCGAAGGCCAGCCACTGAAGCCCTTCAGCGGCGATACGGATATCTTTCTGTATCCCGGCGCAAACTTTCATGTAGTGGACGCACTGATCACTAATTTCCATCTGCCCGAATCAACATTGATTATGTTGGTGTCTGCTTTCGCGGGTATCGATACCATCCGCCATGCCTATCGTACTGCGATCGAAAACCGCTATCGCTTTTTCAGCTATGGTGATGCCATGTTTCTGACCAAAGAGCGCAACGCCTGATGGAGTTTCACATATCCCATCAAGATGGATTTGCCAGACGTGGGCAGATCGATTTTCCTCGAGGCGTCGTGCAAACCCCCGCGTTTATGCCGGTTGGCACCTACGGCACGGTCAAAGGTATGTTGCCGCGGGATATCACTCAAATTGGCGCCGAAATTATTCTCGGTAACACCTTTCACCTGTGGTTACGGCCTGGTACCGATATCATCAAGGCTCACGGTGACCTTCATGACTTTATGGGATGGCAAGGCCCAATCCTGACTGATTCCGGCGGGTTTCAGGTATTCAGTCTGGATGCCTTGCGGAAGGTGACCGAGGAGGGAGTCGCCTTCAAATCGCCGGTGAACGGTGACCGAGTGTTTCTCGATCCCGAGACCTCGATGCGCATCCAGCGAGATCTCGGCAGTGACATCGTGATGATTTTTGATGAGTGCACTCCGTACCCGGCCACCGAGGCGGTGGCGGAGCGGTCCATGCAGTTATCCTTGAGGTGGGCTGAGCGGAGCAGGCAGGCTCATGGCGACAATCCTGCGACATTGTTCGGTATTGTTCAAGGCGGCATGTATAGGGAACTGCGCCTGCGTTCATTAGAGGGACTCACAGAAATTGGCTTCGATGGATATGCTGTGGGTGGGCTGTCGGTCGGCGAGCCAAAAGACGCGATGATGGCGGTGCTCGATGGTCTGGCTGAATACTTACCTGCGGAAAAGCCCCGGTACTTGATGGGGGTGGGTACACCCGCGGATCTGCTGGAAGGCGTCAGGCGCGGTATCGATATGTTCGATTGCGTGATGCCCACCCGAAACGCCCGCAATGGTCACCTCTTCACCAACACCGGTGTGCTGAAATTGCGTAACGCCAGACACAAGACGAGCACCGAACCAGTGGACGCGGATTGCGACTGTTATACCTGCGAAAACTTTTCCCGGGGCTATCTAGCGCACCTAGACAAGTGCAACGAAATTTTGGGTTCCCAGTTGGCTACCATTCACAACTTGCGCTTTTATCAGAAGCACATGGAGGGTATTCGACAAGCGATTGAGGCGGGTGAATTGGACGAGTTCGCTCGGAAGTTCCATGCCGCGCAGGCCGGAGAGGGATGAGGATGAAAGATGCGACGCAGCCCGTGAAATCGCCCTGCATTGAAGTGTGCTCACTCAATAATGAGGATGTATGTATTGGTTGTTATCGCACGGCCAAAGAGATTATTGAGTGGTTTTCTGCGCCTACCGAGCGCAAGCGGGAGATACTGGCAGAGATCGATCAGCGGCGGTCCAAGTCCTAGGAGTGGGGTGACTGGGTCTCTGGACGCTCGCCATCAGATGCTGCTTCGGTCTCCAGCGGCCAAATCCGAATTTTGCTGATCTGCGTCTTCGCAATTTCTTCGATATCCAGCTGGTAGCCGGCTATCCGGACCGAAGTCCGGGCATTGGGAAAAGCCTCCAACGCTTCAAGCGCCAGACCGCTCAACGTTTTTGGGCCGTCGGTTGGCAGGTTCCACTCTCGCTGTTTGTTGAGGTCACGAATGCTCACAGTGCCGGAGCAGGTGGTGCTGCCATCCGGGTGACGAATGATCTCCTCGTTTTCCTCAACGAGGTTTGAGGTGAACTTGCCGACGATCTCCTCAAGAATATCCTCGAGCGCCACCAGACCCAGAATATCGCCGTACTCATCGACCACCATTCCCAGACGTTTTTTCTGCCGCTGGAAATGGAGGAGCTGGGTATTGAGGGGCGTATTCTCAGGGATGAAATAGGGGGCCTCGGCTTCTTCTTGCAGCGCTTGCCGGTTCAGCCTGCCGCCATCAAGCGCGCGGCTCAGTTTGCGCATGTGAAACACGCCCTCAGTTTGATTGATATTGTCGCGATACAGCGGCAAACGCGTGTGCCCACTGTTTTTGAGTTGGCGCATGACCGCCTCATCAGGCGCCTCAATATCAATGCCGTAGATTTCATTTCGCGGCGCCATGATGTCATTTACGGTCATCTGTTCCAGGTCAAGAATATTGACTAGCATCCGGCGGTGGCGGTTCGGAATCATCGAAGCGGACTCGGTCACAATGGTACGCAGCTCTTCCTGAGACACAGCGTCGTCACCCGCCTCATCGGGGGAGAAGCCCATTAGCTTCAGAATACCGTTTGTTAGTGAGTTGATCGCCAGCACCAACGGCATCAGCAATTTCTGAAGCGGCAGCAGCAGCGCACTGGCGGGGAAGGCAACCCGCTCTGGATGCAGCGCCGCGATCGTCTTGGGCGTGATTTCAGCAAAAATGAGTAGGACTAGCGTCAGCACCAGCGTTGCAATGGCAATACCGGCGTCTCCGAATAACCGGATCGCGATCACGGTGGCGATGGCCGACGCTAGAATATTGACCAGATTATTGCCAATCAGAATCAGACCGATAAGACGATCTGGTCGCTGCAGGAGTTTAATGGCTCGCCGCGCTCCGCGGTGGCCTGTGCCCTTGAGATGTTTCAGCCGATAACGATTCAGCGACATCATGCTGGTCTCGGAGCTTGAGAAAAAACCAGAGACCAAAATCAGGATTGCCAACGCCCCGAAAAGCAGACCCAGCGGTGTCTCGTTCAAGAGTGGCTTATGCCTTTATGACTGAGGAGACGAAATGGTGGAGAAAAAATGATGGTGACACAAGCCTGTTTTGATCAGCAGCTCACCCTGGCGAGTCACTCTATTTCGCCAGCGGTAACAGCAGCTCCAGCACCAGCTTGGAGCCAAAAAAGCCGAGTACCACCAGGCCAAACGCGATAAGGTTAACCGTGATCGCTGATTGCACCCGCCAGCCCCGCCGAAAGTATTGCACCAACAACACGGCATATAAGCACCAGGCCAGCGTAGTCAGTACCGTTTTATGCACCAGTTGCTGGCTAAACAAGTCATCGATAAAGACCACGCCAGTACCAATTGCCACGGTTAGAATCAGAAAGCCGGCTCCGGTCAGCTCGTAAAACATCCAGGAAGCGGCCTCGAGCGGGGGTAACTTGCGAATCACGCCGCTGCTGCGGTGCTGACGCAGTTGCTTCGACTGCACGGTCACCAAAAGGCCCTGCAAAACCGCCAGCGCGAGCACCGCGAAACTCACGATCGAGGCGGACACATGAGACAGAATGCCCGCGGGTAAGTCGCTCATCGGGCGGCTGGTATCCGGCGCAAACGTGGCCACCATAATAGACAGTGCTGCGAGGGGAAAGAGCACGATCAGCAGCGTGTGCAGGGGTCGCACCACCAATGCGATCAAGCTGATCGCCCCCATACTGAGAAACATCAGCGACGCGACGCGATAGAACCCAAGGCTCGACTCCCCCGCTTGAGTGGGCAGGTACGCTGCCAGCGCGTGGGTGGCCAGGGCCGCCGCCCCCACGAGCGCGATCTGCTGGCGCTGGCGGTCCTCACCGGTCTCCAGGTTCAATACCTGGCGCCACACCGCCATTAGATAAAGCAGCGCCGAGAATATAGCAAGGCCAGCCGTCAGCAGGCTGGGTGTGCTGTCCATGGTGTCTCCGCAGTGCTCTGGCTCATGGCGGGTTGGCTACCGATTTGGGGTTCTCTCATCGCATCCTTATACTACGCCGTTCGAGACGGGATTGGGTATCCCCGCGGGGTAAGCTGACACCATGTTTGAAGCACTGAGCGACAGACTAAGTAGTAGCCTGAAGGCAATTTCAGGCAAGTCGAAGCTGACAGAAGACAATATCCGCGACACTTTGCGTGACGTGCGCATGGCACTCCTTGAGGCCGATGTGGCGCTGCCGGTGGTCAAAACTTTTACCGATCGGATCAAAGATCGCGCGGTGGGGGTAGAGGTCAGTAAAAGCCTGACCCCGGGGCAATCGTTTTTAAAAATTGTGCAGGCCGAACTTCAGGCTGTGATGGGGGGCGAGTCCGAAGGGCTGAATCTTGCCACCCAGCCACCTGCGGTAGTGATGGTTGCCGGACTACAAGGTGCGGGTAAAACGACCTCGGTTGCCAAGCTCGCGCGTTATCTGATCGAGCGGGAAAAGAAAAAGGTGTCGGTGGTCAGTGCCGACGTCTATCGCCCGGCAGCGATTGCTCAGCTGGAGACCTTAGCGGCAGAGGTGGGTGCGCGGTTCGAACCCAGCAATGCCGAGGAGAAACCCGTTGACATCGTGGAACGGGCGATTGCAGATGCCAAAGTGGCGTTTTCTGATGTCTTGCTCGTGGATACTGCGGGTCGTCTGGCGATCGACGAGGAAATGATGGCGGAGATCAAGGCGCTGCATCAGGCCGTGAACCCCGTCGAGACCTTGTTTGTAGTCGACGCCATGACGGGTCAGGACGCGGCCAACACGGCCAAGGTTTTCGGTAAAGCCTTACCGTTGACCGGCGTCATACTCACCAAAGTCGACGCGGATACGCGCGGCGGCGCAGCTCTTTCCGTGCGCACGGTGACAGAGCGGCCGATCAAGTTCCTCGGGATTGGCGAAAAGACCGATGCGCTGGATCCCTTTCACCCGGACCGGCTCGCCTCGCGCATTTTGGGGATGGGAGACATGCTCTCTCTCATCGAGGAAGTGGAGCGGAAGGTCGACCACGGCAAGGCCAAAAAGCTCGCCAGCAAAGTACAAAAAGGCGGCCGTTTCGATTTGGAGGATTTTAGAGAGCAGCTTCAGCAGATGAAAAACATTGGCGGGATGGGCGCGATGCTGGAGAAGATGCCGGCAATGGGTGGTATGGCGCAGGCGGCACAGAACGTCGACACCAAGCAGTTTGATCGTATGGAGGCGATGATCAACTCCATGACGCCTCGCGAACGGCGTAATCCTGATTTGATCTCGGGCTCGCGTAAACGGCGAATTACCCTGGGTTCGGGCACGGCAGTGCAGGACCTTAACCGTCTGCTGAAGCAGCACAAGCAGATGCAGAAAATGATGAAGAAAATGAAAGGCGGAGGCATGCAGCGCATGATGCGCGGCCTTGGTGGGATGACAGGCGGCCCTGGTGGCGGCTTACCGCCGGGTTTTCCCCGCCGCTAGGGTGCGCCATCGCGGGCCAGATTGCACCTTTCCACGCCCCGCGGTTTACTGTATTCTCCGCCCTCTTTTGATACCGGCCCCAGCAATGGCGGGGCTGTTAGCCAATAGCGAGGACAAGACACTATGGTGGTCATTCGACTATCTCGAGGTGGAGCCAAAAAGCGGCCCTTCTACCATGTGACAGTAGCCGACCGTCGCGAGCCGCGTGACGGGCGGTTTATTGATCGACTCGGCTTCTTCAACCCGATTGCCCGTGGCCAGGAAGAGCGACTGCGCATTGATGTTGAGGCGGTTGAAGGCTGGGTTGCCAAGGGCGCTCAGGTTAGCCCTCGCGTTCAAAAGCTGATCAAAGAGTACCAAGCTGGCGCTGAAGCGACTGCTGCGTAAACAGCGTCGCTGGCGGCTGGAGGGGCCCGATGCATGAAACCTCGTCCCCCAGCCACAATTTTCTGACACTGGCCGACATTGTCGGCGTCTATGGTATCAAAGGCTGGGTCCGCCTCAGGGTGCGCCTTGATGATCCAAATCTCCTCTTGTCCTTATCTGATCTGACGCTGGTGGCAGCGCCTGACACAGGTTGGTCTACCCGTCAGTCCGTCGTGGTGGAAGCGCTACAGGTTCACGGCAAGGGGCACATCGCCCGACTCAGTGGCATCGCAGATCGCACCCAAGCCGAGATGCTAAAAGGTCGCGAAATTCAGGTGGCTGCTGCCCATTTCCCTGCTGCGGGTGACGATGAGGTCTATTGGCGTGACCTCGAGGGGCTGGAGGTATGGTGTACCGAAGACGGGTCGCGTTCATTATTGGGCAGGGTGAAAACGTTGCTCGAGACCGGCGCGAACGACGTGCTGGTGGTGGCACCCTGTGAGGGCAGTATCGATGACCGTGAGCACCTCATACCCTGGATCCCGGATGAGGTGGTCACCGATATTGCGCTGACTGACCGCAGGATAGAGGTGAACTGGTATGTCGATGCCTGACCATAGCGCGGTTTTTCGGTTTGCGGTGCTGACCCTATTTCCTGAGGCTTTTGCCGCGGTGACCGATTGGGGTGTCACGGGGCGTGCTTTTCAGAGCGGTCTGTGCCAACTGCACCTGCAAGACCCTCGTCTTGAGGCGAACGATCGACACGGTACGGTTGATGACAGGCCCTACGGCGGTGGTCCCGGTATGGTCATGCAGGCACCCATACTCTCCGCCGCACTGGACAAGGCGAAGTCTGCGGTCGGTGCGGACTCAATGGTCATTGCGCTGACGCCCCAGGGGCGCAAACTGGATGTGGCGCTCACCCGTCGCCTTGCTGAGGCATCCAGCCTGATATTGGTAGCCGGGCGTTATGAAGGTATGGACGAGCGATTTATCGAGCAAGAAGTCGATCTCGAAGTGTCCATCGGCGATTTTGTCGTCAGTGGCGGCGAGCTGCCTGCCATGATTTTGATCGATGCGGTGACCCGCTGGCTACCCGGTGTGTTGGGCCACGAGGCCTCTGCGGAGCAGGATTCTTTTACCGAGGGACTTTTGGACTGCCCACATTACACCCGGCCCGAGGTGTATGAGGGAGGGGCTGTGCCAGAGGTGCTCCTGAGTGGAGATCATGGTGCGATCGCAGATTGGCGTCGGGCGCAGGCACTGCGCCGGACACTGGACCGCCGCCCCGACCTGTTGGTGTGGGAAGAGGTGCCGGAGGCGGACCGAGCGCTGCTTGAGAAATGGGATCTTTTAACGGCTGACGGGGGCAGACAAGCCTGATCCGAACAGGTATCATCGCGCGCTCTCGGGAAAACCGGCCGTAACACCCAGGCTCTGGCGAGCCAAAAGCCGGTGCGACGCCCCTTCTAAACTGATGAGTCAGGGCGGCCGTAAAGACAGTTTTAGGATGAATCGATCGCCGCCTGCGTGACGGTGATAGGAGAGGGCCATGAGCACCAACAAAATTATTGCCGAGCTTGATGCTGAGCAGATGAGCCGGGAAATACCCGACTTCGCGCCGGGCGATACCCTTGTCGTTCAGGTCAAGGTTAAGGAAGGCAACCGCGAGCGACTGCAGGCATTCGAAGGCGTTTGTATTGGCAAGCGGAATCGTGGTCTGAATTCGGCTTTCACGGTGCGCAAGATCTCCCACGGTGTGGGCGTTGAGCGGACCTTCCAGACATACAGCCCCCTGGTGGACAGCATTAATGTCAAGCGACGGGGCGATGTCAGACAGGCGAAGCTTTACTACTTGCGCGAACTGTCTGGTAAAGCAGCGCGGATCAAGGAGAAGCTCTCCTCCTGAGTAACCGCGCCGTTTTGCGGGCGTAACGCGTTCGCGGCATCACCGGCCAAGGCTATTCGCGCCCCTCAGGGCGATCCTTTACACTCCCGACTGCTGCTTGCGGCGCAAGCTCCGATTGAACCAGCGGCGCCTCGAGCGTTGCAAACAAGTTTCCGCTTAGCTGGGGTCAATGAGACCATGGGAGGAATCAGGAAGATGAACCCTTTAAGCCATATTTTGCGGCGAGCCCACCGATATGGTGTGGCCGGCTTCGCACTGTTTGCTTTGTTGTTTGGCGCTCCATCAATTGCAGACGATCTCAAGGAAAAAATGGCGGCTGCACTCACGGGTTTTGCCGGACAGCCAATTGGTATCGAAGCGGTGCGATCAAGCCCGGCGCCCGGCATCGCAGAAGTTCAGATCGAGAACGGTCCGATGATCTACGCGACAGAGGATGGTAACTATTTTTTCCTCAACGGTGATTTGCATCAGACCAGTGCCGTGGGCGCCATCAATCTCACCGAGGAGCGTCGCGCGGTGACCCGTAAGGAGCAGTTGGCGGCTGTTGCGGTAGAGGACATGGTGGTCTTTTCTCCTGAGGGGGAGACCCGAGACTACATCGCTGTTTTCACCGACGTGACCTGTTTTTATTGCCAAAAACTACATCGGGAAGTGGACCAGCTGACCGCCAAGGGTATTGAGGTCCGATACCTGGCTTTCCCAAGAGGCGGAGTGGATTCCGAGGGCGCGCAGAAGCTCGCCACCGCATGGTGTGCAGAGGATCAACAGACCACGCTCACAGAGCTCAAGGCGGGCGTGGAACTGCCTATTAACGACTGCGCCAACAACCCGATCGCTGCCCAATACCAGTTGGGTCAGGACATAGGAGTCTCCGGAACGCCAGCCATTGTCACCAGTTCAGGCCTCATGGTGCCCGGCTACCGCCCGGCGGACGATCTGGTTGCCCTGCTAGGACTTGATTGAGCGGCATTTCAAACGAGCGTCGACGTCTTGGATACCCATTTTCAGCGCATTGAGCGGCTCCCCCCCTACGTCTTCAATATCATCGGTGAATTGAAGCAGGCCGCGCGTGCTCGCGGAGAGGACATCATTGATTTCGGCATGGGCAATCCTGACCAGCCTACACCGCCTCACATCGTGGAGAAGTTGCGTGAGACGGTTGGGCGCGGCGATACGCACCGCTACTCCCAGTCCAAAGGTATACCCAGACTCCGTAAAGCGATTTGCGACTGGTATCAAAATCGCTACTCGGTATCGCTCGACCCCGAAACCGAGGCTATCGTCACGCTGGGCTCTAAAGAGGGTCTGGCGCATCTGGCTCTGGCAACGACCGGTGTTGGCGACGCTATTCTAGTGCCGAACCCGAGCTACCCTATTCACCCCTACGGGTTTGTGATCTCGGGTGCCGACCTGCGCCATGTGCCGATGCAGAGCGAAGACGGTTTCCTTGAGGGGTTGGAGTCCGCGATTCGCAATACCTATCCTAAGCCGAAAATGCTGGTGCTGAATTTCCCTTCCAACCCGACCGGACACTGTGTCGAGTTGCCGTTCTTTGAGCGGGTGGTAGAGATAGCAAAACAGCATGATCTTTGGGTGGTACACGATCTCGCCTACGCCGACCTGGTTTTCGACGGATATCAGGCGCCCAGCATTCTGCAGGTGCCCGGTGCGCGAGATATTGCCGTGGAGTTCTTTACGCTTTCCAAGAGCTACAACATGCCGGGATGGCGAGTGGGTTTTTGCTGTGGTAACCCCAAGCTCATTGCCGCACTGGCGCGCATTAAGTCTTACCTTGACTACGGCATCTTCACGCCTGTGCAGGTTGCGGCGATTGCCGCCCTTGAGGGGGACCAGCAATGCGTTAGTGATATTCGTGACATGTATCGGCGCCGACGTGATGTGCTTTGCGAAGGCCTCAACGAGTCGGGTTGGCCGGTTGAGCCGCCCAAGGCTACCATGTTCGTATGGGCCCAAATTCCGGAGGCGTTCCGCCACATGGGATCAGTAGAGTTCAGCAAGCTAATGTTGCAGCGGGGCGGCGTGGCGGTCTCGCCAGGCGTGGGCTTTGGCGAATATGGCGAGGGTTTTGTGCGTTTTGGCCTGATCGAAAATGAGCACCGTACCCGTCAGGCTATCCGGGGGATCAAGAAGGTTTTGCGTCAAGGTCCGCCGATGATAAAGGCGGAAGGTTTGTCCGCATGAGCCGTAAACCGCTCAGGATCGGCGTCTGTGGCGTTGGTACGGTTGGGCTGGCGACGATTGAGATCCTGCGAGATCACTGTGAGACCCTGCTAGCGCGGTCCGAACAAGCGATGGTGGTGAGTCATATCGGTGCGCGACGCGAGCACCCCAACCATGATTACGGGGAGGCCCGCGTTAGTCGCGATGTATTCGACGTGGCTCGAGACCCCGACGTCGATGTGCTGGTAGAGCTGATCGGCGGCACAACCGTCGCCCACGATCTGATCAAGCTAGCAATTCAGCAAGGCAAGCATGTTGTGACCGCCAACAAAGCACTGATTGCCGAGCACGGTAATGAGCTGATTGCGATGGCAGAAGCGGCCGGGGTGCAGATCCGCTACGAGGCCGCTGTGGCGGGGGGTATACCGGTCATCAAGGTGTTGCGTGAATCGCTGGCCGCCAATGTGGTGACCGAGGTGGCGGGCATTATTAATGGCACGGGTAACTTCATCCTGACTGAGATGAGCACCGAGGGACGTGCCTTCGATGATGTGCTCTCTGAGGCACAGGCTCTAGGGTACGCAGAGGCGGATCCCACTTTTGATATCGATGGTACCGATGCCGCGCATAAATTGGTGATACTGGCATCGTTGGCCTTTGGTATTCCCCTGAGCATCGATGCACCCATGAAGCAGGGCATTCAGGAGGTCGCTCCCGAAGATCTGGAGTACGCCGCCTCGATGGGATATCGCGTCAAACATTTGGGTATCGCGCGTCGGACCGAGCAGGGCATCGAAATGCGCGTGCACCCCACGCTCATCCCCGAGCGCAAGCAAATTGCTACGGTCGACGGCGTTCTTAACGCTGTCATGATCTCGGGTGATGCTGTGGGCGAGGTGGTGCTGGTTGGCCCCGGAGCAGGGGGGGCTGCCACCGCCTCATCGGTCTGTTCAGACCTTGTAGATGTGGCGCGTAACCCCGCGGGCTCGGGTCCGGCTCTCGGTATCGCTGCAGTTGCTTTGCAGGCACCGAACTGGGTGCCGGTGGAAGACATCGCCAGCGAGTGGTATGTGCGAGTCACTGCCACTGATCAATCTGGCGTGATGTCCGACATCACCCAGATTTTCGCCAGCCGCGATATCAGCATTGAATCGATCATCCAGAAACCGCCCGCCCCTGAATCAGACAAGATTACCGTTGTCTTATTGACCCATGTGGCGCCGCAATCCGTAATGACTGGCGCATTGAATGAAATCAAGGGGTTGGAAGGGGTCGAGGCTGATGCCGCGCTCATGCGCGTCGAAGCTTTTGATCGCTGAAAACGGTGTATAACAGATAGCACTTTCATGGTGGAAAGACTGCAGTGAGCCTCCAATATCTCAGTACCCGCGGCCAGGCACCCGTTCTCGATTTTGAAGGGGTACTGCTGGCAGGTCTGGCTCAAGATGGGGGGCTTTACCTCCCTCAGTCGCTGCCCACTTTCAGTGCCTCGGAACTTCGGGCCATGCGAAGCATGTCCTACACCGAATTGGCGACCACCGTGATTGCACCTTTCGTTGAGGGCAGCATCGACCGCGAGACGTTGGCAGGACTGGTCGAGGCCTCATACCGCGACTTCCGACATCAGGCGGTTGCCCCGGTCTTGCAGCTGGATTGCGACCAATGGCTCCTGGAATTGTTTCATGGCCCGACACTGGCCTTCAAAGATTTCGCCCTTCAACTGCTGGGGCGGTTGCTCGACCATGTGCTGACCCGGCGGGGCGAGAAGGTCGTCATCATGGGCGCCACTTCTGGTGATACCGGGAGTGCTGCGATCGAAGGATGTCGGCATTGCGAGCACGTGGATATTTTCATTCTGTACCCCGACGGCCGGGTCTCCGACGTGCAGCGTCGGCAAATGACCACGGTTGAGGGTGACAACATTCACAACCTGGCAATTCGCGGTAACTTCGACGACTGTCAGGCGCTGGTAAAAGCGAGTTTTGTCGCTGACGCGTTCCTCCCCGAGGGTCGCTCTCTTGTCGCAGTCAACTCGATCAACTGGGCGCGCATCATGGCTCAGATCGTGTACTACTTTTACGCTGCTTTCGCGCTGGGTGGGCCGGACCGGCCGGTCAATTTTTCCGTGCCTACCGGCAACTTTGGCGATATCTATGCGGGGTATCTAGCGCATCGTATGGGTCTGCCGGTCAACAATCTGGTGATCGCCACTAATCGCAATGACGTGCTGCACCGCATGCTGACCACAGGCACCTACGCCCGACAACCGATTGAGGCCTCACTGTCCCCGAGTATGGACATTTCGATCTCGTCCAACTTTGAGCGACTGTTGTTTGATCTCTATGACGGTGACGCCAGCCAACTCGGACAGCTGATGGCTGATTTTTCCGAGGGCGAGATTAATCTGACGGATTCTGCACTCGCGCGAGCCCAAAAGCTCTTTACCAGCGCCAAGGTCTCTGACGAGGAAACCCTTGAGGAAATCCGCCTCGCATGGCAGAAAACCGGACAGCTTTTGGACCCCCATACTGCGATTGGCACCTGCGCAGCGAGGTTGTGCGCGCGCGACGGCGAGGGCCCGATGGTGACCCTGTCCACTGCTCACCCCGCTAAATTCCCGGCAGCCGTGGCCCGGGCAGAAACAGGTCAAACCCCCGCGCTGCCAGACCATCTCGCCGATCTTTTAGATCGCGAGGAGCGGTTTGATGTTATGGACAACGATATCGCCGCGGTGCATGCCTTCATGACGGCGCAGTGTCGACGTTAAGCCCACCCACCATCCGTCGGCGCCAAGCCGACATCTCCTCCGCTCTCCAACACGCGGCGCTACCAGAAGTACTGAAGCGGGTGTATGCGAGTCGAGGGATCATAGACCCCAGTGAATTGGCGCTCGGCCTCGATCAGTTGTTACCGCCGACCGGTCTCAAGGGCGCGGCGGATGCCGCTGAGTTGTTGGCGGACGCCATAGAAGGTGAGGCCCGAGTACTCATTGTCGGCGACTTTGACGCAGATGGCGCCACCAGCTGCGCGATGGCGGTCTCGGTGCTGCAACAGATGGGGCTCCGCGAGGTGGCGTATTTGGTCCCCAATCGCTTCGAGTTTGGTTACGGGCTGACACCCGAGATTGTCGAGATGGCCGCCGCGCAGATGCCGGATCTCATTATCACGGTCGATAACGGTATTTCTAGCGTGGAGGGTGTGTCAGCGGCTCAGGCCCTGGGTATCAGCGTATTGATTACGGACCACCATCTGCCCGGGGATTCACTGCCCACGGCAGATGTCATCGTGAACCCCAATCAGCGGGAATGTCGGTTTCCCAGTAAATCGCTTGCCGGCGTAGGGGTTATTTTTTACGTATTGAGTGCTGTGCGCGCAGCGCTCCGCACCAGAGGCTGGTTCAACGCCGAGGGCATCGAAGAACCCAATCTCGGTGATGCGCTCGATCTGGTCGCGCTCGGCACTGTGGCTGACGTGGTGCCGCTCGATCGCAACAACCGGATTCTGGTCGCCGCAGGCTTGGCGCGCATTCAAAGTGGCCGTGCAAGGCCCGGCATCGAGGCGCTATTTGAAGTGGCAGGGCGTGACTACCGGCAGGCAAGTGCTAGCGACCTCGGCTTTATTGTTGGCCCCAGGCTGAATGCAGCGGGTCGTCTCGACGATATGTCGATCGGTATCGAGTGTCTGTTGGCAGAGTCCCCTGCATCGGCGCGAGGCTTTGCCGAAAAACTACATCAACTCAATCGCGAGCGGCGAGATATTGAGCAATCCATGCAGCAGGATGCACTGGCCCAGCTGGAGTCCATCGATTTGGAGAATGATGACTCAATCTTTGCTATGACGCTCTATGATCCTGCGTGGCACCAGGGCGTGATTGGTATTCTGGCGTCCCGAATTCGGGAGCGAGTGCTTCGCCCGACGTTGGTGTTTGCTGACGCAGAGGAGGGCATGCTGAAGGGTTCAGGGCGATCAATTGTGGGTCTTCATCTCCGCGACGTGCTCGATCAGGTGGCGACCCGGTATCCTGGTTTGCTGACGAAGTTTGGCGGCCATGCGATGGCGGCCGGCCTGAGCTTGGCGAAGGGCGATCTGGATCGTTTTAGACAGGCGCTCAACGACGTGGTGGCTGACGCTTTGGGTCATACCCCGCCTGAGAGAACCGAGGATAGTGACGGTGCGCTGGCCTCCGGCGACTTTGGACTCTTGCTGGCAGAGCAGTTGGCGGGTGGAGGACCCTGGGGTCAGCACTTTCCAGAGCCACTGTTTGATGGGCAATTCTCTGTCCGCAGCCATCGCATCGTCGGTGAGAAACACCTCAAGCTCACCCTCGATGCCAACGGCACAGAAATCGAAGGCATCGCCTTCAACATCGATGTGTCGGAATGGCGAGCAGCACCTCTTGATACTTTCCACGCGCTCTATCGCCTTGATGTAAATGAATATCGTGGTGAGCGCCGCGCGCAGTTGGTCATTCAGTCTTTTTGGCCCTGTTAGCGCTCCCGCAGCCCTTGAGGATATGGCGGTCCTGCACACAAACCGATAGACTCATGCCCCTCATTTCAATGGTCCTCTAGAGGGGATCGACAAAATTGGAAAATCCTTGGAAATAGCGCCTCTTATAAATCAAATCAAAGACATCCGCGCACGTACTGACGTGCTCAGGGGGTATCTTTGACTACGCTGTTAAACAGGATCGGCTGAAAGAAGTCGAACTCGAACTGGCCGAGCCCAGTGTCTGGGATGATCCCGAAAAAGCTCAGGCGTTGGGGCGCGAACGGGCCTCTTTGGAGGCCGTTGTCTCGACCATCGCAGTGTTGGATGCCGGCTGCGACGATGCCAGTGATTTACTAGATCTCGCCGTTGAGGAAGACGACGAAGACACCGCGCAATCCGTAGAGCAGGATCTGGCCGGGCTCGAGAGTGAGCTCGAGAAGCTCGAATTCCGACGTATGTTTTCCGGTGACACCGACCTGAACAACGCCTATCTCGATGTTCAGGCGGGCTCAGGGGGCACTGAGGCTCAGGATTGGGCCGAGATGTTGCTGCGGATGTACCTCCGTTGGGGCGAGGACAAGGGGTTCAAAACGACCCTAGTTGAGGCCTCTGCAGGTGAAGTGGCGGGCCTCAAGAGTGCGACTATTCAGTTTGAAGGGGAGTATGCCTTTGGTTGGTTGCGCACCGAGACGGGCGTGCATCGTCTGGTGCGCAAGTCACCCTTCGACAGCGGCGGGCGGCGGCATACCTCTTTTGCCTCCATTTTTGTATCGCCGGAAATTGACGACAATATCGAAATCGAAATCAATCCAGCGGATCTGAGAATCGATACCTATCGCTCTTCGGGTGCGGGCGGGCAGCACGTCAACACGACTGATTCAGCAGTCCGTATTACCCACGAACCCTCTGGCCTGGTCAGTAGCTGCCAAACGGAGCGCTCACAGCATCAAAACCGCGATAACGCGATGAAGCAGCTCCGCGCGAAACTTTATGAAATGGAAATGCTAAAACGAAATGCCGAGAAGCAGGCGATGGAGGACAGCAAGGCAGACATTGGTTGGGGAAGTCAGATAAGGTCATACGTATTGGACGACTCCCGAATCAAGGATCTCCGCACCGGGGTTGAAACACGCAACACCCAGTCAGTGCTAGATGGCGCACTGGACCCTTTCATTCAGGCGTCCCTCAAGCAGGGCCTGTAGGGCAAGACAAAAGGAAGACACACGTGGACGATCCACAACAGCCTGAAGACGAAAATCGCTTGATCGCAGAGCGCCGTGCAAAGCTGGCTGCATTGCGCGAGGCGGGCCCAGCATTTCCCAATGATTTCCGCCGCACAGCGCTCGCCGGTGACTTGCAAAACGACTTTGAGTCTCAAGACAAGGCCGACCTCGAGGAAGCAGATCATCGTTTCTCAGTGGCCGGCCGGCTGATCCGCAATCGCGGTGCCTTCCTGCTGATTCAGGATGGGTCGGGCACCATTCAGCTTTATTTGAACCGCGAGACGCTGTCTGAGGAGGCACTTAACGCGATCAAAACCTGGGATCTGGGAGATATCGTAGCTGCATCCGGCCCCCTGCATCGCAGTGGCAAGGGCGATCTCTATATCAATATGGAAAAGGGGCGCTTGCTGACTAAGGCCCTCAGACCCCTACCTGATAAGTACCATGGTCTGGTCGATCAAGAGATGCGCTATCGCCAGCGTTATGTTGATCTTATCGTGAACCCCGAAGCGCGCGAGGTCTTTCGTATTCGTGCGGCGACGGTGCAATGTATCCGGCAATTTCTGGTTGAGCGGCAGTTTGTAGAGGTTGAGACGCCGATGCTGCATCCCATTGCCGGTGGTGCCACAGCGAGACCCTTTATCACGCATCACAACACACTAGACATGGAGATGTATCTCCGTGTGGCCCCGGAGCTCTACCTCAAGCGCTTGACCGTTGGTGGCTTGGAGAAAGTGTTCGAGATAAACCGTAACTTCCGCAATGAAGGGCTTTCGACCCGGCATAACCCTGAATTCACGATGCTGGAGTTTTACTGGGCCTACGCGGATTATCGTGACGCGATGGATCTCACAGAAGAGCTTATGCGGGAGCTCACGCAATCGGTATTGGGATCGACAGAAGTGGTTTATGGCGACGCGATCTTCCGCTTTGATCGACCCTTTGAGCGAATGACCGTCGCGGAGGCCATACTCAAACACAATCCCGACCTGACGAACGACGATATCGCTGAGCGAGACGCCGCCGCCGCGGTCGCCGAGCGATTAGGTATCAAAGTCGAAAAGAGCTGGGGGCTCGGAAAGATCCAAATCGCGATTTTTGAAGAAACGGCAGAGTCACAGCTGCAGGAGCCAACTTTTATCACTGCGTACCCCACTGAAGTTTCGCCACTTGCGCGACGCAACGACGACGATCCCTTCGTGACCGATCGCTTCGAGTTTTTTGTCGGCGGGCGGGAGCTGGCCAACGGTTTTAGCGAGCTCAACGATGCGGAGGATCAGGCGGATCGTTTCAAAGCGCAGGTCGCGGCTAAAGAGGCCGGGGACGACGAGGCGATGCACTTTGATCACGACTATATTCGCGCCCTGGAGTATGGCTTGCCGCCGACGGCGGGCGAGGGGATTGGTATTGATCGGCTTGTGATGTTATTGACCAACTCGCCGTCTATCCGGGATGTGATTCTGTTTCCTCACCTTCGACAAGAATAATCTGTTCACAGCGCTGGTCCGGCCGCGTTGCGTGGTGCTATGCTCCTGCAAACCGACAGGGGCCCGCATCGTGTTGAAGCACCAGCGTCTCGTTTTTCTTTTTTTTCTTTCTGCACTCTTGGTGCTCTCCGGCTGTAGCTTGCAGCCCTCAGATGCTGCGTCAGGTAGCGGTGACCAGAGCGGTTCGGATCAGAGCGCGACAAGTGATCAGGAAGCGATTGTATGCCAGTGCCCTAACGATTCTCTTTCAGATGACTTTATGCTCGGACTTCAGGCGCTCTCCCAGAGCGATTACGCGGCGGCCGGGCAGCATTTTGAGGAGCATGCCCTTAGCGATGGTGAGCAGGCGCCCGAAGAGGCGGCTATTGCGCAGGCATTAGCGGACACTCTGTCTGAATATCCAATCGGGGAAGACCCATCCACGGCGGACGAGGTCACCGATCGGGCGATGCTGATTGATCTGGTGCTGGTTTTGATTGCCGGGCTCGAGCAGAGGGTAGCGGAGCTGAGCGCGGAGAACGCGGCATTGGCGGTCGATTTAGAGAAGCGTGAGGAGGCGCTCAAGCGCCTGCGGGAACTGACGTTGGGTCAGCCGGAAGCGTAACCTGGAACAGAGACCCTTGATCGGGTTGGCTCTGCAACGTAATTCTGCCTCCGAGCATCGCGCAAAACTCCCTCACGATGGCGAGACCTAGACCGGTGCCCCCATACTTCAAACCGGTGTTCGACTCAGCCTGAGTGAAGGTTTCAAACACCCGGTCTTGTTGAGCCTGTGTCATGCCAATACCGGTATCTGCCACCGAGACGGTCAATGCGACCTCGCTCATTCGCGCTGATACGGTGATCTCGCCGTCTTTGGTGAACTTACAGGCATTGGAAAATAAATTGGTGACAATTTGCTGCAGCTTGCCTCGATCGCTGTTTATGTCGCGCATGCTGTCCTTGTCGATATCCAGTGTCAGGCGGTTATTGTTTTGAAGAAGCAAGGGCGACAGGGCATCACACACTTGCACCAGAAGACCAGCGGGGCTGAAGACCTCCCGGCTGACCTGCATCTTGCCGGTTTCGATTTTTGACAAGTCTAGAATGTCGTTGATCAGCGTGAGCAGCTGCTTGCCTGAGAAGATAATCGTCGCGAGGTCATGATGAAATTGCTCGCGATCGATTTGCTCGCCATCTCCCAGTTCGTCTCGGAGCATCTCTGAGTAACCAATGATGGCATTGAGCGGCGTTCTAAGTTCGTGGCTGACGTTGGCGAGGAACATACTTTTAGCCGCATTGGCAGAGTCGGCGTCGGCACGCGCCGTATTCATCTCCTCAATCGCTGTCTGCAACTTGGTCGACATTTCGTTGAAGGTTCGAGCCAGATCACCGATTTCCCCTGAGTCTCGCTGTTCGTCGATGCGATAGGTAAGGTCTCCCGAGCCGAAGCGCTCTACGCCACGTTTCATGCGTGTTAGCGAGGCATTGGTGCTGCGAATCATGGCAAAAACCAATGCTAGCGTAATGGCTATCGAGGCGATAAACCCGATTACTGTAATCTGATCCGTGAGAGTGATCGTGGCGTCAATGGCATTGGCGCGCTGAACCGCAACAAAAGACTGACGCTGATCGAGTTCCTGTAGGCGCTGCTGCGTATCGTTGTAGGACAAGGCTGATTCAACGTCTGGTAGCAGTGTCGCCTCGTTGTAGCCTTTATAAAATTGGTGCCATTCCGCAATGAGCGCGGTGATGCTGTCGTGAAGACGCCGATAGTGCGCCTCCAGATCCTCACCCCCGAAACCGCCCAATTGTCTGAGGCGCTCGCCGATGATCTCCAGGTCCGCGACTGCCTGATCCAAGGCGGCGGCATCCAGCGGCTCCTCAGTGGTCTCTCTCAGGGTTGCCAGCACCAAGACCTGCTGGCGCTTGTTTTGCAGATTCTGTTCCAGCTCTGCCGTCAGCTGCGCTGCCGTGACGGCCTCCTGATACGCAATCAAGCTCTCGTTTCTCGCAAAGCTACCCCACAGAGATGTCCCGACGTTGATGGCGAATAGGATTAAAATGGCGCCCGAAAACAGATACAGGCGGCCGCGAAGGCTGAGCCGCGGGCTCAGTTGTGTAACCGCTTCAGTGGCGAGCATCGAATTGCGCCGCGATCTTTGTCAATAGATCGGGAAAGTCGACCGGTTTGGTCGCGTAGTCGCTGCATCCCGCTTCAAGCGCACGATGTTTGTCTTCTTCCATTGCATGCGCGGTCAGCGCAATGATGGGGATTTCGGCAATCGATGCGTCCTGTTGCGCTTCCCGGCATGCAGTCCAACCGTCCTTGATGGGCAGGTTCATATCCATTAGCACTACTGCCGGCTGCTGCTCGCGCATGGCGATGAGCGCGGCCTCGCCATCTCCAGCAGTCGCCACCCGGTAACCGGCGCGTTGCAGCCGGCGCACCAACATATCCCGGTTCATCTCATTGTCCTCAACCAAGAGAATAGTGGGTTCAGGCGCTGTCATGACTTCAAGCCCAATACTGGGTAGGCAAGGATGTGATCTTCGATGCCCTTGACGATTAGCTCCCGTGGCTCGCCCAACTCAAAAATATCCTCAGAAAATGCTTGGCGGGTGGCGTCAGAGATCAATATCTCGTCGTTATGGGTTTGCCCTTCGATCCGGGAAGTGACGTTCATGGCGTGACCTACGCAGCCATACTTGGCGCGCTGCTCCGAACCGATATTCCCTGCAATGACAGAGCCAGTATTGAGCGCGATGCGATGCTGCAGTGCCGGCAGCCCCGCTTTTTTGTTGGTGGCGTTCACAGTAGCCATCGCTTCGCGCATGGCCAGCGCGCAGCGGACGGCTCGCTCAGGGTCATTCTCTTGCCGCTTGGGCGCGCCGAACACGGCAAGAATCGCGTCACCGAGAAACTCATCGATGGTGCCCTCATGATCGAAAATGATGCTGGTCATTTGCTCAAAGTAGCCGTTGAGCAGCGCCACGACTTGGGGCGGTGGCAGGTGCTCCGCCAAGCTCGTGAACCCGCAAATATCAGACATCATGATGGTGACCTCTCGCAGGTCACCGCCGAGCTCTAGCCCCTCGGGCACTTCAAGTAATTGGGCAACGATGTCGTCTGAGAGATAACGACCAAAGGTCTGTCGGATGAAGCGCTCGTTTCGTTCCAGCTGGTGTCGGTAGTCCTCTTCTCGGTCGTGCCAGCGCTTGCGCTCGATACCCGCAGAGATGCGCGCCTGCAGCAGCACCGGATTGAAGGGTTTCAGCAGGTAGTCGTCAGCCCCGGACTGGATACAGGCAACGATCTGGTCCATATCCTGGCGGCCACTAATCACTATGACTGGTGTGGCTCGAAGACCGTCATGCTCTTTCATACGCCGCAGCACCTCGGACCCGCCGATGCCAGGCATCATGAGATCCAACAGCACAACATCCACCCCGCGTGTTTCCAGAAGCTCCAGCGCTTCCTCGCCCGATTCAGCGGAGATGACGGTGTGTCCTGCCCGTGACAGAAGCCTGCTAATCAGCTCGCGGTTCTCCGGCATGTCGTCTACCGCAAGAATGACACCAGGCGCCTCAGTTTTGGCAATCGATGACTCGTCGGTAGTGGGCAGCTCCAGCGTCACCTGAGTGCTGTCTACCGCGGATAAAACGGCGGGTAGGGTCTCTTTGAGCGCGGGGTGTAACAGCGCGATATCTTCGTACAGCATTTCGGCATAGCCCCTGATCGCGCCGATCAGGTTCAGCAGATCGTGATTCATATCGTTGGAGGGCGAAGCCAATAATACGCGGATCCGCTCTAGGCCTTCCTGCAAGGCTTCGACATCGCTGTCCATGGGGGCGTCTATCGTCACCGTAGGCCGCGCTGCGGCGGCCAACAGGGGCTGGGCGGATGCCAAAATCCGGCCGGCCCATTGATCTGGTTGGTTTGTCTCTTCCACCAAAGGGGTTGCCTCGTTAGCCCTTACCCAAAGTATACCGATGAACGTTCGATCGCGCGTCACAGTCTCCTTTGGGGATAGGCGACACGGGGTTCATGCGGTAGTATCGCAGCAACTTGGGGAGAAAATGAGGCACACCACTTATGCTAGATCAAGTGGAAATATTTCACGGCCTGTCGGACGAAGAGCTGAAGGCGCTGGAGGGTAGCAGCACTACCCGGGCATTCCCCAAGAACACCGTCGTGATTCACGAAAATGACCCAGCTGATTCGCTCTTTGTCATTGAGTCCGGAAAGGTCAAGGTCTACTGCAGCGACAAGAACGGCAAGGAATTCATCATGAATACCCTCGGGCCAGGGGATTACTTTGGTGAATTGGCACTGCTGGATGACTCGACACGCTCCGCTTCGGTGCGCACAGTCGAAAAGTCAGAATTCCGGATCGTGATGAAAGAGGACTTCTCCGGCGTGCTGGAAGATCACCCGGGCATCACCCAGCAGCTGATCAGTAATCTCGCCGGCCGCGTGCGCAAGCTGACAGCCGATGTCAAAAGTCTGGCGCTGCAGGATGTCTATGGTCGCGTCGCCAATGTGCTGATGGATTTGGCGGAAGAGCGCGGCGACGGGACGCTGTTTATTCCCGAGAAGCTCACCCAGCAGGACATCGCAGACCGCGTGGGCGCCTCGCGGGAGATGGTGGCGCGCATCCTCAAGGATCTGACGATTGGCGAGTACATTCGCTTTGAAGGTCGCCACATCGTGATCAACACCCGGTTGCCCGCGAAGTATTGATCAGTCCTCGGGATGCCCTGTTACGGTAGTCGCGAGCGCCCCCGAGCCTAAATTTACACGCAGCGCGTCGCCGGCTTTGGCCTGCATTGAACATCTGATGACCTTTCCATCCTCGCCCGTGACAATCGCATAACCTCTGTTTAGGGTTTGTTCCGGACCCAGCGACGCCAGTAGCTTTTGCTGATGGGTGATTTCCGAGCGCAGATCCCTAAGGCGCTGTCCGATGCGTTGCTGGAGCTGCTGATTGAGTTGTTGGGCCTGCAGCTGGTGTTGCTCCAACGACTGTTGCGGGTGTTGTGCGGCCAGACGGGTGCGCAATTGTCGTACTTCAGATTTGCGGTGACTGATTTGGCGCTCGGTAGCCCGCTGCAGGTTGGTCAGTAGGGTCGTCAAGGTGGTGCGCTGCTGGCTCAGTGCGTGACCGGGATGACGTACTCGCTTGCGCAGTGATGTCAGCTGTTCGTTGAGGCGCTTGAATTGTCGTTGTAGCGAACGGCCGAGCGCGTCCCGAAGGCTGTCGATGTGCAGGAGCAGTTCGTTCTGATCTGTCGAGATTAACTCGGCCGCTGCAGAGGGTGTTGCGGCCCGAGCGTCAGCCACCAGATCCGCAATACTGAAATCAATTTCATGGCCGACAGCAGAGACTGTCGGGACTGTCGCCGCGAAAAGTGCGCGTGCGACCACCTCTTCATTAAAGGCCCACAAATCCTCGAGCGAGCCGCCACCCCGACCGACGATCAAGACATCAAGGGGCAGCTTGCCGCTGTTGGCTAGGTAATCCGCCTGATGGATCGCAGTGGCAATCTGCCCGGCGGCACCGTCCCCCTGCACCGAGACGTTGAAAACGTAGACCCGGGTGTGGGGGCTGCGCCGCTCGAGGACCGTGAGCATATCCTGCAAGGCGGCACCGGTAGCCGACGTGATGACCCCCACACTGGCTGCGTCATTGGGTATTGGCCTTTTTGAGTCTGGCGCGAACAGGCCTTCGTCCGAGAGCAGTTTTTTGAGACGTTCAAAAGCCAATTGCAGAGCGCCTGCGCCCGCGGGCTCGAGATGCTCACAAATCAGCTGAAACTCGCCGCGGCCCTCATACAACGAGACCTTCGCCCGAATCCGCACTAAATCACCCTGATTGGGACGGATTTTGACGCGACTGTTGGCGCGCCGAAACATGGCGCAGCGCACCTGCGCGTCAGCGTCTTTCAGCGAGAAGTACCAATGCCCGGAGCTGGCAGCCGTGAAATTGCCGATCTCGCCCTCTACCCATACCCAGTCGAAATGACTCTCCAACAGGCGCTTCGCCTCGCGGTTCAGGTCACTGACCGAGAGTGATGGTCGGCTATGTGATTCATGAGACATGCGCAGCTACGGCTCACTCTCGCTGGGTTGGCAGGGGGCTTTGGACAGCGCCGACATTGTCGGCTTCCGGACCCGTCTGTATACTAGCGCGTTTGGGGAGACCCGATAAGGCAGGTTGCTGTCTATTGGGCAACACGAGGCCAACATGCTCCGAATTGCACACGAAGGGCTCACTTTCGACGATGTGCTACTCCTGCCCGGCTATTCCGAGGTCACCGCCAAGGATGTCTCGCTGGTCACGCGCCTGACGCGCAACATTCCGCTCAATATTCCACTGGTATCCGCGGCGATGGATACGGTCACTGAGGCGCGTTTGGCCATTGCGTTGGCCCAGGAAGGCGGCATCGGCATTATCCACAAGAACATGACCGTCCAGGAACAGGCCGAGGAAGTGCGCCGGGTCAAGAAGTTCGAGAGCGGCGTGGTCAAGGACCCCATCACCATCGAGAGCACCGCGAGCATCGCGCAGCTGATCGAACTCACGCGCGCCAACGGCATTTCCGGCGTGCCGGTGATGGAGTCCGGTAACCTGGTTGGCATTGTGACTCGCCGTGATATTCGCTTCGAGACCGACACCGAACAGCCGGTTTCCGCGATCATGACCAAAAAGAAAAAACTAGTCACGGTGAAAGAGGGTGCGCCGCTTGAAGAGGTGCAAAGCCTGCTGCACGAGCACCGTATCGAAAAAATTCTCGTCGTGGACGACGACTTCGGTCTAAAAGGCCTCATCACCGTGAAAGACTTCGACAAAGCGGAATCTTTCCCCCACGCATGCAAAGACGGCTTCGGGCAACTGCGCGTCGGCGCTTCTGTGGGTACCAGTGCTGGCACCGATGAGCGGGTGGAGGCACTGATTCGCGCCGGGGTCGATGTGCTGGTGGTAGATACCGCCCATGGCCACTCAAAAAATGTGCTGAATCGGGTGAGCATGATCAAGGCCGCCTATCCCGATGTTGACGTGATAGGCGGCAATATCGCTACAGCCGAGGCCGCCGTGGCGCTCCGAGACGCAGGAGCCGATGCTGTGAAAGTGGGTATCGGTCCAGGCTCGATCTGCACAACGCGCATCGTGACTGGGGTGGGTGTACCTCAGATATCCGCTATTGCAACGGTGGCCGAAGCGCTTGCCGATTCAGGCGTGCCCGTCATTGCAGATGGTGGCGTTCGCTTCTCCGGTGATCTGGCCAAGGCCCTGGCAGCTGGTGCCGATGCCGTTATGATGGGCAGCATGTTTGCGGGCACTGAAGAAGCACCGGGAGAAGTGGAGCTGTATCAGGGACGGACCTACAAGTCCTATCGGGGAATGGGGTCCATTGGTGCCATGGCACAAAGCCAGGGCTCATCCGACCGATATTTCCAAGATTCGAGCGTGGGGGCTGAAAAGCTCGTGCCCGAGGGCATTGAGGGCAGGGTGCCCTACAAAGGACCGGTGTCTGCCGTCATTCATCAGTTGATGGGCGGAGTGCGCTCCGCGATGGGTTATGCGGGATGCGCCACGATGGGCGCAATGCGCACCGAGCCACAGTTTGTGCGCGTGACGTCTGCGGGCATGTCGGAATCCCACGTTCACGATGTATCGATTACCAAGGAAGCGCCGAATTACCCCGTTCGGTAACACCTCCATTCAGTGCTGGCACTCAGATCGGTGTGCGGAGTCTAGAGCGTGACACAGGATATTCATCGTCATCGTCTGCTGATACTTGACTTTGGTTCCCAGTACACGCAGCTGATTGCACGCCGTATTCGCGAGGTCGGGGTCTACTGCGAGATTATTCCTTGGGATTCCGTCGATAATGAAATCGAGTCGTTTGCGCCCAGCGGGATCATCCTGTCCGGTGGCCCGGAATCCGTCACCGCATCCGATTCACCTCGAGCCCCTGAGGTGGTTTTCAATCTTGATGTGCCTATCCTTGGGATTTGCTACGGCATGCAAACCATGGCCGCACAACTGGGCGGAGCCGTTGAGGGTTCCGATACCTCAGAGTTCGGCTATGCACGGATTCGGTGCATCTATGGCGGAGGCCTTTTTGCAGAGCTCGCCGACGGCACCGATGCCAGTGGACAGCAGCTGTTAGACGTTTGGATGAGCCACGGTGACAAAGTGTCCCAGCTCCCGCCGGACTTTAAGCTAATTGCCGAGACCGATAGCTGCCCTATCGCCGGTATGGCGCATCGTGACAAACCTTGGTTTGGCATTCAGTTCCATCCTGAGGTTACCCATACCTTGAAAGGCGAGGAGATTTTCCGCCGCTTCGTGCTGTCGATCTGCGGCTGCGAGGCCTTATGGACCCCTGCCAACATTGTCGAGGATGCCATCGTTCGGGTGCGCGAGCAGGTGGGCGATGACAAGGTGCTGCTTGGGCTGTCCGGCGGCGTCGATTCCTCGGTGGTCGCGGCGCTTCTGCATCGCGCGATCGGCGATCAGCTCACTTGTGTATTTGTCGATAACGGCCTGCTGCGCCTCAATGAGGGTGATCAGGTGATGGAGATGTTTGCCCAAAACATGGGCGTACAAGTCATTCGTGCCGATGCTGAGGACCGCTTTCTCTCACAGCTTCTTGGCATCGAGGATCCTGAGGCCAAGCGCAAGATCATCGGCAACATCTTTATCGATGTCTTCAATGAGGAGGCCGCTAAAATCGAAGGGGTGAAGTGGCTTGCGCAGGGCACGATCTACCCCGATGTCATCGAGTCAGCCGGCGCTAAAACCGGCAAGGCCCACGTGATCAAATCCCATCACAACGTCGGCGGTTTGCCCGAGGATATGGCGCTTGAATTGGTCGAGCCGTTGAGAGAGCTTTTCAAAGACGAGGTGCGGCGGATTGGCTTAGAGCTGGGGCTCCCGCGCGATATGGTGTTCCGCCATCCCTTCCCGGGGCCGGGTCTGGGCGTGCGTATTCTCGGTGAAGTTAAAAAGGAGTACGCCGATCTGCTCAGGGGCGCCGACGCCATTTTTATTGAAGAGCTGCGTAACGCTGGCTGGTATGACCAAACTAGTCAGGCGTTCGCGGTTTTCCTGCCGGTGAAATCGGTCGGTGTGGTGGGGGATGGTCGACGCTACGAGTGGGTGATCGCTATTCGTGCTGTTCAGACAATTGATTTTATGACCGCCCGCTGGGCGCACTTACCCTATGAGCTCATGGAGACAGTCTCGAACCGCATCATCAACGAGATCTCCGGCATTTCTCGCGTGACCTATGATATTTCCGGTAAGCCGCCAGCCACGATTGAGTGGGAATAGTCATTCGCGTTCCTTATTATGGATCATGGGTAAGAGATCGAGGCGTCAATTCATACCTACGGAATTTGTTGTTCCAAGCGAACTGTCGACGGCGGACTTTAGGTTGCGCATGCTGTCGATCGATGACGTAGAGAAAGACTTTGAGGCGGTGACCTCAAGCGCTGCGCGACTCAGCAAAGTATGGCCAGACAGTGGTTGGCCGGCTGGACTCACCCTCAGACAGAACCTCGTCGATCTGGGATGGCACGAAAAAGAGTTCCAAAACCGAAATTCATTTGCCTACACGATGGTGGCGCCAGACGAATCTACGGTGCTTGGCTGCGTTTACTTTTACCCGACTGACAAGGCCGAATACGACGCCGAGGTGTTTTTATGGGTGCGAGATAACGAAGTGGCGATCGAACTTGATGAGAAGCTTTTCGAGGTCGTACAACGCTGGCTAGCGTCGGATTGGCCCTTTGAAAACCCTGCATATCCGGGCAGAACCATCAGCTGGGAGCACTGGGATGCGCTGCCAGTCAAATAAATCGGCTTTTACCCCGACTATGCGTAAAGATTACTGCTGCTCATCGAAAAGGTGCTTACTCAGCCCCCACCCAACCTGCATGAAAGCCGTAAGGCACTCTGAATGGCATGATTATAGTGGCGACAGGCCCTGCGGTGATATCCTGCGCATCGATAATCTGGCATTCACTCTGGTTTTCGGCCTCGTCATGGACGAAACACACTAGGTAACCGTCGTCCTCTGAGAGACTGCCGATCTTGGGCGCAAAAACCGCCTCACCGCCATGGCGGTTGGTCCCGTAAATACACTCGCTGGTGACGCCCGACTCGTTGTCATACTTCATAACGCCATCGAAGGTGAAGGCGCGCTGGGTATTGAAGACGCCGGCATAGACATAACGTGTTTTGTGGCAAGCGTAGTCATCGTTGACCCGCGTGAAGTCGCAGGGCGTACCACTCAGCGCGCGTTCGCTAACTTCACCGGTCACCAAGTTAATTCGCCACTCATATAGCCGGCCCTGATTCTCTCGAAGGTTGTTGCCCTCGGAGGTGCCGGCGCCGGCGATATCAGCCGTGTTAGATCTGGAGGCTTGCAGCACCACCTCGTCACCGTCATCCCAGGCATTCGCGGTGTGGATGACAACGCCCGTTTCGACATCAAACCACCGCACATCCTCATCGCAGCCATATCGCGGCATAACACCGATGCGAGATCCATATTGCGGTTCAAAGTCGACGGCCGGCCCCCCAGCTATCGCTCGTCCAACATCCAATGTGATCGGGAAATCGAGAAATAGGGTGTATTTCTCTGTCGCGGCGAAATCGTGCATGAAGATGGACCGCGGGATCGTGATAGGGGAGGTGTGCACCATATCGCCGTTTTGGTTAATCACCGAATAGCTGACGAAAGGTGCTTGAAAGGAGTAGCCGTAGGCGATCATTTCCCCGCTTTTTTTATCGATCTTTGGGTGAGCAGTGAAGGGATGGGTGAGCTTGCCGTCGAAATCGGTCGGACCCTTCGTGTCCAGATCCGGCAGGCTGATAACCGTCGGTTGAGAGGGCTCGTGTAAGGCATACAGCGTGTTGTTGTGGTACGCGAAAGCAGTATTAGCCAGGTTCTTTGAACTCGGAGCACCCTCAGGAATTCGCGAAGGCGTGGGATCCATGAGGGATTTCATGCCTTTGTAAATCCAGTCACCGCGCTCTTGCTCAAGTTTGAAGCCCTCATTTTGGATGAAGCGGTTTCGGTAGCGGGCCTTACCGTCACGGAACTCGATAGCGTGAATCATGCCGTCGCCGTCAAAGGTGTGATAAGCCTCTTCGCTGAACACATGGACGGGGTTCGGTCCCACACGAAGAAAGTGACCCTGCAGGTCGGTCGGTATGTTGCCGATCACCTCCATATCCTTGGTATCGCGTTCCTCGTGCACCGGACTGAAGTTGCCGTCGAGGAAAAAATTAGAGGAGGGCGCACCTGCTGTGATGGCTGTCATGCTCGGTTTTCCTTATTTTGGATTGCGGGTCGAAGTTGCAATAGGTCCGGGTGGATTCAGTATATCTTCAAATGGTCACTGGCTTGATATTGTCCTGCGTTGCTGTATGGCCGGCTGGCCAGACTTTGCGGAACCGCGATATGGTTAGGATTGAAGTTCTAACGGACACGAATCGAGCATAAGAATGAGCGCCAAACAAAATCTATTCATGGGATGCGCTGTAGTTTTTATCTTCCACGTTTTTCCTCACTGGGTGGCAGCCCAGTCTCTGGGGAATTTGGCTCAATACCCCCCAGAGCGCATTGGGCTTACGATCACCACTGCAGAGAACGGGAGTCCGGAATTACAGCCTCAGCAGCTCACCCTGAACTCTGGCCAATACTACCGGCTCACATTTGATTGTCCTGATGTGCGGGATGACCTCACGGGCTGGCGAATCGAAATGATGGAGTTTTTGAACAACGCACATTTGCGCTTAGTCACGGTGGGTGACATCGAAGTACATCTACAAGGCCTAAGCTTCAACGCCATTGAATGTGACGAGATCGGATCAGCACACGTGAGCTTCGTGCCAATCAAGCCCGGTGTCTATCCGCTATACGTTGGTAACGTGCCGCTCGCCGTCGGTCGACCGATCGGTGAGTCAGGAGTGCAGGTGAAAGGCAATTATGTCTTTGGCGAAATTGTCGTCCGTTGACGACTTCAGACTTTAGATCCAGATCGCCTTACTTGTTAAGGTTGGCGTCTGGCGCCTCCGCTCGATGGTGATGGCATTGGGCGGTGAAAAAGATTTTTTGTCATCCTTTTTCATATGTGCGCAGGTGCAGGGCATCATGACCGAGCCTCGCACTAATACCCAACCCCCGACGTGTCATGGCGCCGCGCCAAGAGTAGAATCGCGGCTTCAAAACTGACTGTTAGCAAGCCGATGTCTGCTTGACACCTACCGTTGTGCTTCATGAGGTGGAGTGAGGTGCTACCGGTCTGTTCCCTGATGGGTGTAGAGGTTTAAAAGATCGAGGATTATGAGTAATAACTTTAGAGTCGCTTCAATCTTTGCTGCCTTGGTTCTGTTATGGCTCGTATCGGGACTGTTCTCTGAGCCAGAGGCTCCAGTGCCGAACTTACTGGATGCGATCGCTTCGATGTCAGATTCAAGTTTTCCCGTCGTGGTTGTAGAGGAGATACGGGCTGAACCAAGAAACAAGAGACGCGTACTTCGAGGTAAGACGGTCAGCAAACAGACGGCGAGTATCAGCACTGAAGTCCCGGGCATCGTGGTGTCACGACCGGTAGAACGGGGCGCGCGAGTGGAAAAGGGGCAAGTGCTCTGCGAGATTGCCACCGATGACAGAGCTGCCTTGGTCACTGAGGCGCTGGCAACAGTTACGCAGGCGGAGATTGAATACGACGGCGCGCTGTCGCTGCAAAGTGACAATCTGCTTGCCGAGGCTCAGGTGGCGCAAACCGCCGCTAGGCTCGAATCCGCTAGGGCTATTTTGCTGCGGCGAGAACTCGATTTGAGTCGCACAAAGGTGACGGCGCCGTTTTCTGGAGTAATTGAGACCCAGCCTTTGGTAGTGGGTGACTTGGCCCGTGTTGGAGATGTTTGTGCGACATTAATTAACCTCGATCCCATACTGGTCGAGGTTTCTGTGTCGGAGCGCGATGTGGGCGCATTGCGCGTGGGTGGATTTGCACACGCTCGCACGAGCACAGGTCAGTATCTGGAAGGCACTATCACTTTCGTTGGCAGTCAATCTGACGAAGTTACCCGCACTTATCTGGCTGAAATAACCATCCATAATCCGGACTATGAGATTCGAGCGGGGCTCACGGTAGTGGTGGATCTGCCCGGAGAAGCCGTCAAGGCTCATCGCGTATCACCGTCTCTATTTACCCTCAACAATGCGGGCGCACTGGGTTTGAGAACAATCGACCACGAAAATCGAGTTGAGTTCTATCCTGTTTCAATCCTTGAAGATTCGCCAGATGGGGCATGGGTGACAGGGCTACCCGAGCGTACTCGCCTGATCACGATTGGGCATGAATTCGCAGCCGAAGGTCAGATGGTAGATGTCCGAAAGGCTGCGGCCGAAGAGACTGGGTCACCCAACTGATGATGAGGTTCATCGACGCGGCGATTAGTCGTTCACGCACGACTCTCATGATGATGTCGATGGTTGTCTTCTGTGGGCTACTGGCTCGCGCCGCATTACCGATCGCCAATGATCCCTACATTGTATTGCCTTACTTCTATATTGGAATTGTGCATGAGGGTATCTCGCCTGAAGATGGTGAGCGACTGCTCATTCAACCGGTAGAGGTTGAATTACGCAAAGTCGAGGGGATCAAGGAAGTTTCGGCGGTAGCGTCTGAAGGCTACGTTTCTCTGGGTGTCGAGTTTGAACCAGAGGTGGACTTAAATATTGCTCTGCTCGATACCCGGGAAGCTGTCGATCGTGCTAAATCTGAAATACCAACAACGGCGGAAGAGCCATTTGTCGAGGAACTTAATATCGACGATTTTCCGCTACTGCAGATCAATCTGTTATCCGAAGGCGCCAGTGAGAGGCAGATGTATGACGCAGCTCTCTTGCTGCGGGACGCCATCGAGACGGTACCCTCCGTTCTCAGCGCTGATATGCGAGGCGTGCGCGAAGAGGTGTTGGAAGTACTGATTGATCCTGAGGCGCTTGAGGCCTATCGGATTTCAAGCGAAGCGCTCGCTGACACCTTACGACGAAATAACAGACTGATTCCCGCCGGCAGTCTTGATACCGGTGGTGGTCGTTTCGCGGTGAAAGTTCCCTCGGTAGTTGAGACCGCCGAGGATGTGATGAATCTGCCTGTGCGCGTAAGTGGCGACACTGTAGTGACTTTGGCCGATGTCGCTGAAATACGTCGAAGCTTTAAAGACCGCACGAGCTACGCGCGATTTAACGGTCAGACGGCAATGTTTATTGAAGTGAAAAAGCGACCTGATGCGAATGTCATCAAAACGTCAGATGCTGTGTTGGTGATAGTCGAGGAGATGGCCGAGCAGCTACCCAGCAGCATCCGCATTCAACCTTCGCTGATTACATCTGAATTTGCAGAAGTGCAGGTTACAGAACTGCAGGGCAACATCATGACGGCGTTGGCGCTAGTTATGGTGATTGTCGTGGCGGCAATGGGTTTTCGAAGTGGCTTGATCGTCGGACTAGGCATCCCAGTCTCCCTTTTATTCTCGGTAATCGTTATTTACTTGCTTGGTTATACCTTCAACTTCATGGTGATGTTCGGCATGTTGCTGGGGTTGGGAATGCTAATCGACGGCGCGATTGTCGTGACAGAGTATGCGGACCGCAGAATGAGCGAGGGGGCTGATCACAAGGCGGCCTATGCCGAGGCTGTAAAGCGAATGTTTTGGCCAGTGACGGCCTCCACTGCCACGACACTGGCAGCCTTCTTGCCACTTATGTTTTGGCCTGGGATTCCCGGTCAATTTATGAGTTATCTTCCGGTCACTGTCTTTACAGTCTTGAGTGGGTCCCTCTTGTACGCACTTTTGTTCGGACCTGTACTGGGCACAATATTTGGTCAGCCTAGCGCTCACTCGACTGCCTCGGCTGCAATGAGAGGTCAGTTGGAGCACGGGGATCCCACTCGTCTAGACGGTTTCACGGGTTTGTATGCACACGCCATGAGAAAGGTCTGCGCTCAACCCGCGGCTACTCTCGGCGCTATCGCAGTGTTGTTGATCAGTATTTTTTGGACATATAGCCATTACGGGAAGGGAACGATCTTTTTCAATGACACTGACCCGCAGTTTCTCACCGTTTCTGTAAGCGGGCGCGGCAATTTCTCTGCCCAGGAAGTTGATAAGTTGGTGAGAAGTGTTGAGCGCCGCGTTTTCAATGTTCCTGGTATACGGTCTATGAATACACAAACGCTGCTGCCTGGCTCAAGCGATGGTGGCCCCAGCGCTGTAGCTGACAGAATTGGTGTGATGTTCATTGAGCTGACTCCCGAATCGGATCGCAGCGACTCAGGTTTTGACATTATTCGCCACATCCGCGAGAGAACCTTCGATATGCCTGGATTGCGTGTCGAGGTTCAGCCAGTAGAGCAAGGTCCGAGTATCGGCAAGCCCATTCAAATTGAGCTGCGGTCTCGAGATAGGGAATTGCTTCAGCCCATGATGGCGGAAGTCAGAGCTTATATGGAGACCCGGCCCTACCTCATCGATATCGACGATACTCGACCCTTACCGTCGATAGAGTGGCGAATGGAGGTAGACCGCGCTCAAGCGGCGCTATATGGCGCCGACGTCACCACCTCAGGCATTGCCTTGCAACTCGTAACCAGTGGCGTGAAAGTCGCTGAGTACAGGCCCGCGGGTGCTGATGATGCTGTGGATATTCGTGCTCGATATCCCAGTGAGCACCGCGGTATTAAGGCCATGGAGTCGATCAGAGTCAGCACGAATCAGGGCATGGTTCCATTGAGTAATTTCGTATCGGTAGAGCCAGCCCAGGGCGTCGATACGTTGCGCAGAATCAATGGGTCCCCCATGGAACGCATCAGAGCACAAGTGGTGGAGGGCGTCCTTCCGGATGATGCTGTTGCTGACTTGAAGGTTTGGCTTGATGGGCAAGACTTTGATTCGCGTGTTGATATTCAGTTTCGGGGTGCCAACGAGGAGCAGGAAGAGAGCATCGCTTTTGTTTCTGTCGCTTTTTTACTGTCTTTGCTGCTGATGTTCGTTTTGCTGGTCACTCAATTCAATAGTTTTTATCAAAGTGTGCTGATCTTATTGGCGGTCATCATGTCAACTGCGGGGGTGCTGGTCGGATTGATGTTAACTGAGAGGCCCTTTAGTGCGATTCTGACCGGTATTGGTATCGTCTCGCTCGCCGGCATTGTTGTGAATAATAATATTGTGCTGATTGATACCTTCAATTTTGTCCGGCAGCGCCACCCAGAGTTGCCAATAAACAGCGTTATTATCAGGGCCACGGCCCAGCGTTTGCGACCGGTTATGCTTACTACGGCGACAACTGTTTTTGGGTTGCTGCCGTTAGCGCTGGGCATGTCGGTAGACTTGATTAACCGTAATATAAATGCGGGGGGTCAAATGGCTCTTTTCTGGGAACCTTTATCGCAGGCCATCGTTTTTGGCTTGTCTTTTGCAGCGATGTTGACACTAGTTGCTACGCCAGCGCTGCTTGCCTTGCCGTCATACCTTCGTGAAAGGTGGCACGGAACCGCTGTTCGAAATCGTACCGAAGTCGCCGGGGGTTAACTCCCCGTTACTTTGAGAGCACCCTCTTACTTACGAAGAATACCTGTTGGGCCCCGGGCCACCAATGGGGTATCAAAAAAAGGGGGCTGACGCCCCCTTTTTGATTAAGGTGATCTGCTAGAAAGAGATCGCAAACTCTGCACCAATGGTACGAGGTGGCGTCCACCAGCCGCGAGTAGTCAGCGGCGCGATGGTCCCTTGGGCCAGCTCCTGATCATCGGTCAAGTTCTTACCGTATACCGTTATGCGATAGCGATTATCTGACCACAGATAGCTGATGCTGCCGCTGAGGTCGTTGATGCTATCCATATGACCGAAGGGTGCGTTGCTCGCCTCAATTTCTACTGTATCACGATATCGATAAGACACTGTGGTCTGCAGAGTACCGGGCCCAATGTCAGCATCGTAGGTAGTGATCACCCCGAAGGTATTCTCGGGGGTATTTCGCGGAATCAAGTTAGAGTTGTCAGTGATAATTCCGTCACCTGTGATGTCAGCGATGTAGTTATCGTACTCGGCATCGATATATCCGTAGTTAGCACGCAGGCTCCAGTTCTGGGTGATTTGGAAATTCATCTCCAGCTCTACCCCAAAAATTTCCTCTGTAGAAGCGTTACGAACCACGGTAGCGACGTTGGAGAGACTCACAGGGATCAGAATAGATTCCTGCTTCTCTTCATAATCGCTAAAGAAAATAGTCGGGTTGAAAGTCAATCGACCATCCAGCCAAGTGCTCTTCAAACCAAGCTCATAGTTCTTGACATATTCGGGTTCAAAAGTCGGATCGATGTTGAAGTCCGCCTGACGTCCAAAGAAGCCGCCACTCTTGAAGCCTTCCGCATAAGAAGTCCAGAGCATCATGTCGTCATTTATCTGCCAACGTAACGAGGCGCTGGGCGTAAACTCTGACCACTCATCTGCATAGGGCTTCGGATCAAACAATGGGGGAATGGGATCGCCCGCGGCAGGGTCATACGGTACGCCGCCATTTCCACCTATGAAGTCCTTTTCTTCTTTGGTGTAACGGCCACCGAGTGTGAGCGTCCAACTGTCATTAAAGGCGTAGTCCATAGAAACAAAGCCAGCGATGGAGTCAGTTTCCTGATTTTGCCCATTACTGTTTAGTGATGTGGGTGCCAGGGGGCCTGGGTAGGCGCCGATCAGACTCAGGACAAAGTGCAAGTGAGCGACATCCCATCGCTGCACATAATCCACATCAAATGAATATAGTCCAGCGACAAATTGGAACGGACCATCGAAGGAACTGGTTAACCTCAATTCATGGCTGGTCTGCTCCCAGTCATTGAAGTAGTTCATTTCCAACCAGTCCGCAGGACCGGCATCAAAGTGCTGCATGTTCTGTTCATTCTGATCTCGATGGCCGCCGATGTAAGTCAATTGCAGACCGCTGTTGATCTCCCAATTGGCTGTAACAATCGTGGTGTTGTACTCATTATCACTGAAGTTGCGACCATTCATCGAGTTACTGGTCGAGGTGTCCTGTGAGGTGCGATAGCAATCTCCCAGGAAGGGCAACAAGCATGCGAAGTCCGTGTCTTGATTGGTATTGACGTAGGCTCCCTGATCGCTCTCGTCCTCCATGCGCTCGTAATGCACTTTGATATCAAAGTTTTCGGTTGGGGCCCATTTCATCGCGAACCCGTAATTAATGATGTCGTCGCCGCCCACGTCTTCATTGAGCGTGGTGTTGTACATCCAGCCGTCGCTCTTGATTTGTGCGCCAAACAGCTTGATCCCCAGGGTGTCGTCTATGAGTGGTACGTTCACGACGCCCTTGACGTCCTCTCGGCCGTGCTCGTCCAACGCCACACTGAAGTCACCGCCCCACTCCATGGTGACATCGCCACGGATGATGTTGACGAGACCACCAGTTGTATTCTTTCCGAAGAGAGTGCCCTGTGGGCCGCGCAAAATCTCTACGCGCTCGATGTCAAAGTTCTGCATCAAGACGCCGCTGACAGTGCCTAGGAACATACCATCCATGATGATGCCTACAGGCGGGTCCAAACTCTTGTCGGGATCACTGGAACCTACACCGCGAATGTTGACGTAAGCGGCACTGCCAGCTCCGGGTGTCCGCCGAATGAATACGCTGGGTGAAAACGTTGCTAAGTCCTCCAGTCTGCGGACCTGAGCCTGTTTCAACTCTTTGGTGATGGCGGCAACGGAAACCGCAACGTCCTGTAGCGACTCATCGCGACGGGTTGCCGTCACGATGACCTCTTCCAATGCCAGATCGTCCTGAGCCAATGTGGGAATGCTCTGGAATACTGCCGCAATCGCCGCTGCGCATGCAGCGACGGTCAGTCGCTTTGGTGTGTTTAACATCGATGGTTGGTGTTTACTTATCATTATCCCTGCCTCTCTGATGGTGAGCTACTGCTCTGAATTATTGTGTTAAAACGTTTGTGTGACGGCTTATTACCTTTTTGAAAATCTGTGTTGATGCGCGATCAGCTTGCCAGACGCGCTTCTAATGCCCGGGCGTTACCAACAGGTTTCTGAGTTGTTGTCGTGAGTGAGCCGAGCAAATCATTGAGCCAATTGCGGGTTTCCCTGCGACAAAATGGCATGAGGTCCAAACAGTGTTTGATGACCGCCTGACGTCTGAGTGTCTCCGCTGAAATGATGCCCTTCTGCCACATCAGGGTCACACCCCATTGACTGGCGGCCAGCAATTGGGACAGCTCTATGCAATCGGTATCCGGAAGCAACTGGTCTTCTGACTTCGCGACCAGTAAGGCCTCGTGGAACCATTTTTGGGTCATCCCAACACGATGATATTCTGTTTCTTCTTCGGCACTGATGCCGACCACGACCGACATCGCTGACTCCATGAACTCTGGCGATCTTTGAAAGGTATCCATGGTCCGTCGCGTGAGCTCCAGGATCCTGGTGATTCCCGCCGGCGCGCTCATGACGTTGGCGCTACTTTGGGTGTCAGCTCTGGTTTGCGCAGCAGCAGCGAGCAACAACCCACTGCGGCTCTTAAACAGGTTGTAGAGGGTTTTGGTACTTACTTCACTAAGGTCAGCGATCTGCGCCATGCTGAATTCAGCCGGCGGCTCTTCCTGAAGTAGCTTGAGTGTTTCTCGGAGAATACGTTTACGCCGCTCGGCCTGAGCGGGAGACGCGTACCTGCCCCGTATTTTTGCCATGGCGTTTATTTATTTTTATAACGTTGCCCTGACAAAAGTACATGTCCCTGTAAATTTTGCAAGATCTTTTGACTCAGGTCAGAATGTGCCACTTCGAGCACGGGCTCGGCCTCCTCGTGTCCGCAACCTCAGCATAAAAAGTCAATAAAAAAGGAATCGCTTATGACACAGCAGAGCACCAATTACGATGATGTAAAGCAATACCGGCTAGATTCGGATCGTGAGCAGGAATTGGTGAATTGCGCCGGGGAATGCACTTTTTGCTGGGCAAACAAAGCGGGCCATCCGCTAGGTGTGACCACAGCTTACGTTCCAGTGGATGGGAAGATTTGGATGACAGCAACCCGTGAGCGGGTTCGCATTAAAGCGATTGCGCGTGATGGGCGCTCGTCGGTCGTGATGTCGAGCAAGGGTACTCACATGGGGGGTGGCAAAACCGTGACCTACAAAGGTCATACCGTGATCCACGACGATCCGGAAATCAAAATGTGGATGTACAAGTTGCTCGCCCACGGTATGTCCAAAGTGGAAGATTCAGACAACGACTTTACGATGGGACTCGATCCGGAGTTGTTCGTGAAATTCCTCGATACGCCCGAGAGAATTGTGCTGGAGTTTACGCCAGAAATGTCGATTCCTTTCGACGGCGACAAGATGGCCAAGGGGACGGCTGCGGCCTACGCGGACTTTGCGGCCAAGGTAACGGCAGATAACTGACTTTCTATGTGAATATCGCGTTACCAAAAAACTAGCCCCTTTGGCGGATTTTTTTGGCTTCGTTTTCATCGCCTCGACTACGCATGTGCGCTAAGCAGCAGGGGCATGAATACGACTGCGCCCAGCGCCAGAGATGTCACTCAGTCGTAATCAGCTGCACCAGCTCTAGAAAAGTGCCGTCCGGGTCTTTGAAGCAGAAGAATCTCGCGTAGCTGTTGTCTGAGGTATACACGTTAACAGGCTGGGATACGACCTCCACGCCATTGGCCACCAGAATATCGAAGTCAGCGTCTATGTCGGAACTGGACAAGGCAATCCGCGCGAGCCCCGGCCGATACAGGTTGGGGTAGGGTGGTGAGTCATCCCGTGGTGACTTCCACTGCAACAGATCGATGACCATCGGTTGCTCGGCATTCTGAAGCGCCATCAGTGCGCCCTCCACCTGATATGCGGGCATTCCGACGGCATTGGCGACTTCTTCAGTGTTGGTCTCGGGTACGGGCCAGTACACCTTAAAACCAAGCATCTCGTAGAACGCTTTGGAGCGTTGGAAGTCGGTGCAGTTGATATTTATGTGCACCATACCGGTGATATGCATTACTTTCTCCTAATTTCCTGCGCTATTGCTTGCCACGAATCTGAATTCGGCTGCTTGCTCGAATTGCATCTTGCGCAAAGTTTAGGAGCCGAGGCTGGCTGTGATCTGCGCTTTAGATGACGGTGTCGCCGTTATCGATCACCATTTCTGCGCCAGTGACGTGCTTGGATTCATCAGACAGCAGATAGAGCACCATATTGGCGACGTCCTCCGGTTCACCAATGCCCAGTGCGACGCGGGTCTTTTCGGGGTCCTCTTCAGCCATCAGATCAGTTCCCATCAGTGACTTCAGCGCCTTGTGCACCATCGGCGTGCTGATTGACCCCGGGTGAACTGAGTTGCAGCGGATTCCGAGTCCCTCTGAGCGACAGTGGATGGCAATCGATTTCGTCATCGCTCGAATACCACCCTTTGCGGCCGAGTAAGCGAGATAGGGACTGAGGCCGATCAGGGCAGCCGTTGAGGACATATTGACGATCGAACCCCCGCCGCTTTTTTTCATCAGTGCGATGGCTGATTTGCAGCCCCAGAACGTTGCATCCAGATGGATGCCCATCACGCGTCGCCAGACATCGGTCGTGGTGTCTTCGATATTGGCAATCGGTGCAATGCCCGCGTTGTTCACCAACCCATCGAGTCTTTCGAAGCGACTCTCGACCTCGTTCATCACGTGTCGCCACGAGGCTTCTTCACTCACATCCTGAGTAATGAAGTGAGCGCCAATCTCATTCGCATGGGTCTGCCCTGCGTCAGGGTCAATGTCAGTCATCACCACCTGCGCACCCTCGCGGGCGAGCACGCGACTATCTGCTAGGCCGAGGCCCGATGCGGCGCCCGTGATGACGATGATTTTGCCTTTGACTCGATCCATATTGGTTATCCATTCTTTTAAGTGGCCGCAAGAGTCAGCATGATGCTCGATGCGGACGTGCTTGTCAGGATAAGCCCGCTTGTTGAGGTTGAGCGCTGTCTGTTCCTCTCTCAAAGCCTTTCCATTCTTCCCTGGCGAGACGACATTGTTTGCGATAGAAGGGGAAGCCGCCAAACCAGAAAAGGGTCGCTCTCGGCTTGCCGGATATATTGTCGCCCATGTAGTAGTTGTCAGACTCGGGGTACAGCGTGCGATTGCCAATGTCGTTTGTAAGCTGCACGTAGCGACGCTCCTCATCCTCATTCGCTTCAATGACCTCTGCGCCATGATCGATCATCTCGTCAATCAGTTCGGTGATGAAGTTGCACTGGAACTCGGCCAGCAAAATCGGGTTGTAAAACGGACTGTGTGGGCCGTTGATCCAGAACAGGTTGGGGAAGCCGTGCGTCATCATGCCGAGGTGACTGGTCACACTCTCGGCCCACCGTGCCTTCAATCTTTGATCCTCCCGACCGCGAATATCGATCCGATCCATAGCTCCGGTCATCACGTCAAAGCCGGTGGCAAAAATTACGGCGTCGAGTTCGATTTCGTTGTCACCGACCACAATCCCGCGACTTGTGAAGCGACTAATTGGGTGCTCATTGAGATCGATCAATTCCACATTGGCTTGATTGAACGCCTCCAGGTAATTGGTCTCGGGCGATAGGCGGCGGGTCAGGATGGGATAGTCGGGGCAGAGTTTTTCAGCAACGGCGGGGTCATCAACGCGCTCCCGAATTTTTGCGCGCGCAAAATCAGCCATAGTCTGGTTGGATTCCATGCTCAGCAAGGTGTCGGTGAAGGCGTAGTAAGGCGACAACCCACCCGATGTCCAGCGGTTCTCATACTCAGCCAGGCGCTCCTCCTCGCTCACTTCCAGCGCGGCTTTTGATGGCGGGGGTGCCAGGTCAGAGTGCACCAGCGTAAAACCAGAAAACGAACTGAACTGCCGCTCCCGCAGTTCGGCGTACTGCTTTTTCATTTTGCTGGCGTGTTTGGGTTCTAATGGTCGATTGCGCAAGGGAATGGTGAAGGAGGGTGTGCGCTGGAGCACATAGAGCTGCCCGGCATCCTGCGCGACCTCGGAAATCACTTGAATACCTGAAGAGCCGGTGCCGATTATTGCAACTCGTTTACCCGCGAAGCCTGGTTCCTCTGCTGGCCAGCGGCTGGTGAGATATTGCTCGCCGATGAAATCACCCAGCCCCTCAAAGCGGGGCTCGACGGGTGCCGAAATCAGGCCAGTCGCCATTATGCAAAATCGTGCAGAGACGCGCTCGCCAGTATCCGTTTCAATCAGCCAGCGCTGGCCGCTTTCGTCAAAGTGGGCAGCGGTGACGCGGGTTTTGAATTGGATGTCTCGCCGCAAATCAAAGCGCTCTGCGACATGGTTGGCGTAGCGTTCTATCTCCCGCTGACTGGCGTAGCGCTCGCTCCAGTCCCACTCCTGTTCGAGCTCTTTGGAGAACGAATAGGAGTACTCGACGCATTCAATATCCACGCGGGCGCCGGGGTAGCGGTTCCAGTACCAGGTGCCACCCTCGCGCTCTCCTATCTCATAACACTGAACGCTGAGGCCACACTGCCGTGCGCGATAGATCATGTAGAGGCCGGCAAAACCTGCGCCGACAACGACCATATCGATGTATTTGATACTGGAGTAGGTCACTGCGACGTTTTAGTTCCGGCACCGGTCAGGGGCGACACGATACCAGCACCGCGGCATAGCGTGCTAAGCGCTTTTTGAAACGCGTCAGCTTGAGGCGATTAAACCTGCGAGTTCTTTCAAGAAGTCTCGATATCCGTGGTCGGTATCCAGCCCAAGATTCAGGGTATTGTAGGAAGAGAAGTTTCTGACAAAGTGGGTCAGGAGCACAACGCCTTTATCCGTCAAGCCATGCTGACCCTAGACTAATTCAGGGTAATAAGCGCAATTGTGCCCGCTACGCGCCTGAATTTCTGGCTACACCGCGTCTATGCATCGTGAGAGGCCCCTCACGCTTCCCCGTTAAACCCGGTTCATTGCTGACGCAGGTGATTGATGGGTATTCACGCCGTCAGTCCACTTGGATGGTTATCCATTTCCAGCGCGTCATGATATCTAAATCGGCGTCGGTGCCCTCTCTGCCAAGACCACTCATGCCGTTACCGCCAAATGGGATGTGGGGCTCGTCCTGAATTGACATCGCGTTGATATGAACCATTCCGGCATCGGATCTCGCGGCGGCCTTCATTGCGCTCGAGATGTCAGAGGTAAAAATCGCACAGCTCAGACCGTAGCTCGTATCGTTCGCCAACCGCATTGCCTGCTCCAAGCCATCAACGGTGTAAATCGACGTGACGGGGCCGAATGTTTCTTCTCCGAAGACCACCATCTCACTGGTTACGTCTGACAGAATTGTCGGCGGACAACAGTTGCCCAGCCACTCACCGCCGTGGAGAAGCGTTGCGCCTTTCTCTAGCGCGTCTGCAACGTGTGACTTCACTCTGTCTGCTTGTCGCGAGCTGATGATGGGCCCAATGGCAGTTTCCGGATCTGAGAGATCTCCAATTTTGACTTCCTTGGCGATTTCGACAAATGCAGGAATGAATCTTTTCGCGATTTCAGACTGCACGATTATCCTACTGGACGCCATACAAGCTTGGCCTTGAAAGAAAAATATGCCCAGCATGGCCGCCTCAAGTGCCTTGTCGAGGTCAGCGTCGTCTAGGATTATCAAGGGGTTCTTGCCGCCCAGCTCTAGGGTCACGGGCTTGAGGTTTTTCGCTGCGATACTGGCGACGTGTTGGCCGATTCTGGGAGAACCACAAAAATTGATAGCTGCAATGTCATTGTGCGATGTGAGGAAGTCTCCTATCTCCGCGGGATCTCCCGTGACGTAGTTGAATACGCCCCCTGGCAGGCCTGCCTCGTGAAGCGTTTTTGCGAACTGGACGGTGACCTGTGTTGCGAATTCTGAAGGCATCAGAACCGCTGTATTGCCAGTCGCAATCACCATCGCGATCTGCTTTACATTTTTCAGAAGAGGCACGTTGAACGGGGTAATGCAGCCGATGACGCCCACTGGCTCTCGAACTGACATGCCGAGCGCGCCGGGCCGATCCAATGGCATAGTTTGACCGACCAGCCTTCTGGGTACGCCCGCGGCGGCGCGGAATGCATTGATGCAATATTCGACCTCAAAAGCGGCTTTCATCTGCGGTGAGCCCACTTCGTTGATGAGCAAGTCCATATATACATCGCGGTCTCGTTCCACTATTGATGCCGCGTCGCAGAGTATTTTCTCTCTCGTCCTTACCTCACTATCCTTGAAATGCTCAAAGGTATTCTTGGCATCGGCAACAGCTGCATTGACGTCGGTCATATTTCCTTTTGCGACTCGGGCAATGAGATCAGCATTCGATGGATTGAGATCATCGAAATAATCTCCTGAGCTGGGCTTATATTCTTTTCCGCCTATCCACAATTCGCTGGTGTTCATGTGTGTCTCACATCCTCGCTTTGGGTCTTTGAAGATTAAATGTTTGCGCCTCCAACCAGTATAGACATCGCCGGGTCGGATTGGACGAGCACCTGCAATCATATAGTCAGAGGGATTTCAGGTCTGTTGGCTACCCCATAATTTTTAGGCCTGATAATCGGTGCCGGCCAAGCGGGCGTTGCGAATAGCCAGTCGCATCAGATCGCAGCATTGTTTATGATTTTTATCAAAGGCGACGGGGATTGCAATCGGATGACAGAGGTGATCGGAGACTTGGAGGCCGCGACGGTTAGAGCGCAACTCAACTCCAGAGAGATGTCCTTCGCTCAGTGGGAAGTGGTGCTCCTTTGCACAGCGATCAATATGCTCGACGGCTACGACGTGTTGGTCATGTCTTTTGCAGCGGCTCCGGTTGCGGCTGATTGGCACCTGGATCCCGCTAGCTTAGGGCTGCTGCTGAGTGCGGGGTTAGTAGGCATGGCGCTCGGCTCGATTGTGCTCGGATCGCTCGCTGATGCCCTAGGCAGAAAACGGCTGGTGCATATATGCCTGATCACGGTGACGATCGGGATGATTGTGTCCGCGTACACGCAATCTCAACTGCAACTGCTAGCACTGCGTTTTGTCACAGGAGTCGGTATCGGAGGGATGCTCGCAACCCTGACTGGCTTAGTGTCGGAGTACTCAAATGATAAACGGCGCGGCATTTGCATAGGGTTGCTCCAGTCAGGTTATCCCCTGGGCGCCCTTTTCGGGGGGGTGATTGCTGCGCAAATAATCCAGGTCGCAGATTGGCGGTCACTGTTCCTGTTTGGAGGAGGGCTCTCAGCGGTGCTGCTGCCTTTGATCGTTATTCGCTTACCTGAGTCGCTTGACTTTGTGTCGAGGTCTAGCAGTTCTGGAGCCGACAATATGAAAAGGCGGCTGCTAGAGAGGTTTGATTTGTCAGAGCCGCAACACAGCATGGTCGGGGAGGACTTGGACCACGCTGCTGGCAGTTGGAGAAGCTGCTTCACACCGCCAGAAACGCGGATTAACACGTTATTACTCTGGTCGTGTTATCTCGCACTCATGTTTTCGTTTTATTTTGTTGTGAGTTGGACACCTAAATTATTGGTAGACGCTGGGCTTTCGACCTCTCAGGGGATCTCAGCGGGGGCAATTCTGCAAGCTGGCGGGCTGGCAGGCGCTTTGGTGATTGGGCTTTTGGGTGGTAGATACGCCATGAATAAGTTGGCGGCTTGGTTTTTTTCACTCAGTGTGGTTTTGATTTTGGCCTATGGTTGGGCTGACGCAGAATTAACAACGTTGATGATATTGTCTGCCATGATGGGCTTCTTCCTCATTGGTGCAATGATAGGTCTCTATACGATAGGACCCGCGTTGTATGACACTAAGTCGAGAGTGACGGGGGTTGGGCTGGCGATTGGTGTAGGCAGATTGGGGGCGATCGCCGCCCCTTTCGCGGGCGGTCTCATGCTTGAAACTGGCCTCGAGATCAGCCTTATATACGCCGTGTTTGCTGCACCGCTACTTTTGGCAGCATTTGCAGTGCGCGCAATATCTCTGCCGATGTCCTTTAGGTGATGTGGCCTTAGTTCGCACAATTTTGGTCTTTAGACAAAATTGGCGTACTCATCGGTGATACCATACATTTCGGTATGGTGATATTTTAGGCATAAAATAAAAGCGTCAAGAAATCGTCTTCCGAACTACAAAACAATGGAGTTACGCAATGACACAGTCTGAAAAAAAAATTCCCGATGTATCCGAATTGCATAAATTCAAACCCTCGAATTTGATAGCGATCTCAGTGTGCAGGAGCTGGACCTCGGCCTGTGTAGTGGCACTTGCAGTCGCAGGCCTTTCAGTGACTGCTAGCGCGACTTTGGAAGAAGTGGTTGTGACAGCGCGTAAAACGGCGGAATCACTCCAAGATACCCCCATCTCAGTAACCGCTCTGTCTGGAGATAGATTGGAAGATATGGGCTTGTCTCGAATTACAAAATTGCAAAACGTGACGCCAAACCTAGTGTTCCAGAACAGCCCGTCATACAGCGGAGCGGGTAATAACGCTGCGGTCTACATCCGAGGTGTCGGGCAAAAGGATTTCATCCCAACGATAGACCCTGGCGTAGGTATTTACGTAGACGAAGTCTACCTGGGTCGGTCAGCAGGCGCCGTGTTGGACATGATAGACATTCAGCAGGTTGAAATTTTGCGCGGGCCTCAAGGAACCCTGTTTGGTAAAAATACAATTGGTGGTGCAATTAGCATTACGACCACCAAGCCCAATGAAGAGTTCGGCGGCAAATTCGATATCAAAGTAGGGACAGATGAGCGACGTAACGTCAGAGGTGTGCTTAATGTCCCCCTGTCTGACACTCTGTTTGCGCGGGGTAGCTTTGGAAGCCTAGAGCAAGACGGGTATGTGACTAGACCCTTCGATGACAAGGATCTCGGCAATCAAGACACACTGATGGGCAGATTGGCGCTTAGGTGGGCACCGTCAGACACCTTTACCGCTGATCTGTCATTCGATTATTACGACGACAAATCAAACGGTCCGGCTCTTCTTGTCACTAGGGTCGATGAGTTTCCACAGAGCGCTGGCGCTATTCCCGGTGGTAACTTCCCGTTTATTCATAATTTGTTTGCAGGATTCAGCCCGGATTTTGGTGGGCCGAACCCTATCGTATGCACACTGCCAGGTGCGCCCTCAGCATGCTACACGACAGCTAATGCAGTCACAGGGGAGAACACCAACTTGGGCACCGGCCCAAATTACTCCGAAATGGAAAACGAAGCAGTTTCGCTGACACTGACCTGGGATCTTGAGGCATTCACCGCGAAGTTAATCGCTAGCCACAGAAGCCTGAGTGGTGAATTTGCCAGTGACCGAGATGGTTACCCGCAGAACGATGGACAGCCGGCATTCCCGGGCGGGCCATTGGTAAATCCATTGACGCACTACTTCGACACTTTCGAGCAAGATCAATTTTCAGTGGAACTGCAGTTGTCTGGCAGTGCAATCGGTGACAGATTGAATTGGGTGGCTGGTGTATACGCTTTCGAGGAGGATGGTGAAAATCTTAACCCGGTAGACTTTACCACCGTGTCACTACAAAGCGGAGGCTACTTTGATTACTCAAGCGAAGCAGTTTTTGCTCAGGCGACTTTTGATTTTACCGAGAAGCTCTCCGCGACAGCGGGTATACGCTACACAAAGGAGGACAGAGATTATTTGCCTGATCAATATATCGAGGAAATGCCGCTTGGAGGTTTGCCATTCCCTTGTTTCAACTACTCGGATGGTTCGTTAAAAGCTTGCGCCCTGGGTGATCGGGTGGTCCCTTACGAGACGGTAAACAACTCGATCTCGGAAAACACACCGATGGCCAGTATCAGTTATTCGCCCAAGGATGATCTAATGCTGTACGCCACCTATAGCGAGGGTTTTAAGGTGGGCGGCTTCACCCAACGTATCTTCCCTCCTGAGGCCAGCTTGCCATCATTTGGTCCCGAGTACGTTGATTCGGTGGAGGCTGGTGTAAAGGCTGAACTGCTTGATAATTCACTTCGTGTCAATTTGTCCGTTTATTCGGCTGACTATAGCGACTTGCAGATTCTCATCAGCGAGCCGAGCAGAGTCGGGCCGTACACCACGAATGCTGGAGATGCCACCATTGAAGGCTTTGAGCTAGAGGTCAATTATTTGACTGAGAATGGCATTTTGGTTGATTTGGCTGTTGGTTATACGGACGCTGGCTATGACACCCTAGACCCTGACCTCTTTACGGGACTCTCTGTGTCTGATCCCTTCGTATTTGTATCGGAATGGAATACTAACCTTTCAATTACAAAAACCTTCGACACCGGATTTGGCGAAGTCACGCCAAGGTTAGATTGGTCATGGCGTAGCAAAATTTATACAAATGGGGGTGGTCTGCCCTTCGCGCCAGCATGGGCTGACCCATTAGTTCAGCCTGATTATTCAGTCGTTAATATCAGTGCTAGATGGCAGTCCGTGTCGTCTGGACTGAGCGTTACCGTGGGTGTTGATAATGTTGGTGATGAGGAGTTCAGCTTATTTGCGGACTACCAATCAACTTTTGGCAGCACCATTCAGGCGTTTGATCGGGGTCGCCAGTACTTCGTGATGTTGGGTTATAGCTTTTGACTAGATACGGCAGTGCCGGAGTTCGGCTGCGCTAGAGCAGCCGAGCTTCAGCAAAGCGGATTAAGATTTCTTCGTACATTGCTGGTGATCGGTGCCCAGGGCCGCGGGGTGAGTGCGGCGCCTTTGGTAGGGGATTCCGCGGCTCACCCACAGGCACAGATGATCTGCGGATGTTCTATCTGCGCAGGGTGGCTGTCTCTCAGCTCAATTTGAGCGCGCGTGCATAATCCACCTATATCGCGTTTGATAGCGACGATTCAAAATGAGTCGCAGAATCAGACTCTAGTTAGGTATTACTATCTGGTTCTTCGGTTGAAGTTTGAGTGGCCGCAAACGCTGATGGCTTCCATATGCCTCGATCGTGCATTAGCTTTACCTGCTTCTTAATAACGCTTTCCTCGTACTCCTCGTGCCGCATTGGCTCCCTGTCTAAATATAGATTCTTCGGGTATATCGGGTCCTTATAGACTGTCTGATATAGCTCGGTTCTTAGATCTTTCATCCAATTCGTCCATAGAGACGCTTCTCTGTGATGTCTCATGGCCTCTATATTTATCGGACCGCAAACACTGGTAGAAACACCGCCGTATTTTTGTCTCCCTACTATCTGGCCACGGTAATCTACGATCATAGATTGGCCACCAAAGGTGTCTACTGGAGTCTCTTCGTCCTGTGTGAGGAAATATGTTCCCATGTTTGGTGCAACAACGTAAAAGTTATTATCAAGAGCTCTGGCTCTTGTGGAAATCTCAAAATATTCGTTTGATGCGGCTGGATGTGGGATTGATGCTCTATAGATAATCTCCGCGCCATTCAGCGCTAGTGCTCTGGCGTTCTCTGGATAGGAACCCTCGTTAGCCATCATAATACCCATGCTACCAATTTCTGTGTGGGCGACCGGCCAGAAGGCATCGAGGTTATCTCCGTATCGGTCGATCCACCAATCATAAATATCATGTGGGCAGACCGAGTGTTCCACTGGATATAGCGGGGCCACTTTGTAGTGTTTGAGGATGACGTTGCCCTGCGGGTCTAAAATAAAGCCCACATTGAAATACCTGTCTGGAATTTCCTCATGTCGAGCCTTTGCTTGCGCCATCACGTAAACTCCATGGGGCCTCGCAATTTTTTCCGCAATCAACTCGACCTCGGGACCTGGTATATCAATGGCACATTCTCTCGCGAATAAGACATGTTCGGTGTCCATGACCTCATCGTTAAATCCCTGAAGAGCACCCTCGGGCAGAGCAATTAGCCTCACTGGTAGATCAAGGGAGGACAACCAAAGAGCCGCGTTTGCCATTGAGGCTAAATGCTCAATATTTTTTTTGATCTCTTCTCGATTCCTAATACCCCAGACGGTAGGGACAAGTCCTACGGCATTGTACGGTTCAATCATTTATAGGCCTCCCGGACGGTTCACTGCAGTATCTTTACGCCGTTTCCGAGTTTATGGGAAAGGGGTGACTTTGTAACGTGGTTACCGAAATTACAACGCATTTCCGAAATCCTCCTTACCAACGAGGGGCAGGTCTGAGTTGCGCCCAGCACTTTTTTTAGTTCGACTCTCGCCGCAGTCAAATGTCCCTGTAATTTGAAGACTTACTCTGCAGTGCTGGTTAGCCGAAATCACCGATAAACCAATTTTTTTCTGCAGTAAATCTGAGCTTGAACTCAGAAAGTCTGAGCAAAGGACTGAGCCTCGTGATGGCTATACGTGCCCTGCAGTTAAAGGTTGCAAATATTTATGAATTATCGGTCTACTTTTGTAAGCACCGTAAAGCCTATCGACCGTGACCGAAGATGTCACAAGATAGTGGGGGTAATCACCCTGAATGCTGCCGCTGACGACAAATGCGGCCAACTTCGACTAGGGAAGCGGTTTTGAGTGGAGCAATATTTAGTTGAGCGACTTCTTGCAACTTCAGCGCGGCGCTTTAATTTCCTATCTGCCGCTCAGATACCCTTTTAGGCATCGAGTCGTTCCGACAACCGGCTCATTTTACAGTCAGAGAGGTAGCGGTCCCTAGTAACTTGATAAAGACAAGGCAGTGAAAGATTGAATATGAACAGATGCTCGCCCCACCCACACATGGGCGGCTGGGTTTTTTGACCTGTCGTTCATTATTCGCGAGTATTTCACTGTTGCTCACCCATTAACAGAGGCATTAAGGGAAAGTGCTGTTCCGGTCCCATGGCACTGTAGCCGCCATCGACCTGAATTTCGCCTCCGGTGACATAAGAAGCCTCATTTGAAGCGACAAATGACACCACATTTGCAACCTCCTCACCGTTGGCAACCCGCCCCACAAGATTATAGGGCTGAGAAACTTTGTCAGCATGGCTTCTGTTATTGCTCGTAAGATTTTCGAACGGATCGGACCAGATGTGCCCCAGTACCAACAAATTAACCCGGATTTTTTCTGCTGAGTACTCGACTGCCTGTGTCTTTGACAGATGACGCAGCGTGGCTTTTGCAACAGGGTAGGCCCATCTGCCGATATGGGGGAACGCGCCTGATATCGATCCTATATTGATGATATTGCCGCCTACTTTGGCTAAGTGAGGCCTGACCATTTCACCTAAAATGGCCGCGGATACCGCGTTTGTATTTAAAGTGCTAAGCCAGGTTTCTCTATCTGTGCTCGCACCATCATCGCCATAAGAGCAGGCATTGTTGATCAACACATCTATCCGACCAAACTCCTGAATAGTCGTCTCCACCAAAGTTCGAAGATCTTCATCTTTCGTAATGTCAGTCTTAACAAACCGGCAATTTTCGCCCAGTTCAGTGGCGATAAGATTACCTTTATCTTCACTCCTGGCGGCCACAATCGTCATGGCACCGTCGGCATTGAGCCGTTTCGTGATAGCGGCACCTATTGAGGCTGCTCCTCCTGTAATTATGGCTACCTTACCGTCGAATTTACCCATGAAATCACCCTCACAAGATTGGTTGCGCGACGTTCAGTTTGCCGTCACCGCTACGTTTGACTTATCTTCAGATCCCCATCGGCTATTATGCATCGACTGCTAATGGCCTGCAAAAATCTTAACTCGCCGCTTTGCCTCTCTGGGTGTTTTGGGCATTGGATAGCACTAAAAAAAGCAATACGCTTACACTGATACTTCATGAGTTATTGCTTCGCATTAGAGAGGAAGAACAGATGGCTCCAGTTCCCATAAAGATTGCTATCGTGGGTGCCGGGATAGCAGGTCTTTGCACCGCAAAAACCCTCAAATCCTTCGGACACGCGGTAACAGTATTTGAGAAGGAGGTCGACGTGGGTGGGGTTTGGTCCGCGTCTCGCAGATACCCTGGGCTCACTACACAAAATCCGAAGGAGACCTACGATTTTTCAGATTTCCCGATGCCAGAGGATTATCCTGAGTGGCCATCCGGCAAACAGATGCAAGACTACTTGGAGAGTTACGTACGCCATTTTGATTTGACTGAGAATTTGATGCTGGGGACATCTGTGTCGCGCGCGGAACTGAAGGAGGGCGGTGAGTCTTGGCAAGTTGAGACCGCGGGTGAAGTTAGCCAGCAATTTACTTTCGACTATCTGATAGTGTGCAACGGTATTTTCAGTATCCCCTCTGTACCCCAGTACGCCGGAGAGGAGGCTTATAAGGCAGCTGGTGGCCGTATTCTTCACACCAGTGAATTCACTCGACTTGAGGATGCCAGAAATAAGAACGTCTTGGTGGTGGGATATGGAAAATCTTCCTGCGATGCGGCGAATGCAATCGCTGGCGTAAGTAAGAGCACAACTTTGATAGCTCGGCACTTGATTTGGAAAATACCAAAAAAGCTAAAAAAGCTGAATATGAAGTTCCTTTTTTTAACAAGGATGGGGGAGGGTCTGTTCCGCTATATCCGCGTTTCTGGGTTCGAGAAGTTTTTGCATGGAAAAGGTAAGCGGATAAGAGATGCGATGATGAATTCTGTCGAGGCGGTGATTGAAAAACAGCTACAGCTGTCTGCCCTTGGACTACATCCAGAAAAGCCACTTGAGACTATCGCCCGGAGTACTGTAAGCCTGGTTACCGATGGTTTTTATGAAAAGGTCGAGAGTGGTGTTTTGACGATGAAAAAGGGAGTCGAAATTGTCGAACTTGCAGACGGTTCCGCAAAGTTATCCGATGGTGAGTCCCTCCCTGCTGATCTGATCGTCTGTGGCACAGGCTGGTCTCAGGAGGTTCCTTTCTTAAATCGGGAAACTGTTGAAAAATTGACTGACGATAAAGGGAACTTCAGACTTTATAGGACAATGTTACCGATAAACATACCGCGTCTTTTATTCAATGGTTATAACTCTTCTTTTTTCAGCCAATTGAATGCTGAGGTTGGTGCATTGTGGTTGGTCGAATATATCTCGGGAAATATTGCTGTGCCTTCAGAGAGTGAAATGAGAAGATTGATAGACGAGCGGTTGGCATGGACGGAGGCTCGCACGGACGGAAAGCATTCAAGAGGAACCAACATCATTCCATTTTCAGTCCACCAAATGGACGAAATTCTCAACGAGATTAGTCTTAACCTAGGCCCCTGGAAGCGTTTCACACAGTGGCTGCTTCCAGTACGGGGCTCAGATTACAAACATTTGCCAAAGCAGCTTCAGCGCCGTCACGCGCTAGAGGAGAGAGCGGAGACTCAGCGTAGCCAAACGAGAACAAGCGCTTCAGCTGCTGGCTGACCCGTTGACTTAAATATTTTCGTCTAGCACCGACGCTGGAGGGTGTGCCGCCTGGATTTTCATGGAGGCGCTCCCCCCACCTCCAGGATCACTGCTTGAGCCTAACTTAGACCTTTAGCTAGAAATTGGGCCAATCCGTTTAAATTTGGTTTTTAGAACTTCCAGTGTCACGCTATCAACTCTCAATGATCGGAACATTCTGCATAGCTTCTCGTAGAGTCGTTTCGGATAGTTCCAAGTCTTGCATTTCGCCTGCTAAAAAAGTTGCATATGACGCGAGATCAAGGTGACCGTGGCCACAAAGCGCAGTCAAAATAACTCTCTCTTCGCCTGATTGTTTGCACGCGAGCGCCTCGCGAATTGCAGCGGCGATTGCATGAGTTGGTTCTGGAGCGGGGACGATACCCTCGGATCGCGCGAATTGAAGTGCGCCTTTGAAGCATTCTGTTTGCGGAATGGAGATCGCCTCCACTAGATCCAACTCGTAAATGTGCGATACCAGAGGGGCCATGCCGTGATACCTAAGACCACCCGCATGAATAGGTTCTGGAATAAACGAAGCACCCAGAGTGTGCATCTTCATCAGAGGAGTGAGACCAGCCGTATCGCCAAAGTCGTAACGATACTCTCCCTGAGTAAGTGTTGGACACGCGGCTGGCTCAACACAGCGGATCGTCGGGTTCATGTTGCCCGCGAGCTTCTCGCGCAGGAACGGAAATGCTAAGCCACCGAAATTGGAGCCGCCACCGGTGCAGCCCACCAGTATATCGGGTGTTTCGTCGACTTTCGCCAGCTGAAGTAGCGCTTCCTCGCCGATAATGGTCTGGTGAAGCAACACATGATTCAGCACGCTACCCAGTGCGTAACGGATTGTGGGGTCCTCCACTGCTTCCGCAACAGCCTCTGAAATCGCGATCCCCAAAGAGCCCGGGTGATCCGGGTCTTGAGCCAATAGTTGCTTGCCATAATCGGTTACATCAGAGGGGCTTGGGTGTACCTGCCCACCCCAAATTTCCATCATGGTTCGACGGTAGGGTTTGGCTCTGTACGAAGCGGCCACCTGCCAGATTTCGCACTCGAGACCAAATTGGGCGCATGCAAACGCTAGGGAACTACCCCATTGGCCCGCGCCGGTTTCGGTGGTGAGCTTGCGAATTCCTTCCTGCGCGTTATACCAGACCTGTGGCACCGCGGTGTTGGGCTTGTGGGAGCCCGCAGGGCTGACCCCTTCGTACTTGTAGTAAATGCGCGCCGGGGTATCGAGTAATTTCTCAAGACGGTGTGCGCGGAACAGTGGGCTTGGGCGCCACAGGCGATAAACATCGAGCACATCGCCCGGGATGTCGATGTAGCGCTCTGCCGACATTTCCTGCTCTATCAGAGCCTTAGGAAACAGGGCGGCGAAGTCGTCTCCCGTCGCCGGCTGGTGCGTGCCGGGATGCAGCGGCGGTGGCGGCGGTTCCGGCAGGTCTGCGACGACGTTGTACCAACGCGTCGGAATCTCCGACTCGTCAAGATTGATTTTGGTGGGAGTACTCATAGTCATGGTCCACAGGCCGCGCGGGTATGCCGCTGACATGCCCTCAATTAATCAAAAGACCGCGCATGATAAGGGAGACAGCGCACAACGCAACTGCGGTGAAGGGCAAAAACCTCATGCTAAAGCTCATGCAGGTGTTCAACATGGCCCCATTCACGCGGCACGATCAAAGATCTAATGCGATTAGTTTCGAATGAACTGTTATTTGAGCCTGACTAGACCACCGCAGCCACCGATCTATTCAGGTGCGTCCCAACGTAAGAGACCCATATTGTAATAACGATAAAATCGCGTGACGCGGGCATTTTATAGGCGCTACACTCCGCCACCGCTTGTTTCACCTCCGAACCAGCTTTAACCCATGTCTATCAGTACATTTGACCTGTTCAAGGTGGGTATTGGTCCCTCCAGCTCTCATACCGTCGGCCCCATGCATGCCGCGCGGATGTTCGCAGTGGCGCTTGTGGACACGGGCTCCCTGAACCGCTGTTATCGCGTGACCACCGAGCTGTTTGGCTCGCTTGGAGCCACGGGTGCCGGCCACGGCTCCCCAAAGGCCATCATTTTGGGATTGGAGGGCGAGGCGCCCGATACGGTAGATATCGACGGCATTGAAGCTCGCGTTGCCGCCGCGCGAGAACACGGCAGCGTGACCCTGCTGGGCACGCATCAGATAGGCTTCGATTACCGCGATGACTTGATCATGCACCGCACCGAGACGTTGCCCTTTCACACCAACGGCATGCGCTTCATTGCCTACGACGAGCGGGGCGAAGCGCTGCAGACCCGGGTGTACTACTCGGTGGGCGGTGGATTTGTGGTGGATGAGTCGGCGAGTGATGGTGACGTGGTTGTAGATGACCCTACTCCGGTTCGATATCCGTTCTCAACTGCCGAGGAGCTGCTCGCGCAGTGTAAGGAGCACGGTCTTTCCATCAGTTCACTTATGCTGGCCAACGAGCTGGCCTGGCGCAGCGAGGCCGAGATCCGCGCCGGTCTTCTCGCACTTTGGGAGGTCATGAAGGCGTGTATTGAGCGCGGCTGTCGCACTGAAGGGATCATGCCAGGCGGCCTCAAGGTTAAAAGGCGGGCTGCGCAGTTGTACCGTCAGCTTGAGGGCCAGGGCAAGTCTCTTGGCGACGAGTCGCTGAACACCATGGATTGGGTAACGCTTTACGCGCTGGCGGTGAACGAGGAGAACGCGGTAGGTGGGCGAATTGTGACCGCGCCTACCAATGGCGCGGCCGGGATTATTCCCGCCGTGCTCAAGTACTACCTGCACCACTGCCGTGGTGCGAGCGAGGAGGACGTTTGTCGCTTCCTGCTGACCGCAGGCGCGATTGGCATCCTCTACAAGATCAACGCCTCCATCTCGGGCGCCGAGGTCGGCTGCCAGGGTGAGGTGGGCTCGGCCTGCTCGATGGCGGCGGGCGCCCTGGCAGATGCCTTGGGCGGCACCCCTGCTCAGGTGGAGAACGCCGCAGAAATTGCCATGGAGCATAACCTTGGCCTGACTTGTGACCCGATCGGTGGCTTGGTGCAGGTGCCTTGTATCGAGCGGAACGCGATGGGTGCGGTGAAGGCGATCAGCGCCGCGCGGATGGCCCTTCGTGGCAGTGGCGAACACTTCGTTTCGCTCGATCAGGTGATCAAGACTATGCGCGACACGGGTCGTGATATGCAGGATAAGTACAAAGAGACCGCTCGCGGCGGGTTGGCGATCAACGTTCTCGAGGTGCCGGTCAGTTTAATCGAGTGCTAGGTGCTGTCAGCGCCGCAGATCCAACGTTGCTGTCCACAGTGCCAACACACATACCCCAATCCCCGCCCCCATCAAGGTCTCTGCCATGCTCAGGCCGAACAGCATCTCGGGGGTGAAGGAGCAAAGATTGCGGACCTCGAAAAGCCAGGGCATCCATCGATCCACGGAGAACCAGTCCGGCATGCCGAGTTGAAACTGACAGCTACCGTCCCCGATGCCGTTTTCCAGCCGGTACAAGTAACGGGCGCGCTCGAAAAGGCCCGCACCGGCGATGAGCACACCGAGATTTCCCAAAACACGCAGCAGAGAGGTTTGCGGCGCGATCAACATGATGAGCGCGATAAAGGTAAAGGCGACCACCCAAAGTCTCGCGTGAATACAGACCTGGCAGGGCTCGTCACCCAGCGCATACTGGTAGTAGAGAGCCACGCCCAGCAGAGCGGCACCGAAAAAGGCCATGGGCAGCCAGTACCAGCGAGACTGTAGAAAGTGCGAGAGTGTTGTCACGTCGTCAGGGTTGCCGTTGCTAGTGAATAAATCTGAAGGCGGTCAGTTTACCGTTTCCCGCACGGCGTCGGTGAAGAGTTGAAGACAGCCATGAGGCAATCACCACGCATGTGATGGACCAGTCGATCATTGCATTGCTCGGCCTGCGCAGCCAGTCGGCCAGTATTGCCCGGACTAGGCTCCATCACAATGCCGAATTCCGTCATGCCAGCTCCATCGGGGCTTCGTAACGTTTCCATACCTACTTCAATCGCTTTCCAGCAGTGCGTCAATAGTTCGAGCATTGCCGGGCAGACTTGCTGCATTCGCAGTAGGGCATGCGGGCGTTGTCCGGGTCAACACGGGTTGCGCAATGCGCTGATCCGCCAGGGCCCGCTATGGCGCAGTGCCGATTCGCGGCATACTCGCGCCCGCCCAGCCCTGGCACCATGGAGGCCCGTTACTATGACGATGAATCTGAAAGTCCTCGAGTGGTTCGGTGTGGTCACCGCCATCGCCTACTCGCTGTTTGTGGCATCTAATGTCGGCCTGGAGTTCCTCGGCTTCGTTTTGCTCTTGTTTTCCGCTATCTCTATCGGCGCCTGGGCTTATCTAGGTGGACATCGGGGCATCCTACTGCTGCAGTTTTTCTACGCGGTCGCGGGATTGATCGGCATGGTGCGCTGGTTTTGATGTTCGCTAGCGAGTCAGTGGCTGCCGAGAGAGACGTGCAGTGTCACGCCCATACTTGCGCCTCTTGTTGGTGTTTGTCTCGAGCTTTGTCCCTGACGCTCGACACTGGTTTGTAGAGGTCGGAGGTGTGTTGCGTGCCTGATAAGGTCCTTGGAATAGGTCAAGATACCAGCCAATATGAGCATGGCATAAACCCTGTGAGCATTTCATTGGAACGTATCGTGGGTACTGAGGCAGATCATCTGTTGGTGCTCTCCGATCAATACATGGCCTCATTATACCCGGCAGAGAGCAATCATCTGGTGAGTAGTGAGAGTCTTCGCACGGGCGACGCGGTCTTTCTCGGTGCTTTTATCTCATCAACTATGTCGCTAGGTACTGAGACCGCAGATCAGCCGGCGACAACGGATGAATTGCGATCCGGTAGCGAGGTCGGTGAGTGTATTGCCTGTGTTGCGACGCGTTTATATCGGGAGGCTGGGTATGCGGAAATTAAGCGACTGTATGTCCAAGAGGCCTACCGTGGACGCGGTCTTTCCCGAACATTGATGAGCGCAATTGAAGCTGAGATTCTGGCCGAAGGTATCGACTGCGCTCGTCTGGAGATGGGTATTCATCAGCCTGAGGCCGATGCGTTGTACCGATCGCTCGGTTATCGCGACATTCAGCCCTTCGGCGATTATCTGTTGGACCCACTCAGTCAGTTTCTTGAAAAAGCACCGCTTAACGTTGCCTGAACCTGCAAAATTCCCACCATTGATGGCCGTCATTTAGTCACGTTAACGACTTTCCTTCGCTTGACCACGCGACTATACTCGACTCCAGGGGTAGTTTTCTTGTCTCTGCTTTTAACGATCACGTCGGGGGATGTGCATCGGGCAGGGTGAAGGCACACAGAGGCCAAACGAGAAAATTAGTTCAGCCAACGGGCTATAGCTCCGGGCTGGGAGTCGAAGAAGAATAAATAAAGAGGAGGGCTCATGAAGCGCTTCTACTACATCAGTGACGATCTGGACGATCTCGAACAGATCGAGCACGACCTCGAAGGAGGCGGCATAGCCCGGCCTCAGATTTATTTGCTTAGCAATGATGACGTCGGTCTGGACAACCACGATGTGAATCGCGTGGCCAGTTTTCTGAAAACTGACGTCATTCACTCCGGTGAGATTGGTGCGATGCTGGGCTTGGCCGTGGCTAGCGCCATTCTGCTGGTGGCACACTTCTCGGGCATTGCGGCGCAAGTCGGCTGGGTTCCCTTTGTGTTTTTGGCCATCGTCGGCTTTGGTTTTGCGACCTGGGAGGCCGGCTTCATTGGTATGCAAGCCCCCAATGTCCATTTCACCCGATTTGAGAAAGCGCTGGCCCAAGGCCGGCATGTGCTTTTTGTTGAGACCGATCGGGAAGATCAGAAAAAACTCAAAAAAGTTTTAAAACAACATCCCAAGTTGGAGCGCGCTGGCACCGAGGTGACACACACCCGGGTGCTAATGCTATTGCTCCGCAATTGGGAGAAGTTCAGGAACTGGGCCCTTATTTTTCAGGGCCGTCCGGACAAACAACAACAATAATGCGGCTGCAAAGTACAGCCACCAATAGGGAGTATCGGCACATCACGAGAAGAATGCGGTAAGCGGAAGCATCTTTCTCTGATGGTCGTGTACTGGGGGGGCGTTGGTGCCCACTTTTTGCACTGGGTGCGAGAGATAAACTATGTTTGCTGCAATTATATTGCTCGTCTTGGTTTTGGGGACGGTGGTGTTCCACTTCCTCAGTCCGTGGTACTTCACACCGATAGCGTCTAACTGGTCCTCGATGGACGACACCATCACCTTGACCTTTGTTGTTACAGGGCTGGCGTTTGTGTTGTGTAACGTTTTCATTGCTTACTGCATAATCAAGTTCAGAAACAAGGAGGGCCGCCGGGCGGAATACGAGCCTGAGAGCGTGAAGTTGGAGACGTGGCTCACCGGCCTCACCACCGTGGGCATCGCTGCGATGTTGGCACCGGGGCTGCTTATCTGGAAGGATGTTGTCACGCCACCAGATGATGCCATGCAGCTTGAGGTACTGGCGCGCCAGTGGAACTGGTCATACCGGCTTCCCGGAGCGGATGGTCAGTTGGGTGCAGTGGCTGTTAGTCATACATCTGAGGAGAACCCGCTGGGTATCGACCCGTCTGACCCCTTTGGTCAAGACGATGTGATCATTTATGACCCCGTTCTGCACTTAAAGGTCGACCAGCCGGTGACCTTTTTGCTCAGATCAACCGATGTGCTGCACAACTTTACCGTTCCCCAATTCCGCGTGAAGATGGACTTCGTTCCTGGTCAAGTGACATACATTTGGGCTGAGCCCACCGAGACGGGCAGTTACGACTTGCTCTGTGAGGAGCTGTGTGGAGTGGGCCACTATGCGATGCGTGGTCGCGTGATTGTCGATAGCGATGAATCCTATGCAGCTTGGTTAGCAGATCAGCCCACTTTTGCTGAGACGCAAGCTGAGCTGAGCACCGATTTGGTGGCCGGGCAGTCGGCTTATGCGGTTTGTAGTTCTTGTCACGGCGTAAACGCCGAGGGCAATAAAGCGATGCATGCTCCGCGCTTGGCGGGGATGGACAGCGAGTATATGAAGCGGCAGCTGCGCCACTTCAAGCGCGGCGTGCGCGGCACCCACGAGGATGACACCTGGGGCCGCACCATGGCGCCGATGGCAATGATGCTAGGCGATGCCGCCGCGATAAATAATGTGGTTAGCTATATCGATACGTTATCGGGTCAGCCCGCGTTCGATGACCACGCCAGTGCAGGACTGGCTGCCGCGGTGGAACGTTACGAGCCCAGCGCCTCTGGCGACCCGATAAAATCGCAGGCGCTGTATGAGTCCACCTGCGCGCAGTGCCATGGTGAGCTAGGTCAGGGTGTCTGGACTGTCAACGCGCCCGCACTGACGGGGCTTGAGGATTGGTATCTCGCGTCCCAGATCAAGAACTTCCGAGACGGTATTCGCGGCCGCCACGCTGATGACCTGTACGGGCTTCAGATGGGGTTGGTCTCCAACACCATGACAGACGATCAAGCTATCGAAGACATGGTGGCTTACATCTCTTCCCTCGAAAAACCACAGCTGCCGGTCACGCTGGCGCAGCAGAATTAGTCCGGAGATTACGATGGAACACATAGCACACGACGAGACGAGTTTTGTTCGCCCCGCCGAAGTGGGTGAGATGGAGCTCTACCATGCCAAGACCTGGCTCGGGAAATACGTTTTTTCACAGGACGCGAAGACTATCGCTATCCAGTATGCGGCAACGGCCATCGCCATCGGCATGGTAGCGCTGGTGCTGTCATGGTTGATGAGACTGCAGCTGGCGTGGCCGAACACGTTCACCTTTATTGACCCCGCCTACTATCTGCAGGCGGTCACCATGCACGGCATGATCATGGTGGTGTACCTGCTCACAGCGCTATTCCTCGGCGGATTTGGAAATTATCTGATTCCCCTGATGGTCGGTGCGCGGGACATGGTGTTCCCGTGGCTAAACATGATCAGTTTCTGGGTCTACTTCACGGCGGTTTTGTTGCTCGCAGCCAGCTTCCTAGTCGGCGGCGGATCCACCGGGGCCGGTTGGACGCTGTATCCGCCACAGGCGATTCTGCCGGGCACGCCCGGTTCCGAGGCGGGCATCCTGCTGATGCTGGCCTCTTTGGCGGTGTTCATCATTGGCTTCACCATGGGCGGTTTGAATTATGTGGTGACCATCTTGCAGGCGAGAACCCGCGGTATGACGCTGATGCGTATGCCGCTGACTATATGGGGTATTTTCGTTGCCACAATTCTAGCGCTATTTGCCTTCCCCGCCTTATTTGTCAGCGCCATTATGATGTCGCTGGATGTCCTGCTGGGCACCAGCTTCTTCATGCCGGCGATCATGACCATGGGTAGCGAGGCGGAGCACGTTGGTGGCAACCCGCTGCTGTTCCAGCACCTGTTCTGGTTCTTTGGCCACCCTGAGGTCTACATCGTTGCATTGCCGGCGTTTGGCATTGTTTCTGACCTCATCAGTATCCACGCGCGTAAAAATATTTTCGGTTACCGCATGATGGTTTGGGCGATCGTCATCATTGGCGCGCTCAGCTTTGTTGTGTGGGCGCACCACATGTACGTCAGCGGGATGAATCCTTATTTTGGCTTCTTCTTCGCTACGACCACCCTGATAATTGCGGTACCCACTGCACTCAAGGTCTACAACTGGGTGCTGACGCTCTGGCAAGGCAATATCCACCTTAATGTTCCGATGTTGTTCTCCATCGCGTTCCTGCTGTTCTTTATTAATGGCGGCATGACGGGGCTCTTCCTCGGCAATGCGACGGTTAGTATGCCGCTGTCCGATACACTATTTGTGGTGGCACACTTCCACATGGTGATGGCAGTGGCGCCGGTGATGGTGGTGTGCGGTGCGATCTATCACTGGTATCCCAAAATCACAGGGCGTTGGTACCACGAGGGCATGGCGCGATTCCACTTTTGGGTGACCTTTGTCGGGTCCTACTTAGTCTTCCTGCCTATGCACTACCTGGGCATCATGGGTGTACCCCGTCGCTACTTTGAAATTACCGGAACCACTTTCCTGCCCGACTCGGCGCAGAACGTCAACGCGAGTATCACTATCGCTGCACTGGTGGTAGGTATCGCACAGATCGTGTTCCTCTATAACCTGATTGTCAGTGCCTTCAATGGAGAGAAGGCGCCGGGCAACCCTTGGAACGCGACTACGCTCGAGTGGCAAACAGAGACCACACCACCGGGACACGGTAACTTTGGAGAAGAACTGCCTTGCGTTTACCGATGGGCTTATGACTACAGCGTGCCAGGGGTTGAGGATGACTTCATTCCTCAGAACGTGCCACCACGTAACGCGCTATCTGGGGGTGCAGCATGAGCAATATCTTTACTGAGCAGCCCTGGATTGCAGACACCGGACCGATTGCGCCCGCATTGTCCGGGGCGGAAATCGCGCTGAATTCACGACGCGCCGCACTAAAAGTACTGCTGAGCGTGGTAAGCATATTCTTCATGCTCATGATCGTGGCCTATGGTGGCCGCATGCTATACCAGGATTGGCAGCCCACACCGCAAATCAGCTTGCTATGGGCCAACACCGGTCTACTGCTGCTGAGCAGTTTGTGCCTCCAGGCGGCATTGATGTGGGCGCGCGCGGATAAGGTCCACTGGGTCCGCGGCGCGCTGGTCGGAGCCGGGGTATTGACGGTGCTATTCCTGGCCGGTCAGCTTGTCGCATGGCAACAGCTGATCTCAATGGTGCTCGGCGATTTCAGCAACCCGTCGGTGGGTTTCTTTTTCATGATTACCGGCATCCACGGCCTGCACATGGCGGGCGGTATGGTCGCGCTAATGCGCGCCGTCAGTCGGGCTTTCGGGCAGTCGGATGTGCGCGCGATGGAGCACAACGTATCGAACTGTGCGCTCTATTGGCACTACTTGCTGGGCGTTTGGCTGGTGGTGTTCGGCTTGCTTTTCACAGGTAACAATTTCGAGATCCTGCTCAGGATCTGCGGCTTTATTTAACGGGGGGGGAGACCATGTCGACGGAGACAATGGCATCGGATTCACTGGAGTTGAAGCCCGGCTTACAAGGCTTCTTTGACGACTGGAGTTCGGATCAGCGCGCGTTCAAGGGGGTACCCTGGGGCAAAGCAATGATGTGGATCTTCCTCGTCAGCGACACCTTTATCTTTGGCTGCTTCTTAGCCTCTTACATGACGGTGCGCATGTCGACGTTGGAGCCATGGCCCAGCCCCAGCGAGGTCTTCGCGCTGAGCTTCGGCGGGGCGCCGATCCCTCTGATTCTGATCGCGATCATGACCTTTGTGCTCATTACGTCGAGTGGCACCATGGCACTCGCGGTGAACTATGGATATCGAAAGAACAAGTGGGTGACATTTTGGCTGCTGTTCGCAACTGCCGTTCTGGGTGCCACCTTTGTCGGGATGCAGGTGTTCGAGTGGAGCAAGCTGATTTTTGAGGAGGGTGTGCGCCCCTGGGGTAACCCAATGGGTGCTGCGCAGTTTGGTTCGGTGTTCTTCATGGTTACCGGCTTCCACGGATTTCACGTGTCAATCGGAGTGATCTTCCTGTTTATCTTCTCTTACAAAGTTGCAATGGGGCATCTTGATGATCAGACACCGGGCTGGTTTACCAAGCGCGGCGGCAACTATGAAGAGATCGAAATCCTGGGCCTGTATTGGCACTTCGTTGACCTGGTTTGGGTCTTTATCTTTGCATTCTTCTATCTTTGGTAAGGAGGTAAGCCATGGATCATGCAGCTGACGGTCATGAACCCGTTGTCCGGGAAGAGGAGGCGATCCAGCACCCGCTGGGGATTTACTTCAAGATTTGGACTCTGCTTTTTGTCTTGAGCGCCATGTCCTATGCCGTGGATTACTATCAGGTGCAGGGCTACATGCGCTGGTTCCTGATTCTCTTTTTTATGGTGCTTAAAGCCGGCCTGATCATTGCCGTCTTCATGCACATGGTGTGGGAGCGATTGGCGATGGTGTACTTTATTTTATTACCGCCAATACTGTTGCTGACACTGGTTGCCATTGGTTCACTGGAGGCAGACTGGACGTTCTTCCAGCGCGGCGTGTACTTCCTGAAAGAATTGATTATCGCGGCACCGGCATCCCCGCATCACTGAAGCAATCCGCCTGAGTATATTTAAGAGAGGTAGCAGCAATGGGTGGCCAGAAAACAGAAGGCAGCAACTACACTACACATATCATCGTGTTCTTGTTACTGACCGTGTTGATGTATGTGTTTGCCTACGTATTAGTAGACCATAATCTCGATGTGCCGAATCGAGTTGATACGGTGCACGCGGAAAAGAAAGATTAGAGTTAGCGCCCTACCGTCGCTGCACCAGCTTTGGTGCCCGCTGGGTGCGATAGAGTTCAGAGAACTCTGCCGCTACCTCTGCGGCCACGAAAGGCGGACTGATGATTCCCGCGTATTGGCCTAGCGGGTCCACCAGATACACAGTGCTGGAGTGCGTCACTTCATAAACATTCGTCGCCGTCTGTGGCTCCGCACGGAACGGTGCGCCGAGTTGGCGCGTGAGGTTAGTGAGTTGGCCAATTGAGCCGGTAGCGCTGAGGAAAGTAGGATCAAAATATTGAACGTATCGTTGAATTTGCGCCGCCTTGTCGCGAGCCGGGTCAACAGAGATGAAGACAAACTGAATATCGGATTCGCTGACTCCTTGCGCAACAATCTCGCGCTTGACTTGGGACAGGTCGTACAGTGTGGTCGGGCATATGTCGGGGCAGTACATGAAACCAAAGAAGATGAATGACCACCGAGACTCCAGTGATTTGAGGTCGAATACACCTTTTTCGTCGTCTACCAGAATAAATTCTGCCAGCGGTTTGCGTTCCGGAAAGGCAACCAGTGGGGTCGGCATGGATTGCTCTTCAACCGCGTTACGGGACTGCCAGAAAGCCCAATATCCCGATCCCGCCAGTGCGATACCTAAGACTGCGGCGGCAACGAGTACCGCTACCATGAGTTTTTCGCGTGTGATGCTGCTCACGCCGGATCCAGCCCCCCTTGCGTTTGCGGCTCAGTCTGACCAATCCATCCCGTCCGCGTCAATATTGCCAGCGCAAATGTTCGGTGAGAGGGCGCAGTCGCCGATGCCATGCAGTAAAATGGCTACCAGAAAACCCGTATTACAAACCACAGCGAGTCAACCCTTTTAATGGAAAGCAGCCTGACAGAGCGCGCAGCGTGGCGAGATTATTATGAGCTGTGTAAGCCCAATGTGGTGTGGTTGATGATCCTCACAGCAATCGTGGGAATGTGCATGGCGACCCCAGGCAGCGTGCCGGTTGATGTCCTGATCTTTGCCAGCATCGGGATCGCGCTGTGTGCGGGGTCAGCGGCAGCGATCAATCACCTTGCAGATCAACATGTGGATGCGGTGATGGCGCGAACCTCGGGGCGACCTATTGTCAAAGGCAAAATTGATTCTCAGGGCGCCGCGATCTTTGCGTTTGTGCTGGGATCTCTGGGAATGGTGGTGCTGCTTACCTGGGTTAATGCCTTGACCGCTTGGCTCACTATGGCGTCCCTCGTTGGCTATGCTTTTGTTTACACGCTCTACCTCAAACGCGCGACGCCCCAGAACATTGTTATAGGTGGGCTGGCCGGGGCGATGCCGCCTCTTCTGGGTTGGACAGCGGTCACCAATCAGGTTGAGGGACACGCTCTCCTGCTGGTGCTGATTATTTTTGCATGGACTCCGCCTCATTTCTGGGCGCTGGCGATTGCGCGCAAGGAGGAGTACGCCAAGGTCGAGATTCCAATGCTGCCCGTCACCCACGGTAGCCGATACACGGCAGTGCATTGTCTGTTGTATACCCTGATGCTCTTCGTCGCGTCTCTGTTGCCGGTGGCCACAGGGCTCAGCAGCTGGATTTATCTTATTGGGGCGTCTGCGCTCGGCGGTATTTTCGTCTATCAGGCGGTGATTTTGCTGCGCACCATGAAAAACAGCGACGCGATGAAAATGTTCCGCTTCTCCATCGTCTACCTCATGGCGATCTTCCCAATCATGCTGCTGGATCACTATCTGCTCCCCAAGCCCGTCTTTTTCTGAACGCTGGGGAATTTGCGGATTCGGGCAATTGCCATGCGCTCACATCTTTTTGTGATGCCCTTTAGTTGGCCCTCTTCGCTCTGGAGAGGTTGGCTATTTCTAGCATTGATTGCCACGGGCGTGCCAGTGCTTGTCGCCTGCGGTGACCCGCAGCAACGCTACGATGTTGCGATTAATAACGGTAGGGTGATCGACCCTGAGAGTCGGTTGGATACCGTCCGGTCTGTGGGTATTCGGGCCGGCAGGATCGAGGCGATTAGCGAGACACCGCTTCAGGCCGATAACGTGGTCGATGCGCGTGGACTGGTCGTCAGCCCCGGCTTCATTAATCTGCATTCACACAGTGCGGCGGAGCCAGGGTATCGCCTTGAATTACTGGATGGCGTTACCACGGTTTTGGAACTCGAGGCGGGCGGATTTCCCATTGCGCGTTTTGGCCAGCGGTTGGGTGATGCGCCGCTGACACACTTCGGTGCCTCGGTCGGGCACGCTTGGATCCGCATTCAGGTAGTTGACCCCGATGCGCTGAAAGCGCTGGCTGCGAGGGGCAAGCTTGATATGTCAGGCGCCGCATTTACTCAGATCGCAACGTCCGCTGAACGCCAGCAAATGGAGCGTATGCTCGAGGCGGAGCTGGATGCGGGTGGCTTAGGCATTGGATTCTTGCTGGACTATATGACGCGGGCAGTGGACGAGGCCGAGCGAGATATGATCTTTGCGGTCGCCGCACGCCACGAGGTGCCGGTGTTTGTCCATGTTCGTCGGGGTATTGATGGCGATCCGGCGGGTCTGCTTGAGGTGATTGAGTCGGCAGAGCGACACGGGGCCGCGGTTCACATATGCCACCTCAATGCGAGTGCGATGAGCGGTGTGGATTACTGGCTGGACGAGATAGATGCCGCGCGGGCGCGCGGTGTCGATGTCACGACCGAAATGTTTCCCTGGACCTCAGGCTCGGCCGCTATCTCTTCAGACGTGTTTTCTCGCAACTGGCGAGAGATTTTTGCGATCGACTATACCGATGTGCAGTGGGCCGAGACCGGGGAATGGCTGACAGAAGCAACTTTTAAGGCCTACCGCAAGACCAGACCTGATGGCCAGACAATGCATCACTACATCCGAGAAGACTGGAATCGCCGAGCCATCAAGAGCCCCCACGTAATGGTGGCCAGTGATGCCATGCCGTTGTTGAGTTATGACCTCAAAGTGGTGCCTAATGGCGCGGGCACCTCTACCCGAATACTGGGACAATACGTGCGTGATGAAGGCCTTCTGAGTCTAAGTGACGCCATCGCGCGACTGAGTCTGTATCCGGCACAGCGACTGGAAGCCTTTGCGCCCGCTTTCGCGCGAAAAGGGCGGATAGCACTGGGTGCTGATGCAGATATCGTTGTTTTTGATCCTGCTACGGTCGCCGCGACGGCGTCTTATGAGGCGCCTTTTGCGCCACCTACGGGCATTCACAGTGTCTGGGTAAGTGGTCACCTGTCCGTAAAAAACGGCCAATTGCATGAAAGGGCCGGCGCAGGCCAGAAATTAATTGCTGACACTCGCTAGAATACGAGATGTGGGGGTGAGTATGGCTGTGCATCGTTTCGATCAAACAGACCGAGAAATGTCGGTCAGGGCATTGTCCGACCAGTGCTTCGATCTGTTGGTGATCGGCGGCGGGATCACCGGCGCCGGCGTGGCCAGAGATGCCGCCATGCGGGGTCTGTCGGTGGCACTGATTGAGGCCCAGGATCTCGCCAGCGGTACCTCGAGTCGCAGTTCTAAAATGATTCATGGCGGCCTGCGCTATCTCGTCGCGGGCGACGTGGCGGTCGTGAAGGAATCCGCCTCTGAGCGCGCTACGCTACATCGGATCGCACCCCATCTCGCGCAGAAAACTCCTTATGTGATTCCGACCGGCAGCGTGCGCAGCAAGCTCATACTCAGAGCGGCACTGTGGGCCTATGAGCGCCTCGGTGGCGTTGAGCGAGCGGATTATCACGAGGTTTGGTCTAAAGATGAGCTCGCGGAAAAAGAGCCGCTGATTGAGCGATCGCGACTCAATGGTGCGGTGGTCTACCCGGAGTTCCTGACTGATGACTCGCGGCTGACCGTGGCAACAATGCGATCCGCGATTGATCACGGTGCGACAGTTGCGACCTATCTCAAAGCCACCAACATCCGAAAGGACCAGGCATTCAGTATCGATGCATCGTCAACGCTGCCGGGCGAGACGCGCGAGCTCGCAGTCAGTGCCCGGGCGGTGGTGAACGCGGCGGGGCCTTGGGTAGATCAGGTGTGTGATTTGGAGCAGGCCCAGCCGCCCAGACTGGCTCTCAGTCGAGGCGTGCATTTGGTGTTTGACCACGCCGATCTGCCAGTCCGTAATACCGTTGTGATGCGCACACCGGACGCACGCCGCATATTCGCCGTGCCACTGGGGCAGTACACCTATATTGGTACCACCGATGACTACCACCCGGAGCACGAGTATTGGCCTCCGGTGACAGATCAAGACGTCAGTTATCTATTGGCGACGACTCAGAGAGCGATGCCCGAGGCAAGTCTCTCACCAGACCGCATTGTCTCAGTTTGGTCGGGTATTCGTCCGTTGGTCGGTGATGGCTCTGGTCGCGCCTCAAAGGAATTGTCGCGCAAGGACGAGGTCTGGACCTCGCCCAGCGGCTTGTTGTCGGTAGGCGGCGGCAAATTATCGGCTTACCGCGCTATGGCCGAGCGTATTGTCGATACTGTGATTGAGAACCATGGGTTTGCTGCGAAGCCCTGCACTACGGCGGATGTTCCTTTGCCGGGAGGCGATGTTGAAGTGCTCGCAAGCGACCTGGCTGGAGCCGGTGATGTTCAGGCAGAGAGGCTTGCGCGGCTTTACGGCGCCGAAGCGCCCGGCCTTGCCGGCAGCGCTGGCGAGAATGAGCTGGTGCAAGCGGAGGTGCAGCATGCGGTGCAAAAGGAGGGTGCGCTCCGACTGGAGGACTACTGGGCTCGCCGCAGCAGTCGTGCGTGGTTTGATGAGGGCGCCGGTTTACTTGTCCTGCATGAGGCGGCCGCCGTCATGGCTGAATTATTGGGTTGGGATGACAACCGTAAAGCAATGGAGGTCGAGAACTGCCTCGAGATCGATCGCGCCAGTCGGGCGGGGTTCTCATCCGACGTGACAGGGCAAGGAGTTGCTGATGATTGCCGCGCAGTTAGCTGAGCTTATCGGCGTTGAGCAGGTTTCGGGCGATACCGAGGTGGTCGCCGCGTATCGTTTTGATCGCTGGTGCCTGAAGCACTGGCAGGATTGGCAAGGTGAGGCGATGGAGACGCCCGCTTGCGTTGTTCGCCCACGCGATGCGGCAGACGTGCGGACAGTGGTCCGTTTCGCCGCCGAGCATAATGTCTCGATAGTGCCCTGGGGTTTGGGCAGTGGTGTCTGTGGTGGCGTCGAGCCGCAACCAGATCAGATTCTCATCGATATGAGTGCCATGAACCAGGTGCTGTCCATCGACGAGGACAACCTGCTCCTCACGGTTGAAGCGGGAACCAATGGACTCGTTGCAGAGAAGGCCGTCGCAGAACGAGGACTGACGATTGGGCATTGGCCACAGTCGATTGGTATCAGCTCGGTCGGCGGGTGGATTTCGACTCGTGCCTCAGGCCAATTTTCGACTGCCTACGGCAACATCGAGGACATCGTCTACGCTGTTGAGATGGTTTTACCGGATGGTGAGCTCGTGAGGTTGGGTAAGGCGCCCCGCGCCGCAGCCGGACCAGATCTCCGGCATCTGGCATTAGGGGCGGAGGGCACCCATGGAGTGGTGACCTCTGTGACACTGTCGCTGCGACGACAGCCAGAAATTCGTCGCTTCAGCGCCTGGTACTGTGCTGATATGGCATCGGGATTTCGCGCCCAGCGCGAGATAGTGCAGCAGGATTGGCGACCACCGGTGATGCGGCAGTACGACGCCTCCGAGGTAGCGCGATTGTTCCCGGATTACGTGCAAGACGAGCAGTGCCTGATCTTGCTGGTGCATGAAGGGCCCGCGTCGCGCGTGGATGCAGAGATCCTCGCAGTCGAGTCGATCATGGCCAAGTTGGACCTCAATCCCGCCGACGCCGCCGCCGCCGAGGGGTGGATGGGCCATCGCAACAATGTGCCTGAGTGGAGGGATCTGCTCGAGCAGGGCTTGATCGCCGACACGATTGAGGTGTCGGGCACGTGGAGCCAGATAGATGCGATTTATGATGACGTGGTTGCCGCACTCAAGACGGTGCCGGACTGCGTAAATGCCTCCGCTCACAGTTCCCACGTCTATCGCTCTGGCATCAACCTTTACTTCACCTTTGCCTGCATGCCCGATGATGCCTCGGTAATGGGGGATCGCTACTTGGAAAGCTGGGATCGGGCCCTCACTGCAACAGCGGAGGCCGGTGGTGGCATCGCTCATCATCACGGATCCGGTCGTCTCAGGCGCGACTATCTCCATCATGATCTGGGCGAGAATGGACTCGCGCTGCTGCGCAAGCTCAAGCAGGCCATCGACCCGCAGGGGCTCTTCAACCCCGGCAACTTGTTGCCACCCGTAGACGCGGATTGAGAGAGCCTGATTTGTGAGCGGATCGCCAGCCAGTGAACCCTCGCTGATTCTGGCGATCGATTTTGGCACGCAGAGTGTCCGCGCGCTGGCCTACACGCAATCTGGTGAATGCCGCGCAAAACATCAGCTATCGATTGATCAGTATCAACATCCCGAGCCAGGTTGGACCGAGCACGATGTGGAGGGCTTCTGGATCCTGCTGACGACGAGTTGCCTAGGTTTATGGGAAAAAGGGGTCGACCCCGCGGAGATAGCGGCGGTAGTGGTGACGACACAGCGTGCCACGGTGGTCAATCTAGATGAAATGGGGGAACCGCTAAGACCCGCCATCATCTGGACAGACCAGCGCCGGGCGCCGCCGCGTGGGCGACTGCCTTGGTTATGGCGAGTCCTGTTCGCGTTGCTGCGTATCCGGCCAATAGTCGAGAACCTCGAGGCCGAAGCCGAGGCCAACTGGCTCGAGCGACACCAGCCGGAGCTGCTGGCACGCACCGCGCGCTTTTTGCTGCTTTCCGGGTATCTGAATTACCGGCTGACCGGTGAATTCAAAGACAGCGTTGGCAGCCAGGTCGGCTATGTGCCCTTCGATTTCAGAAAACAAGATTGGTGCGCCGACGCTGATTGGAAATGGCACAGCATGGCGATCAAACGCTACATGTTGCCCGACCTCGTCTCGGTCGGGGAGACATTGGGCGATGTCACGGCCCAGGCAGCCGAGGCGACGGGGTTACCTGAGGGCGTCCCGGTGATCGCGGGTGCTGCGGACAAGGCCTGTGAGGTGCTGGGGGTGGCCGCCCTTGAAACGGGCGTTGCCAGCGTGTCCTGCGGTACCACTGCGACGATCAATACCACGCGTTCACAATACGTCGAGGTGGTGCCCTTCATGCCAGCATATCCAGCGGCACTGCCCGAGCACTTCAACACCGAAATTCAAGTGTTTCGCGGTTTCTGGATGGTCAGCTGGTTTCTCGAGCAGTTTGGCGAAGCTGAGCGAAGGCAGGCGGCAGAGCGCGGTGTCCCGGCGGAAACGCTGCTCGACGAACTATTGGCGCAGACTGAACCCTGCGCGGGCGGCCTGCTGCTGCAGCCTTTCTGGAGCCCGGTTTTAGGTGAAACGGGCCCTGAAGGGCGCGGCAGTATCATCGGGTTCAAGGATTTTCATACCCGGGCGCACGTATATCGCGCACTCATTGAGGGGTTAGCCTTTGCTTTGCGTTCGGGCAAAGAGCGCATTGAACGCCGGACCAAAACACCTATCTCATGTATTCGCCTCTCTGGTGGCGGCGCGCAGAGTGACCGGGTCGCCCAGATTGTGGCGGATGTCTTGAATCTGCCTGTCGAGCGTTTTGCTGACTGCGAGGCCAGTGGTCGGGGTGCCGCGATGGTTGGTGCGGCGGCAATGGGATGGTATCCCTCTATCGCCACGGCGGGTGAGGCGATGGTTGGTGCGGCGCACCGCATCGCGCCTGATCCCCCGGCGGCCAAGCGTTACGAGGCGCTCTACGACAGCCAGTATCGACCTCTCTATGGCAAGCTGAAATCGTTGTTCGAACGACAACCGATTGCCAAGTAGCGCCTGCCCGATATTCCTGCCTCGACAAATGCTGTGAGCCCAGAGTGCCCGGCGCTCATCACGCGCGTCAGATGGATATCCCCTATCATGCGATGCTCGAGAGGAAATGGATGCACCGCGGCATGAAGCTTCATCAATACCTGTCAGTTGTCATTGTGAGCTTCTGCGTGCTGGGGTGTGCGGGTCACTCAATGAATGCTAACGATGACAATGCTGAAGCGAGCGTCACGCTCGGCGGCGGCGGTCGCCCGAATGCTGCGAGCTGGAGCCGCAGCGCGGTCTACGGTCGTAATGGCATGGCGTCCACCGCGCATCCTTTGGCCTCACAAATTGCCATCGACGTCCTCAAGCAAGGGGGGTCAGCCCTCGATGGGGCGATTGCGGCCAATGCGGCCCTTGGCCTGATGGAGCCCACGGGTAATGGCATCGGTGGCGATATGTTTTTCATTATCTGGGACCCCAAGACTGAGCAGCTTTACGGTTACAACGGCTCTGGTCGGGCGCCGCTGGGTCGATCGCTCGCTAAGCTCAAAAGTCAGATTGCGGCCCTACGCGAGAGTGGCGCCATGCCCGACGGCATGATTGGCATGCCCCAGCGTGGGTCGTTACCGGTGACCGTGCCGGGAACCGTGGACGGCTGGTTCGCCGCCCATGAGCGGTTCGGCAAGTTACCCATGTCGGACGTGTTGGCGCCAACGGTGCGCTATGCCCGGGAGGGCTTTCCGATCACACCGGTCATTGCCTACCACTTCGAGCGCAATCTCGCGGCCTTTAAGGAGCAGGAAGCGTTGATCGAAGAGCTCGATAACGCGGCCGCCATTTGGTTCCCCGACGGCACTACCCCACAAACGGGTCACGTGTTTCGCAATCCAGATCTCGCCAACACTCTGGAATTGCTTGGCGAGAAGGGCCGCGCGGCGTTTTACGAGGGTGAGCTTGCCGAGGTCATGGACGCCTACTTCAAGCGCATCGGCGCAGATCTGCGCCTCGAAGATCTCGCAGCCCATGAGGGCGAGTGGGTCACCCCGAGCAGCGTGCATTACCACGGCTATGACGTGTATGAGTTACCGCCGAATGGGCAGGGCTTCGCGGCGCTGCAGATGCTCAATATCTTGAAGCAGATTGACCTGCGCGATTACCCCCGGGGTTCGGCGGAGGCGTTCCATTATATGGTAGAAGCCAAGCGTTTGGCCTTTGAGGACGTCGCGCGCTATTACGCCGATCCTGTCTCCGCGGAGATCCCCTTTGAGTCGTTGTTGTCAGAGGCCTACGGTAAGGAGCGATTTGCTCTCATCGACCCCGCACGCGCGACGCCCGAGTTTGGGCCGGGAGAGCCCAAACTAGAGGGGCAGGGTGATACCACGTATCTGACCGTTGCGGATGCTGGCGGCATGATGGTGTCGCTGATCCAGTCAAATTACCGCGGTATGGGCACGGGGCTCGTGCCCGACGGCCTCGGCTTTATGCTGCAGAACCGGGGTGAGCTGTTTTCACTGGATGAGGGCCATCCCAATGTGTATGCCCCGGGAAAGCGACCGTTTCACACCATCATTCCGGCTTTTGTCATGAAGGACGGTGAGCCGTTTATGAGCTTTGGTCTCATGGGCGGCGCCATGCAGCCTCAAGGGCATGTGCAGGTGCTGGTCAATATCATCGACTTTGGAATGGACGTGCAGACCGCCGGCGACGCGGCGCGCTTTAACCATGATGGCGGGCGCCAGCCGACCGGTGTGGATGAAGATCTGCTGGGTACGCTACTCGTTGAGCCTGGTGTACCTGCTGAGACTATCGAGGCGCTCAGGGCCATGGGGCATCTTGTCGAGGTGGATGGCTCGGGTGCGCCTTTCGGTGGCTATCAGGCGATTATGCGACTACCTGACGGCGTCTATGTGGGCGCCACCGAAATGCGCAAGGATGGGACGGTGGTGGCGTGGTAACGCTAGCTTAGCGGCGTTGATTGCGACACCAATTGTTCTTCGGTCGGCAAAACATCGAAATCGCCACGGTGCTGGCTAAATAGATTCTCGGGGCTAACCGATTCATGCTGGGCGCTATCGTCATCGGGGTCTGAGTAGAAGCCCAGTACATAGCCGCCTTTGGCATAGCCGATGAGTGCGCGGAGTTCCTGAGAGAGATGCTCTGCATGCTCTGGCGGGCAAGACAGGTACTGATTCTCTTCCTGACGCAACCAGCTCAGCGTGTAGTGTAAGAAAACGCCAACCCGTGTCTCGTGCTCAGTGGTATTGGCGCCCCCGCCATGCAGTACTGTGCCGTTGTAGCAGAGCACCGAGCCCGGCGACATTTCGGCGTAGGCGATTTCATCGGGTTCCGGCTGACGCTTTTTTTCCCAGCGATGTGAGCCGACCACCACCTGTGTAGCGCCGTTCTCTCGCGTAAAAGGCGTCAGCGCCCAGATGGTGCTGAACAGCGGTTCGATTTGCCGCGGCACATAACCACCCCATATACCGCGGTCCCTATGGAGTATCTGTGCTGATTCGCCCGGCGCAATCGCCACGGCAGAAGTGAAGTGCAGCTGCACGTCGTCGCAGTGCTCTGCCAGATAGGTTCTCGCGGCATCCAGCATTCTTGGCTCCATCGCCAGTTCGCCACAGGCTTTCGAGCGCGCAATCAGGGCGCCGATGCGTTGCGTGCGAAAACCGGTAAACGCGTCGCGGCCGTACACTTCCTTTTTTAGAAAGGCAGCCAAATCGTGCTCAAGCGCTTCCAGCTGTTCGCTACCCAGCACATCGTCAATGATGACGGCGCCGTCCTCTGCCATGCAGCGGAGTAACTCTTCCTGCGTCGTGTTTGCGGGGAGGTGGGTAATCTGAGCGGTCATGATGCGTCTCGGCTCTGCGGATCACGTCTGATGATAGGTCAATACGTCACTGACGTCCCGCGATCAATCAAGGGGTTTCGTCCTCGCCATAAATCCCCACCACCTTGCGGCTCGTTGCATCGATCGATGCACGGTACATGCCGGGCGTATTGAATACCATCGCGACTTTGCCCGCGGGGTCAACCGCAACAATCCCGCCTTCACCACCGGCCGCCACCAGCTCTTCTATAACGACAGTCCTCGCCGCTTCCTCGAGGGTTGCAGCACCGAATTGCATACGCGCACAGATGTCACGCGCCACCGTATGACGAATAAAGTACTCACCGTGCCCGGTCGCAGACACCGCGCAGCTGCGGTTATCCGCATAGGTGCCTGCGCCAATCACTGGTGAATCACCAATGCGCCCCCACCGTTTGCCAGTCATGCCCCCGGTTGAGGTGCCCGCAACAAGGTTGCCTGCCTGATCCAGAACCACCACGCCGACCGTGCCAAATTTGTGGTCAGCCTCTGGCTTACGCCCTGCTTGTTCATCGGCCTTGTAGGCCTCGAGTGCCTCGCGGCGGCGCTCGGTCCCAAAATACTCAGGAGACACCGGGTCAAAACCCTGCTCTTGGGCAAAGGCTTCAGCCCCCGGGCCTGCCAACATCACATGGGGAGAGCCCTCCATGACTGTGCGCGCCAGAGCGATGGGGGATTGCACTGTGCTCAAGCCGGCGACAGCCCCCGCGTCAAGTTTTTCTCCATGCATGATGGAGGCGTCGAGCTCGTGGGCGCCGTTCCAGGTATAGACGGCGCCGCGCCCGGCGTTAAATAACGGAGAGTCTTCCATCATCTGAATGACAGTGACCACGACATCTAGGCCGGATCGGCCCTCGCGCAGCTGTTCATAGCCGCTGGTGACCGCATCATGTAGAAACGCGCGGTAGGTGGCCTCGAGCTCTTCGCTCATTGCGCCTCGCTCGATCGTGCCCGCGCCGCCGTGCAGCGCAATGGCGATGGGTGATTCATCGGCGGCTGACATCATCGAGATCCCTAGTAGTATCCACAAGCAGTGTTTCATTAACGTTCTCAGAAACGGCAAAAACCGGAGTAGTGTGATTTGAACGGCCCGGTCAAGCAATCAGTGCGAGCTTAAAGTGCTAAACCCCGCCTTTGTGGGTGCTTTGGCAGCTAACGAATGGACGCAATGATTTCAGGTCAGACGAGGAGTCCAGAGAGGGTGTTTGAAACCAGTTCGGGATGCGTCAACATCCCATCCCGCGGGATATCCAGCTCGATAAACGTCCAGTCAGGCCCCCGCGCCGGGCCGACCATCAGATCCGAGCTTTTGCGGTAGGTCTGTCCTACACAATGGATATAAGTGGGCTTCAGGCCCTCCCAGCCGCCGCGCTCCAGCACTAGCTCGTCTGTCCACTGCTTAGCGGGGTGCGGGGTAATTAAGCGCTTCAGTTTGGCCGCAATATCAGGGTAGGAGTCGGGCACCAACATCTCCATGGGGTAGTCCTGCCACAGATCCATCTGGTAACCATCAATAAAATGCTTTTCCCGGGCCTTCCACCATTCCGGAAAGTCACCGGTCTCGGTGTCGCGCTGTACGCCGCTCATTCTCCCCTCGCGGGGCACCAGCGCATCGAAGAACACGATTCTGTCTATGCGTTCCCGACAGCGGTCCGCTACGCCGGTAATCGTGATGCCGGAGAAGGAATGGCCGACTAAAATGACATTGTTCAGACCTTCAAACTCGAGAACTTGGGCAATGTCGGTAATGTGAGTGTCCAGCCCCACGTCAGGGCCAGTGAGATGCAGGCGCTCTCCACAGCCGGTGCACGTTGGGGTGTAGACCCGATGGCCCATCGCCCGTAGCCCGGTCGCGACCTCCTGCCATGCCCAGCCACCGTGCCAGGTACCATGCACCATTACGAAGGTAGCGGTTGGAGCGGCGGCCGATGCGCACTTGCTCCGAGCTGTGGTTTGTTGTGCTACCCCGAGAGTCGCCAGTCCGAGGCTGCTCCCGCGCAGTATGTCTCGTCTCCGCATCGTTATAGCACCCTTACATAGTGGGGGTATCGACCTTGCCCGAAATCATGAAGCAGCTGGCCAGTAGCCATTTGAGCTTGATACCGATGCGATTCGCTTCCGGCATGGTAAACGCGTAGCCATGCTCCTTGGTGCTGCCATCATTGAGCTTCTCGATGACATAGATCACCAGCGAGTCGCGGGTGAAGTAGCCATCGTAGTTGTTGATGGGCCAGTCAACGTTGAACAGCCGCAGGCCGAGATTCCGGCCATCCTTGTCGACGAACCAGGTTTCTGCCCCTTGATCATGCAAGCTCAGGTTGTCATAACGTGCATAGGGGATGTCACGGCCACCACCTACGCCCGGGATATCTGCATAACAGGTGAATTGCCGGGCTCTGTGAAGCTTCACCGCGGCGTCTTTGGCGCCGCGTTGGGTCCACCAGAACTGTTGCTCACCGAGGGCGAGAGCATTGGGGCTGTTCATACTTTCAGCGCACTCTGTGTCGCTATTTGCGCTGAATTGTGCTGCATCTCGGGTCCACCAGACAGGGCAGAGCGGTGTGCCGTCAGCATCGCTAATGTCCATGCGCACGGCCCGTCGATGATCATCTTCAGCGAGAGACCATCTTTGGTTCGACATCACAGTGCCATCTGGTGCGCTCAGGGTGATGTCAAAGCCATCTCCCGCGGCCTCGATCAGCAGGTTCTGACGGGGCTGGGGACTGTCGACTTTGCGCCGGCCATCGAAATAAGCCTGATTGGCGTTGCTATAAAAGCCCGGGAGCATGACCTCGATGACCTGAAGATCGCGGTTCCAGGGTGTGGTGTCCTGCCCCTGAGCAAAGCCTTGTTCAGCATAAGCCAGTGAGAGGAGCCCAATAAGGGTAAATGCGGCGCTTCTGAGGGCGCTCAGGGGGGATTGACCGGTCATGGTGCTTGCCTCCGCATCAGTCAGACCCGTAAAGTACTAATGTTATATCTATAAAACAAAGGGGGCACCATGAGCGATGTACCGGTCCTGATTCGTCGCACCACTATGCTGGTGAACGACATTGAGCCATCACTGCAGATTTACCGGGATATTCTGGGTATGTCGGTGCATTACGACGAAGAAATCCTGGTCTCAGGGGACGGTTTGCCCGCCGGCGAGCCCAATTCCCAGACCCGCCTCGTGATGCTCAAGTGCAAGGATGACTTCATCGGCATGCTGGGTATTCTCCAGTACATCGACCCGCCACTGCCTGAACCGCCACCGCGGTCTAATCCGAATCGGGTGCGTATCGGTGAGTCCGTGTACGTGCTACACCACGAAGATGTGAAGGGTGTCTACGAGAAGCTGCAAACTGTCCGCGGTATCGAGATGGTCTGTGAGCCCGTTGTCAGCGAGTATCCCAAGCCTGATGGCGGGGTATTTCGTGTGTTGGGCATCAGCTTCTTTGACCCCAGCGGTTACTTTGTTGAAGTGAATCAGTTTGTATGAGCGACGCGGCGTCGGGCGCGGAGACACGACAGCAAAGCAGTCTGGCCTATGGCTGGCTGACGGTAGGCCTGCTTACCATCGCTTATATCTTCTCGTTTATTGATCGCTATGTGCTCGGATTGTTGATTGAGCCGATCAAGGCTGATCTTGGTCTGACGGATACCCAGATCGGTCTGCTCCTCGGACCGGCTTTCGCGATTTTTTACGCCACCATGGGGCTACCTTTAGGATGGCTCGCTGATCGTAAAAATAGGGTGAGGATCGTGGCCGTTGGAATCGCGGTCTGGTCCATCGCGACAGCAGCGTCGGGGCTGGCGCGTAACTTCACGCATCTGTTCATCGCGCGAATGAGTATCGGTGTCGGCGAGGCCACATTGAGCCCCTGCGCCATGTCGATCATCTCCGACAGTTTCCCGCCCGAGAAGCGCTCTCGGCCGATCGCGGTTTATACCATGGCACTGTCTGTGGGGGCAGGTCTTGCTTCACTGCTGGGGGCCGGGGTGCTGACCTGGGCCAAATCGGGGGGCTCCATCACGCTTCCGTGGGTGGGTGAACTGATGCCGTGGCAGGCCACCTTCTTTATTGTGGGGCTGCCCGGCCTCATCCTCTCGGTGCTGTTCTTTCTATTGCGTGAACCGGCGCGCTCGGGTGGACCCTCGGCGGTTGGCGGTAGTCTGCCTGACATGCTTAAACATGTGCTGGCGCGCTGGCGTACGTATGGTGGCTTCGTCAGCGTTTTTTGCTTTATGACCATCGTTGCCTACAGTCAGGGCTGGGGTGCAGCGCTGTTCGAGCGCACCTGGGGCTGGGAGACCAGCTACTACGCTTCGATCAATGGCTTGCTGCTGATCATCTGCGGCCCGGCGGCAGTCTTGTCTGCAGGGTGGTTGTGCGACCACTGGATTGCACAGGGTAAGCGCGACGCGGCGATGAAGATCGCACTCTTTGGCGTTTTCGCCACAGTGCTGACGGGAGCGCTTTTCCCCTTGATGCCCTCAGCCCCATTGGCGATGGGGGTCTTTGCGCTCAATAACATGGGTATCGGTATGACCTCGGCGATGGGCGTGACCGCGCTCCTCAGAATCGCGCCAGGCTCCATCAAAGCGCAGACCGTGGCGCTCTACTACATGTGTATCAGCATGGCCGGTCTGTTTCTTGGCCCCACTGCGGTGGCGCTGCTCAATGACCACGTCTTTGGCGTGGAGGGCATTCGCTATTCCATGGCGGTGATCCCTATTATTTTTGGTGTGCCCGTGCTGCTTGGCTTGCGTAGCATTTTGGGTTCCTACGACCACGGTATGACTGAACACGAGGGTTTGACCTGAATGGCTGCGCCGCGACGACATTATCTGGATAACACGCCCGGACAACTGCATGTGTGGCAATGGCAGGGTGACCGGAGTGCTTTGCCGCCCATCGTCTGTTTGCCACCAGTGCCCTATGGCGGCCGCTTTTTCGATAGCTTTGCGCAAGCCTACGGGGGTCCGGTGTGGAGCGCTGATCTGCCCGGGTACGGTTTCTCCGATGCGCTGGCCGAGCCACCCAATGTTGGTGGGTATATGGAAGCGATGACGCCGCTGCTGAATGCGCCTGGTCAGCCTGCGTGGCTGGCCGGATTTCACTCAGGCGCTCTCGTCGCCATGGAAATGGCCAATCGCTACCCAGAGCAGGTGAGTGGTCTGCTGTTGGTAGATGTACCGGTTTTTTCAGGTCCGGAGATGGCGGATTTGCGAGAGTCAATCACAAATCCCCCCGCGTTCCTTGAGCAGGAGGACCCCATGAATGGCCTCTTCAAATCGATGGTCGTGGATCGCCTCGATCAGGTCGCCTACCCAAGGGCACTCGATTTGTTCTTTGATTTCGTGGGTGCGGGTGAGGCGAGAAACGCGGGCTATCACGCCGCAGCAAACTTCGAAGCGGAACCTGCAGCGAAAAAGATTGCGCAACCCGCGCTGGTGATTGCGACCCACTCCAGTTTGCGCGAAGGCACGTTACGGGTGGCTGAGTGGCTTCCGGATGCGACCCTTGTAGAGCGCGATGACATTACCGTGCCGGCTTTTGAGCTGGGTGCTGAGCCGATCGCTGAGCTGACAAGAGATTTCGTTGGCTGATTGCCCACAGCTCTGGTTGATACGGGGTCCAATCGCATGGAGTTGGGCTCAGTAGCTCTGGGGCTTGGTGCCTTTGCCTCCACATTTTCCTAGAAGCTAACCACTGGGTTTCTGTGGCCACGCTGTGACCTTAAAATAGTGGCCCCTGCAGCATTTAGGAGTTGACTCAATGCGAACGCGACTGAAAGCCCCGGTTGTCTGCGCACTGGCGGCACTGATTCTTGTGGGGTGCTCGAAGGATCCAGCAGCCGTTGCCGATGATACTGCTGGCGTTGGAGGTAGCAGTGGGGCGCTGGGTTTTGATCCAGCTGAGCTCAACGACGCTGTCCATCCGGGAGACGACTTCTTTGGCTACGTCAATGGCAAGTGGGTATCCGAGAACGAGATTCCAGCCGATCGCAGTCGCTATGGCGCCTTTGACATGCTGCGTGACAAAAGCGATGAAGACGTCAAGGCCATTATTAAAGAGGCTTCCGCCTCGAGCAATGCTGAGGGCAGTGATGAGCAGAGGGTTGGGGATCTCTACTCGTCATTTCAGGATTTCACCAGCCGGGATGCCATCGGGATCCAGCCGCTAGCACCCTATCTCTCTGCAATCGATGCCCTGGACTCAAAGCAGGATGTGTTTGCCTTTTTCGGCATAGGGGCGCGGCTAGGGTTTAACTCGCCAGTCGGGGTGTTTGCCTACGCAGACGCAAAGGACCCTGGGATTAACACCATGTATCTGGGCCAGGGGGGTATTGGGCTGCCAGAGCGCGAGTATTACTTCAAAGATGACGACAACAGCGAGGCCCTTCGCCAGCAATATAAAGGGTTGATTACCGATGCGCATGCGCTCGCGGGATTAACACTTGAGACCGAGGAGGTAGATGTGATTTACGGCCTTGAGACAGCCATTGCAAAAGCACACATGACCAAGGAAGAGACCCGCAACTTCGCAAACAACTACACTAAATTCGATCAGGGCGATTTCGGGTCGTTAATACCTGACGTCGCGTGGGACCAGTTTCTCGGTGCCTTTGGTTTGCCTGAGCCCGGGTATCTGGTCTCGGTCACGACGCCCTTCTTTGAAAAATTAGGGCCGATTCTCGATTCGGTTCCCGTGGCAGACTGGAAGCTTTATTTGCGATGGCAGGTCCTCAACTCACAAGCCTCCCGTTTAACTCGTGCGCTGGACGACCGCAACTTCGAGTTCTATGGCAAAGCGCTTCGTGGCAGCGAAGAACAGCGACCGGATTGGAAGCGAGCCGTTGGCGTTGTTGACGCCGGGCTGGGGGAACTGGTCGGTAAGGTGTATGTCGAGAAGCATTTTCCGCCTGAAGCAAAAGAACGTATGGACGTGCTGGTCGCCAATCTGGTGAAGGCCTATCAGGACAGCGTCAAAGCACTGGACTGGATGTCTGACGAGACCAAGGCGGAGGCGCTAGACAAGCTGTCCAAGTTTGAGCCCAAGATTGGTTACCCGAAGACCTTCCGGCAGTACGAGGGGGTCACGATCGTAAAGAATGATTACTTTGGTAATAGCATGCGCATCCGGGAAGCCAACGTTGAACGCGACATTGGCAGGCATGGAGGGCCGGTCGATCGCGACGAGTGGGGTATGAACCCGCAAACAGTGAATGCCTATTACACCCCAGTACTAAATCAGATTGTGTTCCCGGCTGCCATTTTGCAGCCTCCTTTCTTCGATCTGAGTGCTGACGAGGCGATCAACTACGGCGCCATTGGAGCGGTGATTGGGCATGAAATCGGTCACGGCGTTGACGATCAGGGGTCAAAGTTTGACGGCGATGGCAACATTCGAAATTGGTGGACGGATGCCGACAGGGCTGAATTCGAAAGCCGAACCGATGCATTGGTAGGGCAATATGACAGCTACTACCCGTTCCCGGATTTGCACGTGAATGGCACATTTACGCTGGGCGAAAACATTGGGGATCTGGGCGGCATTTCGATCGCCCTTAAAGCTTACCTAGACTCTCTGGAGGGTCAGGAGCCGCCAGTCATTGAGGGCTTCACGGGTGTGCAGCGAGTCTTCATCGGATTCGGGCGGGTTTGGCGCTCAAAAATCCGCGATGAGGCCTTGCGCGCACAAATCGCTACCGACCCGCATTCGCCGGGTATCTATCGAGCGAACGGCAGTGTGCGGAATGTACCTGAGTGGTACAGCGCCTTTGAGGTTGGCGAGAGCAATAAGCTCTATTTGGCCCCAGAGGAGCGGGTCAAGATCTGGTGATGAGCGTCCCTTGGCCCACCCGCAAGAGGGCCAGGTGCTTGACAGCCCGGTGAAGGATTTTGTTCATCGTTGCTAGTGCGTCAATTAGCGGGCCGGTTTAGTGCTGGGTTGCGAGGACAGAAGTTGCGGTGCTTGAGCGCAGCGTCTTTGCCCTCTTTATGACTTGATGCGCTAATCGCCTGCCATCATCGACTTCGCAGTTTTGTAGTCGGCCTTGCCATTGGGCGCTCTGGGAACGACCGGCACCACCAGCAGATCCTTCGGCAACTTGTAGCTGGCCAGCAGTTTGCGGGTAGCCTCAAGGATATCTCCCGCCTCAGCAGCACCGCCTTGCTCAAGCGACACGACACCGGCAACCCGGTTACCAAAGTGCTCGTCTTCGAGTCCGAACACCAGGGCGTCGGCTACATCAGCATGGAGCTTAAGTGCCTCTTCGACTTCCTCGGGAAACACTTTCTCCCCACCGGTGTTGATGCAGTTTGAGCCTCTGCCCAGCAGATTGATGGTGCCGTCGGCCTCGACCGTTGCCATATCTCCTATGAAGGCATAGCGCTTACCGTCGACTTCTTTGAATGTCTTGGCGGATTTTTCCGGATCCTTGTAGTAACCCAGCGGCACCATGCCGCCTTGGGCGACCATGCCGACCTCACCTGAGCCGGCTGTCACCTCGCGACTGCCATCGGGCACCAATACTTTTGCGACAGGTAGCAGCGTGAACTTCGCGGTCTCACTGGCGGGGGTGTCCTTGGTCATGATGGACTGACCCATGCCCCCCTCAGTGGATCCCAGAATATCGGCGATGGCCAACTCGGGTACGTGCTCAATGAGGCCGCGTTTCGCCTCTGTCGTGAACATGGCGCCCGAAGAGATCATCAACTTTAAGCTCGACGTGTCCCAACGATCTGGTTCGGTCTCCAGCGCGCGCAGAAGCGGCTTGGCAAAGGCATCGCCCACAATAATGATTTGTGAAATGCGGTCGCGCTCCACCGTGCTCCAAACCTCTTCCGGCTTGAAACCGCGATTCTCCAGTAGCACCGATGTGCCCCCCAGCATGTGCGGAAACATTAAGCCCAGCCAGCAGCCAGTGCCGTGCATGAGTGGTGGGCCAGACATTGCCACCACGGCAGAGTTGGCATCAACCATTTGTCTGGCCGCCGGCGCAAATCTGTCCGCATTCTCGAAAGGGTCCAAGCCAATCATGGGTGGAAAGCCGCGCATGAAGAACTCGGTGAACCCATCAAGCGGATACATCACACCCTTGGGCATGCCAGTAGTGCCGCCGGTGTAGAGCATGTAGATCTCGTCACCCTGGGGCTGGCTTCGCGCGGTACCCGAGGCTTGGGCAAGCAAGGTGTCATAAGCGATGCCATTTGCAGGCCCCATTGAGCCATCCTCGGCGGGGCCGTCGTCTACACAGATCATCGCTTTTAACATCGGCAGCCGATCGCAGACGCGCGCTACCCGGTCGCCAAGCGAGCTATGAAAGACCAGAGCTTCAATATCAGCATTCTCTAAAAGATAGTGTAGCTCCTCATCGAGGTAGCGATAGTTGACGTTGATCGGCACGCCGCCGATCTTCATCGCCGCGAAATTGGTTTCGGCATATTCCGGCGAGTTGTACAGATACATGCCCACTTTGGAGTTATGGCCCAAACCTGCATCAATCAAACCTTGTGCGAGGCGTGCGGCGCGGTCCTCATAGTCGTGCCAGGTTATCCGCCTTTCCCCCTGAATCAGCGCGATATGCCCTGGTACCGCATCGGCGACGGATTCCCAAATCAGCGAAAAATGTGACTGCATCGTGTGCTCTCTTTTTTATGGTTAGTGAGGATGAGGTGCTCAAAGTAACTCTATCGCGAAACCCGCGTTTGTCGCGAGAGCGCCGTAACTCATTGATTAGATGATAGTGGCCGGGCTTCCGGTCGTGAAAATGCCAACGGTATTCATATTCGAAGGGGGATACGCGGTCTCAGCGCTAGGCGAGAATGTGGCGGCGCTGCTGAAGGGGTTTCGCGGCCCCTAGTCCAGATTTTCCGCGAGTTTTGGCCGTTGACGTAGGTGCGGGGTCACGGCTTCATAGGCCATTGCAAACTCCAGCACTTTTTGATCGGCTCCCATGGGGCCTATGAACTGTATGCCCATCGGACGCCCGTCTCCATCAAATCCTGCAGGCAAGCTGACGACTGGGAGCCCGGCCAATGTGCCGCCAATTGTGACTTCCATCCACCGGTGGTAAGTGTCCATCGCTTTGTCATCAATCGACTCGGGCCAATGGATATCTGCGGAGAAGGGGAATGTTTGGGCTGTGGGTAGCGCCAGCAGGTTATAGCGACCAAATAAGTCGTCCAGTGCGCGGTACCAGTCTGAGCGGCCTTTATCTGCCGCGGCAATTCTGGCGGCTGTCGTGTCCAGTGAACCCTCGATCTCCCATTGTAGTTCTGGCTTCAAAAGTTGTTTTGTTTGCGCATTGTCGTAGAGCGGTGTTGCGACGCGCCACGACCAATGACGGAGCGTCAGCCAGGTTTGCCAGAGTCTGGTCATCTCGAAGTTCGGCATGCAGCTTTCTAGCGTTGCGCCATGTTGCGTCAGTTGCTTCAGTGCGGATTCACACAATGACGCGACACCCGGTTCCATCGGAAGATAGCCTTGATAGTCACCCATCCAGCCAATACGCACGTTCTCAAGCGCCGCCGGCGAAAATGCCTCGTGAGCCGGTATTTTGTCGCGGAGTGAGAGAGGCGCACGTGAATCATAGCCGGCCATCGTGCCGAGCAACCGGATGGTGTCTTCCGTATTTCGGCCCATCGGCCCGTCAGTCGCTAACTGATCGTAGAAAAGTGAGGTTTCGTTAGAAGGGCTGGGTACTCTGCCCTGACTAGGCCGAAAGCCAATAACATTGTTGAAGCCGGCTGGATTGCGCAGCGATCCCATCATATCGCTGCCGTCGGCAATGGGTAACAGTTCCGCCGCTAGACCGACTGCGGCACCGCCGCTGCTGCCGCCTGCTGTGAGATGGGGGTTGTAGGCGTTTCGGGTCGTGCCATACACCGCATTATAGGTCTGTGAACCCGCTCCGAACTCCGAAGTATTGGTTTTGCCAATGAAGATTGCGCCCTGTGCGCGGATTCGGGCAACGGGGAGGCTGTCTGCTATAGCCACATTCTCAGCAAAGATAGGTGACCCGTATGTGCTTACTAAGCCTTGGGCATCCGCGAGATCTTTGATCGCATGAGGCATACCGTGCATCCATCCCCAATACTCACCCTTGAGTAATGCTTTGTCCGCCGCCTCTGCCTGTCGGAGTAGCTCCGAATCGTCTACCTGACTGACGATCGCGTTATAGAGCGGGTTGTATCGATGAATTCGTTCAAGGTATGCCTGCATCACCTCGACACAAGAAACATTTCGGCTCTTGATTGCCTGCGAGAGCCTCGAGGCGCTAATGCTGGTGATTTCATCGGCCATGGGTTCTGCCTTCACGGAACTATCGAGTGATGTTGCCATTGATAGATCGATTATTTGAGCTATTTTTAATTAGTTCTCTCCGCTTCACTCTTGCAAGCCCCGCCATCAAATGTGATTGCGGTTTCCTTGGGACTGGGTGATCGCAATATCCGGGTGAATGCGATAGCGCCGAGGCCGGCTGATACCGAGGCTACTGGACATGTCCCTGCGGAGCTTCTCGACCACGTGGTGAAGGGCTTGACGCTCAAGCGCTTGGGGGAGACGGTGGATGTTGTTAATCTGGCCCAGTCGCTTGCCTCTGACGGGGCGGCGCGGATCACGTGGCAAACCTTCCAAGTAGATGGTGGCGATACTCTGCTGTCAGCCTGAGTGGGTCGCTCGTTCCGAATCCAGGAGGTTCTATCATCAAAATACGAGAAACCTTTGTTTGCGAGCCTCTGAGAACCCCGGTCGGGAAGTTTGGCGGTGCCTACCGGGAAGTCGATGCCCCTTTTCTGGGTGCTGCGGTTGTTTCTGGCCTATTGCAGCGTTCGGGCCTTCCAGCCGAAGCGGTGGACGATGTCGTGTTTGCGCAGTGTTATGCCAGCATGGAAGCCCCAGCACTAGGGCGGGTGGTGGCGTTGGACGCGGGCCTGCCCATCACGGTAGGCGGGCTCCAACTGGATCGCCGGTGTGGTTCCGGGCTGCAGGCGCTGATCTATGCATACCTTCAGGTAGCGACCGGTGGCTCAGATGTCGTGATTGCCGGCGGCGCAGAGTCCATGAGTAACGCGCCTTTTTTCACTCATGGTGCGCGCTGGGGCGTCAAAGGTCCGGTGCTTGAGTTGCAGGATGGATTGTTGCGGGGTCGCGTGACCGCAGGCGGCCAAAATTTCCCGGTTCCCGGTGGTATGTTGGAGACGGCCGAAAATCTGCGTCGCGAATATCGGATAACACGTCAGGCGCAAGATGAATTTGCCTTTGAATCGCAACGCCGCGCTCTGGCAGCGCAGGAGCAGGGCCGGCTGGACGAGGAAATTGTTCCCGTAACGGTGCCTGGCCGAGAGGCGGACACACTGGTATCCGAGGATGAAACGCCGCGGGCGACAACCCTGGAAGCGCTTGCTGCACTCGAGCCAATCAGGACGAAAATCGACTCTGAGGCAACGGTGACCGCCGGTAACGCCAGCACCCAGAACGACGGCGCATCCGCCAGTATCGTGGCAAGTCAGGAAGCGGTAGAGCGATATGAGTTGAAGCCATTTGCTCGCCTTCTGTCATGGGCCGTGGTGGGTGTTGAGCCTGCAAGGATGGGTATCGGCCCGGTGCCAGCCGTTGAGAAGGCGCTACTGGCCGCAGATTTGACAATGGCCGATATCGACCTAATCGAGCTTAACGAAGCGTTCGCTGCGCAGGTGTTGGCTTGTACCCAGGCACTGGATTTCAAAACAGCCGATTTCGACAGGCTCAACGTCAATGGCTCGGGTATTTCCTTGGGACATCCGGTAGGGGCGACCGGTGGGCGCATACTCGCCACCCTGTTGCGGGAAATGTCGCGACGCGATGCGCGTTACGGGCTAGAAACCATGTGTATAGGAGGAGGTCAGGGGCTGGCCGCCGTATTCGAGCGGGTTTAGCGCTTTTATCGCGTAAACTGGCCCCGACGTGCTCTTGCAGGTGTTCGCTGTTAAGGCCAGGGGCAGGCTATCAGTAGCGGGCGAGAGAATCTGCGTGTACCCGGTTGAGTTTTATACTTCATTCGATGGATGGAAAGGGCAAGAATCCTCTTTCTCCACCAGATCGTAGGCGAACATGAACTTGGCGACCCCCGCCAGAATACCACCCACCAATCCCAGCTCTAGGATTTCAGCGTCGCTGAAGTGCCGTGCGAGTTTCTGGTGTAACGCCGGGTTCAGTGTGCCGTCAGGCTGGGTGAGTGCTAGCTGCTCTCCCAGTGCGAGCACCGCCTTCTCGGCATTGGTGAACGGGCCATTCTCGGGGTCATCAAAAGCGTCTATTTGCTCTTCAGAGAGCCCCGCCGCCAGTGCATCCCGACGATTGCCCTGATTACAGAAGCGGCAACCATGGAGAGTGGAGAGCCTCAGCCTTAAGAGCTCCTTGTATGGTTGAGCCACTGTGCCGCCGCGAAAGATTTCTCCATAGAAGGATTCCACATACCAGCGGTAAAGGTCTGGGTGATTCGCGAAGACCTCAAAGAACGTGGCATCACCGCGCAGCGCCATGGAGGCCTCCCACGCCGAGGCAATGTCCTCCGGCATTTCAGAGGCATCGATTCTCTTCAACGTTGGCTCCGGCTTCATATTTTCCTCAGATCATAGCCTTGAGTTGCTCGTCCCGGTAGCGGCCAAGCAGGAGCAGCGCCAGCGAGCAGATGATGAAGCCCCACATGGAGTAATAGAGTGCCTGATCGTAGGATCCAGTGTTGCTATACACGGCGCCAAAGGCTGCGGGCCCAAAGCCAGCACCAAGGCCAAACAATGCATACAGAGCGCCGTAGATGCGGGCGTAGCTGCGTACGCCGAAGTAGCGGGATACCAAATACGCTAGCAGGTCGTACTCGACGCCTGCGGCCACACCCAGCAACACGATGGCAATGACCATCTGGCTATAGCTAGGGTCAGCGCCTGCGAACATCATCATGGAAATCGCCGGCATGATCATAAGTGCACAGGCGATCGCGGGCGCCCAGATAAAGTCCAGTAGGTAGCCAGCAACCAGTCGTCCGGCATAGACCGAATACCCCAAAAAGCTTGCCAGTAAGACAGCGTCGCCCCGCTGGAAGCCCTTGGAACCCATCATGGTTTCCAGATTGGGAATCGGTCCGCCAATAGCAAAGGACAGGGGCAGGAAGATCGCGCCCAGTAACCACAGGCGCCAATCTTTCACCGCCTGAATGAAGGTAAAGCCATACTGTTGCATGGTGCTGCCGGTCTCGCGGCTGAGCGCTGCCAGCCCTTCAGCCCGCTTGGCGACCTTGGGATCATCCACATCGTGGAACGCAAAGAGGGCAATTGGCAGAGCGACGATCAGCGGTAGGAAGCCGATGCCGACGTAAGCCATGCGCCAACCAACGCTATTGATCAGTTCCTCGGCGATCAGCTTGGCCACTGCGCCGCCGATTCCGGTGCCCACCAATGCAATCCCCAAAGCCAGGCCGCGCTTTTCGTGGAACCATCGCGAGATGGCCTTGGTAAAGGTGATGGGCAGGGTACCGGCACTGAGGGCTGACAGCAGCCCCCAGAGACAAAGGTACAGCGTGTGCGAGCCGTTATTGAGAGAGAACAACATCATGCCCATGGCAAAGGTCAGCATGGAAATCAGTGCCACTTTCCGGACCCCGTAACGATCCGAAAGGTAACCCGCCATCGGCGCGCTGATGACCGTCACGACGCAAAAAGGCACCAGTCCGAGCATGATCTGATCGATGCCCCAGCCAAATTCCACAGCGAGAGGTTGGGCAAAGACACCAATCGTGTAGAAGGGCAGCGGCGACATGCCCAGAGAAATGCCGAAAGTGGATGCCAATACGACTGGCCAGCCGTAGCGGAATTCGCGGAATTGCGAGGTATCGAATGCCATGCTGTCTTACCGCCTGATTATTGTTGTTTGAGGCGCCCCAGAGCGCTCGCACGCTCTTGATCATACCTGTGGTGTGGCTGATTGCCACTGCCCAGTAGCGGCCTTTTGCAGCCGTTGGCGCCAGCAGATCCTATTAGGAAGAGAGCGCTGGAGCGTCGTATGACAATCAGTGGCCTTAGCCGGTGGGGCTACAGCTGACCGCTATTTAGCGTTGGCAGCCTTCGATGGGTGAGGACTCTTTCTCACTGCGGATTAAAGACTGCTGAACGTTCAGCTCAAGAGTCGCGCGACGGCGCGTGAGATCGCCACCTCGCTTTGATCAAAGTAGGCATCATGGTTCTCTTCGATGCTGTCTAGGTCGTAGAGGTAGTTGACCATCATACCTACCGACTGCTGCAGTCCCTTGTCGCTCAGATCCGCCGCCCAGTGGATGGCATGCAAACTCGCCCCGTTACCCAGGTGGAAGCGCGCCACGGGGTCCAGCGCGAGATCTTGAGAGCGCTCTTTGACGAGGTATCGCGCACAGAGCTCGAGCGCGGCTTCCCACCGCGGGTCGGTGGTGTCGGTTCCATGCACTTTGGCCAATGAGCGCAGTTCGTGAATGTCGAGATCCGGCGAGTCATGCTCTGTCGCGAGCCACTTACAAAATCCGGGTACTGGCGAGAGCGTTACATAGCGCTTGGCCTTGGGATAGCGTTTACCTATTTCTTCCACGACTTGCTTGATCAAAAAGTTGCCAAAAGATACTCCGGCCAGCCCCGGGTGGCAGTTGCTGATGGAGTAAAAGACGACAGTGTCGAGGTCCTTTCGGTCTGCAGGTTCTGCTGTCTTGTCGATCAGAGGCGCAATCGCCGTGGGAATACCAGAGGTAAGCGCCACCTCAACAAATACGAGCGGATCATCCGGCATCGCAGGATGGAAAAAGGCGAAGCACATGCGGTTCTCGCGGAGTCGCGAGCGCAGATCGTCCCAGCCCTGAATGGCATGCACCGACTCGTACTGAATGATGCGCTCCAGCACCGCCGCTGGTGAGTTCCAGTCAATAACGCGTAACTCCAGAAAGCCGCGGTTGAACCAGGATACAAACTGATGTTTGAGGTCGGTATCAACCCGTTTAAGTTCGGGGCGGTCTGGAAGCAGTTGCAGCAGGGCGCCGCGCATCTTCACCAGCACCGAGGTCGCATCTGGCGCCATATTCATGCGCCGGAAGAGTTTGACCCGGGGAGCCTCGATCGCCTTTCCTAACGATGTCAGCTGCTCATTGGAGCGATTTGTCTGATACGCATTGGCTGCGGCGATGATTCCCTCAGGATCGGCATCGAATGCAGTGCCAAGCGCCTCAAAAAAAAGGGTTTGGTTGGCGGCATCTAGCGCCTGATAGTCTGAAATGACCTCGCAGGCTAACGCGAGACCAGATGCTTCGCCGCGGTGATGAAGCAACTGCCGACATTTGGCTAGTAAATCGCCTGATGGTGCCTCAGCTGCAGCTTGCCGCCTGCGCGCCAAAATGCCTTTGCCTGCACTGATGACCGAACCGAGCAATCCCGCCAATCCTGAGCCGGATTGGCGCTGAGCTTCTGCGGGCGGTTGTGCGTCGGCGGACATTCCATTCACCTGTTATTTCCCCGCCTTGAATCATATCGGTTCAGATTACTTGGCTCTAGCTTTTTGCGCGGTGCGGGTTGCCGGTGTACCACAGATGATCGCGGGATTGGGGCACAATGGAGGTTAGGTAGCGCGATCTTTATAGCTGGGGCCCGATAGTTCAATCAATGTTGACGACAATAGACATCGCGATCGCGGCGATTTATGCGCTGGCTCTGTTTGCCCTGGCGCAATGGGTATCGCGCGATAGAGCAGGTGATCGGCAGGACGCACACGGCTATTTTCTCGCTGGCAGGGCATTGCCGTGGTGGGCGATTGGCGCCTCTCTGATTGCCGCCAACATCTCGGCAGAGCAGATCATCGGTATGTCCGGATCAGGCTATGCTATCGGTTTGGCCATCGCTTCTTACGAGTGGATGGCTGCGTTTACGCTGCTCTTAGTGGGTAAGTTCCTGTTGCCCATCTTTTTGCACACGGGCATCTACACGATGCCCCAGTTTTTGGCCCAGCGTTATGATGCAAGGGTCAAAACTGTCATGGCAGTGTTCTGGTTGAGTGTCTATACGATGGTCAATCTCACTTCCATTCTCTGGTTGGGTGCCCTGGCAATGAGTACCGTCGCAGGCGTGGATCTCACCATCGGATTGGTCTCACTGGGGCTGTTTGCGCTGGCTTATTCACTTTCTGGCGGGCTGAGAGCGGTTGCGCTGACAGACATCGTTCAGGTGATCTTGCTGGTCATCGGTGGTGTCATGATTTCCTGGATACTCCTGGACCAGATCAGCGAGGGGGCCGGACCTATTGCGGGTTTTGTGTCCCTATCCGAGCAGGCCTCTGGCAAATTTCACATGATTCTGCATCGGGATCATCCGCACTATGTCAGCCTGCCCGGTCTATCGGTGTTGCTTGGCGGTTTGTGGGTGATGAACCTCGCCTACTGGGGTTTCAATCAATACATCATACAGAGAGCCCTGGCCGCAAAGAACGTGGCGGAGGCGCAAAAAGGGATCGCGCTCGCCGCGTTCCTAAAGCTACTCATGCCGCTGATCGTCGTGCTGCCCGGCATTGCGATGACGATTCTTACCCCCGGCCTGCCTTCTCCAGACCAGGCCTACCCCTCTGCGATGACCTTATTGCCCATCGGGATCAGAGGGCTGGTCTTTGCCGCCCTTCTCGCAGCCATCGTTTCTTCACTGGCTTCGATGTGCAACAGCATTTCAACAATCTTCACCATGGACATCGCCCCGACGTTGGGGATGCGTAGTGATGACGGTGCCCTGCAGGTGCGCCGGGGCCGCACAGTGGCGGTGATTGCCATGATGATTGCGATGCTCACGGCACGACCATTGCTCGGTAATTTCGAACAGGCGTTTCAGTATATTCAGGAGTTCACCGGATTTTTCACGCCCGGTATCGTTGCAATCTTCGCTCTGGGTTTATTCTGGTCGCGAACTACGGCGACAGCCGCGTTACTCTCGGCATTGGCCTCGGCCTTGCTCTCACTCTTTTTCAAACTGGTATGGCCGGAGCTGCCATTTATGGACAGGGTGGGCCTGGTGTTCTGCTTGTGTCTGGTGATTGGCATTGCGTGGTCTCTAGCGAGGCCGTCACCGCAACGCGGCTTTGTCGACCCAGCAGGCGTGAGTTTTGGGACAACACAAGGTTTCAATCTCAGCGCGCTGACGGTTACGCTGATCCTCGCCTTTTTCTACACGGTGTGGTGGTAGTGATCGGAGCATCCCGCGATGACCGACCAAATTGAACCCGATTGGGCGCTCCTCGCCGATATCGGCGGCACCCACGCGCGCTTCGCCTATCTGAAGCCGGATGATCTCACCCCGCAACCCATCGGCACCTATACCGCTGAGGCCTGTCCTCAGTTTGAAATGGTCATGGAACAACTTTGCACTTCGATTGAGGAGCTCGATTTGCCGCTTGGCCGGCTGGAGCGCATCTGTCTGGCGGTCGCTGCAAACCCCTCTGCTGATGAGATTGCGCTCACCAATAACGGATGGCGTTTTCGCCGCAGTGAGCTGGCCAAGATGCTGGGCTGTGACAATATGCTTGTCGTCAATGACTTCGAGGCGGTGGCGCGATCCGTTCCACTCCTAAAATCTGACGACACGGTGCAAATTGGCGGTGGTGAGGCTCAGTCGAGCGGAGTGATGGTCGCCATCGGTCCCGGAACGGGAACGGGCGTTGCAAGCCTGATTGTTGATGGCGCGGGAGAGCCGTTGGTAGTGCCGGGAGAGGGCGGGCATGTTGATTTCGCGCCGGTTGGCGATACCGAGATCGCCGTGCTGCAGCATCTGCGGGGCCAGTTTGATCGGGTGTCGATCGAGAGGCTTTTGAGTGGCGACGGTATCTTGAATCTCTATCGCACGCTGTGCGATATCAATGGATGCGGTATGGCAATGCGCACCCCCGAAGCAGTGGGCGAGGCTGCCCAAGCCGATACCGACCCCATGGCGGGAGAGGCAATGGCCCTATTTTTCGCTGTGTTGGGCTCGGTCGCAGGGGATTTGGCTTTGACTCTGGGCGCAAGGGGAGGGGTGTATATCGCCGGGGGTATTGTGCCGCGCTATGTGGAGCTGATGCGCCGCAGCCAGTTTCGCTTCCGCTTCGAATCCAAAGGGCGGTTTTCTGAGCACAATAAAATGATCCCAAGCTTCGTTGTGACCCACCCCAACCCAGGCTTGCTGGGTGTCGCGTGCGTCAGTAGCAATACCTAGCGTTGGATTGAGATCTCAGCTTGAGCTTTTAATGTCAGCGAGCATGGCATACACCAGCGCGCAGAGCATAAACAGCATCACCGCAGAAAACGGTAGCGCACCGATAATCATCACCGAGCGCAGCGCGTCCATGCCACCGGCAAAGAGCAAAGTAATAATCACCAGTCCCAACAGCACGCTCCAGAGCACGATATGTCTGGGGCGTATGCCGTCTGTCGCTCCACCCGAGACGATGGTGTTAATAACTAAAACCGCCGAGTCGGCGGAGGTGACCAGATAGGTAATGAGCAGCAAGACACACAGGGTGGCCACCGGTAGCACCCAGTCTGCGGCGAACAGGTTTTCGACGGTGGCAAACAATTGCGCCGATAGGTCTGCGTCGATAATCGCGCCGTTAGCAATCCCGCTCAGCTCCAGGTCAAGCGCAGTGCCGCCAACGATGCAGAACCAGGCAAAGCACATCGCAGAAGGGGCGATGATAGCCCCCACCACATACTCCCGTATCGTTCTGCCCTGAGAAACGCGAGCGAGGAAGAGGCCGACAAAAGGTGTGAAAGCAATCCACCAAGCCCAATAGAAAATGTTCCACGCGGCTTGCCAGTCACTCAGTGCCTGGGATGTTTCGGTATCACCACCACTCCAGATTGTGAAAGACATGGCAGGTAACCATCGGACATATTCTGTCAGGCCAGAGATAAACATCTCTCCGGCGAATACTGTTGCGCCAAAAATCACAAAGATGAGGAGCAGTAACCACGACAGCGCCATATTGAGATTCGAAAGCCAGCGGATCCCGCGACCGATGCCTGACAAGGCCGAAAGCATGGCAGCCAGAGTGAGCAAGATCACTGCCAGCGAGAGGGCTGTGAGGCTTGGCTTGCCGTTGTTGACCAACCAGTCCCAGGCCGTGATTTGATGCATACCGAACGTGAGCTGATTGACACCGTAACCGATGGTCACGCCGATACCGATAATCGTCGCCAGAATCGCCGCGGCGTCGACAACCGCACCGACGCGTCTCGCGGTTTCAGGGTTGAGCACTGCGGTAAAGGGTGACCGAATGGTAAGCGGCATATCGCGTCTATAGGCAAAGTAAGCGAGCGACATGCCCACTATCGCGTAGCAGCCCCATGGGGTGAGACCGTAATGGAGTAATGTCCACTTGTAGGCAGCCGCGAGGTTCTCCCGCTCCAATGCCGAGGTGGTGCCCATGATGACGTCGGGATTATTGGCAAAGTGTGCGAGGGGCTCGGCGGTGGAGTAGGTCAGCATGCCGACCCCGATACCGGCGCCAAACATCATTGAGAACCAGGCAAACCGACTGAACTCAGGTGCGGAGTCATCTTTTCCGAAGCGAATTCGGCCCGTGCGCGGTATGACGGCCAGCACGAGGCTGATGATCATGAAGATGGCGGACGCATAGACATACCAGCCTCTGAAATAGCCGATCGTGCCAGACTGGATTTCCATCAGAATCGCGCTGGCGTTGCTAGCGAGCGAAGCCCACAGCACGAGGCTGACAACGATGACTTTAACGGCGATTGCCACCCAGCGGTTCTGGCCGGCATAGAACCCGGTGCTGTCGACCCGGGTGATGGACTCTGGCATTAGTTCTCCTGGGTAGCGGTCTGACTAATGAGCCGAGTGGGCGGGCCCACCGAGAGTTTGCGGCTAATCGCGCGTAGGCTTTCTCGTAACGCGGTTGCGCCCGAGAGCTCGGATATATCAGCCCAGTCAGATAACGACGCCGCGAGCGCCGTGTCCTGCCCCTTGTTTTTTAATATTGTGTCTGCGGCATGGAGTGTCTCATAAAGTGCCTCAAGCGTCTGATATTGCTCGTGATGGCCGCGCAACCACTGATCCAGGTACGCAAGGCTAACCGTTGGCTCCGAGGGCCAGGTGACAGGAAACTGTTGCTGCGGATTGAATAACCCGCCCTGATTGGCCATCTCGGCCGCGGCGATTTCATTGGCGCTCAGATGCTCGCTGGGTGTGAGTGCGAATACGTCGATACCGCGGATGATTTCGGTGCCATATATCCGCCCTTGATACCAGTAGGTCGACCAGTAGCCGCCGGTAACAAGGTCAGTGCCGTCGATCGGACCACGATCAAAGTAGGCTATCTCAATGGGGTTGGCGGAGTTGGTGAAGTCGATGATTGAGAGCCCGCCTTGGTACCAGGCCTGTACGAAAATATCTCTGCCGGGAACCGGAATAATCGATCCGTTGTGGGCAACACAATTCTCTGTTTCTGACTGCGGCGCCGGCATTTTGTAATGACTGCGGAAGACCAGTTTGCCATCAACAATGTCGTAGATGGCATCCGCTCCCCAGGTGAGCGGGTCGTAGGTTCGGCATCTTGGGCGGGTACCACCACCCCATTCATCGGTAAAGAGCACCTTGCTGCCATCGTTGTTGAAGGTAGCGGAATGCCAATAGGCGAAACTCGAGTCGCTCACCGCATCAATGCGCTCGGGTGCGTTGGGGTTGGCAATATCGAATAGAATCCCGTTACCTGAGCAGGCCCCGGCGGCAAGATTCAGTCTCGGGAAAACGGTGATGTCATGGCACTGGTCAGTGCGATAGGTTTCCTGCGTGTTCTCTCCGTGATCGCCGCCGCGCCAGAGCCCAGATAGTGCGCCGGTTTCGGGGTCGGCAAATACGGATGGGCTATCGATGATGCGCGACGCTGCGGGGTCATTAACGGGAATTTCGATCACATCGATGCGAAACAAGGCGGTGCGGTCATCCCCGGGTGATTCGTCGAAGCACCCGGGCAGTTCCTCTTCATCGCGAACCCGAGAGATACCCGAGTTGTAAACAATTAGCTTACCATCGGCGTCGGGCCCGGAGACTACGGAGTGGGTATGAGAGCCACGACAGGTCTGCACGGCGCCGACTTGCTTGGGCCGAGTTAGGTCGGAAATATCAAAAATACGTAGGCCACGAAAACGCTCATAGCTGATTTCGTCTGTGACACCCTCCAGACCACAGTCAACGCGGCCACGTGTCTCCTCAACGGACATAATTAAAAGGTCGTCAACGATCGAGACGTCACCTTGCCCTCCCGGGCACACGACGGACGCAGTCAAGTCTGGTTGGCCATCGGCACCGAGGGCGTAAATGTTGAAGCCGTGATAGCTGCCAGCGACCATGATGTCGTCCCGGAAAGCGACGTCCGTATTGGAAAAGCTCAGCAGGGGGGAGCGGGAATCGGGGGTCTCGCCGGTTCCTTTCACATCCTCTTCAGAGGCGTTCTCTTCGGCTTTTGCCATAGGCTCCGTGACCATGTCATCGGAGGCGTCAGCGTCTTCCTTGCCATGGTGATGAACGGAGGTCTGTTGCTCCTCGGCGACTGCTTCGTCTGTTGTTGTCTTGACCGCCGTTGGCAGAAAGCGTTCGGGTGGCAACTCAGCAGGGTTGGCGGGATCGTAGAATCCCGGCGGTTTGGTGAGCACGGCGACTTTACGGAGATTCCAGATGGCTTCCTCGGCATCGTAAAGACCTGCAGCGAGATTGGCCCGCGGGTCATCTGAGAGACTCAATAACAAGCCGTGCATGAGCTCAATTTCTTTTGACTGGTCGTTGCTGACATCGGTGGTGAATTCAAAGAGCGTTGGGTCGTAGGCAGAACCTGGTTGTTCCATAAGCGCCTCGACCATATCGATCGCGCCCTCATGATGCGCAATCATTAGTGATAGGAACTGGCGATCAAATTCCACGCCGGTGGCGGAAGCGAGTGCGCCCATCTGCCCTTCGGTTGCCATACCTTTCATCGTGTGGTGACCAGCATGCGCGTGGCTTCGATCGATCGATTCGCCGCGGCTGGTGAGCCACTGCTCCATAAACGCGATTTCGTCTCCCTGTGCGGCCTCAATCTTACCGGCAATTTCGAGTAGCTTCGGAGAGTTGGTGCGATCGGGCGCTAGCCGCGACATCTCCAGTGCCTGCTGGTGGTGCGGAATCATGTCACGCATAAACCGGGCATCACTCGCTGTGTAGCGGGTATCCGCGACTTCAATTGCTTCTTCGGCAGACAGTTCGCGCGGGAGCTCGCCGGGCGCACCTGGCTGGACGATGGGGCTATTTGATAAGACGGGAGAAGCAATCAACGTCAGCGCCAATCCCGACAACGCTTGGGACAGTTTCATAGGGGAAAGAGGTGTGAATCAAGTGGCGCGCAATCTAGCAGATTATCGGCTGTGGCGCTTAGGAACCTCGGAGGAAAGACCGCAAATCTGCGGCGTGCGCGAGTCCAGCGGTACCGAGTGTGGTGGCCACCATCTCGGGCGGTGCGCCGGTCAGTGCTAGCTTCATGGCGAGTAATAGCAGGGCACCTGACATCAGGTGCAGCAGCATGGGCGGTGCCTCTGACGCGCCGGCGCGGCGGTGCCGCCACAGCAACCAGAAGGCCTCGAGGGCCATACCCAGCAGGATGATGTCGACCAGCCGGGAAATTGACAGCCAGTCAGGCATGGATCAGGCCCGGGCCAGGCCCAGCAGCTGCGCCAAGTCCTTGAAGAACACCCGAATGTGGGCTAGCGGCCGCCGCCGCACCAGTTTCTTGGTGGTGTAGGATTGCCAGGTGAGCGTCTGCACGTCCGGGTCGCGGCACATCGCGACAAATTTCTCACGGCGCTTGTCGGTGCCGTACCAGAAGCGTTGCAGCAGCCCCAGGGCCCAAAAGACTTTGCCGTGTAATTTCATAAATCGCTTGCGCGCTTGGCCAAGCACCGCTGCGTCACCGGTCTCTAAAAAGCCGTGCATCGCGTCGGCAGCAAGACGTCCGCAGAGCATGGCATAGTAAATGCCTTCTCCGGACGCCGGTGCGACTACCCCCGCTGCGTCGCCCGATACCAGCACTGCGCGGCCATCGTCCCAGCGCTTCATGGGCTTCATGGGAATCGGTGCGCCTTCTCTTCGTTTGGTTGTTGCTTCGGTAAGACCCACGTCCTCGCGCAGTGCGGCTACCGAAGCTTTGGCGGAGAAATCTTTGTGTGCGCTGCCTACGCCAATGCTGGCGTTTTGTCCGTGGGGAAAGACCCATGCATAAAAGTCTGGCGATAGCCGGCCCTGGTACCAGACATCGCAGCGATCGGGATCATAGGCATCCCAGTTCTGGTCCTCGGGCACCTCGATGATTTCGTGATAGGCCAATACCCAGGGTGTCTTTTCCGCATCAGGGATAGTGGCCCGTGCGACGGCAGATCGCGCGCCATCCGCGCCAATCACGCTGCGCGCCGTCACCGTCTCGGTGCGCGGATTCTCTTCCTTGGTTTGATAGGTGAGGCTCACTAGGTCGCCCTCGTAGCAGAGTGATTTGAATACCCCTGCTACCACATCGGCTCCGGCCCGGCCTGCACGATCTCGCAGCCACGGGTCAAACTCATCGCGGTCGACCATGCCGACGAAGGTGCCATCAATAGGCATATCCACGGATTCTCCTCGTGGTGATACCATGCGGGCGGAGCGGATCCGTGCCTTGATTAGGTGGTCAGGGATATCAAATTCCTCGAGGAGGCAGGGGGGAATCGCACCACCACAAGGCTTGATGCGAAAGCCTCGTTCAAGGAGCAGAACATTATGTCCCTGCCGGGCAAGATCGTGTGCCGCAGTCGCCCCGGAGGGACCCCCACCTACAACAATGGTGTCGTAGTCGAAAGTCGCTAGTGTCATCTCATGCCTCCCTCTCCAACTTCCGTCAGAGCGATGTCGCCAAAGGACGGCAACTGATCTTGCCGCTCGCCCCCCCAGTTAGCGATGTGAATGTGGCGCGCCAATGAGGCAGCGACCAGGAACAGTACGCCCTCACACGCGAAAACAAGGCCATAGGACATGGCCGGATCATTTAGCCAGTAGCGGGTCACATCGACCGCCACCGTGCCGAGAAAGCCGCCGAGGGCAAACGCAATGGCCTGCGCCGCACCCCAAAGTCCCATGCGGATGCCTTCTCGTTTTTGCTGTCCGGCGCTGGCCAAGATCATCATGGCGCCAATCGCTGCCACGGCGAACCCGCCGTTGGCAGTACCCAGAAGGAACACATTGGCCTCCAATGGCCAGGTCGGACTTGTCAGTCCGCCCCAAAACAATAGAAAGAGAGCGACGGCTGAGAGGAGGCAGCCACCCCTGACCCATAACCGCAGCAGCAATGCACCCTTCGACTTAAAGATGAGGGTAGAGATCGCCATCGCCGTCATTCCGAGCAATACGCCACTGTGTTGTATCCCTGCGAGTTGGGTCGACTCCCCCGGGGTTCGCCCGAAAACGAGTCCGGCAAAAGGCTCCAGTATTAAATCTTGAGCCGAGTAGGCCAGCATTGATACAAAGACAAAGATCGTGAAAACCCTCGCCTGAGGGTCCTGCCAGGCCTCAGCCAAAGCGTTGCTGAAGGCGCCCTTTTCCGTCGGAGGCGTATCGGAGGTTGAGGCAAGTTGCCCGTCAGGCTCGATACCCTGTACGACCATGAGCGTGACTATTATCCCCAGCACAGAGACGGTACCGGTTACCGTCAGCAGACGCTCGGGAGAGTAGGGATCAAGAAAATGCCCGGCGACGCCCGCCGTAACCGCAAAGCCGATGATCATCATGAACCACACTAATGCTGCGGCAGCCGGTTTCCTCTCCGGTGCAACGTGCTTGGCCAATAAGGCCAGCAGGGACGTACCCGTGGCACCGGTCCCGACGCCAATAGCAAAGAAACCCAGCGCCGATACAGACATGCCCAGCCAGTATTGGCTGGGGAGGAGCGTCGTGCCCAGTGCGGCGAGAACGCCGCCGAGACCCAGAATAAACATGCCGCCAACGATCCAGGATGTCCGCCGACCGCCCACATCGGAGCTGTAGCCGATTCGTGGGCGCGCCAATTGAACGACGTGATGAATGGTGACCAGAAAGCCAGGGATCGTCGCAGCCAGCGCCAGTTCGACCACCATGATGCGATTTAGTGTCGAGGTGGTCAGTACGACGATGCCGCCGAGCGAGGTCTGTATGAGACCCAGTCGAAAAATGTGCCACCAACTTAGCCCACCTGAAGCCGTATTCGAGGCGGGGATCATGTGAACCAGCCCCCGAGGCCTACAGCGGCACTCATCATCCCCAGCACGAAAAGCGACACGCCGGTCGCGTTGTACCACGGCGCAAGTTCCTTGGGGTCCGAGAGTAGGCGCTTCATGGCGAGACACTGTGCCACCACCACCATGGTGACCGCGGCCGCATGGGGGGCGAGTTGCCAATGCAGTAGCAAGGTTATTACTGCCAGTTGTGGTAACAGCATGAACAAACACGCGACCTTGGCTGCCCGCTCGCGGCCCAGCTGTGCGGGGAGCGAGCGAATGCCCATCTGCAGATCGCCCTCGACGCTTTTGAAGTCATTGAGGGTCATGATGCCGTGCGCGCCGATGCTATAGAGCAGGGCGATGATCAAAATCGGTGCAGATGGCAGATCACCGCCCAGCACAATCGCCGCACCGGTAACCCATGCTAATCCCTCGTAGCTGAGGGCCACGGCGCTGTTACCCCACCAGCCATTCATTTTGAGTCGCAGCGGAGGAGCGCTGTATGCCCAGGCCAATAGCAAGCCGAAAAAAGTGGCCGCGGCGACCCACGGTCCGAGCATCAGCGCCCAGCTTTGCGCAAACAAGGTCCAAACCAGGGCAAACCATAGCGCTGCATTACCCGGCGCTCGGCCCGAGGGAATGGGACGATGGGGTTCATTAAGCGCATCGACATCCCTGTCATACCAGTCATTAACCACCTGACTCGCCCCACAGACAAGCGGGCCGGTCAACGCGATGCCGGCCAGCAGAGACCAGCCATTGATTCCCGTACCCGGACCGGCAGAAACCCAACCACACACAAACGCCCACATGGGAGGGAACCATGTAATGGGCTTTAGAAGTTCAAGCAGTGCGCCCGGCGACGCCCTGCCAACTGCTACGTTGACCGGGGCAGACTGATTCATCAGGTCATCTTACGGCGGGGGCTAATGAAGTCAATTTTATTTTACATTTATAGTGTATATATAGTTTACTTTCAGTTGTTGCCGAACTGTTCTTTAATCCAGTTTGCAGAGCCATCCGTCGGTGGTTCAAAGAGATAATTTATTGGAGCTAAATATGAGATTCCTGCTTGCACTTAAGTCAGTAGCCCTTGCCACCTTTTTCCTGTTTTCTGTTGAGGCAACTGCACAGGACGCATCCTGTGAGTTGACGATTGAGGCTAACGATAGAATGCAGTTCAGTGCCTTGACGATGGAGGCCCCGGCCTCATGCACGGAAATCACTGTAACGCTTACCCATACAGGTCAATTGCCTAGGGAGGGAATGGGCCACAATTGGGTGCTGACTAATTCTGCTGACTTTAACGACGTCGCCAACGAGGGCATGAAGGCAGGTTTGGCGAACAACTACATGCCAGTAGGCGACGCCCGCGTGATCGCAGGAACTGAGATTATTGGTGGCGGCGACACTGCGTCGGTAACGTTCTCTACGTCTGGCATGGCGGCAGGTGGAGAATACACTTACTTTTGCAGCTTTCCAGGACACTGGGGGATGATGAAGGGCTCGTTCAAGCTAGTTTGAGAGAAAAGCGCCAACAAAATGGGGGCCTCAGCCCCCATTTTTTTGTTCCGCTATACAGCTTAGAGCTCAATAGCGCATAGTGAAATTTGCCGCTACGTCAGTAAAATCTGATCTCTCATACAACGTCAAGCAACCTCATCCTCCGAGTCGCCGATATCGAATCTCCTGAGCTTCGTGTAAAGGCTCTGCCGACTCAAGCCAAGTAATTCCGAAGCAGCAGCCCTGTTGTCTTTGGTGAGTTTAAGGGCGGCTTCAACACATAGTGCTTCGATAACGTCCGTGGATTCCCGAACCAGCTGCTTCAGCGGAACGCGGCCGACACGCCCGGTAATTTGCTCAATGGAGCGCGGTAAGTGCACTTCTGTTTCGTATTGCCGATCTATGCGCCGACTGATGTCTCGAATAAACGAGATGACCATGATTTGCCCGTTTATCTGCGTTTTTGCGGCGGAGAGCTCCACGTCTAGTAATGCCCCGCTCTCCGTGCGAAGCACTGTGCTGAAAAGCTGGAGAGGACTATCAGTGCCAACATTATCCAGTATGACACTCAGGTCGACATTGGATCGACCAAGCCACCGATCGGCTCGTCTGCCTATCGCTTGATATTCCTCGTTAATGCCGGCCAATTTTAGGTATGCGGTATTGGCTGTAACCACAACGCCAGTGTTATCAGTTACGAGAATGCCGTCGGGTGCGTGTTCAAAGGCATCTCTGGGGATGGTTAGCTCTGAGGCGTAATGCTTGATCGGACTAATCCGGAGTAACAATCGAGTTTCATTACTTTGCCGCAGGCATATCATGCAGGCCGTTAACGTGTTCCCATCCATGGTATTAAACTGGCTCGACACAATTCCGTTGACGCTACGCGAGTCTCTTTGCAATTCAATAATCGTGCGTGACGCGTCATCGCTTAGGCCGAAAGGAAATGCCCGCCCTACTATAGAGTCCTCGCCTAATCCTAATAGCACGCTGGCATTTTTGTTGGCTTCCAGCACTCGACCCCCAAGATCATCGATGACTAGAAAACCGTCAGAGATCATGTCCAGCATTCGCCGGTAGCGGGCCTCCAGTCGACGGTTGCTCCAGTAGTCTTGCTCCAATGTCCGTTGAGCATTGATAAGTTGCTGTCTGACAGACGCATCGCTGCGCAGATCTTTGCACACCACTTTCGTCGCCTTGGTACCTTCGTCTGAGCAAAACCAGCAAGTGACAGGAATGCATTCGTCTTGGGAGCCCGTATAGAGGTTCAAGTCAACCTTATGCGTATCGCCGGGTGTCGATCGCGCGGCTTTCAGCACCGCTTCAGCTGTTTCTTTGTCCCGATCAGCGATTAAGTTGCGCCAGTCGTCGGTTGAAAGCTTGTCGGCCTCGAGCAGCTGTGAAAGCTCTGTATTCAACTCGGCTCCCGACACGCCGCCTTGCGCGTCGACCGTCATTTGAATGTCTGCTACTGCAGATAACATCGAGCTCAGGGTGTTGGTAGAGAAACTTGACACGTTTAGCGCCTCCAAGAGATCAAAGTGTCCTAAATTTTTGACACGGTAACCCATTTAGAGCCCGCCCCGCAAATGCTCAACGATCGATAAAACCGCCAGCAGCGCTGAGCGCCCAACGGATCGGTTCTCGCCCCTAAGTGTCTAAATTTCTTGTCTTTCAAATCAGTTAAAATTGTTTGACAGTCAAATGCTGGACCTCTACTCTGGATTGAATAATGAGAACTGTAGCACCAGCTACGGGGGGAGGATGGAATGAGCGTCAAGCATCCGGTGTCAGGCCGTTTGCGGCAAACGCTATACACCCCAGCAGAGCGAGCTCGCCGCGATTCGACTGTTTGGACTCTGGTTCAGGGTGTATTAGCGCCTTTGCAGTTCCTCGCTTTTGCCCTCAGTCTCTGCCTTGTCGTGAATTTTCTTGTCAATGGTTCGGGCCTTGTGGCAGCCACACTCTCGGTGATGATAAAGACGGCGATTTTGTACGCCATTATGGTAACCGGCGCGATCTGGGAGAAAACCGTCTTTGGCCGCTACCTGTTCGCCCCCGCCTTCTTCTGGGAGGACGTGGTGAGCATGTTGGTGATGGCGCTGCACACTGCTTATATAGTCATGTGGTTGGCGGGGTGGGGCACGCCAACCCAGCAAATGTGGGTGGCGCTTGCGGCCTACGCCAGCTATGTCGTGAATGCACTGCAGTTCTTGCTCAAGTTTCAGGCAGCCAAGCAAACGTCGGCTATTGATCCCAGCGCCACGCCGAGTGTGATGGGTGCACAGGGAGCCCTCGAATCGTGAATCAAGTGATTGCGCGGGCCGACGCCGAGACGATACCCGAGGTCACGACCGAGCGGGGTGAGCGGGCTGTCTTCTGCGGGCTGACTTCCATTATTTGGCTGCATCGCCGAATTCAGGACGCGTTCTTCCTCGTCGTTGGGTCTCGCACGTGTGCCCACCTGTTGCAGTCCGCAGCGGGTGTTATGATTTTTGCAGAGCCACGTTTTGCGACGGCGATCCTCGGTGAGCGTGATCTCGCCGGCATGGCGGATTGCCACGAAGAACTTGACCGAGTTGTCTCAGAACTCTTGGCGCGCCGCCCGGATATTCGCCGGCTTTTCCTTGTGGGTTCCTGCCCTTCCGAAGTCATTAAGCTCGACCTCGCCAACGCAGCGGCTCGCTTGCAGGGAGTGCACGAAAACCGGCTCCGTATTTCCGCCTTCAGTGGTTCGGGTATCGAGACCACGTTTACCCAAGGCGAGGATCAATGCCTCGCTAGCATGGTGCCCGACCTGCCTACAGCGCCCGAGGGTGCGCAGCGCCTGATGGTGGTCGGCACATTGGCCGATATTATCGAGGAGCAGTTCCGCCGCCATTTCGCGCAACTCGGCATTACTGACGTGGACTTTTTCCCCGCGGCGCGGGCTGACGATTTACCGCCGGTGGGTCCCGGCACCCGCGTGCTGCTCGCCCAGCCCTATGTTAGTGACACCGTGACGGCGCTTTGCAAGCGCGGCGCTAAGTTGGTATCTGCACCGTACCCACTTGGTGTCGAGGGCACGCTCGCCTGGTTTCAGGCCGCTGCTGCGGAATGGGGTCATAGTGCCGACGCTGTGCACGAGGCCTTGGCGATCCCGATGGCGCGGGCACAAAAATCACTCGCCAAAGTTCGCGAGTGTCTGCAAGGGCGCACCATCCATTTCTTGCCCGATTCGCAGTTGGAGATCCCGCTGGCTCGATTTTTGCGAGATGAGTGCGGTATGTCACTGACCGAGGTGGCCACACCGTATCTGGATCAGACGTTGATGTCAGGAGAGTTGCAGCGGCTCGGCCGCGACGTGTCACTTGTCGAGGGCTCCGATCTGGATTCAGCGTTGGCGAGGGTAAGAGATCATCGTCCGGATCTGACGGTTTGCGGTATGGGCATCGCGAATCCGTTAGAGGCAGAGGGTCTTCGCACCAAGTGGTCGATTGAGCTCATCTTCACGCCGATTCAAGGCTTCGATCAGGTAGCCGATCTCGCCGGATTATTTGCCAGACCACTCGTGAGAGAGCGCCAACTGGAGGTGGGCTCTTGGAGCTGACGCTTTGGACCTATGAGGGGCCACCCCATGTCGGTGCGATTCGCATTGCTGCGTCCATGCGCGATGTGCACTTGGTGCTGCATGCGCCGCAGGGTGACACCTATGCCGATTTGTTGTTCACGATGATCGAGCGCGAGGGTCGGCGACCGCCTGTGACCTGGACGACTTTCCAGGCGAGGGATCTGG
>CACNSR010000006.1 GCA_902623175.1 Halieaceae bacterium
GCCACACCTGCAAAAAAGCATTGAGAGTGCCGGTGCTGCTTTTCAAGTTATTTCCACCAGATCTTTAACCAACTAACGCGCCAATTTCCAAAGAAATATGAGGGCGCTTCTCTTAAATTTCGCACCGCAATAATTTTTCCTCGTGGATCGCAACTTCATCCTTCACATATCGGAAAAGAACTTGAACCCCGTTCAAGGCCAGAAACGAAGAGTCATCTGCGTTACAGAAACTAGTGATTAGTATGTCTCTCAGCGTCCCATCTTTGAACATCGCCTGATCAAATGACGAGTCAACCTCGTATTCAAAGATTAGTGAGATTTCCTTTTCACTCACGTTCAGGAAAACCCGGATAGGGGTCAAAAACAGGTTGGGCTTAACAAATGGCTGATCACTGAATTTTTGAACCAAAAGATTAAGTTCTGGAATCAGCTGAGACCTGTCTAAACGCATCGGGGTTTCTTTTAGCTCCCCCTCCATTCGCCGATCAATTTTATTATCGTAGGAATAATGTCTGATTAGAGGAAGTTTTTCAGGGCTATGGAGTCTCACTAAAACAAATATATTTGCGACGAGAGACATACATAAGAGCAAAAGTATCCAAAGAGTTACCCAGGATATTTTTCGAGGAGGCTTTAGGGGATGGCCACAATGCACGCAAGTCTCAGCTGCCTGTGACAGCGTTTCAGAGCAAATGGGGCATTCCTGCATAGCCTTAGACATCCGCCCAACCTTACACGCTGTCTGCCACCGACGGCCAGTCAAGCCAGTAGCCCACCACGGATTTATAATACAGACATGATGCTTGCCGCACGCGAAATTTAATTAATGACACTCTGCTGACTGGCTTTTCTACAACGACAAGGTATTACAGAAGCTCAGATAAAGACCATCATTCCTCGTAGCAACCTCGCGCAGCAAGGTAGAGGACCTGTCTCCGTGTTCCCAGAAAAAACCTATCGCCTGAATTCTGGCTATCCGCTTACCATCTTTTGTGTTCGAGTGATCTATGCTGGACAAATTGGGTAAAGCTACCCCACGGTGGACATCACCCAACTAAGTCATATCGGTGAGATTTTGATTGTAATGCAGAAAGATGGTCGGGACGGCAGGATTTGAACCTGCGACCACCACACCCCCAGTGTGGTGCGCTACCAGACTGCGCTACGCCCCGGCCGGACGCGGATCATAACCAAATTTAGTTGGGGATTAAACTGAAGAGAGTAAGGAGCGGGCTTTCTCCAGATCGCTCAGGCTTTCACGGATCGCGGCCTGCACCTCCACGGGTGATGGCTCCCTGCGCTCATTGCTGAGCCGCTGGCGCGCACCACCGATGGTGTATCCCTGAGAGTAAAGCAGACTGCGTATGGTACGCACCAATTCCACATCCTCGCGCTGGTAATAGCGGCGATTACCGCGGCGCTTTACCGGGCTCAGCTGCGGAAATTCCTGCTCCCAATAGCGTAACACGTGCGGCTTAACAGCACATAGCTCGCTCACTTCACCAATCGTGAAGTAGCGCTTACCGGGAATCGCAGGGAGTTCGTCGTTGTGTCGTGGATCAAACATCAATCAAGCCTTCTTCGCCCATGCTAACGTCCACACGCGCCTTCAGCTTTTGGCCAGGCTTGAAGGTCACCACGCGGCGGGCAGAGATGGGGATTTCTTCTCCAGTCTTGGGATTGCGGCCTGGACGCTGTCGCTTATCACGCAGATCGAAGTTGCCGAAACCCGAGAGCTTCACCTGCTCATTGTTCTCAAGGCAAATTCGAATCTCTTCAAAAAACTGCTCTACCAGCTCTTTTGCCTCGCGCTTGTTCAAGCCCAGACGCTCGTGAAGCCGATCAGCCATTTCTGATTTGGTGAGTGCAGTCATGTTCCCGATCAGTGCCGCAATGTGGCACCCAGCTTTTCCCGCAAAGATTCAATAACTTGTGACAGAGACTCGTTGATCTCTTCATCGGTTAGGGTGCGACTTTGATCTCGGAAAGTCAAACCAATGGCCAGACTTTTCGCATTTTCTGCGACCCCATCGCCCTCGTAGACGTCAAAGATTCGAGCATCGGCCAGTGCAGCTCCGGCCGAAGCCCTGGCTGTGTCAAGCACCGCAGCCGACGGAGTGTCTCGATTGACAATCACCGCAATGTCGCGGCGCACTTCAGGAAACTTGGAAATCTCTTCGTAATCCGGCAGGGCGCGCCCCATCAACGAGGCCAACTCAAGCTCGGCAACGAAAGTCTGCTCCGGCAGCTTGAGTGTCTTTGCTGTGCTGGGGTGCAGCCGCCCCATGACGCCAACGACTTCCTCTCCCAACAGGATTTCTGCTGTCTGACCATCGTGAAGACCCGGTCGCACTGCTGAGCGGAATGTCACCGTCTGATCAGCGGCTTGCAGCACCGCCTCGATTTCGCCCTTCATATCGAAAAAGTCGACTGATTCCGCGTTAGACGCCCAGCCCTCGGGCATTCTGCGGCCGCAAAGAAAAAGCCCGAGCATGGGCGTTTGCGGCAGCGACTCGCCAGGCATAAAGCGCAAACCGGACTCAAACAGTCGCACCCTGGTTTGCTGACGGTTGATGTTATGCGCCGCCGCACTCAGCAAGCCAGGAATCAGCGAGGTGCGCATGACTGCAAGATCACTCGAGATTGGATTTTTGAGTACCACCGGCTCGATATCCGGGTCGATAAGCTGCTGAAGCTCCGGGCTCACAAAGCTGAAGGTAATGGCTTCGTTGAAACCCCGGGCAACAAGCCGCTGCTTGATCACTGAGTGCGGTGTAGCAGACTCCGCCGCAACATCGCCTGACGCCGCGCCGCGAATGGGCTCAACCAGAATGTTGTCGTAACCGTAAATCCGCGCGATCTCCTCGAGCAGGTCGGCTTCGCGGCCCATATCGAAGCGCCAGCTCGGCGCAGTGCACCTCCAGCTACCCTTATCCGCGTCGGCCTCGACTGTAAAACCCAAGCCTGTAAGGATCCGCGTGACCTCACCGGACGCCAGATTGATGCCCAACATCCGCTGGATTGAGACAGCCTGAAGGGTGACGGGCTCACGTTGAGGCAAATCTGTCGATGACGTCATATCCGTCACCGGCCCGGCCTCGCCGCCGACACATTCAAGGAACAACTGTGTCGCACGCTCGACCGCCTGATACGCCAACTCGGGGTCCACGCCTCGCTCGTAACGATGGGATGCATCGGTGTGCAGGCCATAATGCCGCGCACGACCAGCCATGAGTTCGGGGGCAAAAAAAGCCGCTTCGAGGAAGAGATGACGGGTTTCACCGCTGATGCCGCTGCCCTCTCCGCCCATGATGCCTGCCATGGCGAGGGCTTTCTGGTGATCTGCAATGACCAAAGTATCCGGTGTGAGGACGCGTTCCCCACCATCGAGCAGCGTAATGCGCTCCTCGGGCTGGGCCGTGCGCACCCGAATGCCGCCCTCCAGCGCATCGAGGTCAAAGGCATGCAAAGGCTGACCGAGCTCGAGCATAACGTAGTTAGTGATGTCCACCACCGCATCAATTGACCGGATACCGGCCCGGCGCAGGCGCTCCACCATATACAGCGGAGTTGGCCTGGAGACATCAACATCTCGAATGACCCGCCCCAGATAGCGAGGACAGTCAGCCGGCGCCACCACCTCAATGGGCAAAGTTTGATCTATCGTTGCAGGCACCGCATCCAAGGCGGGCGCGCGCATCTCAGCGCCCGTGGCTACCGCCAGATCGCGGGCCACGCCCGCGATACTGAGACAGTCCGCGCGATTCGGCGTCAAACCGATTTCAATCAACTGATCATTGAGCTCAAGATAGTCTTCAATAGGCGTCCCGACCGGCGCATCTGCCGCCAGGGCGAGTAACCCATCATGGTCTTCGGATAGATTCAATTCGGCGCCAGAACACAGCATGCCTTGGGACTCGACACCCCGCAGCTTGGCCTTTTTGATTTTGATGCCACCGGGCAATGTAGCACCGGGTTGTGCCAATGGCGCCCTGAGGCCTGCTGCAGCATTGGGCGCGCCGCAGACAATCTGGACCGTCTCGGTACCGGTGTTAACGCTACATACGCGTAGCTTATCCGCGTCGGGGTGGGGTTCAGCCGAGACGATCTCCGCCACGACCACACCATCGAGACCGTCCGCCAGCGGTGTCACCGCATCCACCTCCAGACCCGCCATGGTGAGTGCGTGCGCTAGCGCCTCGGCGTCAAGATCGGGGTTTACCCACTCGCGCAACCAATTTTCAGAGAGAATCACTCGGCCACCTCACCGGAACTGCGCGAGAAAGCGCAGGTCGTTCTCGAAATTGAGCCGCAGGTCACCAATGCCGTAACGCAGCATCGCCAGGCGCTCTACGCCCATGCCAAAGGCAAAACCTTGATAGCGATCGGTATCCACGGCGCTCATCTCCAGCACGCGCGGATGCACCATGCCGCAACCCATAACCTCCAACCAGCCGGTGCCACTGCAGATACGACAGCCCTCGCTCGCGCACTTCACGCACTGGATATCCACTTCTGCCGACGGCTCGGTAAAGGGGAAATAGGATGGGCGAAACCTTACCGCGAGCGCGTCCTGTTCGAAGAACGCATGCAAAAAGTCCTGAATGACACCCTTCAGCTGGCCAAAGCTGACGTCCTCATCAATCAACAAGCCTTCAATCTGGTGAAACATGGGCGAATGAGTCAGGTCGGAGTCACAGCGATAGACGCGACCCGGGCAAATCACCCGCAGCGGGGGTTCTTGGGTTTCCATGGTGCGCACCTGAACGCCTGAGGTATGGGTGCGCAGCACGTGGGTGTCGTCAATGTAGAAGGTGTCGTGCATAGCCCGAGCTGGATGATGCGCGGGAATATTGAGCGCCTCGAAGTTGTGATAATCGTCTTCGATCTCGGGGCCTTCGACTACCTTAAAACCCAACGCTGCAAAATACGCTGCCATGCGGTCAATCGTGCGGGTAATCGGGTGCAGCGCGCCTAAATCTTCGCGCCGACCAGGCAAGGTCACATCGAGCGACTCGGCTGCCAATTGCTCAGCAATGGCGGCCCGCTGTAACGACTGTTTGCGTTCACTGATCTGCTCGTTGAGCAGCTGCTTAACGGCGTTGATCTCGGCGCCCACCTTGGGTCGTGCTTCAGCATCTAGCTGACCAAGGGACTTCAACAGATCGGTGACCCTCCCCTTTTTACCAAACCACTCTACGCGCAATTTCTCGAGCGCGGCCGAGTCCGCCGCAGATTCAATGGCAGCAGTCGCTTCGGCTTTAAGATCGTCTAGTGCTTGCATAGTTTTGATGTTGCGGAGTCGCCCTGACAGGTGTCAACACAAAAAAGGGAGACCACCGCCTCCCCCTTCGTGACTCAACCCAGCGAGCAATGTCGCAATTGGGATTATCAGGCCGCCAGAGCAGCGCGAGCGCGCTCAACCACAGCGGCAAAGGCGTCTTTATCGTGCACCGCGAGGTCTGCCAGTACGCGCCGATCCAGCGCCACATCAGCCCGCTTGAGCCCGTTGATGAGGCGGCTATAGGTCAACCCGTTAGCACGCGACTGCGCGTTGATGCGGGTAATCCACAGCGCGCGGAACTGGCGCTTGCGCTGTCGGCGATCGCGATAGGCGTATTGCCCTGCTTTGGTGACAGCCTGCTTGGCAACCCGGAATACGCGAGATCGCGCGCCGTAGTAGCCCTTGGCTTTCTTTAGAATTTTCTTATGACGACGACGCGCCGTCACTCCACGTTTTACGCGAGGCATAGGTCGGTTCTCCTGATACGTTGAAGCGTCATTTAGTGCGCAGCATGCGATCGATCAGAACCTCGTCCGACTTATGGATCATCGAGGTTCCACGCAGCTGTCGCTTACGCTTGGTCGTCATTTTGGTCAGGATGTGACTTTTATAGGCGCTTTTACGCTTATAACCACCCGCCGTTGTCTTGAACCGCTTTGCGGCCCCGCTGTGAATTTTTGCTTTAGGCATGTTTGCTACTCCGCATTGGCACGCACCGACGAATCGATCGTGGTTAACTTAATCGGATGTCAGGGCATTCACGGGCCACTAACTCCGCTTTTTCGGGGCGATCACCATTGTCAGTTGTCGGCCTTCCATTTTCGGGAACTGCTCGACACTACCCAATTCGGCCAGATCGGCTTCTACTCGCTTGAGTAATTCCACGCCGATTTCCTGGTGAGCCATTTCACGTCCGCGATAGCGCAGCGTAACTTTGGCCTTATCGCCATTTTCTAGGAAACGTGTCAGGTTGCGCAGCTTTACCTGATAATCTCCTTCCTCCGTCCCTGGACGGAACTTCATTTCCTTGATCTGGGTGCGCTTCGCGCGTTTGCGCTGGGCTGCCTTCTGCTTTTTGGACTCGAAGACATGCTTGCCGTAGTCCATGATCTTGCAAACAGGCGGATCGTTTTCCGCCATCATCACCAGATCCATGCCGACGGCCTCCGCAGCGGCTTGGGCCTCAGCGTTGGTCACAATACCAACCTGCTCGCCCTTTTCATTGATCAGGCGGACATTATCCGCGGTGATCTGATCGTTGGTTAGCGCCTTTTTACTGTTGCTCTCGCTCTTGATACTGCCTCTCTCCCATCAAGGTTTTGCGGTTGGAGGCGGTTATCCGGGCTACTGAACACAATCGGGCACTTCCTCCAGCGCAAACAGGAGCGCGAGTTTACTGCCCGAAAGGGGGATTCACAAGGGAAAAGAAAGCCGACAAATTGCGCCTCAGAGCACTATCAATCGGTTGAAGCCAGTCGTATCCAATCCCGCAGCGTGCAATCGAAGTGACGCTGGAAGAACCGGCAGAAGTTGCCGGAGGTGGCGTAGCCCAATTGCTGGGCGGTCGGCTGCATGGGGCACACCCAGCTCTCCAGCAGTGGCAGGCACATTTCAACCTGCAAATCATAGAAAAGATCAGTAAAAAAACAGGACAACTCAAGCTCGAAAGAAGGCTGCAGGGTGCGCTTATTGCAGTTGGATATCAGCACAGCTCGCAAGGCGTCGGCAACCATCTCTCATCGCTCGATAAGGGGCGCCATGAGCATTGGGCAGCAGCCGCTACATCGACACGGCGTTACCCTTTCGAGACGGTACTTACCCTTTTTGGAAGACAGAAAAAAGAGATGGTAAAACACTGACTGAAGCCACGAGACTAGGCCGGTGGGTCACTCAAAGCCGCTGGACTGAGGCATACTTCGCTCTGAGATGTTTCTGGATAGTTGCAATGGACCCAAAACGTGCAGATCAAGTGGACCCATGCCCCCGTATATTGCGCTTCCTGTGGCTGGAAATTATGGCGATCTTCATTGTGGCGCTCACGCAAGGCGCCGCCCAAGCCCAGGCGGCGGCAGGCGCCGACCGTATCGGCATCGACTACGGTTTCGTGACCCAGCACTACCAGACTTCCTGGTCCGACCCCACGCTGCCTGCCGGCGTCGCGAGGGGTATGCCGCCCTCTGCCATGACGTCTGCCATGGATAGTGTCAGCGACAATGAGGGCGAATCGTCCATGCCTGCCGACACCACCAGTGACGTGAACTCGACCAGGATCGCCGACAACGCGAATGAATCGGCGGTGCTGTATGCGATTGATCTTGGGGAAAATGGTATGACAATGGTTGTGAGTACCAAGACCTCGCTTAAACCTGGCGACTGCGCTGCTGTGGAGCGTTCGGGCACCTACTTGAACCTGCGAGGTGTGAACGCCGGCTTTTGTGATCCGACCAATCAAGCGATCATCACGGGCCTTCGATCAGTTAATTTGGACGCAGCGCAGCGCTGCAAGCTGGCGCGAGAACAGCAGGAGGTGTTGGCCGTTGACGAGAACCAGCCCACTACACCAAGCGACCTCGGGATCCTGTGCGATGGCAGTTGAGTGGGTATATCGTCTGACCAAGCGCACTGTCAGCCAGCTTCAACACGCCCTTTGCGCGCGACCTCACTGGCCAGCGTCTCAAACAACGCGTCTTGGGTGAGAGACCCCAGGTCCTGACCATGCCGCGCACGTACCGAGACCTCGGATGACGCCATCTCTTTATCCCCGACGACCACCACATAAGGCACCTTTGCCAGCTCCAGCTCGCGGATTTTGAAGCCGATCTTCTCGTTGCGGAGATCGGCCTCGGCTCGGAAGCCCGCCGCCTGCAGGCGCGCTGTCACTTCAGTCGCATAAGCGGCGTGTTTGTCTGTGATATTCACCACCACTGCCTGCTTTGGCGCCAACCACACCGGGAACGCGCCTTCATAGTGCTCAATCAAAATACCGATAAAGCGCTCAAAGGAGCCCAGCACCGCGCGGTGCAACATCACCGGTACCTTGCGCGCGCCATCCTCGGCCACATATTGCGCGTCCAGCCGGCCCGGCATGGAGAAGTCCACCTGGATCGTGCCCAGCTGCCAAATGCGACCAATACAGTCTTTCAAAGAGAACTCTATCTTTGGCCCATAAAAAGCCCCCTCCCCCGGCAGCTTTTCCCAGGGAAGACCCTTGCTATTGAGCGCCTCTGCTAGTGCGGCTTCAGCGCGATCCCAGTCTTGATCGGACCCCACCCTCTCGACCGGTCTGGTTGAGAGTCGATATATTACCTCGCGGAAACCAAAGTCCGCATATACCTCGTGCAACATATCGATGAATCGCGCCACTTCCAATTGAATTTGATCCTCGGTGCAAAAAATATGCGCGTCATCCTGCGTAAAACTGCGTACCCGCATGATCCCATGCAGAGATCCTGAGGGCTCATTGCGATGACAACTGCCAAACTCAGCAAGTCGCAAGGGCAGATCTCTATAGGATTTCAGTCCTTGGTTAAATACCTGCACGTGACAGGGACAGTTCATTGGCTTTACAGCAAATTGACGTTCATCAGCCTGCAACGTAAACATGCCGTCAGCAAATTTGTCAGCATGTCCAGATCGCTGCCACAAATCGATATCTACGACCTGTGGTGTTTTGATCTCCTTATATCCATGCACTTTCTGCTTATCACGCATGTACCTCTCGATAACTTGGTAAATACTCCACCCAGCCGGGTGCCAAAAAACCATCCCCGGGGCTTCCTCCTGCGTGTGAAATAGATCCAGCTTTTTGCCTATTTTTCGATGGTCGCGTTTTTCAGCTTCAGCAATGCCATTGAGATAAACCTTGAGCTGCTTTTTTTCTGCCCAAGCAGTCCCATAAATGCGTTGCAACTGCTGATTTTTTGCATCACCGCGCCAATAAGCCCCTGAAATCTTTGTAAGTTTGAAATGCCGCAGGAATTTGGTGTTTGGGACATGTGGGCCGCGACACATATCAACATATTCCTCATGGAAATATAGGGCCATGTGGCGCTCGTTTGGCATCTCATCAATCAGCCGTAATTTAAAGTCCTCGCCTCTGTGCACAAATTGATCAATAACTGCTTCACGTGGCATCACCTTTTTGACAACAGCGTAGTCAGTTTTCGCAAGCTCCAGCATTCGATTCTCGATCTTTTCAAGATCCGACAAAAGGAATGGCTCATCTGTTGCGATATCGTAGTAAAAGCCATCCTCAATCACCGGCCCAATCACCATTTTAGCCTCTGGAAAAAGTTGCTTCACGGCATGCCCTACAAGGTGCGCACATGAGTGTCGAATGATATCCAGGCCCTCACTGTCTCTGGAGGTTATTATTCGGAGGCTTGAGTTGTCTCGGAGTAAATCACTAGCATCCATGAGCTGGCCGTTGACCTGACCAGCGATTGTCGCGGCTGCAAGACCCGCACCAATGTCGGCGGCGACATCCAACACGGTCACCGGGGTATCAAAAGTGCGCTGAGATCCATCAGGGAGGGTAACAACAGGCATGAGTGCTCCTTATCCAGTGGCGGCCGTTACCAGAGGCCGCGTGATAAGGGCTGAAGTTTGTCAGAGCGCTCTAAAAAATCAACGGGTAAATTTACGCGAGGTATTCGCGCTCAGCTACAGAAAAAGTTGGTCCTGCAACACATGGAGAGCAAGCGGCTCACATGTGTGTGACGTAACCCTCGCGGCTATCCTGCGAATGCCACCTGCTTCAGCTCGGCCACCTCATCTCGGAGCGCGGCAGCTTCCTCGAACTCGAGATTCTTGGCGTGCTCGAGCATCTTTTGCTCCATGTCGGCAATCCTGCGTCCCAGCGCCGCGGGGGTGAGATGGCTGACCTCAGCGGAGAGCGAAGCTCGGTCACCCTTCGCAGGACGCGACTTACCCGCTTTGGCCTTGGTGGGCATGCGTCGGGCACCCTCCAGAATGTCCTGCACAGACTTGTGGATACCCCGGGGCGTGATGCTGTTTTCCTCGTTAAAGGCCAGCTGCTTGTTTCTGCGGCGCTTGGTCTCGGCCATGGCACGAGTCATTGAACCGGTCTCGTTGTCGGCATAGAGGATGGCGCGCCCGTTGATATGCCGCGCGGCACGACCAATTGTCTGAATCAGAGAGCGATCACTTCTCAAGAAACCCTCTTTATCAGCGTCGAGGATCGCGACCAAAGACACCTCTGGCATGTCGAGGCCCTCGCGTAGCAGGTTAATCCCAACCAGCACATCGAAATGTCCCAGGCGGAGATCGCGAATAATCTCGACGCGCTCAACCGTATCGATATCGGAGTGCAGGTAACGCACCCGCACCTTGTGATCGTCCAGAAACTCGGTGAGATCTTCCGCCATACGTTTGGTCAGTGTGGTCACCAGCACCCGGTCGCCCGCCTCTACCGTGGCATGAATCTCACCCAACAGATCATCCACCTGCGTGCTGGCGGGGCGCACTTCGATTACCGGATCCACCAAGCCTGTTGGGCGGACCACCTGCTCTACCGTTTGGCCGGCGTGATCGTTCTCATAAGGCCCGGGTGTGGCCGACACGTAGATAGCTTGAGGACACAGCAGCTCCCACTCCTCAAACTTAAGCGGCCGGTTATCCAGCGCGGAAGGCAGGCGGAAACCGTATTCAACCAGCGTCTCTTTGCGACTACGGTCCCCGCGATACATGCCGCCAATCTGCGGGATCGTCACGTGGGACTCATCCACCAACACCAGCGCGTTGTCGGGTATGTATTCAAACAAGGTCGGCGGAGCTTCGCCCGGCGCGCGGCCTGAGAGGTATCGCGAGTAATTCTCGATCCCCTGGCAATAACCAAGTTCCCGAATCATCTCTACGTCATATCGGGTCCGCTGCTGCAGTCGCTGGGCTTCCAGCAGCTTTTCCAACTCCTTGAGTTGTTTGACCCGTTCCTCGAGTTCCGCCTCGATCAGATCCACCGCGCCCAGCATCGTGTCCCGCGAGGCCACGTAATGGGTCTTGGGAAAGATAGTTACCCGGGGCAATCGCTCTTCAATCGCGCCAGTGAGCGGATCGAAGGTGCAAATGTTTTCAATTTCCTCATCGAAGAGCTCGACACGGATCGCCAACTCATCGGATTCGGCTGGGAAGATATCGATGACGTCACCGCGCACCCGATAGGTGCCGCGCTTAAAATCAATGTCGTTACGCGTGTATTGGAGTTCGGCTAGCTGCCGCAAAATGCCCCGTTGGTCGATGATCTCGCCTCGCGAAAGGTGCATGACCATTTTGAAATAAGATTCGGGATCCCCGAGGCCATAAATCGATGAGACAGTGGAGACAACTAGACAGTCCTGCCGCTCAAGCAGCGCCTTTGTCGCAGACAGCCGCATCTGCTCGATGTGGTCGTTCACTTGCGCGTCCTTCTCGATGTACGTATCGGACGAAGGCACATACGCCTCGGGCTGGTAGTAATCGTAGTAGGAAACGAAGTACTCCACCGCGTTGTTCGGGAAGAACTCTTTAAACTCACCGTAGAGTTGCGCGGCAAGCGTTTTGTTGTGCGCCATGACGATGGTCGGCCGCTGCAGCGCCTGCACCACATTGGCCATGGTAAAGGTCTTTCCAGACCCTGTTACGCCCAGCAAAATCTGCGAGGCGAGACCCGACTGCACGCCTGCAATCAGTTGTTCTATCGCTGCGGGCTGGTCACCCGCCGGCGCGTAATCAGACTGTAGTTCGAAGGGTCGGCTCACTGGCAAGGGGGTCATGCAAAAGCGCAAGGATAACGGATCTGTAGGATGAGCGAGATTTACCGGATCCGCGGTTGACTGCCCGAAAACCCGATGTGTAAACTTCGTTCCCTCTTCGGAGTCCGTTCCGCCTTAGCTCAGTTGGTAGAGCAACTGACTGTTAATCAGTGGGTCGCTGGTTCGAGCCCAGCAGGCGGAGCCAAATTTTGGTAGGTAAGTCCATGTATATCAACGTCTTAGGGCGATGATATGCATGGCACTCCCCAAACCACTCCCCAAAATCTTGACTGAGGCCACACCATTTATTCAGGTGTAACGCCTGGGCTTTGACTCTTTTATTTCGGGCGCGTTGTCCGAGATGGACGCCCCGCCACTTCTGCTTGCCCTGGCTTTAATAAGTGCCAGCTATTGCCACCCCCGGGGGGGGGGGGGGGGCTAACCGTCGTTGTGATTGTGATGGTTACCGCCCAGATACATTAGTGGGTGGGATCCTCGTCTGCCGGCAAGCCCTTCGGCGCGCTGATGTCATGCGGCCTCAGTCTGGTCCGATCCGCCCAGCTGTATGATGTCTAGTAACTGGCGTTTCCACACGGCCAGGTCCTCCATTAAGTCAACAGTCATGAATCTATACCGGTCTCCTTGGATGACCACCGATTCATCACAACTCTCACCAAAAGCGGGGTGCAAAAGGATCCCTTCGGTCATAAAAGAATCATCGCTAGAACCATGCTGTGATTTGGTGTACGCATACATTTGATAGACATAACCGCTGCGAAAGGAACGATCGCGATACCTGCCTTTAACAGTTATTTCATTAAACTTGGTATCGATAATGATTCGGCGCCCTAGCTTTGTATTCTCAAGAAATATGTCCGTCTTCATCTTGGGCAGTAGATCCGGTATCTGTGTGCTTTGCTCCTGGACTTGCCAATTGAGCCACTTCCCCGGAGTCGCCTTCCAGCCAGCGCTGTTGGCATATTCGCGATAAAACCCTGCCACCGCCTTTTCAAATAGGACCCTTAACCACCTCTCGTCTCGACTGGGTTCAAACGACAGCTGATCCCCGCCCTGCTCAGACGGAAGCTTCATGTCCATGGCCAAACTTGCGAGAGACATCATTAACGCATCCCTGGCATTACGACGGTCGTTTGCTTTGCCGGCATTCAGCTTGTTGTGTGCTGATGAGTCACTAACCCCAATGGATCTCATCCAGTGAATGCACCGTCGGCAGCGCGAGGCAACGCCCTCATCCCGCAGTAATGGCAGGCACTTTGTTAAAGCGGCCAAAACAAATCGATTTTTATCGGTGTCAGCACTGATCTGGTCGTAAGAGCAGTGCACCAAACCCTTGTCCAGCAACCGCCTAGAGGCCGTAGTAACAAAGTTTATTTTGCCTCTGACCCGGGTAAGCGGTCCCGAGACACTGCGGAATCCGAGCGTCAGCCCGTCACGAAGCCTCGACTCGGCGGCCTCACAGAGGAGCGCCGCGATTAGATCAGGTAGCCCCTCAGGATTGTCTTCTGCGGCGACAAAGGCCTTCTTATCTACAAAGGCCAAATCAGACGCATAAAGCATCAGCAGCCAGAGATTCTTGACCGGGATGCTGGGATGTTCCATCAACGCGCTCTCACAGCGCCAAGCCCGTAATAAGCTCCGCGGCTCTATCTGGGTTGTCGAACCAGTATTCCCTGATCAAGGGTGCCAATTCTGCGTCAACTACCTGCTGGTACCAGGCCTCTGGGCTGGACACCTCAGAGTTAGCAGTCGGCGAGAGGAAGCTGTGGCCAATACTAAATTGAGGTCCAAGGGAAGGCTCTGCCGCGATGACGTCATTGAGCTCCTGAGCTTTTCGCTGTATTTGGTCCACAAAATATGAGTCGAAGTCACACTCATTTTCCAGCCAGGAACGCCAGCGATCATTGAACAAGGGGTCCATGTCAAAAAAGGCGAATCTGCGGCGCAGGGCCATGTCGACTATTGCCAAAGAGCGGTCCGCTACGTTCATAGTGCCAATAACAAAAAGGTTCGGCGGAACGTGCACCTTTTCTCCATGAAAGCGTCGGTACGAGAGTTCAAGGGCCTCAGACGGCGTCCGCTTGTCTGCCTCCAAAAGGGTCAGCAGCTCTCCAAAAATCTGGGCAGGATTTCCCCTGTTGACCTCCTCAATGACAAGCACATGCGGATAGCCAGAATTCCTGGCGTCCTCAACCATCTCCATAAATGGGCCATCTGAAAGTTGCAGGCGGCCGTCCGATCCACCAGTCGGTCTCCAGCCACGAACAAAGTCCTCGTAAGACAGGTTAGGATGGAACTGCACCGCCCTCAGCCGGGCGGTGTCCTTCTTGCCCATTAAGGCAAACGCCAGCCTCTTAGCGAGCCAGGTCTTACCTGTGCCCGGCGGGCCCTGCAGGATCAGGTTCTTCTTTCGCTTCAGCGTTGTGATGAGCTCCCTGATCTGGACCTCGGTTAGAAAGCTGCCGTCAGAAAGAATGCTGCCTACTCCATACGAGGCGCCGCTCTCAGAACCATCTTCCTCCTGCTGGAGAGGGCCCGCGGGCTCTAGGTCAAGGTAACCGCGGACCAGCTCCCGGGTCGTTCCGTACGCGGTCATCTCGGTAAGAGTCTTCGTAGTTATCCCGCTCCCCGGCCATTCGGCCCCCTCGGTGCGTATCCACTCCACGATGCGGAAGTTCGGGTACGGCTCGTCCTCGCGGTGCATGTACTCGGACTTCACAAATCCCATGCCCAGGATCTTCTTGCGACCCTGCTTTGCGATCACAACGTCGCCAGGTGCCATTTCGTAGCAGAATTGGTAACAGGCCAGGCTGTCATTTGACCGGGAACTATCGACACCACTCAACTGCTTCAACGCCGCCGTGATCTCTTCTCGGGTGCTGTAGTCGCTCAGCGCACCTAGTTCGGCCCAACCAATTGCCACGATGCCTTTATCCACAAAGTGCTGCCATTGGCTACCGCCCTCTCCGGCCGAGACGGCCCAGATTCGCTGGCCCTCGAGGTCATCCTCGGATTCTGGCTCGGGCTCCTTGTGGGTCAGGGCGTAGTCCGCGTAGTTTTTATAAAGCCTCAGCAGTGCCTCGAAGTCACCAGCAAGCTGCTGATCGCTGGGAACGTCGTTTGCCTCGAAGTAACGCGAGTAGATCGTGGAAGCCTCGTAAAGAGCGGCCATTTTCTTGACGCGACCTAGGCGGCCGTCGCCCTCAACTCCGAATCCCGCTCCCTCGGGTTGCGGAAACAGCTGCCTGATCTGCTCCGCTTGCTCGCGCAGTTTTTGGTCAGCGCCCTTTTTGCCCAGGGCCTGGTGAAGCTTAGTCACGCCTTGCGCTAGCTTCAGATCGCATCCGCCACCGTCTTCCGCAAAAAGCATCACGATGTAGGTGCCTTCCATTGTAGTGCTGGTCAGGCGCGTATCCAGGATGGCTAGCCAGGGTACGCTTGCCCAGTTCCCCTTGCCGTACGAGTAAGTAACCTGGAGGTCGGGATTTCCGTTTACGCTCGTGAGCTGCTCCACCTCGCGCTGCAGGCTTTTAAATAGCCTCTGTACCTCGTGCGCACCCCCAAACGGGGTAGACGAGCGCGCACTTGGGTATAACTCCAGTAGCCGCTTAATTTGATCTTTCATTTTCTAGGTCCACCTATCCCGCAGAACAGTGTTTGGCGCACTGAGCGCCGTCGTCGTTACCAGCAGAATGCCGAGTAGTGGTTTAGCCATCTTTCAAATCTTGCCACGTCTCATCAAGGTACCAGTACCTCCAACTCTTTGAATTCCTTGCCGTAGCCCAATGATTGGCATGTCCCCCGCTTTATTTCTATTGGCTGACACTGACCGTCTTCGAACGTAACGCACATTTCAAAAGTTACCAGCGTCACGTCACCTTCACCCCAAGTGTCGATACTCAAGCCATGAAAAACTCCTAGAGGCTCGACAAAAAAGCCGGCCAATTGATTCTCGTGATGGTTGCCGCGCAGGACGAAGAATGGGTGACGCTTTTTGGTGTAGTCATTGTCATAGGTGACATAGGCTTCTGGCTTAAATAGGAAGTTGTGGTCGCCAGTCGCGTCCGGTTGGTTTTTCCGCAGCTCTGAAGCCACAGCGTATTTATCATCGTCTGCTATCTCATAGTCCGTCCACTCCACTGTAATGCGGCCCTGATCGCCACCATATTTATCAGGCTCAAATTTGCATTCGTAGATGTATCTCTCGTTTGCCGATGCAACCAGCGGCATTAACAGCAGAATGGCGAGTAGTGGTTTAGTCATAGGCAGGTGGTAATTGAGCCAGTGGTGGTGCATCTGATTATCTGACCGTTGATGCTGTAGGTCTGCGAGTGTGTCTTGGATGGTGTAGGTGAAGACGTGGTGCCGTTCATCAGATCAATCCCAAACTGCATCATCCGCAGATTCGCCTCTAACTCCTGAATCCGCTTCTGTTCTTTGATGGTGGCTTCTTGAATAGCTTGCTGTCGGGCTATCGCCGCTAATTGCTGATCGCTTGAGGACGTTTGTGTGCTTGCCGGTGGCTTGCCAGCCCCCTGATTCTGCTCGTTCATGTAGAGCTTCATGGCGCATTCAGCGTGGGCTTCTGTGCCGCGTTCAAAGCCAAAAGAGTCGCAGGCTTCTAGTCGACGCTCAATGCGAGCTTGCTCTCGTCTCCGCGAATCCAACACCTTCGACATACCCTCTGCCCAGTGTCCTGTATATGTGCCGTCCCCTAGAACACCAGCGTCTATTGAACCAACAAACTGTCTTCCATCTGGATAGCTTATAGCCGCTGTTCCTGTTTTCTCTCCCAAGTAGAAGTCGCCAACATATTTATAACCGTTTGGTTTTGTATGGGTACCTTGCCCATGTCGGGCGCCGTTCTGGAACCCTCCTTCATATCGACTGCCATCCTTCCATTCCCAGACCCCATAATGTTTCTCGCCATTTTTGAACTCTCCGACGAATACTGATCCGTTCGTAGCGTGCGTATATCGCCCTTGCCCGTGCATAACGTCATTTTTCCACTGGCCTTCGTACACATCGTCATATGACCACGTGTATGTGCCGTTGCCATTCATCCGGCCCTCTTGCCACTGGCCTTTATATCGATTGCCATCTGCCCACTCGTAGACACCCTCAACCTTGCGGTTGTTGGCGTATGTACCGGAGTACCGATCACAGTTATCGTAGATCTGTTCCCCCAAACCGTGTGCCTGACCGTAGGAATTGGTATCTCCCCAATACTTACCAATGCAAGTCAACGGAGGCTCCCAATCAGATCTTTGGGAGCGATTGTAAGCATTCAGCGCCTCAACATATTCGGCGTACGTCGCATAATTTTCAGGGTGGACATGTCGGGTGTATTTGCGACTGTGGGGCGACGAACAGCCCGCTATAGCAATCAGTGATACTGCTACAACCACTCTCAACGCCGCACTTGTCTTGTTCAGCAAAGTCATGCCCTGAGCTTACCGCAGGACTATCTCAATGTGAGAGGTCATGTCAGAGCAAATGTGAGAGAGTTCAGTCGACAAAACGGTGCGGGTAATATCAACATACTCAGGTCTGTAGGCAGGAGTTCTGCAAGGTGAAACTTTTTCTATCTGGATGCCTATCAGCCTTATTGCTGGGGCTTCACCTGCTATCGGGAGCAGCCTCCGCTGAGGAAATTAGCTTCGTATTTGACTCCGACGCTGGCGGCACCTCTACAACCCAATATGACCTGTCGATGCTGTTTACGCTGACTTATGAATCCTCCTTTGATAACCCGAATAGTGAGTTCCCGACCCTTATTTTTGAAAAAGCTTGGTTTAGACCCGAGGATATCGGGAGGACTTTCAGTGCAAAGGAGTCGGCTGGCTATGAGGCTTTTTTGTCGAAACTAACCGATGGTAAAGACCAGACAATCTATACGGGGTTCGGGATGGACATGAAATACGATGTCAACCGCCCACTTGGCGGCGGTATGGCACCTGCCGAAAGTCTCATTTTCTCCGGGTGTACTGATAAGACAAATGGGTCGCCCTGCAATCACATCTTAGATGTTGTGGTCCCAAACAATGGCTATCCAGACTTGGTCGGCGTCCAGATTACCGACATCACGATGACAGTAGTCGATGCTGAGGTTGTTAGGCGGCTCGACTCTTATTTTTGCAAATCGGGATGTCCGCGTTATGAGGCGGAACTCAAGATTGAATTTGTCACTGAGGGGTCTGGCTCAGTGCCGCTGGAGACGTTCAGAGTCAATTTAGAAGAGCCAGTAAACTCAGGAATAGCATCTGGGATATCCAATGTCCGTGGATGGGCAGTTTCCTCTCAAGGCATCCAGAAAGTTGAGTTATTTGTCGATGGTCAATACGCCTTTGATATTCCTTATGGCGGGCAGCGATTGGATGTAGAGGCTGTATTCCCTGAAATTACTCAATCTGCAGAGTCTGGATTTGGTTCAACTTATAACTATGGGGGTCTGTCGTCGGGCGAACACACAATGACTGTGAGGGCCTACGCAACGGATGGCAGAGTAAAGGACAGTACCAGCGTTTTCACCGTTGCGGGTTTTGGTCAGGAGTTTATCTCAGCATCTGATTCGCCAAGGGCCGAAAATGCATCCGTGAGTATTGAACCCTCTAACGGCGATATTGTAATTCGTGACATTGAACTCGACTCCGGGGAGAGATTTGAAGTGAGGCTCAGATGGGATACGGCAGCACAATCGTATAAAGCGGTGGCGGTTCAACCTTTGAACTGAGCTTGTTACCTTGTTGAGTAAAACTAATCACCACAAACTTTTAAGTCCTCCAACAACATCATCACAACAGTGCATCGGACATGACTCGTTAACGGTGTATCCGAATCCCAACCTTCCAAGATGTTTTCGTGGAACCAATCTCGCCAATTAGCATGCCCATCTTCTAAAGCCAGATATTCAATGGCCTGCCAGAAGGGGTTTTCTAAAAGGATCGTTGTGCGGCCCGTATCGAGCGTCAGGGTGCGTAAATGTTTGCCCTCGGTGATTACTCGTAACCCTCGTCGTTTGCCGGTGTAGCGTCTATCAGGGCTGGCTTATCCCACTTCGGCATATCGTCTGGATTGACTGAGGTGATGTTGATGCTGATGGCTTTATTGATGTCGGAATCCTTGTCACAGAGGGAGACAGGTAATACCCGATCCATGATCAACTTCATCGCCACTGCCTGGCATTTGTGGTCATCGTCTAAAGCTGCACGATAGATGGACTCAATGACCTTCTGCCTGTCTGGGTGTTCATAAAGCCTACGTTGAATATCTAATTGAGTGGCCCGCATACCCTTGGGTCTACCGCGTTTATTCATGGCTTTTCCCATGGTGATTTATGCCCGATTAATAAATTAATGAGGGTTAGTGGTACCTATACAGACACACACATCGACCGCTGGATCTATCAGTAAAACCACTTAAGTTGATAAACATTACTAACCTTCTCACTCATTACTATCTTTTGACGTTTAGTTACTTTCTATCTCTTTTGGCACACCATAATCGAGGGCATGGAAACATCAGATATGTTTCCTTGCCTGAGATGGTGTGTGTTTCCATGCGTGGAAAGTGTGGAATCTATATAGGGAGTTTCCAGTTTCCACTTCACAGCTCTGTGAGCATCAGCATGCCGTCTGACTCGCTGACTAGCCCTCGTTTTTTGAGGGCTTTGATCGCGTCCCGACGCTGATCAGACCTGGGTAATACCGCCTTCACTTCGGCGTGAGTCATCTCGCCATCTCTATCACAAATCGCTTCATGCAGCCGCTTGGCTACTCCCTTTAGAGGCTGCCTGCCACCATCCTTCAATAATGGATCTATGTACCTCTGCTCTGAGAGCCTGAGTGCGCCTTGATCCCATTTGAGATCGATGCCGGTCGGCGCGGAGTAATTGCTCTTCTTCAGACTCAGCTGCCTAACGCCATTTTCGTCCGCGCCCTTCAGATAGAGCCGGGATCGCACGGAGCCCTCCCAGGCAGTCGAGCCAGAAGTTCCTTTTCCACTCGTTTGCCCTTGAACAGACGGATGATGAAGCCCGATGATGCAAGCGTTGTGTTTGACTGCCAGTGACCCTAGAAAGCCTTTCACAAACCTGTTTACTTCCTGCCTTATGATTTCATTGCCATGCCAGAAGTCGGGTATGACGTCCAAAAAGACAAGCTGCAGCTTGCACTCGGTCATCCACTCGTCCAACGTTTTATAACTTTGGGTTTTGCGAAATCCCGCTCCACAAATAGCAGGATCTTCAAGCCCGACCAAGCTTTGCAGGTAACAGTCATGGAAAGTACTGAGCGTTGACCCAAAGCCCGCCGCAATTGCCTGACCGCGTCTAATAAGCTCCCCCTCATCGTCCTCACACGTGAGGTACAGCGTCGACATCAGTCGAGTGTCCGCTCCGTATAGAACCAACCCTTTTGACGCCGCCATACAGATCGTTTGCGCCAGCAGGGATTTGCCCGCGCCGGGAGGGCCACCTAACAAAGATGCGGTGCCCAGAGGCAACCAGTCCTGCCACGCCCATTGGCGTTCTGGAACTTCAATAGTCGAGAGTTCAGCAGCTGACTTCAAAGTGGTGTCTGCATGTGAAGTCGTTTGTTCAAAAGAGGAAAACTCTAATGACTCATATTCAGCAAAGCTTACGTAATCGTTCATGCTGAAACCCTCCGCGTTGGGGAGGCATCAATAAACTCCGTGACCTCTTGCAGAGACCAGAAAGCTTTCCCACCGATATATCGCGGTTCCGGGAAGTAGCCACGCTTAACCCATCGCCACAGCGTCACCTCGCTTATGTTGAAGATCGGCGGGTATCGGCGCGTCTTTCTGCGTGTTGCCACAAGATCAGAGGTTGATAACCACTGAGCGGGAACCATTTCTGCCATCTGGAGGCTCATGATTGACCCTCCAGCAGCTGTAACCGCGCGAACAAGCCCAAGGGAGGGAGGCCGATTTCTGCGCGTCGCAAGTCATCCCTGACCCATCGGTAGCCTCTATTAGTCTTAATAGGTTTAGGGAGGAAGCCCTGGCGAATGCTGCCCCAGACTTCTTTTTCTGTCCGATTGAGCTGGCTACACAACTCGGAGAGCTTGAGGCTTCCGGAGCCTGCGGGAGAGTGTTGATTGGCTTTGCTGAGTGTCATATTGACAGCCCTCATCCAGCGTCACGATAAATCGCAACAAGTGGGTGAGGACCGCGGTTACCCGGCGTGCAGTTTGTCTCTATGTATGCCGCTTCCCCTACTGCGTCGGCCTGCATTGAGGTTATCGAGCTAGGGAATCACCACTGAATATATATACAGTTTTTATCAAAAACAAGACTTTGATGCTGTTTAACGATCAGCGCGAGATAAGGCGCCTGCCGCTGCAATTCTTGAGAGCCTCGCTAACTCGATGAGGTAAGGAAATCAGCCCAATCAGTCATCACCCGCGTGCGCTCTTCCAGCATGTCAGATCGCGCATAGGCTCGGCGAACGTCCGATCCCACTAAATGATTTAGGCAATGCTCGGCGACAAATTCATCTACATCCGTCTCTTGGCACCAGACCCGGAAGCTTGAGCGTAGTCCGTGAACGGTATTCTCACTGAAGGTCAGGCGTTTGAGCGTTTGCGATACTGCTACGTCACTCAGCATCTTTTCGGAGGTAGAGAACACGACCCCGGATTCACCCAGTCTGGCCGCCCAATCAAGTAGCCCCTCCATCGGCGCGGTGATGGGTATCACAAAATCTCGACGCTGTTTGACCCTCGACGCCTCAAGCCTCCAGACCCTTCCCGGCAGATCAATCTCAGACCATTCAGCACCTCGCCCTTCTTTTGATCGAGTAGCGCTATGAAGCGTCCATAACAGAGCCTTTGCGCTAGCCGTATCTAACTCTTCCAAGTCTCTGACAAGCTTGGGGCAATCTTGATAATCCATAGACTTTCTATGCACGACTGGAGCAACTTTGCTTTGTGCTGGGAATACATGGCTAAGCAGTTTCCAGTCTGCTGGGTCGTCATGTCGTAACTTAAGCACCACAGCGAAGCTGAATATCCTCGATAACTTTGCCCGCATGCGACTTGCCGTATCAGTCTTATCAAGCCAATGCGGCTTTAATGCGCTGATGACGTCATCTAACGAAATGTCTCCGATTGCACTCCCCATCAGCCAATCCGCGTGCTGTTCCAGCGGGTTCAACCACATATTTCTGTGTCGCTCAGAAGTCCATTCCTCTCCCTTGCTGGAGACGTACTCCTTGGCAACGTCTCGCAAAGGGGATCGAGAAGTCATCCCGTTGGTGCTGTCAGCACCCTTACCAATCGAGGCAGGATCGACACCAGCTTTAATGGATGCAGTGATCTGCTCAGCCCTGCCCCTCGCTGCTGTAAGCGCCTTGTTGCAACCCGCTATTGTCAATGACTCTACGGAGCCACAGCCCCAACTATAGTTTTTGCCCCTGACGAGCTTACGGAGTTCAAAGTACCGACTCTCGTTTCTGGAGTCACAGATCAACCGAAGGCCACCGCCTAAACCAACTTTTGATCCCGGCTTGGCCTTCAAGATAGCTCGTGCCGTCACAGCAAACCCTCCAACTTTACTCCCCAAATCACTCCCCAAACAGAGTGATAACAGTAGTATACAGATGATTACGCTTTAACGATCATATTACTGTTATTATTGATATTTATTGGGTAATTGATGTCATATGAACACATAGTTTGGCTTCAGCAGGCGGAGCCAAATTCTGAAAAGCCGCACGCTGTGCGGCTTTTTTATGGTCGGTTTACTTAGCGTGAGCGGGGAAATAGTTAGGTCGCCCCCCCATCCCCACTAATTCCTCTAACCCCAACTCGGCCTTAAGATACTGTTAAGTTAACAATCTATTCAGAGCCCTTCCCTCTCTGAAATACATAAGTTTCTCTCGCCGGCTCCCGCTAAATCTGTTTCGCGAGCATTCCGCGTAATCGCCCCTATCGGTAGACTTCTCTCATTCAAGGGCGTCATCGCGTGGGGTACTTTGTGGAAACCATTTCGTGGCAGGATTTTGAGCAAGTAGACCTGCGGGTCGGCACCATTGTCGCCGCCGAGGTGTTCGCGAAGGCCCGCCGGCCCGCCTACATCCTGCACGTAGATTTCGGCGCAGAAATCGGGGTACTGAAATCGAGCGCGCAGATTACTAATCTATATCAGCCGGAAGGTTTGGTGGGTCAGCAGGTGATTGGCGTGGTGAACTTCCCACCGAAGCAGATTGGGCCCATCCAATCCCAGTGTTTGATTACCGGTTTTCAGCAAGCGGATGGCGCTGTGGTACTGATCCAGCCGGAACGACCCGTGGAAAATGGCTTGAAACTGACGTGAACCAGAAGATTGGTCCGATCGCGCGCCGGCCGCTCAGGCGCCGTGGCGCGCCAGAAACTGTCCCACCCGCTGCACTGCCTCCTCACTGTGAGTGAGAGACGAGCAAAGGTTCACCAGTGCCAATGGGGCTCGAGCGGCCTGCTCATAACAAGCGGTCGCTGGGCCCGCTTCGCCCACCCACTCGGCAAGTAGCTCGGGGCTGACCGCGCCCGCCTCCGGCACCAACGTGAACCGCGCGAGATTGTTGAGCGCCTTGAGCAATTTGGGTCCCACCATCTGCGGTGCGATATGCGCCGCATCCGCACGCTCAATTATGGATTCGGAAAGATAGACCAGAAACCCCAGCACAGGAGACGCTGCCGTAAAACCCATGAACGCGTTGTGGGGAGACTGAAAGGCGCGCCAGGCGCCCTCTGCCGTCCGCTGAACCCAGCATTCCTCGCCGAAAAACGTATGCGTCCAGTCTGGCATGTGCCAGGTGGGGTCCACGACCAGCGTGTCGGCATCGATCCACACCACCAGTCCGCCGCGCACCGCCAATTCCGATTCAATCCAGCGTAGCCGCGCCAAATCAGCGAGTATCGGCTTGCGATCGTGAAGCTTTGCGCGTAAACCGGGCGTCGCCCAGTCAAAGAGATTGTCGCCGATACAGTGATAAGTGTATCCCTGATGCCAGGACCAGTCGGCGACAGATGCCATGCACCGACTCACCCAGTTAGGCATCGCATCAGCCGCGGATTGCAGAATCGTGACCGGGGTAATGGCCACTCAGCGACTCACACCATGCCTTGATTGTTCTGAAGACCCGTCACCTCAGGTTGGTTGGCTCGCACTCCCTGCACGCGCCCCTGCGCCTTGAGCCAGCGCGCCACCACATCCCAAATGGGCTCACCTTCCGCCTGCTGCACTGATGCCCAGCCCGCCACCTTATAGGTCTTTTTCGCATCAATGGGTTTGCCGTTTAGGGTCAACTGATCGATTCTTGAACCCGCTGCAGCTAGCGGCGCGATCGAATATTGCAAACCGCTGGATCGCACCATATCGCCGCCCTGCTGGTAGTAAGGATCCGGGTTAAATAAATTGTCGGCGATGTCCTCCAAGACCCGCTTGAGGAACGCACCACTCATTTCGGTCAGCGTTACCGCGGGATAAGTGATCGCCACCTGCGCCATGAGGTCCTCCATGGTGATCGTAGCGCCCGGCAGCAACGTGGTCCCCCAGCGGAAGCCCGGTGACAGAGCAATGGGCGCGTCGAGTTCGTCCATCAACGCCTCACAGATGAGCTGATCGAAACTGCCATTGAAATTGCCGCGTCGGTAAAGGAGATCATTCGTCATGGCTAGGGGCTCCGCGAGCCGCTCAGCAAAGGGAGCCCGAATGCGGTCAATCAAGTCGCTCATCGCCGGGTCAGCAGGCAACAGCTCCGCGAACACTGGCAGGAGCTGATACGACCAGTCACGGACACGACCATCGCGCACATCAAAGTCCAGCACCCCCACAAACTTACCGTTGGAGCCAGCATTGGTGACCAGCGTCACTCCGCCGGGGTTCTTAATTTCCAGTGCACGAGGAATCGCGTCGTGGGTGTGACCACCCAAAATACCGTCGAGACCACTTACTCGAGACGCCAACTTGATATCGGTATCGGCGCCGTTATGCGAGAGCAAGATTACTACCTGAGCGCCTGCGGCCCGCACTTCAGTAACCTTTTCCTGTAGCTCGCGCTCCTGAATGCCGAAGGTCCAACCGGCGGTGAAGTGAGCGGGGTTGGCGATCGGTGTGTAAGGGAAGGCCTGACCGATGATGGCCACGGGTACCCCGTTAATCTCTTTAAGGGTGTGGCTTGCAAACACTGGATCGCCAAAGTCCATGTCTTTGACGTTGTGCGCCACGAAGTCGATGTACCCATTTAGGTCCTGATCAACAATTTCCATGACCCGATCAGTGCCCAGCGTGAACTCCCAGTGGCCGGTCATGACATCGACACCCAGCAGCTTGCTGGCATCGACCATGTCCTGACCCTGTGTCCACAGCGCCGTTGCAGAGCCCTGCCACAGGTCCCCGCCATCAAGTAGCAGCGCGCCCGGTCGGTCTGCGCGGAGCCGTTTGAGCAGGGTGGCGATGTGGGCAAAGCCCCCGGCGCGTCCAAAACGCTCCGCGGCGGCGACATAATCGAGGTGACTGAGCGCATGTGCCGCAGGCGAACCCGGAGCAATATCAAAGTGATTCAGCAGCGCCTCACCGACTAGATGCGGCGGCCGATTGCGGGCGTCATGCAACCCGATATTGACGGAGGGTTCGCGGTAGTGGACCGGAAGCAGTTGCGCGTGCAAGTCGGTCATGTGCATGAGGTGCACATTGCCGAACCGCGGCAAATGATAGGCGTCGCCACTCGGAGGCTGTGCTCGCAACAATGAGGGCAAAGACAGCCCCGCGGCGGCGCCAAGCCCCAACAGCTTGTGAAACTCCCTTCGATACATGGGGCTTAACGCATCACTCTGCGGCTTGGTTGACCGGTGAGGCGGGGTCGAGCAAGTAGGCCATCACGTCTTTCAATTGTTGTTCGGTGAGAATGCCTTGCGCGCCAAAGCGCGGCATGTGAGAGCAGAGATTGTAAGCGTGGGTATCCCACAGCTTGGTCCAGGTGTACTGCAGCATGGCCACACTTTGACCCCGCGCGCCGTATCCCGTCAGAGAGGGGCCCAGGGTGCCGTAGGCGACTTCAACCGGGGCGAGCTGATGGCAGGCGTAGCAGTTGCCGCCATTGGGTTGGGTGGGATCATCGCTCGATTGCAGGCCCCGTCCGTTACCCGCCACCTCGGCGCCTCGCTGCCAATCACCCAGATATTCGCCATCTGCCGGCAGCACTACCGCGTCCAAGCGCTCTGCGCGCAATGAAGCCAGCATATCGTTATCGAGGGGCATGCCCCGCGGCGCACTGCAGGCGCTTTGCACCGCATCGCGCTGCAACCGGTCCATGGTGGCCTGATTCTTCGCAACGAAGGAGTTTTGTAATACGGCTTCTATCTCGCCAGAAGCCATTGTCCACGCCGTCACGCTAGCAGTAAGAGAGATGGTGATCCCTGTAACGAGTGCCTTCATCGCTTCAACCCAGGGGCGGTCATGGTGCCGCCCGCGGCATTCACCGCCATATAAGTTTGCAGCGCGATGCTGGCCTCGGAGCCCATTCGCAGCTCAGGCCATCGCTGCTGGCGAAAGCAGTCCCGTAGCCGCCATCCCATGGTTCGCACCAGCCCCTGAGAAATACGATAAGCAGGCCAACTCCCCCAGGCATCGGCGGCGCCGGTGTGGGAGGTCAGATCGGGCAGTGCCTGCAAGCGAATGCGCATATCGGATTGCTCGTGACAAGTCGCACAAGAGAAGTCATGGGGCCCTGCGCGATAAAAGAAAATCTCCTCGCCAAGGGTATACATCGCCCGCTCGGCCGCGTGCGTCTGCTCGGGTGCAATCGTGGCGCCTTCCGATTCTGCTGCTAGCCAGGTGACGAGGGCTTCCATCTCAGTACCGAAATCCCCTCTCAGTGAGTAGGGCTTTGCGGTCACCGCCTCAAGATCCCGGCCTTGAATCGTTGTCATGCAGTGGACCAGACGTGATTCAAGATCCATCACCGCATCAGTATCGGCAAAGTAGCGCGGGAAGCGCACATAGATACCCGCGGTGACCCCCGGACCCAGACCCAGATCACAGGCTTCCAGCGTGGCGGACTCGGGGCCCTGAGGCGTAAACCACAGCTCTTCCCCCTCGTCGATGACGAACACCGCTGGGTTGTCATCACCCATCAGATCCCGGTACTGATCGAATACACCGTTATCCGCCGCCAGCGGCACTGAGCACAGCCATGCTGTAAAGAACGCGAATCCCAGATGATGCCTTTTCACAGGTGGCCCCTTACTTCCGCACTCAGCGGATAGTGGTCTCACCCTCGCCGGTGCCGCCCTGATTATCGGTCCAGACAACGCGCACAGTATCGCCAGATTCACCGCCCGCAAAACGCACCCCGAGAAAAGGATTGGCGGATACCGCTGCGCCCCAATGACCCTGCATGACAGGCTGATCACCATGGAGCACCGACACCTCGGTAATAAAGTGCGCAGGGATGGGGTCCCCCGCCTGATCCTTGCGCATACCGGTTTCCATCGGATGGCGCATCAGGGCCTTCACCTCTGTCATGTCGCCCTTTTTCTGGGCGCGAATCTTGATTCGACCTGCCATGTCACGCTCCTTATCCGCCGCATCCGCCGAGGGTGACCTTGGTCTCTCTCGACTGCATGTATAACTGCCCGTCGGCTTCTGCCACTGCATAAAGCCTACAGGTTTGTGCAACCTTCACCCGGGTCTCGATATAGACCTCTGTACCGGGTGGGATGTCAAACGAGGCAGCCAGCGGGTTGGGGTTCATTTCCACGAGCAGAGAGACTTTAGAGACGTTTGGCAGGGCCTCGGAGTCAACCTCCACCCGGATGGGCACGACGGCACCGTTCTCGGCGATATCAGGCGTCGTAAACTGGATGCCGTCATGCACCTGCGGTGTAGCACCCATGGCCGCCAGCGCTTCATCAAGGGCGGTGGCGCCAAAGGCTGCCTCCGGCCTTGCCACCGCGGCCCATAAACGCCCCGGCAGCGCCGCAGCAGCACCCAGTATCACCGCCCAGCGCAACCAGCCTCGGCGCGAAATACCCTTTGCATGGATCGTTGTCATCGTCTCAGTCACTCCTTTTTATTCTTCGCCTGAGGTTAACCAGGCCACAATCTGTTGCAGCGCGTCGTCATCCACTGCTGGCATGGGCGGCATCGGCATGCTCCCCCACACCCCGGCGCCACCGTTCGCTATCTTGTCACGTAAATAGGCCGCGTGCTCCTGCCCGGCGTACTTCACCCGGATGGCATCAAAGCCCGGCCCCACCAGCTGGCCGGCCATCTGATGGCAACCCGAACAACCACCCGCAGTAAGCGCAGCCTCGGGCGCGAGAACCGCTTCGACCACCACGTTAGCCGCTGCGAGCTGCTCAGGTTCTGCCGCTGTCCACAGTCCGGGGTAAGGCCCCCAGTCCCTCACCTGTTCGGCAAGATTGCCGTGGGCATTCATGGCGTAGGCAGGCAGGTATGATGTCACGGTTACCGCCGCGTCGCAGTCAGCGGTGCAGGATGAGCCGCTCACATCTGGCGCACCAGAAACCGACCACAGACCGTGATCGAGGCTCATACCGTTGCGATTCGGCATGCGCGCCTGAGTCTCAGCCATATTGGTATCGGAAAGCACAAAATCGTCGTCGACCACGTAGCCGAGATTCAGCAAATAAGCGACCAGCGCGTAGACCTCATCCTGGCTCAAAGACTTGGGAGCGTTCCACGGCATGGCCCGGTAGATGTAATCCCAGAGAGTGGACAGGGTCGATACCTTCATCAATGTGGTGCGAGCCACGGCAGGGTCCTTGAGCGAATCAACCCGCCCGTTGCCGATGTCCTCCTCAGTGATATTGCCCAGCACCAAAGGCGCAAAAATCTCGTTGGAGTCGCCGAAGTCACCGTGGCAGGAGGCACACTGAGCCAGCCAGATCTCCTCGCCTGCCCACACATCGCCGCTGCCCGGCGGCAGACCGACAAAGTCAGGACGCACGTCAATGTCCCAGGCTGCGATCTCACTCTCTGTCGCGGGTCTACCTAAATCGACCAGACCCTCGGGCAACGCCGCCGCCCAAGATGTCATGGTCATCGTGCACAGCCACAGGGGGACCGCTCTAACCCAGCTGGACATTGTGTACCTCACCGTCAGCGCCCACTCGCCAGGTCTGTATGGCGTTATTGTGGTAGATCGATCGCGTGCCGCGTATCTCAACCAACTGTGCGCGGCTAGGCTGGATATAACCGGTGCTATCAGTGACCCGGGCTTGCAGCAGTGCCTCCTCTCCCTGCCAGACCCAATCGCAATGGAAGCGGGTCAGGGCTTTGGGCAAGATTGGTCCCTCCATGCGCGCACCACGCCAGTTACGCCCGCCATCAACCGACACCTCGACTTTCTCCACGGTGCCGCGACCGCTCCAGGCCAGGCCGGTGATGTCGTAATAACCCTGCTTCAATAATTTTTGACCGCCCGAGGGCGCTGTGATCACCGACTTCGCCTCCTGAATGGAGGTGTACTGGCGGTGCGTGCCATCCGGCATCAAATCCACGTAGTGCGCAACCTCGTCTTTGGTCGCCCAAGGAGCATCGCCCACTTCCAGTCGCCGCAGCCACTTGACCCACGAAACGCCCTGCACGCCGGGCACTACCAGGCGCAAGGGATAGCCGTTTTCTGGCCGCAACATTTCGCCGTTTTGCCCATAGGCCACCAGCGCATCGTCCAATGCATTGTCGAGATTTATGGTGCGCGTCATGCTGGAGCCGTCGGCGCCCTCCGCGAGCAAGACGGTTGCGCGTTTTCGATCAAAGCCTGCTCGCTCCAGTAGCAAGGAGACCGGGACCCCGGTGAATTCGGAGGCTGACAACATCCCGTGGCTGTACTGCACGGTAGGGACCGCCACATTACCCCACTCGAGACCTGTGTTGGCGCCACACTCGAGAAAGTGGATGCGCGACACGCTGGGCATGCGAAGCAGGTCTTCCATGGTGAATACCAGTGGGGTTTCCACCAGCCCGTTGATCATCAGCCTGTGTCGGCGCGGATCGATATCGACCCAGCCCTGATGATGGCGCTCGAAATGCAGGCCACTCGGGGTGATCATGCCGAACAGATTTTGCAGTGGCGTGAACGACACGCTCGACTGATCGGTCCGCGTGAGGCCGGGGCTCTGGCGACGGACAATATTGGCCTCGTAAGGTGACGGCTGTCCGTAGGGGTTGGCGACCACCGGCTTGCCTAGACTGCGGGTCCAGCTGGGCAGGTTCACGATGTCCGGATCGTCATCTGCCATCAGCACCGGGGCCGCCATCGATGCAGCGGCTGCGAAAGCACCCTGCAATAACGAGCGACGCGCCGGGTCGATGCCATCCCGGGAGATGTCCTCAACCAGGTCTTTGGACAAAAAGGATTCAGGCGCAGGTCGGAGCTGACCCTGCTCTGCGTCTGATGCCATCCTTATCCTCCCCCTTGCGATTAATTGTGTTCACCCGCTATCTTCATCGCGCGTGAAGTGCCTCGTGCCTGTTATTATATTTCAATATAAGCATATAGCTTAACGCTGGGCTGCCTTTGGCAGTGTCTCAAGCGTCGCGCTGGAATTTTGCCAAGCAGTGCGCCAAATCGTAAGGTGCGTCTGATAGCAGTAGCACTACCAGAGTGTAGCGTACCTGTAATGCCGCAGGCTCATGGAATTGACGCGCAGCGCGCTATGACGAGGGAACACAAGAAGGAGCACCAGAAACCTGCGTGACATAAAAAAACAGTGGCATAAAAAAAGTAGTGCCACATAAACCAGGGCTGCGTGTATCAGCGCCCTTTCTTGGGAGGAGAGACCCATGACCCGTTTACTCATGCTGACCTTGCTCGCTTGTCTGACGCTGTCGCCCCCGATCCGCAGTGCTGATGCCAAAGCGCCAGGATTGGTGTTTCATTTGGACTCCGATACCAGCATGAACCGCATGCTCGCTCAGGTAACACGCCACCATTCCTTTAACCCGGATATCGAGACGCGTGTCATTCTGATTGGCAATGGTGTCAAACCGGCTCTGGAGGGTGCTAAAGACGTCAATGGCGGTCAGTACAGCGCGCAAATGGAGCAGTTGATGGCGTTGGGCATCCGCATATTTGCCTGCGAAGCGACACTCAACTATTACAACCTGACCGAGGACAACCTAGCTTTTGGCGTGGAAACTGTCCCTTCTGGGGTCGCCGCACTGGGAAGACTGCAGGCACGCGAGGGATGGGGTTACATCAAGCTCTGATGAGAGCCGCAGCCCTTCTGCTCGTCTTGGCGGGACTGGTTGGCAGCACGACCACCTTTCCCCCAGGCGCCTTTGCCGATATAGCGGCCCACAGTGACTCGCCTGTCCTGATCTACATTTACAGTCCCGAATGCGGTGCCTGCCGCCAGTTTGATCGTGAGGTGGCTCCGATCTACAGCAAAACTGACGAATCCCTTACGCTACCTTTGGAACGGGTGTTGATCGATGACTGGCAGGCAAACCGGCATCAGCTGGTCGAATGCGCCTCGACGGAGGTAATCGGCACGCCGACTTTTTTACAAATCCGGAACTGTCAGGAGCTGGATCGCATTACCGGTTACTCAGACGCGGAGCTTTTCTGGCTGGGACACCGTAGAATGATCAACAGCATAGAATCTGATCTGTGACCATCCCTTGGCGTTGCGCGGGTCGCTCCGCGCTCATCGCGTTTGGCGGCCTCGCAATACCTGCACCCAAATAGAACTTTCTCTATGATCGGCGAGCTTGGACGGGCATTAGCAGATAGCGAAACAACCGCCTCTCGCTCAGGCTGGGGATTTTGTGCGCCGCACGCCCGGCGCGGGTGGCTCGGCGGCTGCGCCGGCAAAGCACTGCGCGTTGCGCATCCAGAGCTCGGCCGTGTCACCCTCGCAGACCAATTGTGTATCGGCGATGTTACGGGTCTGGGTCACCACTTGGGCAAACTCATGTGCCATGCCGCTAATGACCTGATCACTATCGAGGTTGCCATATTCCCATGATTCGCCAGACGGTGAGGTCAGCCGCAGCGCAGGCTGACCCTCGGGCACTTCCATACCCTGTACCTTGAAAGACCAAGCAAACGTATTCACACCCAAAATCACAATGTTGCGGATGCGGTCGTCTTCGCTGCGTTTAATACCCAGTTCGTCCGCAATTGCCTGCCCGTGTGCCCAGGTCTCCATTTGCCGCGCGGTAATCGATGAGCGCGCACTCATACTTGGCCCAACCCAAGAAACGCGATCAGAAGGGTCGGCCTGCTGATAGGCCGCGGCCACCTCGCGAAACCCGATTTGCCACAGAGAAACCAAGTCGAACCGCCCTTCAGGAAATTTCGCAAGCTCGATATCAGGCAGTGTTTTGCCCGCCATCATAGCCTCTACTGCTGGCTTCAGCTCTGCCTGAAAGTCATCGGGCGCTGTAAGCGCGAGGTTCGCCATATGATTCCAAAAATGCAGATGGCGCATGATCGTCTCGAAGGTCCAGGACTTGAATCCTGTGGGATGGTCAAAGTCATTTGCTTGTAAAGGCGCCACGAGCTGCTCCAATGCTTCTGACTCTGCTAGAAAATCACTGGCCTGCTGCATGCTGAATCCTGATAACGGTTACGTAAGCCTGCTCACCGACTGGCTGACGCGGGACTTACTCGCCTTGGGCCTCTTCAATCAACATGATGACATCTCCCGCGGCCATCTGCTGACCCACCTGACCATTCACCTGCTGTACCACCCCAGACACCGGCGCAAGAATCTCTTGCTGCATTTTCATGGCCTCGAATACCGCCAACCGCTGATCTTTTTCCACCGCTTGATCCGCCTCTACTAACAGCGATACCAGTTGACCATGCATAGGCGCCTGCACCGTGCCCCCCTGCGCATCCTCTGCCGATTCCGGGGGAATCAAATCAGTGTTGGTCAAGGTCACCTCGGAACGATCCGTGGCCAGCATCATCACGGCTGCATCACTTTGGTGATAACCCAGCACTACGCGCTGACCATCAATCAAAAACGCAACGCGGTTTTTGTTTAGCGTTTGCAGTGTGACATCATGAGTCGCCTCCATCAGCATCACCGAGAACTGCTCTGCGCTACTCGAGGTGATCTCCGCGGTGAAGATCTGATCAGCGACCTCGTAGGTATGCCGTCTCGTCACGGGCCCGGTCGACACCCAACCCCGTAGCTCCTCATTCACCGACAGCGCGCTGGCGAAGTGCTGCTCGGCCGCGAGAATCTGTTGGAGCACAATGCCCGCCGCTAAACTGGTAGTGCCCGCTTGCGCGGGCGAGAAACCCTCGGGGTATTGCTGATCGATGTAATCAGTAGTCGCACTACCCTTGATGAAGGTCGGCTGATCGAGTAGCTCCAATAAGAATGCGCGATTGTGAGTGACGCCCGCCAGCGCGGTGGCCTGCAGGGCAGAGCGCAGTTTGAGTCTCGCGGTCTCGCGGGTTTCACCCCATACGATAACCTTGGCGACCATCGAATCATAAAATGGCGATATCGCGTCGCCAGTCTCGATCCCTGAATCCACGCGAATACCCTCCCTCGACGGCACACTGAACAACGATATAGGACCGGCACTCGGTAAAAACGCCTCCGCCGGATCCTCCGCGCAGAGTCTGACCTCAATCGCATGCCCAAAGAGGTCGACATCTTTCTGCGTGGCGGGCAAGTGCTCACCCTGTGCCACGCGGATCTGCCATTGCACTAGGTCAAACCCCGTGACGCACTCAGTCACCGGGTGCTCGACCTGCAGCCGAGTATTCATCTCCAGAAAATAAAAGTCGCCACTGGCATCGAGCAGAAACTCCACCGTGCCAGCGCCCACATAATTCACCGCCCGCGCCGCCTCTACCGCAGCGGTACCCATCGCTTCGCGCAGCTCCGGTGTCATGATGGGGCACGGGGATTCCTCAACGACCTTTTGGTGACGCCGCTGCAGTGAGCAATCACGTTCACCCAGATGAATGACATTGCTGTGAGTGTCGGCAAACACCTGCACCTCGACGTGCCGCGCACCCTCGATTGCCCGTTCCAAAATCAAGTCACCGTTGCCGAAAGCGCCTTCGGCCTCAGAACGCGCCAGCGCGATCGATTGGATTAGCTGATCAGGGTCTGCAACACGCCGCATACCGCGACCGCCGCCCCCTGCCGCAGCCTTGATCATGACGGGCATGCCCATCGCTTCCGCCTCACGACAGAGCGTGTCGTCAGACTGGTCCTCGCCCTGATACCCCGGGATGCAGGGCACCCCAGCCTCCAGCATCGCTCGCTTCGCGAGCGCTTTATCGCCCATGACTTCCACGGCGTGAGCCGGCGGGCCTATAAAGATGACGCCTACCTCTGCACAAGCCGCCGCAAAAGTGGTGTTCTCGGATAAAAAGCCATAGCCCGGGTGTATCGCATCGGTGCCTGTCTCTCTCGCAGCCTCCAGGATGGCGTCGCCGTTCAAGTAGGACTCGGCGGCGGTGTTGCCGCCGAGCGGCACCGCCAGATCGGCGGCGCGCACATGCAGGGCATTAGCATCGGCGTCGGAATACACGGCAACGGTTTTGAGCCCCATCGCCTTGGCGGTGCGCATCACTCGGACCGCAATCTCACCGCGATTGGCCACCAGCACTGTCTGGATCGCTTTCATCCTTCGCCCTCCTGATGCCAGTTTGGCTTGCGCTTCTCTAAGAAAGACGCGACACCTTCCATACCCTCCTCGCCCTTTAAACAGGCGGTAAAGTTCTCGGCTGCAAACCGCATCTTTTCCTCGTCGGGCAGTGTGGGTAGCGTGCGGATCAGTGTTTTGGTGGCCGCCACCGCACCAGGGGCACAGGCCAACACATCGGCTCGAATCCGCGCTTGGGCAGCCTCAAGCTCGTCCGCGTTGGACACCACCACATCTAAAATACCCAGAGCCGCCGCCTCCTCACCTGTGAAGCGGGCTGCGCTCAGCATGAGTCGCCGACCTGTGGACCCGCCGCACTTCTGCATCACATAGCGAGCAATCTGTGCGGGCGAGATACCGATACGCGTTTCAGAGAAAGCAAACTTGGCATCCGCAGTGCCGATCGTGACATCACAGCAGCAGGCAACACCCAACCCCCCCGCCATCGCGGCACCCTCGATGACCGCAATGGTCACCATGGGCAAACGGTCGAGGGTGTAGAGCAGACGCCCAATGGTCTCACTCATGGCGATCACTTCGTCATTGGACACGGTCGCCATGGTTTTGAATCCTTTGAGGTCACCGCCTGCACAAAAAAAGCCACCACGGCCTCGGAGAGTCATGCCTCTGATCGAGCGATCTTCCTGCAATGCATCGCAAATGCGCTGCAGGTCGGCGACGACGGCGTCAGTAAGTGGGTTGCGGCGCTCGGGTTGGTTGAACCATACGGTTAGCCAGCCCTGATGGAATTCGCATTCGACAGAATCGGTATGGGGCAATGTAGTCATGATCACATCCTCGCCACGCCGAAACTGTTGGGCGTGAGTGTGCGCCCACGGCCCTCCAGCACGGTTTCGAGACAAAACGCGAGTACCTTGCGGGTATCGCGCGGATCGATCACGCCGTGATCTAGCACGCGGCCTGAAGTGTAGAACGCGTCTTCCTGCGCATCAAAGTGCGCGATGATCGCGGCCTCCTGCTCAGACAATTGCTCTTCGGGAATCGCGATACCCTTGCGTGCAGCTCCCGCTCGCGCGACCTCGCTCATCGTTTTTGCCGCACTTTGTCCCGCCATCACACCTGTGCGTGCGCTAGGCCACGCGAATAGAAAATCAGGTTCGTAAGCCCAGCCGCACATACCGTAATTACCCGCGCCAAAACTGGCGCCAATGTACAGCGTGATTTTTGGCACCCGCGCGGTACTGACCGCCTGAACCATTTTTGAGCCGTGCTTGATCATGCCTGCCTGCTCGTACTCGGTTCCCACCATGTAGCCCGTGGTGTTCTGGAGGAAAATAATCGGCAAATCGGACTGATCGCATAGCTGAACAAACTGCGCGACCTTGGTCGCACCGTTTGGGTCGATCGGGCCATTGTTGCAAATCACTGCACAGGCAATGCCAGTGATACTGACGTGGGCGCAGAGCGTAGAGGCACCGTAGCGCGGCTTGAATTCCTCGATTTCCGAGCCATCCACTACCCGCGCGAGCACCTCGCGGCAGTCATAAGGCACTTTGGGGTCCGTAGGTACAGCACCCGCCAGCTGCTCAGCCGGATATTGCGGGGGCTGATAGGCGCGACGTGGGACGGCTGTGGTACGTCGGTTCCAGTCCAGACGCTCAAAAACCTCGCGCGCCTTAAGTAGCCCGTGTGCGTCATCCTCCACCAGGTATTCGACGCAGCCTGAGACACTGGCGTGCATTTCGGTGCCACCGAGCTCACGATCATTGGCGACCTCTCCGGTGGCCGCTTTCACCAGTGCCGCACCGCCGAGCGCCGCCATGCCATTTTCTTTCACGCCGATGACGTAATCCGACATGCCCGGCATGTAGGCACCACCCGCCGTGGAACCGCCGTGCAGCACAACCATCGTCGGCAAACCCATCGCTGACATCTGAGCGAGATTCCTAAACACACCGCCAAACACAGACCACAGCTCAGTCTGATACTGCAAAAGATTCGCGCCCGCACTCTCGACGCAGTGGATTAAGGGCAACTTCTGGCGCTTACAAATCGCTTGCAGAGAAAGATGAACCTCGCCCGTCTTGGTTGTCGCAGACCCCGCCGCAATACCCGAGTCATCGACCCAAATCATGCAGCGCACGCCGCCCACAAAACCAATGCCCACCAACACCGAGGCACCAGGAATACTGGCTTCTCGATCCGGGTTGTCGACCGCGAAGTTGGCCAGCGTATGCAGCCGGAGAAAAGGCATACCGGGGTCGAGTAGCCGGTGCAGACGATCGGCGGGCAATAGCTGCCCACGTTTCTCGAACGTCGCCCGGCGCTTGGCCGACGCTTCCGACGCCCGCGCCTCCAGCGAGCGCAGTCGCTCGATAAAGGTCATCATACTGGCCCGATTGGCAGCAAAGGCCTCGGAATTCGCGTCTATCTGGGATGTCACAGCGACCATCTCAGTCCTCCAACAGTTGGGCCGGTATGCTCACCGGCGTATCCAATAAAATTTGTGCGTAGCCCTTGGCTTGGGGATCGTTGCGCAAGCTCGCTACGCCCCCACCACCGAGAGCTTGGTGCAACACAAAGTTGAGCGCGGGGAGCCCCGGCAATACGTACCGGTCCATCTCGGGGCTCGCCATGAAATGCTCAAAGCGGCTTGATACATAGGACGCGGTTAGCGCCGCTGCTATCCACGGAAAGTACTGCCGGTTGCGCGCCATCACACCGATGTTGGCTTTGTCGCCCTTATCGCCAGAACGCGCCCAGGCCAGACGCTCCAATGGGACCTCGATCTGGTCGGCTCCGTCATCGGTCGCCACGGCCAGCTCTTGCACCGCCGCACTGTCATCGCCGACGACGCCCTCTCCCAAATCAGCCACCCCGGACTCTATCGCTCGAGCGTCATCAAAGGTTTGGGTCCCATCCGAAGTATGAATCTGGATATCAGCGATATCTCGGTCAACGAATATCGAGAACAGACGGATCACAGGCGACGACTTGGGGCGTGTGCCTGCAAAGGCGCAGAATCCCGCTGGGGCGCCCAATGCTACCCCCGACAACTCTCTCATCATGAGATCCGTTGCGCGCCGATCCGCATGCCGGCAGGCCACTTTCAACGCGACCTCGCGGCTTCTAACATAACGGGCTGCCTCGCCCCAGTGACTCTCGTCACCGACGACTTCCACGCACACGTCGACGTAATCAGGGGCCCCCATTTTCGAGAGCTTACGCCGCGCACGCTGAATGGCCTCGTCTGCAAAAACGCGCGCCTTCTCTGCGGCGCGCGAACCCACATAGAAGCCGATCATGCCTGCTCGCCAGCCATCGGCCCAGGTCATTGAGGTTTTGTATTGAGCGGGCACTCCGCGCCCTCGGGCGCCAGTCACACTGACCCGATCCTGATCAATCTGCTCCAGCGCAACTTGAGTGAAATCGCAGATCACATCGGGTAAGTAATAAGCTGCAGGATCACCGATCTCATAGAGTAATTGCTCGCCAACAGTGCCAATGGTCACGCAGCCGCCTTTGTCCTTTGGCTTGGTCATGACAACCCCGCCATCTGCAGCAATCTCTGCGATCGGGTAACCCACGTCATGGAGCGTATCGGCCACCTCGTGCCAGTCGGTGTAGTTGCCACCCGTGGCCTGCGGCCCGCACTCGATCAGGTGGCCGGCGAGTGAACCGGCGGCCAGCAAATCCAAGTCATCACGCTGCCAGCCGAAGCGGTGAATACAGGCACCGAGCGTCACAGCGCTATCGACGCAACGACCGGTGACGACGATATCAGCGCCTTGATTCAACGCTTCTGCAATTGGGAATGCGCCGAGATATGCGTTGGCACTAGCTATCGCGTCGCGGGGCGGTGTGGGCTCGCCGGTAAACATCTCTGCGGGCTCTGAACCTAACACCTGATCCAACTTGGGCATGAGGTCGTCGCCGGTAATCACTGCCACCTTCAGCGACAGGCCCGCTTCATCAACTAATTGTCTGATCGCATGGCCACAGGCCTCGGGATTCACGCCACCCGCATTGCTGATCAGTTTGACGCCTGAGTCAGCAATGGCTTGTAGATGAGGCGCGACGATCGCGCTGACAAAATCGATGGCATAGCCTTTTTCAGGATCCGCGGCTTTGGCGCGAGCCATGATCGACATGGTGATCTCGGCAAGATAGTCGAACACGATAAAATCGAGGTCGCCCTCAGCCAGAAACTGCGGGAGCGCGAGGTCTGCCTCGCCCCAATAGCCCGTTGCACCGCCTACTCGAATCATTTCACCTCCCTTTGATGCCGTTAGATATTGCACATACCGCTACCAAAATGATTTAAACTCATTTAAAATGAGCCAGACTCAGTATACGGGCACTGTTCAATGCCGGCAACACCCCGCCACACCTCAAGAGCGCGCGTAGAAGCCAAAGAGTCGAGCATTCTCGATGCCGCAGAGAAGATTTTTGCGCAGGTTGGATTCGATGGCGCCAAAGTATCAGAGATTGCGCGTGCGGCGTCGGTTGCCCAAGGTACGGTCTACCTCTACTACAAAAACAAGCAGGACCTGTTAGCCGGGGTGGTGGGTCGCTTCTGGACCCAACTGACGCTGGGCGCCGAGGCGGCGATTGAACCCGATGCGACGACTCGAGAGCAGCTAGAGCAACTTGGCCGCTACCACCTCAATTCCATACTGGAACAATTTGAGGTGGTCTCGATGACCTATCGAGCTCGTCCACAACAGGAGCAGGATCTCGATCAGGTGCGTGAATACGTTCGGGTGTTTGATCGCATTATGCAGCGCGGCGTAGACCGCAGTGAACTCCCCGAAGACATACCGATTGGGCAGCTGCGGGATGTTTTCTTCGGGACACTGGAATTTTCAGCCAGAACGTTAAAACTACGGGAGCGGCCGTATGACCACTCTGTTGTGACCAATCTTTTAGCAATTATGGTTGGCTCATCGAGCACTGCTGCAGGCGCACCTAAAGGCAAAGAACCTAGCAACCGCGACCTGATGAATACGCTGAAATCGATCCAGAAACAGCTGATAACGTCTAGCGAATCATAATCTATTGGTCGTTGGTTCAAGTTTTATTGGGCTCACCTTTCTCGTTCAAGTCCCAATGGATATTCTCCCTATTACCGCAGTTATACTTCCTATACCTCACTATCTTTCTAATACTTTACTTACTGCTTCGACTCGGATTGGGAATGCTATATTGCATCGATAAATCAGCAATTTATCGGCTACCGCACAGAGATATTACACATGGCCTTTCGTTACTTTTATTTGAGCAATGTGTGCCTTGCCTATGGGCTTATCCTGGTATCCAAGCTATGGCCAAAAACCGGTTTGCTCGCGCGAGCCACCATTGAAAATGGATTCTATGAAGTAGCCACCGCTATCACACTACTCGCCGGAGCGATCGGGCTTGGATGCCGTTGGATGAAGCTTTCCTCGTCATCATGGCAATTGCGACTTGGCTGTATAGCAATGGCCCTACTTTGTTTTATCGGCGCCGGAGAGGAAATTAGCTGGGGACAGCACTGGTTAAAATTCGAATCTGGTGAATTTTTCCAGTCTCATAATTATCAAAAGGAAACCAACCTACATAATCTAGTGAATCCGATTCTGTTTTCGACACTTATTAATGTAGTTTTGTACGTTGGCTTTATATTGTATCCCTTTATCCATTGGGTATTTCCAAAAAATCGCCTCAGCCAACTGTTAATAGAATACAACTTGGGCGCCTATATCCCACCAATCACCATCGCAATTTTACTCATGCTCGCCCACTGTTTTCATGGGTGGCTCATTCCTCAAGTTTACAGCGACACGGCGGCTTTATTGGGGTCCTGGTCATTGGGGCTGGCGTTAATGCTCATCTACAAAAAAAGGGTCGACCACCCATTTCTGTGGGTAGCAATGCTGGTTTGCGGCATCGGATTTGCTGTTGGTATCGGCGCGTCAGACATTTTTCAACGCGATAACTTTCAATATGAAATTAGAGAATGTTTTACTGCACTGGTTTTGGTTTATTGGGCCTTTGGATGGAGTGGATTGTTGGAGCAAATCAAACCTTAGTGGCCGATCCATTCCTTACCCTTTGTTTTTTTGAAGTTCTGTAAGGCCTCCCCTTCTGGGACTCTCTCCTCGCGTTCTGCCGTCGCACCGTGAACCTTGAACCTCGCCTAAAGGCGGGTGAAGGGCTGGCGGACCACGGCCTCGAGTCCGAGAGGGCTTCCGGCAAACACTGCCAGTCCGTCAATAGTCCCCTGCTGATGTTTGTAGTACCGTTGCCGCAACCGCATAAGGACAACGATATGCCCGATTTCGACAACTTGATCTACGAAAAACCTGAGGCGGGAATCACTCGTATCTGGCTGAATCGCCCTGAGGCACGAAATGCTCAAGACGCCCATCTCCTTTACGAATTAAACGATGCCTTCGACATCGCCATGGGGGATAGCGAAGTGAAAGTGGTGATTCTGGCCGCTAAGGGACCCCACTTTTCAGCCGGTCATGACCTGCGTGATATCGATAATCGCGGCTGCGAGCATAAACTGGTTGGCACCTGGAGTGATGATAAATGGGATGGATCAGAGGCTTATTATTGCCGCGAAAAGGAAATTTATGAGGGTTTTTGTCGCCGCTGGCGGGATTTGGCTAAACCCACCATTGCCGCTGTGCATGGTAAATCCATTGCCGGCGGATTGATGCTAATCTGGCCCTGCGATTTTGTCATCGCTAGTAACGATGCCACTTTCCAAGACAACACCATGTACATGGGCATACCCGGTGTGGAGTACTTCGCCCACGTTTGGGAACTGGGGATCCGCAAGGCCAAAGAGTTCCTACTCACCGGTCAGCCAATCTCCGCCGAGGAGGCAGAAGCTGCTGGCATGGTGAACCGGGTTGTGCCACGAGAAGAGTTAGAGGAAGCGACCCTCGCCTTTGCTCGCACGCTGTCCGACAAACCGTCGTTTGCTTTAAAACTCGGCAAAGATGCGATTAACGCGGCTTTTCACGCCCAAGGCTTTGAGAACGTGCAGCGCAGCGCATTCAACGCCCACCATCTAGCACACACACATTATCGCTTACACCAGGACGGTTCACTCATAGACAAGGAATTCATGCGTAATTTTCGATCGAAGCAGAAATCAAACTGAGTCAGATCTGATATTCAACAGGATCCGGACACAGCGCTGACTGGGTCCACGATTCTCACTGCCCAGTAAACCAACTAGCCTCGGTGTCGAGCACCGACCGGTCCCGGGTGGCTACGTAGCGAAACTTTTCCGTTGCCTGCGGCAAGTGGTAACGGTAAAAAAACTGGCACGCGGCAATCTTGCCCTCATAAAAATCGGCGTCTGCCCGAGCGCCGCTTTGCAGCGCCTCTTGGGCAATCAGTGCCTGCCGCAGCCACAGCCACGCGATGACGACATGCCCGAAGGCATCCAAAAATGGCGTGGCACTAGACAGGCGCGCGACCGTATCAGTCTCCTGATTCACAGCTTCAATCGTTTTTTTGGCTAACTGCCAAATGTCGTTGAGTGCCTCCCCCATCGCACCAAGCAATTCACTGCCCGCCGCAGCTTTCAGCGCCTGCTGCATTTCCTCTTCAAAGATGGCGAGTGTGACACCACCCGCGAGATTCACTTTACGGCCCAAAAGATCGAGCCCATGGATACCATGGCTGCCCTCGTGAATCGGATTCAGGCGGTTGTCTCGATACAGCCGTTCTACCGGGTACTCCCGGGTGTAACCATAGCCACCCAAAATTTGGATCGCGTGCTTATTGGCCTCAAGTGTATATTCCGAGGGCCACGACTTGGCGATAGGCGTGAGTAACTCCAGAAGCAATGTGAGCCTCTGTGAAGCCTGCGGGTCATCTGAAATCAGCTGTTGATCCACCAACTGAGAGCAATAAGTGAGCAGCGCGATACTGCCCTCTACTGCCACCTTTTGTTCCATCAAGAGCCTGCGGATATCAGCATGCTCAATAATAGGGAGCATCGGGCTATTGGGGTCTTTATCGCCCGGGTGCCGGCCCTGTGGTCGGTTACGAGCGTAATCAAGCGAGTACAGATAGCCGCCCAATCCCGACATCGTGGCCAGCATACCAACACCAATTCGGGCCTCATTCATCATGTGGAACATGTTTTTGAGGCCATCGTTTACCTCCCCCACCAGGTAGCCAAGGCAATCACCGCCCTCGCCGAAGTTGAGCAGCGTGTTGGTGGTGCCCCGCTGCCCCATCTTGTGATTGAGACCCGCGAGCGCAATGTTGTTGGGCTCACCCAGGGAGCCATCTTCCTCGACGCGGATTTTAGGCACTAGAAATAGCGAGATACCCTTCACGCCTGGCGGTGCGCCCGGGGTTCGGGCCAGCACCATATGCACAATGTTCTCGGAGATATCCTGCTCACCCCCGGAAATCCACATCTTGGTACCAGTCAGCTTATAACTACCATCACCAACGGGCTCAGCCATGCAGCGGATATCCGACAGTGAAGACCCTGCATGGGTTTCGGACAGACACATGGTGCCAAACCAACGACCCTCGACGAGAGACGGCAAGTAACGCTTGCGCAGCGCTTCGCTACCGTAGGCGTGCAACATGTGGGCATTGGAGGATGTCAGGAATACGTAGCCAGTAGCCGGTGCATTGGCCGCCTGAAAAATACCCTGCATAAAGTTGGAGACCATGACGGGCAATTGCATACCACCCAGCTCGTGATCAAATGTGGCCGTGGGCAGACCCGCCTCAACAAACTTTCTCAAGCAAGCTTTTAAAGAGTCTGGAGTGATCGCCTTCCCATCTTTGAAGACGGGCTCATTTTCGTCGTGCTCCCCAGCACAGGGCAAAAATTCTTCCTCGGCCATGTGCTGGCACAAATCGAGTATGGCCGTGATGCTCTCGCGATCGTGCTCGCTATACCTATCACTGGTAAGCAGGGATCGCAGATCAAACATTTCATCGAGATAAAAATCGACGTCGCGTCGATTGACGATCATAGACATAAAGTGCCCCAGCGCCGCCTGACATCAAGGTGAAAGCGGACCCTACAAGAGCGGCGTGTCGGGAGCAACGACTGGAGCTGATAGAGGCCATACGCTGGTTGTATGTCACCGACACTGACGACGTTCGACGCCGGCAAAATGGGCAAGAAGAAGTGTGAGATTTAACAGATGCGAAGCGCGTAACCGCGCTGCATCTCACGTGATCATTCGTGGGGTCGACTAGAACTTTGCCGCGGGCCCACCAGTTCAGGGCGAATCGGAGTGACGTTCTCCGCCTCGAGCGCTTTGCGTACACGCTTACCAACGCGGCCCTGCTTAACCCAGACATAATCGTGTCGTGGCTCATGTCCCGAGAAGCCCATCACATGCTCGGTCAAAATGGCCGTGACATCATTTAGATCCATCTCAGCGCAGGCTCGCAACAAGCGATGAGCCGCGTCCTCGATAAAGTCGAAGTCAAAGGATTCTTCCTCGGCGCGCATGATCATCGGGTGGCCGGTACCCGTCAATGAGGTACCCAACAACAGTTCTTCGTGAAGCTTCTCACCCGGGCGAAGACCGATGTATTCGAGATCGATGTGCTCGCCAAACATATTGTCCCGCTCCATATCGTAACCACTCAAGCGAATCATTCTCTCGGCCAGCTCAACGATCCGCACAGGCTCGCCCATATCCAGTACAAAAACATCGCCACCGGTACCCAGCGCACCCGCCTGCAGTACTAGCTGCGCCGCCTCACGGATACTCATAAAGTATCGAGATACTTCGGGATGGGTCACCGTCACCGGGCCACCGCCACTGATCTGCTCGCGGAACAGTGGCACAACAGAGCCCGAGGAACCGAGCACGTTTCCGAAGCGCACAATGCAGAAGCGGGTCTTGGTTTCGATTTGCGAGAGGCCTTGTAAAATCAGCTCCGCAAACCGCTTGGATGCGCCCATCACATTAGTGGGCCGAACCGCTTTGTCAGTCGAAACCAGCACAAAGGTATCCACGCCCGCCCGATGCGCCGCCCACGCCGAACTCCAAGTGCCGTGAACGTTGTTGGCTACGCCTTCTGCCACGTTGTACTCCACCATGGGTACATGTTTATAAGCCGCAGCGTGATAAACCGTGTCCACCGAGAAGGTGCTGAAGATCGATTCAAGGCGCTGCTCATCACGCACGCTACCCAACAGAGTCACTACGGGAAAACGCAGGCCCTGCCGCTGGCACAGGCTCTTGATCTCACGATCCACACCGTATAGCGCAAACTCTGAAATATCGAGGAGGATGAGCTCCCGGGGCGATGACGCCAGAATCTGACGACACAGCTCGGATCCGATGCTGCCACCCGCACCCGTCACCATCACGACCTTGTCAGTGATACAACGATCGATCAGTTCGGGATGCGGTGGAACGGGTTCACGGCCCAACAGATCGTCCAGATCAACGTCCTGGATCTGATTCACGATGGCGTTGCCGGAGATCAGCTCGCTGATCTTGGGGATGGTCCTGACTCTGACGGACAAACCGACCAACGAATTAATTATGGCACGACGCCGCTCTTTAGAGGCCGACGGGATCGCCAGCAAGACCTGCCGGACCACATGCTCCTCCACCAAGTTGGTCAGCTCGTCCGCCCCAAAGACCGGACGACCATTGATTACTGTCTCGTGCAGGTTGGGGTTGTCGTCGATAAATGCCACCACGCGGTAATCCGTGCCGTGATTGAGGGCATTCAGCAGCTGACGACCTGACTCACCCGCACCGTAAATGATGACACGCCGCACATCTGCCCCAGTATTGGCCTGGAGCCAACCTCGGGAGATTAGGCGCAACCCACCAATACCCACAAAGAGCAAAAGCCAGTAAACCAATGCTGCGGTGGCGGGCAACGTTGACTCGGTAAAGGAGATGCAAGCACCCAGCGCCACAGTTGAAAAGCTGACGGCTTTGACCAGATCCCACACCGCTTGTTGACCCATGTAACGGATAACAGAGAGGTACAGACCCTGAATACTGAAAATAGCGGCAGAGCCGATCAGTAGTAGGGAGGCAGTGATGGGGCTCAGCGAGCCCAATACGCCGGCATCCTCTACCCCGCCGATGGCTGCAGCACCGTAAAGGGCGCCGAGCACAACCAGTAAATCGAGGACTAACCATCCGGAGAATCGGAAAGGAGGGGGCAATGACCGCCGGGCGAAAAGCCAGAGGACGGTGGAGACCGAACGAACGCCTATCGCGCGCACCCGACATGCCATCTTCTTGACCATACTCACCCGAACCACGCAACTGAACCGGGAGAAGATTCAGTCGGCTACTTGGAAACCTCTAGTTTAAGCCCTCAGGCGCGCGTACACCACAGTCGCGACCGATGGCATGGCTGACAAAAGTACCAGAAGCGGAGGGAATACAGCGCTATTGACGGCAATTACAGCCAGCGGAAATTGCCAGATGACTTGCATACCCAGTAATCCCAGCGTAATAGGCAGTGGACTACCCTTTTGCACGCTCAAGCGCTGATAAGCGTGGTCGCGGTGAGCAACGTGCGGCGGCTCGCCCGCAAAGATCCGGATACATAGCGTGAGTCCTGTATCAACCAGAAAGGGCATCATCAGAATCAGCCACGTGAACCCTACTGAGGGATCAGTCAGAAACGCCATCAACCCCATCAGTGCCAGTATGAATCCAAGAGGGATCGCCCCCGCGTCCCCCATGAAGAGTTTCGCTGGAGGCCAATTGAACCAAAGCAGCGGTGCCCAGCAGGCAAACAGCATGGCAGACAGCCACGCCAATTGCGCATTGGGAAACGCTCCGAAGGTGGCGATCAGCCCCATCCCCAGCGCCACGCAAAGCGCCTGAGTGGACACTAAACCATCGGCACCATCCATAAAGTTCACCAGATTGATGCACCAGGCCACTGCCACGCCGCCCATCCCCAGCACAACGATACTCACCGACCCGGCTGGCAGCAGGAGCCAACAGAGCACAAGCCCCGCACCTAGATAACACAGGAAGCGCAACCCGCTGGGTAAACCGCGCCGATCATCTAGCAAGCCGATAGCAGTGAGCGCAAACGTCATCAGAGCGACTGCCTGTGCTCCCGGGAAGTTCATAGTGATGGAGAGCGCAGCCGCCAGCACCAGTATCGGCGCAATGCCTCCACTGACCACAGTCGACTTCGTATGCAGGCTACGCGAGTTCGGCTGGTCAACCAAACCCCAGTGGGGGGCTAAGCGGACAAAAACCCACAGACCCAGGCTGACCAACAGCGCCATGGCGATAAGTATCATCATGAACGCCCTGTCTCTCTAGAGGCAAGGGATTCAAGCGTCACGGAAGGCTGCCAACCCGCAACAACTGGGGCGTCACCACTCCAATGATTCGCGCTGAGGCTGCGCCAGTGACTTCCCGGCTCACTGCCCTTTTTCCAATCAAGCACCCTCCCTGCGAGACGGCAAAGCCACTGTGGCATCACGCCCCATTTCATTCCCTGAGACAGTGCACGCGAGATTCTCTCAGCGTCATAAACAGCTCCGTCTGTGGCCAAGAGCACTTCCTCGCCAGCAGGCGCTCCTGCCTCACCCAGTGCACAATTAATTAGCAATGCCACTAGATCCCCTCGAGCCACCATGCTCCGGTGTCCTACCGAGGGCAGAAGCCACGGCCACCAACGCAGCACCTTATTCACCATCTTAAGATCAGCCGTGAGCTCGGTGTCATATACCAAGCCCGGACGCACCACCGTCAACCGGCAGTGACTCTCTGCAAACATCTCACGCAGACTCTGTTCCGCGCGCCACTTGGACGCCGCGTAATTCTCCTTTGGCTCGGGGTACAAGTGTGCCGGATTCCGGGGCGATACCGCCTCCGCGGGCACCAAATTCAGCGAGCTCACATAAACGAAATGCGGAACACCCGCTTCGATAGCGCATCTGGCGAGATCAGAGGTGGCCTCGACGTTAAGGCGCTGATAATCGCGCTCGTCTGCGTGGCGATGCGCTAACCCTGCGCAATGAATGATCGCAGTAACACCGTCAAAGACGCCTTTCGGCAGATCATCGCCACTGGCCATATCCCATTGCTGCGATTCGCTACGCGGTGCAGCGCTTAAGGCATCCGCAGCCCGCGCCAGCAGCCGCAGCGATTGACTCTGCTGTTCAAGCGCGGCGCGAAGCGCGGCGCCCACATAGCCCGTGGCGCCCGTCAGCAATATCAAAATGCCGGGCTCCGCCTGACATTATTGAAACCGGATGACACTGCGATTCTTTCCCACTGCCGCAGAGCCGATTCCCCGCACAGTTGCCAGCTCATTAATGTGCTCAAACGGACCATGCGCCACCCGGTACTCGGTAATACGGTGCGCGTTCGCAGGACCTACGCCCTGCAAGCTCTCTGCCAATACTTCGAGGCTGACAAGGCTGATGTTGACGGGCTCTGGTGCCCAGCTGACATAGGGACTCAAACCCAGTAACAAAGTACAGATCGCCAGCGCTTTCGCCGCCAATCCAAGCTGCCTGCCCTCGCGGGCACGCATGAGTCGTGAGGCGCTATCGAATATCGGTGTCATACGCGGTGAATTCATGGTGTTTTCTCCATCAGTCAATTAGGAATCCCCTCGCGCGGGCTCCGATCAAATATGGCTCCTGCCGGACTGCCAAGACAGGTCATTGACTGAGGCGCATATCTTTTGAGCAAAAATTTCGCCCACTGTCGGCTCGAACACCAACCCTGCAGAACTAGCCACTGGCAAGTGCATCCAATGAGGCGTGAATGTCTGCCGCCGTTTTTGCAGGGTCATCGGAAGCCGTGATGGACCGACCTACGACCAAATGCGTTGCGCCATCCGCGACCGCGCTCTCGGGAGTCACCACGCGGCGCTGATCACCCGCTTCGTCGCCAGCTAGCCTTATGCCAGGCGTCACCAGCAAGAAGCCTTCCCGCTGCCTGGCCGATAGGACGGCTGCCTCCGCGGCCGAGCAGACTACACCATCGAGGCCGGCCGACTCTGCCAGCGCGGCCAACTGGCAAACGCGATCGATGGGCGCGTTATCGCAACCGAGCTCGATCAGATCTTCCTGATCCATACTGGTCAGCACAGTCACACCCACCAGCAGCGGGGGCCTCGGTGAGTCATTTAGCGCCTCTCTTGCTGCACGCATCATTCTTGAGCCTCCCGACGCATGGACGTTGACCATCCAAACGCCCAACTCAGCGGCGGACTTGATCGCCTTGGCCACTGTGGTCGGGATGTCATGGAACTTGAGATCAAGGAAAATATCGAACCCCAGACCCTGCAGTGAGCGCACGATGTCTGGTCCGGCAAGCGTGAATAGTTGCTTGCCGACCTTTAGGCGCAATGTGGCCGGATCAAGCCGCCTCGCCAAATCCAACGCGGCACCTGCAGAATCGAAGTCGAGGGCAACGATCAGTTTACTGCCAGCATCAGCCATGGGTTTGCTCCAGTGCGCCACCGCGGTAGTGAATGGAGTCCCAATGGCGACAGCCGGGACACCGCCAGTGACGGGCTTTGCCTGTAAATCCACAGTGACCGCATTGATAACCCTCGGCGGCACTGGTGAGTCGATCAAACACCTCGCGCTCTGGCAGCGAGGTATCGTACTTTAGTCCCTGCAACACCAATGACGCCGCCACGGATACCGACGGATGAGTCGCCAGTGTCTTGCGCAGGAAAGCCTCGGCTGCGGCTCGGCCTCGCTGTTTTTCAAGTTCGCCTGCGAGCGCCAACGCCAACAGGGGGGAGGATTGCAGCGCGTAATACTCTTCCAGCGCCGCCAGATACTGCGGCCCGTCATCCTGTGCAGCACAAATCTCGCTGAGTAGTGCGAGCAGCTCGGGGGTGCAATTACGACCGCTGCCCATGACCACTCTGAAGTGCGTCAACGCGGCCTCAGGATCTCCCGCTGAGAGCCTTAGTCTGGCCAATCCCATCCGCGCGCGGAGATCTTGATTCTGATCTCTCAGAGCATCCTCATAGAATTCACCTGCAGTCGCTTTGTCACCAGATTCCAACGCAGCGTCCGCGCGCTCGCAAAGGTAATGTCCTCTCAGTTGCCGAGTGGGTTGGCCCTGACCGGTCGCCGACCGCCCACCCTCCTCGGCCTGTGTTATCAGTTGGTCGGCAATCGCTGTAGCAGCGACCCAGTCCCGCTGCGCTTCATGAACATCCAATAAATGCCGCTGCGCTGTCGTACTGAATTCTGTCGACTGTTCGGCCAGATCAGAGAGCAGTCGCTCGGCGCGGTCATACAGGCCGGCTGCAATAAAATCTCTGGCTAACTCGAGATGGGATTGATGCAACTGAACCGCCGTCAGCTGCGGTCGTTTGAGCAAATTTTGGTGAATTCTAATCGCGCGGTCGACCTCACCCCGCTTGCGCAACACGCTGCCCAGTGCGATATGTGTATCGACTGTGTCCTCGTTCACCGCCAACGCTTCAGTGAAGGCGTCCACCGCATCGTCCTCTTCGCCGTCCAGTAGAAAGTTAAAGCCCCGATAATACTGCGAGGGGAGTTGTGTCCGGTCGGCACCGTCCATGCGCAGCCCACCGCGGCCCAGCGTCCAGCCTGCGGCAACCGCGAGAACGAGCAGCACTAGAAGCAGTGCGTTATTGAGAATCAAGCCCGGTTCCTTTCGCAGCTGCAGCCATAAGGCGATCCCGCTGTTTACGCAGCTGGCGGATCATTGCAGAACGCCTTAATGCCAGCAGCGTCCCGGCCCCCAAGCCTATAACGACGCCGACCGCCAATGCCGCCAAGACCCATATCGCGACGGGTTGGGCAGGTAGTTGCATCACAATGAGGTCGAGGGGAATTTCCTCGGTGTTCTGGAGAGAGAAGAGTCCACCGGCGGCGACAGCGCCAACCGCAAGCAGTAGCGTCAGCCCCTGTCTCAACCATCGCATGGTCAGAAGCCGGACTTAACTGCCCGATTTACCCGCTCGCGCAACTCTTTGCCGGGCTTAAAGTGCGGCACATGCTTACCACGCAACGCCACTGTGTCGCCCGTTCGGGGATTGCGACCCTGGCGAGCCTCGCGATAGTGCAGTGAGAAACTACCGAACCCCCTGATCTCGATACGCTCCCCGGATGACAGGCTTTCAGCCATGTGTTCAATCAGCAGCTTCACCGCCAGCTCAACGTCTTTCGCGCTCAACTGGCTTTGACCGTCGGCCATCAAGTCAATCAATTCGCTCCGCGTCATGCTGTCACCCCTTGTTCGCTGTGCGCATTTTGGCCGAGGCCTCGAGCATTGGCAAGTTACTCATTTTAAATGGGTTTATAGCGGCACCACCGCCAGATGATCGCGGCAAAAGAAAAGGCCGGCATAAAGCCGGCCTCACGTAACGCTATAGAGATCACTGGTCTTCCATTTTCGCCTTGATCAGATCGCCAATGGTACCCGGTGAGGAACTCTCATCCTGCTCTTTCAGCGATTCGACGGCTTCTTTCTCGTCGTCCATATCCTTGGCTTTAATGGAAAGCCCCAGCCCGCGACTCTTGCGGTCCACGTTCATGACTTTGGCTTCCAAGGTGTCGCCGACACTGAGAACAGCCCGCGCATCATCGACACGATCAACGCTGATATCAGCTGCCTTCAGGTAGCCCTCAACCTCATCAGAAAGCTTGATAGTCGCGCCCTTAGCGTCGACTTCCGTCACGGTACCTGTCACCAGGCTGCCACGGTCGTTGTCGCTGACGTATAGCGAAAACGCATCTTCCTCGAGCTGCTTGATACCCAGTGAAATGCGCTCGCGCTCCGGATCTATGGACAGAATCACCGTCTCGATCTCGTCGCCCTTCTTGTAATTGCGCACTGCCTCTTCGCCGGTTTCGTTCCAGCTGATGTCACTCAGATGAACAAGCCCGTCGATGTTGCCCTCAAGACCAATAAAGATGCCGAAGTCGGTAATCGACTTGATGCTCCCGGAAATCTTGTCGCCCTTGGCGTGGTCTGTGGCAAACGCATCCCAAGGGTTCTGGGTGCACTGCTTGATACCGAGCGAGATGCGACGGCGCTCTTCGTCGATATCGAGCACCATGACCTCAACCTCGTCGCCGAGCTGCACAATTTTCGAGGGGTGAACGTTCTTGTTGGTCCAATCCATCTCGGAAACGTGCACCAGACCCTCGACACCCTCCTCGATTTCGGCGAAGCAACCGTAATCGGTCAGGTTGGTGACCTTGGCGACAACACGGCTACCCTCGGGGTAGCGGCCGGTGATTTGTACCCATGGATCCTCACCCAGCTGCTTGAGGCCCAAGGACACGCGGTTGCGCTCGCGATCGAACTTGAGGATTTTGACATCCATTTCCTGTCCGACTTCCACGATCTCGCTTGGGTGCTTAATACGCTTCCAAGCCATATCGGTGATGTGCAACAGTCCATCGACACCGCCGAGATCCACAAATGCGCCGTAGTCGGTCAGGTTCTTAACCACACCCTTCACGGACTGGCCTTCTTGCAAGTTTTGCAGGAGCTCCTCGCGCTCGGCACTGTTGGCAGATTCCATTACCGCGCGGCGTGAAACGACTACGTTGTTGCGCTTCTGATCGAGCTTGATGACTTTGAATTCAAGCTCTTTGCCCTCAAGGTGCGTAGTCTCCCGGATTGGACGGACGTCGATCAGCGAACCGGGCAAGAATGCGCGGATAGAATCGATGTCAACGGTGAAGCCGCCCTTGACCTTGCCATTGATCACCCCCATTACCACTTCGTCGGCGACGTGCGCTGCCTCAAGGCCCTTCCAGGCTTCTGCGCGCTTGGCTTTCTCACGGGAAAGCTTGGTTTCTCCGAAACCGTCCTCGACGGTCTCCAGCGCCACCTGCACTTCATCACCCACGCTGAGACTGCACTCACCGTTAGCATTGGTAAATTGATCAAGGGGAATTACCCCTTCTGACTTCAAACCGGCGTGGACAGTAACCCACTCGTTATCAATATCGATCACTACACCCGTGACAATTGATCCCGGTTCCATATCGACGGTTTGGAGGCTTTCTTCAAAGAGTTCAGCGAAGGATTCGCTCATGATGCTATTCCTGCATTGCGGAGTAAAGTCACTCCCGCCGGCTTCCAGACCCAGCCGGGTTTATGGTCTTGACGCTTCGGCGGGGTCCAGCCGTGACTCCGATACGTCCCTCTATAAATCTCTGGCAGCTGCCAAGTCGCGTGCTGCCTGCAACACCTCATCGGCAGACAGCGCAGTGCTGTCAATGACGATGGCGTCTTCTGCCGGCACCAGTGGAGACACGGCGCGGGACTGATCCCGGGCGTCTCGCTGCTGTATGTCAGTCAGAAGGCGCGCGAGACTAACACTCTCCCCCATACCCTGCAACTGACGGAAACGCCGTTCGGCGCGTGCCTCGGCGCTGGCTGTCAGAAAAATTTTAAGCGGCGCTCGTGGGAAGACGACCGTACCCATATCCCGGCCGTCGGCGATCAACCCCGGCGATCTGGCCAGCTCCTGCTGCCTTAACAGGAGCGCTTCCCGCACCGCGGGTAATGCCGCCACTGTTGAGGCATCCCGGCCTCCCTCCTCGGTACGCAGTTTTGCCGTCACATCCTTACCAGCCAACCACACCGAAACGCCGTCATCAGTCGGTCGAAAATGAACATCCAGGGATCTTGCAATCGCGGCAACGGTGTCGCTGTCCTCGAGAGAGACGGCTGCTTGGCGACCGGCAAAACCCACTCCGCGATAGAGCGCACCGCTATCCAGCAGATGCCAGCCCAACTCAGCTGCAAGGCACTGACTGAGAACACCTTTTCCCGCTCCGCTTGGTCCATCGATGCAGATCACTGGCGCGGTGCCAGTCATTCCTCTGCCACCTCTAGGCGCAACCCCGTTTGCAATGCCAGGTCGGCAAAGCCGGGAAAGGACGTGGCTACATGCTCACAGTCACTGACCTTGATGCGGTCGGACGCTCTGAGCGCCGCCATGGAAAAGCTCATCGCGATACGGTGATCGTGGTGGGTTGTGATCACACCCCCTGACAGGTCTCCGCCGACCACCTCAATCCCGTCCGGCTGCACAGTATTCTCGATACCCAGTTGCGATAGTCCTTCAGCCATACTGGCGATGCGATCACTCTCCTTTACCCGCAATTCCTCCGCGCCCCGCAGCACGGTGACACCCTCGGCGCAGGCCGCGGCGATCAGCACGGCGGGTAGTTCGTCGATCGCAAGCGGCACGACCTCGACAGGGATCTCGATGCCTTTCAAGGGCGCATGTCGGACACGTAGATCGGCGACCGGCTCTCCCCCGACCTGTCGCTCGTTAAGCACTTCGATGTTGGCGCCCATCGCATGCAAAATCGTAATGACACCGTCGCGGGTAGGGTTAATGCCCACGTGTTCCAGTGTCAGATCCGAGCCCGGCGCAATCAAGGCGCCCACCAGGAAAAACGCGGCGGACGAAATATCGCCGGGGATGTCGATGTCTGTGCCCTTAAGTGAGCCTCCTCCCTCGAGACTGATTACACCCTGATCACGATCCACGGCGTAGCCAAATCCGGTCAGCATGCGCTCGGTATGATCCCTGGTAGGCGCGGGCTCAGTCACACTGGTGCGGCCTTCGGCAAACAAGCCCGCCAGTAGCACGCTGGACTTTACCTGCGCGCTCGCCACCGGCATATCGTAATGAATACCGCTCAGCGCTCGGCCCCCTTGAATTTCCAGAGGCGGGCAGCCCTCATGTGAACTGATGAGCGCCCCCATTTGGGACAACGGGGTAATCACTCTAGCCATGGGACGCCGCAGTAACGACTCGTCGCCTGTGAGAATGCTGTCGAAGGGCTGCCCGGCAAGCAGGCCCGCCATCAACCGGATGCTGGTGCCTGAATTACCGACATCCATGACCCGGGCGGGCGGCTTCAACCCGCGAAGACCAACGCCATCGATCGTCAATCGACCCGATTGCGGCTCCGTAATCTTCGCACCCATCTCGCGAAACGCTGACAGTGTGGCCACAGCGTCCTCGCCCTCCAGAAAGCCGGTCACGTTGGTGCGACCCTCGGCAATTGACCCTAGCATGATGGCCCGATGCGACATCGATTTGTCACCCGGGACACGAATGCGGCCCGTCAGCGAACCACCCGGGTCGAGATAAAAATGCATTAGTCCGTCTGCTCCGGCTCGAGGGTAAGGGGATTCAGAATGTCATCATGCTGGCGCCGCACCGCTCTGCACCGGGCAAAGAGGGTTTCGATCGCGTCGCCATCAGCCTCGGCGATAAGGGTCCGCAGATGATCATGCTCCTGCGCCATGGCGTCCATTGCGGTAAGAATGGCGTCGCGATTGGTCATAGCGATATCGCGCCACATCAGCGGGTCTGATGCCGCAATACGCGTCATGTCTCGAAGCGCGCCCCCGCCATGCTGCATAGGTGACAACGCATGATTAGCCAGCATCGATGTCAGCGCGTAGGCCACCATATGCGGAACATGGCTGCTGGCCGCTAGCGCCGCATCGTGATCTGCCACTGACATATGGGTGATATGCGCGCCAGCAGTGGTCCACAGCCGCTCCACCGTATTAAGCGCCAACGTGTCAGTCGCGCCAGAGGGTGTCAGTATGACCTCGCGCCCATCAAAAAGCTCTGGATAAGCAGCGCCAATGCCGCTGTTCTCGCTACCTGCGATGGGATGCCCGGGCACAAACCGAGGGTAGGAGGTGCCCGCAGCCTCAACAATGACGCCTTTGATGCTGGCCATATCCGTGACCACGGGCTCTCCTGAGGCTAACGCCAGATCCAACACCTCTGGCAACAGCTGCACCGTCGCCTCAGGTGGAGCGCCGATGACGATGACATCGGCCTCGGCAACGACGGTCGGCAAATCCAGACTGAAACGATCAATGAGCCCCAAAGCCAACCCGCGCTCAAGAGAGGGCGCACGCGGACCCCAAGCAATGAGATCCGCGCTCCAGTTACCGCGTTTCAGCGCACCCGCGAGAGACCCGGAAATCAACCCGAGTCCCAGAAACGCGACGATGGGGTCGTGGTCAGCGTACATGATTAAATAGGCGCTCGGGGATAGGAGCCCAGCCTCTTCAACATGATTGAGTGCTCTTCGATCTGCCCAATCACCTCCACCATGACGTCATCGGCAAGGTGACCCTCGCACTCTATGTAGAACACATATGTCCACTTCTCGGTTTTGGAAGGCCGGGAATCGATGCGCGTCAAACTGATGCCGTTTTCCTCAAAGGGACGCAACAAACCCAATAACGCACCAGGCCGGTTCCGCGCAGAGACCAAAAGTGAGGTTTTGTCGTGACCACTGGGTGGCACCGTCTCTTTGCCCAACACCAAAAATCGTGTGGTGTTAGTCGAGCTGTCCTGCACGGCGCTCGCCAAGGTATCCAACTGATGCAGGCCCGCAGCCAATTCTCCGGCTATCGCCGCAACACCCGCCTCAACTCCTGCCCTGCGCGCCGCCTCGCCGTTGCTGGCGACGGCTTCACGGGCGACGTCCGGCAGGTGACTGTCGAGCCATTGCCGGCACTGCCCCAGCGCCTGCTCGTGGCCCAGAATCAACTGGATATGGGATTGCTTGGTACCCTCAGCTGCGAGAAGGTGGTGCACAACAGGCAGTTCGATTTCGCCCGTGATCTGCAGCGACGACTCGAGAAAGCAATCAAGCGTCTGCCCCACCATGCCCTCGGTTGAGTTTTCAACCGGCACCACGCCATAGTCAGACAGGCGTTCCTCAACCTGCCGAAAGACTTTGTGGATGCTGGCTTGGCCCTGCGGTACGGCGGATTGACCAAAATGCTTCAAGGCCGCAGCTTGGGAGTACGTGCCCTCAGGTCCCAGAAAGGCGACAGACAGCGGCTGCTCGAGTGCCAAGCAACTGGACATAATCTCTCTAAACACCGAGGCAATATGATCCGATGCCAGCGGACCCGGGTTGCGCTCCTGAATGGCTCGCAACACCTGCGCCTCGCGCTCGGGCCGATAGAAGACCAGCGGCGTTTCGTCAGACTGCGACGCATCGAGCTTCACCTGAGCGACTTCTTGTGCACACCGCGCTCGCTCGCTAATCAGCTCGAGCAACTGTCTGTCTATAGCGTCAATGCGCTCACGAATCTTGCTGAGTTGTTCATCAGGGTTCATGGGGTATCCCCTCGCCGGGCTTCCTAACCTTGGCGTTGTTCGAAATCCTGCATGAAGTCACACAGGGCGTCCACCGAAGCTTCTTCCACCGCATTGTATAGGCTCGCGCGCATCCCGCCGACCGAGCGATGTCCCCTGAGATTCAGGAGTCTGGCCTCCTCGGCTTCCTGCAGGAAAATCGGGTCTAGACGGTCATCGGCCAGCGTAAACGGCACATTCATCAACGAACGACTGATGGCCTCCACCGGATTGCCGTAGAAGCCGCTCTCGTCGATGACACGATAGAGTTTTCCGGCTTTCCGACGATTGATCGCCGCCATTTCTTCCAGCCCTCCCAGATTCTCGAGCCACTGGAACACCAAGCCGGTCAGATACAGGGCGAAGGTGGGCGGTGTGTTGTACATGGAGTCGTTGTCAGCGGCGGTCTGCCAATTCAGCATGGCGGGCGTCTCGGCCCGGGCATGCCCTAACAACTCGCGATGCACGATCACGAGGCACAAACCTGCGGGGCCAATATTCTTCTGGGCGCCCGCGTAAATCACCCCATACTGCTGCACGTCGATGGGTCGCGACAGGATGGTAGATGACATATCGGCGACTAGCGGCACCTCAACCTGCGGCACAAAACCAAACTCCAGCCCCCCGATGGTCTCGTTGGGGCAGTAGTGCAGGTAGGCCGCATCGGCGTCCAGTTGCCATGCCTCCTGTGGTGGCACCGTTGTGAAATTCGAGGCTTCAGAAGTCGCCGCAATGTTCACCGGTCCAAACCGCTGGCTCTCCTGCAGTGCTTTCTTCGACCATTGCCCGGTCACGGCCTGATCGACGGACTGCGCGGCCGCGCTCAGATTGAGTGGCACAGCGGCAAACTGCAGCGAGGCACCGCCTTGTAAAAACAGCACGGCGTAGTCATCTGTGATGCCCAGCAGACGACGCAATGTTGCCTCGGCCTGACTCGCCACCTCCACAAACGCGAGGCTGCGATGACTGACCTCCATCACAGAGGCGCCACAGCCGGACCAATTCAGTAATTCGGCTTGCGCGTGCTCAAGAACGGATTGCGGGAGCGCGGCAGGGCCCGCGCAGAAGTTATGGGCTCGGGTCACTCGCCGGTGTCCTCGTCCCCCTCAGAGGCGGCGCCATTCGAATCGCTTGGCGCGGCCGTCCGCAAATCATCAGCCTCATCGCCCGCAGCGGCCTGTAATTCGGTAGCATCGACGTCGTCCTCAGCAATTCGGCTGATACTCACCAACGCCTCGCCCTCTCGGGTGCGGATCACGCGCACACCCTGAGTGTTACGCCCCTGCACGCTGACCTCCTCAACCCGGGTCCTCACAGCCGTGCCTTGATTAGAGATGAGCATCATCTCGTCACCGTCCCAGACTTGCTCGGCGCCCACCAGAGAACCGTTGCGCTGAGAGGTCGTCATCCCGATGACCCCTTTGGTGCCTCGGCCTTTGACCGGGAACTCATTGGTTTCCGATCGTTTCCCGTAGCCGTTCTCGCTCACGGTCAGAATCTTGCTGCCTTCCTGTGGCACCACCAGCGAAATGAGACGGTGCCCCTCGCCAAGTTTGATGCCCTTAACGCCGCGGGCCGTCCGGCCCATTGCGCGCACCCCTGACTCGGCAAACCGCACCACTTTACCTTCGCTGGAAAACAGCATGATGTCCTGACTGCCATCCGTCACCGCGGTGCCAATCAATACGTCATCCTCCTCGAGCTCGATCGCGCGCAGACCAACGCTGCGCTGGCGGGAGAAAAGACTCATATCGGTCTTCTTCACGGTACCATTAGAAGTAGCCATGAAAATGAAATGATCTGTCTCATACCCTTCGATAGGCAGAATTGAGGTAATGCGCTCACCCTCATCCAGCGGCAACAGATTGACCATCGGCCGCCCACGGGCCGTGCGACTGGCCAGCGGAATATGGAACACTTTGAGCCAGTAGACCTTGCCCAGATTGGAGAAGCACAGAATCGTGGCATGGGTACTCGCAATCAGCAGGTGCTCGACAAAATCTTCGTCTTTGACCGCCGTTGCACTCCTACCTGTTCCACCGCGTCGCTGGGCCTGATAATCGGTGAGTGACTGCGTCTTCGCGTACCCGCCATGAGAAATCGTGACAACCCGATCTTCCTCGGTAATCAGATCCTCGACCGTCAAGTCATGAGCCGAATCGGAAATCTGTGTTTTGCGATCATCCCCGAACTCTTCGACGAGTTCCTCAAGCTCTTCGCGTATCACCTGCTTGAGCCGGTCCGGGTCACTGAGGATTTCCAGATAGTCGGCAATTTCGGCGATCTTGTCGGCATACTCCTGAAGCAGCTTCTCGTGCTCGAGGCCAGTCAGGCGATGCAGCCGCAGATCCAGAATCGCCTGCGCCTGTGCGAGTGAAAGGTGATACTGACCGTCACACAGACCCAATGCCTCAGACAGGTCGTCAGGTCGGCAGGCATCAGCCCCCGCCCGCTCAAGCATTGCCATCACATCACCAGGCGCCCAGGAACGCGCCATTAATCCCTCACGGGCATCGGCCGCGGTCGGTGAGGCTTTGATCAACTCTATGACGTCATCAATGTTGGCCAGCGCGATCGCTAGACCCTCGAGGACATGCCCCCGCTCGCGCGCCTTGCGCAGCAGATAGACCGTGCGGCGGGTCACAATCTCGCGTCGATGGCGGACAAACGCCTCAATCATCTGCTTCAGATTGAGCACTTTGGGCTCACCATCGACTAGGGCCACCATGTTGATGCCCACGACCGACTGCAGCTGGGTTTGCGCGTACAGATTGTTCAGCACTACATCACCCACTTCTCCGCGGCGCAGCTCAATCACAACGCGGAGCCCGTCCTTGTCAGATTCATCGCGCAGCTCGGTGATTCCCTCGAGCTTCTTCTCCTTCACCAGCTCGGCGATACGCTCAATCAAGCGCGACTTGTTCAGCTGGTAGGGAATCTCATGAATGATGATGGTGTCTTTACCCCTTGCTTCATCTGTGACGACCTCGGCCTTGGCCCGCACGTAGATGCGACCGCGCCCCGTGCGATAGGCCTGCACGATGCCGGCGCGGCCATTGATCTGGGCGCCGGTGGGAAAATCGGGGCCGGGGATGAACTGCATCAGTTCATCCACGTCAATGTCAGGGTTCTGGAGGGCCGCCAAACAACCCGCGACCACCTCGCGCAGGTTGTGGGGCGGAATGTTAGTGGCCATACCCACCGCGATACCCGACGATCCGTTGACCAGCAGATTGGGAACCCGCGTCGGCAGCACCGCCGGTATCTGCTCGGTGCCATCGTAGTTATCTACAAAATCGACGGTTTCCTTGTCGAGATCGGCGAGCAAGGCGTGGGCAATTTTCGACATGCGAATTTCGGTATAGCGCATGGCGGCGGCAGAGTCGCCGTCAATCGACCCAAAATTGCCCTGCCCGTCTACCAGGGTGTAGCGCAGAGAGAAATCCTGAGCCATTCGGACGATGGTGTCGTACACCGCCGAGTCACCGTGTGGGTGATACTTGCCGATCACATCACCGACCACCCGCGCGGATTTCTTGTAGGGCTTGTTCCAGTCGTTATTCAGCTCGTTCATCGCAAACAGCACTCTGCGATGCACCGGCTTCAAGCCGTCTCGGACGTCCGGCAAGGCGCGACCGACGATCACGCTCATGGCGTAGTCCATGTAAGACTGTTTCAGCTCGTCTTCGATGTTGACGGGGAGGATTTCCCGCGCCATTTCCTGGGGATTTTCTGCCATGCGGGCTACTTAATTCGGCCTAGTAATTGGACCGTTAAGGGCCCGGATACGTAAAGTCAAAGTGTACCAAACAACCCCGCCTCAAGCGAGTTTTTAGCCCTTAAAACAGGCGCTTTTGAGGCCCCAGCCACTGTATACTCGGCGGCCTGCATGAGGAGCCTCCATGCCCGATTTTGACACGATCCTGCACCCCAATTTTCTGGTGCCGATGATGCCTCGCCGGGAGATCCTGACGGGTCAAAGCGTGGCCATAAGCGGAGGGCAAATCGCGGCGATTTTACCCACCCCGCGCGCGCAGGCTACCGACGCCGGAGAGCACGTCGAACTGCCCGGCTGTGTCCTGATGCCGGGACTCATCAATCTGCATTGCCACGCCGCCATGTCGTTGCTGAGAGGTTACGCCGACGACCTGTCACTGATGACCTGGTTGCAGCGCTTCATCTGGCCGACCGAGAGTCATTTCATCAGCCCGGAGTTTGTCCGTGACGGCTCGGAGCTGGCGATTGCGGATCTTTTAATGGGCGGCACCACGACGCTGGCCGATCAGTATTTTTTCCCTGAGGTCACCGCCGAAGCGGTTGATCGCAGCGGCCTGCGCGCACTGCTGACCTTCCCGATTATCGATGTCGAAACCGCGTGGGCGCGAGACGCGGAATCCTGCATCAACCGCGGCCTTGCGTTGCGAGATCAATACCGCGATCACGATCGCATCGACGTTGGCTTCGGACCTCACTCCACCTATATGGTGAGTGAAGGCACCCTTGCCAGAGTGGCGATGCTGGCCGAGGAGCTCGACGCCCTCGTACACATCCACCTACACGAGACCCGCGACGAGGTACTGGCCTCAGTTGAGCGGTCAGGTGTCCGCCCGATCGATTTTCTCGAGCAGGTCGGACTGCTGGGGCCGCGCACCCAATGCGTGCACATGACAGCGCTGGGTGGGCAGGACATTGAGACAGTGGCCACCCACGGTGCCCACGTCGTGCACTGTCCCCGCTCAAACCTCAAACTGGGCTCCGGCATTTGTCCGGTGCAAAAACTCCTCGATCGCGACATCAATGTGGCCTTGGGAACCGACGGCGCTGCCAGCAATAACCGCCTGAGTATGCTGGGCGAACTGCAGACCGCGTCACTGATCGGCAAGAGTCAGCATGGCGACCCGAGAGCGGTGGACGCTTGGACCGCATTGGAGATGGCGACATGGCATGGCGCGGCGGCTTTGGGTCTGCAGGACCAACTGGGCAGTATTGAAGTAGGCAAAGCCGCTGACCTGATCGCCCTGGATCTGTCTGGCCAACAATACCTGCCGCGGCACGATCTCGCCTCGAGCCTCGTTTATTCCACCAGCGGCAACGAGGTGCAATGGAGCTGGGTAGCGGGAAAACCCCTGGTCAGCGCGGGCACCCTGCAAACACTCGACTACACTGACCTTTCCGCGAGAGCGGGTCGCTGGTCCGAACAGCTCGGCGCGTTCCGACAAACACTGGAGTCCTGACACGATGCCCTTAGATGACAACGTCGACCGCGATGAAATCGCCAAATTTGAAAAGCTGGCGTCCCGCTGGTGGGACCCCAATAGCGAATTCAAACCGCTCCACGACATCAATCCATTGCGCGCTGGCTGGATTGACCAACACGCCAATGTGAAGGGCAAGAACGTATTGGATGTAGGCTGCGGTGGCGGGTTGCTCTGCGAGGCACTGGCGCACCGTGGCGCCACCGTCATGGGCATCGACATGGGAGAAGCACCATTGGCGGTAGCACGGCTTCACCAGCTGGAGAGCGGTGTTGAAGTCGACTACGTGCAGAGCACCGCCGAATCTATGGCGGCCGAGCAGCAAGGTACCTTCGAAGTGGTCACCTGTCTCGAGATGCTGGAGCATGTGCCAGACCCCTCCACCGTGATTCAAGCCTGCGCAGACTTGTGTCAGCCCGGCGGCGATCTGTTCTTCTCCACCATCAACCGCAACCCCAAATCTTTTCTGTTCGCGATTGTGGGCGCTGAGTACATTCTGAATCTGCTGCCCCGCGGCACTCACGAATACGAGAAATTGATCAAACCATCGGAGCTCGCGCGTTGGATCCGCGAAGCCGGGCTCGACATGCAGGAGATGATGGGCATGACCTACAACCCGCTGACCAAACGCTACCGGCTCACGCCGAATGATGTGTCGGTCAACTATCTTATCCGGGCAAAAAAGCCGTGACACCGGCGACAGTGAGCGCGGTGTTGTTTGACCTGGACGGCACCCTGATCGATACCGCTCCAGAGTTTATTCACATTGGCCTGCAGCTTCGCGCTGAGGCCGGCCTCCCCCCTATCGATGCCAAGACTATTTGGCACAGCGTCTCCAACGGTGCCATCGGCATGGTGGAGGCTGCTCTCGAGATGCCCGCCGACGATCCGGCCTTCGAGCACTGGCGGCAGCGATTTATCACGCTCTACGAGAGTGGGCTGGGCAATCTCAGCCATCCTTACCCCGGGCTGCAGGAACTGGTTGCCCGTCTGCACAAAGCGGGGATTGCCTGGGGTGTTGTCACCAACAAACTCTCACGTTTCGCGCTCCCACTGATGAACAAGATGCCCTTTGATCCTGCGGCGGGCGCGGTGGTAACACCGGATCACGTCGACCAGCCCAAACCCGACCCTGAGTCGATCCTGCTAGCCTGCGAGCAGTTAGCCTGCAACCCCGCCGAGACCCTGTTCATCGGAGATCACCTGAGGGATATCGAGGCAGGTCGGGGCGCGGGATGCTTCACGATTGCGGCGGCCTACGGCTATCTGGCCCCCGACGAGGCGGCGAGTAGCTGGCAGGCAGACGCAGTGGCCGAGAATAGTCGTGAGCTGGCCGAGATGATCTCGGGTTTGTTTTCATGAGTTTTTTACCCGATGGCTGGCTAGCCTCCAGTAGCGAGTTGGCGGGAAAAACAATACTGGTCACCGGGGCCAACCGCGGCATCGGTGAGGCCGTCGCAATCAGCTGCGCCCGACACGGTGCCGAGGTGCTGCTACTGGGTCGCGATGAAGCGGCGCTGGCACGAGTCTATGACCAGATTGTCGATCTGGGGTGCGCAACGCCGGGCATGATTCCATTGGACCTCACCGCTCGCGACCCATCGCTCTACGACACGCTGGCAGATGAACTCTCCGGAGCCAATGTGGTGCTAGATGGGCTGGTGCACAATGCCAGTGTGCTCGGTGAGCGTCGCGCGTTGGCACAAACCTCACCATCAAGCTGGGACGAGGTCCTCCAGGTCAACATGACCGCTGTCTTTTTACTCACCCGGGCACTGATGCCGCTACTCGAAGCGGCCCCCGCCGCCTCGGTTGTGCTCACAAGCTCTGGCGTGGGGCGAAGAGGAAAAGCCTATTGGGGCGCTTACGCGGTATCGAAATTTGCCACCGAGGGCTATATGCAGGTGCTTGCGGATGAGTTGGGCGCGACCAGCTCTGTGCGGGTGAACAGTTTGAACCCCGGGGCAGTAAACACGGGCATGCGCAGAGCAGCCTATCCCGGAGAACCCCCGGAGACCAACCCGACGCCCGACACGCTGACCGACCGGTGGCTGTATCTGCTAAGTGATGCCAGTCGCGAGCTTCACGGACGGGCCTTGAGCGCACAAAGCTGAAGCGGTCAGTCGCTGCGTCGGCTGCGACGTCCCGCCACCCGCTGTCCTTTTTTCGCGAACCGCTGCCGACGCTCCAGATCCTTTTTAAACAGTGACGCCACTTCTCTAGCGGGCAGTCCTGCCATCTGATAGATCACGTCCACGTCCCGCTGCGGCAGCTCCAGCCACTGCCCCTTTTTGAGTTTGGATGGCAGGAACACTTCGCCGTAGCGAACGCGCTTCAATCGCGACACGGTGGTGCCTTGTGATTCCCACAGGCGTCGGACCTCACGATTGCGCCCCTCCATCAACACGACATAGAAGAAACGATTAATGCCATCACCGCCGCCTTTCTGAATGTCAGAAAATCGCGCCGGTCCATCGTCGAGCTCTACGCCGTCCTTCAAGCGCTCAAGCATGGGCTCATCGACCCGCCCCATGACGCGCACAAGGTACTCGCGCTCAATCGCATTGGAGGGATGCATCAGTGCATTGGCCAGCGCTCCGTCTGTCGTGAACAGCAGCACGCCGGAAGTATTGAAGTCCAGGCGGCCCACCGATATCCAACGGCCACTCTTCAGTTTGGGCAGACGCTCGAAGACGGTTTTGCGGCCCTCAGGATCATCCCGAGAGCATACTTCCCTGACCGGTTTGTGGTATAGGAGGACACGCACCTGTTCCGCCGCATCCACCTCCAGCGGCTTGCCGTCCAAACGCAAGGCCTGCCCCGCGTGGACGCGGTCGCCGAGTGTCGCCACGCTGCCATCGACAGTGACGCGACCCTCTTCAATCCAGCGCTCCATCTTGCGCCGCGAACCCAGACCCAGATTCGCCAACACCTTCTGCAGTTTCTGGCCTTTGTCCTCAATGACCGATTCAGGCGAATCAGCCTTGGCGGCTGTCTTGCTAGGCATCGTCTGCGTCTTATACTGCCGACTGCTCATCATCCGGCGTTTCAGTGTCTTCCGTCTCCTTCCCGGATTGGGAGGCTTCGCCTTCACCGTCACCGTCACCATCAGGTGCAGCATCCGCGTAGGAGGCCTGCTTGGGGACTTCGAGGGCCAGTTCACCGGACAAATTATCGAGTTCCTTGATCTCTGCCAGGGGTGGTAACTGGTCCAACGACTTCAGGTTGAAATAGTCGAGAAACTGCCGGGTCGTTGCATACATGGCCGGTCGGCCCGGGACGTCGCGGTGCCCCACGACCCGCACCCATTCGCGTTCAAGAAGGGTTTTGATGATGTTAGTGCTCACAGCAACGCCGCGAATCTCCTCGATCTCTCCACGCGTCATTGGTTGACGGTACGCAATCAGAGAGAGCGTTTCCATAAGCGCTCGCGAATAGCGGGCGGGGCGCTCCTGCCAGAGCCGGCCTACCCAGGCCGCCAGATCCTGTCGCACTTGAAATCGATACCCAGAGGCGACTTGCACCAGTTCGTAGCCCCGGTCTTCACAACGCTCTTCAACTAATTTGATTGCCGCACGAATGTCGTCCTTGGACGGACGCACGTTCTCATCGAACAACAGCGCCATGCGCTGCACGGATAGCGGCTCACCTGCCGCCAGCAGTGCACCTTCCAAAATCTGCACCAACCCCGCTTCCATGTTCACTCCGATTTCGCTTTGATATGAATAGATCCGAAACCCTCTGTCTGAACCAGCTCGATCAAGGACTCTTTCATGAGCTCCATTAATGCCAGGAACGTTACGACTACCCCCAGCCGGCCTTCCTCGGGCTTGAAAAGGGAAACGAAGGGGACAAAGCCGCCTTGCGTCAAAGTTTCCAAAACCTGAGACATCCGCTCCCTAGTTGACAGCGACTCCATCTGAATCTGATGGCTGGCATACATCTCGGCCCGTCGCAAAACCTCTCCCAACGCAAGCAGCACCTCACGCATATCGACATCCGGAAGTGGTCTTTCTAGGCGGAGATCTGGCGGGGCCGCAGAGGCCTGCCACAACTCCCGCTCCAGACGCGGCATCGCCTCCAGATCTTCCGCCGCCTTTTTAAATCGCTCGTATTCCTGCAGACGACGCACGAGGTTGGCCCGGGGGTCCTCCTCGTCTTCTTCCACCTCGCGTGAGCGCGGCAGTAACATGCGCGACTTAATCTCAGCCAGCATCGCAGCCATAAGCAGGTACTCGGCTGCCAGTTCAAATTGCATCGCATCCATCAGTTTGACGTAGCGCATGTATTGCTCGGTGATCTGCGCAACGTCGATATCGAGAATGTCGAGGTTCTGGCGACGGATCAGATAGAGCAGCAGGTCGAGCGGCCCCTCGAAGGCGTCGAGGAACACCTCCAGCGCCTGCGGGGGGATATACAGATCTTTTGGAAGTTCTGTGACCGCCTCCCCCCGGACAATCGCGAAGGGCATCTCTCCTTGCTCGGGCCGGAGTGCGGGCATGTCAGCGTCTGCCGCGGGGTTTTCCAGCGCGCTAGCGGCGCCCTCCACCGAGGCGTTTTCAGCAGGATTAGTCACGGTCCGAGTATACCCTCAGGCGGCCTCAAAGTCGCTGACGTCACCGACGCCGCGGCGCAAAATGAGCGGCGCAGGGCCGGTCAAATCAATCACGCTGGTCGCCTCCAATCCGCAAAAACCGCCATCGATCACGAGATCCACTTCATGCTCTAGCTGTTCTCGAATGTCATAGGGGTCGGTCATGGGATATTCATCACCGGGGAGCGCCAGCGTCGCACTCATCAGCGGCTCATCGAGCGCCTGCAGTAGCGCCTGAGGAATCGGATGATCCGGCACCCTCAGGCCAATCGTCTTGCGTTTCGGTTGCACCAGACGCTTCGGCACATCACGCGTTGCCTCCAGTATGAAAGTGAAGGGACCGGGGGTGGCATGACGCAGCAGTCGGTAGGCTGTGTTATCTACCCGGGCGTAGGTGCCCAACTCCGACAAGTCGCGGCATACCAGCGTGAAATTATGGTCGTCCCGCAAGGCACGGATCCGCCGGATGCGCTCCATGGTCTTCTTGTCTCCCAACTGACACCCCAGCGCATAGGCTGAGTCCGTGGGATACACCACAACACCACCGCGCTGAATGATGTCGACCGCCTGCTGTATCAGTCGAGCCTGCGGTGTCTCGGGGTGGATCGCAAAAAACTGGCTCACAGTTGTTCCCAGACTCCCGTGCCCTCGCGAATCGTCGAGACCTCGACGCCCAGTCCCGCACTGTAGGGGGAGTCACGGTGAAAGTCCGATCCGACAGAAACCCGCAAGTCACGCTCCCTGACCAAACGCCATAGGGTATCCGTATCACCGGGTTTTGGCCGACCATTAATGACTTCAAGTGCCACGCCGCCGGCATCGCGAAACGCATCGGTCAGCGCCCGCAGCCGGGTCGCCGTCATTTTGTATTCGAGGGGATGCGCCAATACCGCGACCCCCCCGGAAGCCGTAATCGTCGCGACAGTGTCATCCAGCGCTGGCCATAGCAACGAGATATCACCCGGCTTTCCGCGACCCAGAAACCTCTTGAACGCAATTTCCTCGCTCACAACGTGCCCTGCCATCACCATCCAGCGGGCGAAATGCGGCCGACCTATCTGTGCTCCTTGCGCGACCGCCATCGCACCTGCCAATGCACCCGGCATGCCGCTGCGATCCAGCTTGTGTGCGATTTTTTCAGCGCGATCTCGGCGAGCTTTGTCGAGGCCTTCGAGATGACGCGTCATCGCAGGGAAAGTCGGATCAAAGCCAAGTCCGACAATGTGGATGCCTGCGCGACCCCACTGGCATGAGAGCTCGACGCCACTGATCAATTCCAGTCCCGATGGCACCGCCTGGCAGACGCTCAGATACCCTGCGATCGTGTCGTGATCCGTGATCGCCATTCGACGGACACCCTCGCGGGCGGCGCGATCAACCAAATCACGCGCGCTCAGGGCGCCATCAGAAGCGGCACTATGTGTGTGGAAGTCGATCACGGCAATCTCTACACTGCGCCCGAAGCAGGTAGTGGACCCACCGGGCTGAGGAGCGAGGCGGGATTGTCTACCATAGTCGAAGTGATAGCGAGCGTTGCGGCGCAGGATCTAACTCATCCATGAAACAACTGCTGGAATTCCTACCTTTGGTGCTTTTTTTCGGCGCCTACCAGATGGACGGCGAGATCGTTACCGTTGGCAGCTGGTCACATACCTTCGATGGCATTTTCAGCGCCACGGCGGTGTTGATGGTGAGCAGCGTCATCGTTTGGCTACTGGCCTCCGCCTTGTCGAGGCAGAACGAGCGGCGCCTGATGTGGATGGCGATCGCTGTGGTGGTCTTCGGTGCTGCAACCCTGATTCTGAGAGACCAGCGGTTTATTCAATGGAAGCCCACCGTGTTCAATTGGGTGCTGGCCGCGGTGTTCCTAGGCTCCCAAGTCGTAGGCAATCGCAATCTGCTAGAGCGACTATTGGGCGGTCAGTTATCCCTGACCCGCCGGGTCTGGACTCAACTGAATATGCTGTGGATCGGCAACTTCAGCCTTGTCGGTACGCTTAATTTAATCGTAGCCTATCAATACGAGGAAGCCTTCTGGGTGTCCTACAAGCTGTATTCGAGTATCGGCTTCACGGTCGTGTTGATGTTACTCACGATCCTCATTGTTGCTCCGCACCTTAAGGAACAAGAGGCGGTGGAAAGCGAACAGGCGGGGGGCTCGTGATGGCGCCGTTGATGACGCTCTCCCTGACACGGGTAATCTTTGGAATGCTCTCCGCCGCAACAAAGAGCACCTCAATTTGGCTGTTGCTCGCGGTAAATCTGTTCAGCTTGCCCACGGCCAATGCCCAGGACACCCAATACATCAGCGACATTGTGCTGGTTCCCGTTCGCAGCGGAGCGGGCTCAGAGTTCCGTATCGTGAATCGCGGACTGCCATCGGGTACCGCGCTGCTTGTATACGGAAAAAGCGACGACGGCGAGTGGATAGAAGTCGAAACCCGCGGTGGCACGCGTGGCTGGATTCCAACCCAGCACCTTCAGAAAGAGCCGCCAGCGGGATTATTGATCAATGATATGAGACTGGAACTGGAGCAGGTCCGGGGCGAGCGCGACCGCGTGGTCAGTCAACTGAACCAAAGTTCCAGCGAAGTCGATGAAGCCGACGAGACCATTGTCAGCCTGACGACGCAATTGGAGAGCACCAAGGCGGAACTGACAGAAGTCAAGCGTGTCTCTGCTGCGGCACTGGATCTCGACCTGATGAATCAACAACTGGTCGCCGAGCTGGAGTCCGAGCGATCGGATGCGGATCTGCTACGGTTAGAAAACGTGAGGCTACGCGAGCGCATCGCCAATAATCAGATCATGGATGGGGCCCTTGCCGTGCTGTTGGGCGTCATTTTGGCTGTGGTTGCTCCACGACTGTGGCCGAGGAAAAAGCGCCAGGACGGCTGGTCATGACGGAGATGAGCATGAGAAACATGACAAACCTCTCACCCGGACTGTTGAGCTATTTGCTCGCAGCAATCCTAAGCGTCTCAATGAGCGTGGCGCAGCCCCAGTCGGATGACTCAGCGGAGAATCCCCGGGTACTCATGAAAACTACCGATGGCGATATTACGATCGAATTATTTGCCGACAAGTCACCGATCACCGTCGAGAACTTCCTGCGCTACGTCGACGATGGGCACTACGACGGCACCGTTTTTCACCGCGTGATCTCCAACTTCATGATCCAGGGAGGTGGTTTCGACGTCGACCTCAAGGAAAAAGAGACTCGGGACGCGATCGTGAATGAATCGAAGAACAAACTGCACAACACGCGCGGCACGCTGGCAATGGCGCGTACCAGTGACCCGGACTCGGCTACCGCACAGTTTTTTATTAATCAACGCAGCAATCTGCGTCTGGACTGGTCAGGTGGCAAGGACGGCTACACCGTTTTCGGAGAAGTCATCGACGGGATGCAGGTTGTTGACATCATCTCGCTAACCGACACCGGTTCAGCGCAAGCACAAACAACGGGTGGCCCCACCATTTTTCAGGATGTTCCGGTGCAGCCCATCATGCTTTTATCCGTGACCCGACTAGCCCCGTGATCCAACTTAGCATCAATCTCAACAAGATTGCGCTGATACGCAACGCTCGAGACACCCGGCATCCGGACCCCTGCGAGTTCGCGGCCGAAGTGATTCACGCCGGCGCCCACGGGATAACGGTTCACCCACGGCCGGATCAACGCCATATTCGCGCCGATGACTGTATGGCACTGTGTGAGTCCTCACTCGGTTACAATCCGGATAAGATCGCTGGGCAAAGCGCGCCGGCGGGCATCGAATTCAACATCGAGGGTAACCCCTTTGCTGCGGCGCAGCCCTCGAGCCGCGATGGCGTAAGCGATTACCCCGGTTTTCTGCAGCTCGTCGAGGCCGTGCGGCCGGACCAAGTGACACTGGTCCCCGATGCGGATGATCAGCTGACCTCGGACCATGGCTTCGATATTGCCCGCGATGGGGAGCGTTTGGCACCGGTGGTTGACAAGTTGAAGTCACTCGGGTGCCGCGTGAGCCTTTTTATGGACCCGGATCCCTCGCAAATAGAGCGCATCCCGTTGCTAGGCGCCGACCGCATCGAGCTCTATACGGAAAGCTATGCCAGGGCCCATGAGCGAGGCGAGTTTGACTCCGTACTCGCCCAGTTTCAGCAGGCGGCCGCGGCAGCGACCGCCAACGGACTGGGTATAAATGCGGGGCACGATCTGAATTTGAGCAATCTGCGGGATTTCCGGATCACGAACCTGCTAGAGGTCTCGATCGGCCACGCCTTTACTATCGATGCCTTGCGCTGGGGTATTCCCGACACTGTGCATCGATATCTTGAGACGCTGAGCGCGCTCTAGTAACAGAACACCTTGAGCCGCAGTGAACTTATCCGCTGACGACACACCGCCCTATCAGGTCCCCCACTCCCAGGAGTCGATCAGGCTGCTGTTTCGCGACCCCCACTTACTGATTGTTGATAAACCCACCTTGCTGTTGAGCGTACCCGGCCGGCATCCGCTAAACCACGACTGCTTGCTCAATCGACTCAGCGTTTGCTATCCGGGTGTCTCCGCCGTTCATCGCTTGGATCTCGATACCTCGGGTGTGATGGTGATTCCCCGTCACGGGGAGGCATTGTCGCGGCTCGCGCGCCAGTTTCAGGAACGCAGGATCGATAAAACCTATATCGCGCGCGTCGCGGGTCACGTCACCGAGGACGTCGGTGAATGCGACCTGCCACTCATCGCCGACTGGCCCAACCGACCCAAACAAAAAGTTTGTTTTGAGACTGGGAAACAGGCGTTAACGCGCTGGCAAGTGCTGAGCCGCGACGACGACAGTTCACTCCTGGCCCTCACCCCCGTGACCGGTCGATCGCATCAGCTGCGGATCCATATGAGAGAGATCGGGCATCCTATTTTGGGCTGCGATTTCTATGCCTCCGAGGCGGTGCTAAATGCGGCGCCTAGACTGTTGCTACATGCAACATCGCTGCGATTTAGCCACCCTTTGTCGGGAGAAATGTTGACCGCCCATTCGCCGGCACCCGCCACTTTCTATGCTTCGTAAGTTTCTATTCCGAGGTATTGGTGAGATGCATTACCATGCGCTCTAGCGTTATCCGGAGAGCGAAGTGGTCCTCGTCAATCAAGCGGATCAGGAAAAAGTGATTGTGGTCAAACCGAACCACTCTGCGACCTGGCGCCACAACCTGTGGCTGCTCGCCGCGCTGGCTGTGCCTTCGCTGGGCGCGGGGATTGCCTTCGCGCTCCTAGGCGCCTGGCCCATTTTACCTCTGGCAGGCCTTGAGCTGACCGCACTGGCCGGCGCGCTGTACTGGGTCAACTGGAAGCTCGAGTATCGCCACGTCATTCGCCTGACCGACGAACTCATCACGATAGATAAAGGGTATTTCGTGCCAAAACGCAGCTGGCGTTTTGCGCGCAAGGAATCCGCCCTGCGCGTGGTACCCGAGGCCCACCACTGGCAGGGCCCCGAGCTATCGGTGCATGACCGCCTCTCCGAAACCCGGATCGGTGACTTCCTCAACCGCGAGGAAACTCTGCAATTATTGAGTCTGTTGCGGGCAGAGCTGCGTATTCGCACCCACAGCAGCGACAGGTCGATCAGGGCGTGAAACCATGACACATCCCGATTTAGTCGTCCATGAATATCATTTTGCTCGCACCTGAGGACTGGCTCGACGAGAACACAGTGTGCCTTGATGGCCATCGTCACGCGCACATTCGCGGGGTCCTCAAGGCCGGAATGGGCGACGCCTTGCGAGTAGGATTGCTGGGTGGACTGAGGGGCTGCGGCACCGTGATCCAGCTGTCTGACACGCACACGCACCTCGAGGTTGAATTGGTTGATCCTCCCCTGCCCCGACATCCCTGCGGCCTGATCCTGGCGCTCCCCCGCCCGAAAATGCTGCGCAGAGTATTCCGGACGGCAGCTGAAATGGGAGTCGCTCACCTTTACTTGATTAACAGCGTTCGTGTGGAAAAGAGCTATTGGCAGAGTCCGCTGTTGCAACCTGATCGCGTCGACGCAGCGCTCACCGCGGGGCTGGAGCGCGCTGGGGATACCGTGTTACCACAGGTTCATCTACACCCGCGCTTTAAACCGTTTATTGAGGATCAGCTACCCGGGCTGATCGGATCGAGCGCGTGTTGGATCGCGCACCCGGGTGCACCCGAGGCGCTGGCAACGCAGTCAGGGCAGGGGCTGATAATACTCGGTCCAGAGGGCGGTTTTGTCTCGTATGAGGTCGAGCTGGCGCAGTCCATGGGTGCCCAACCTGTGCGTTTGAGCGATCGGATACTGAGCGTCGACACGGCGGTCACCGCCGCGCTGAGCCAATCTGCCATCTCGAACTAATGCCCCGCATGAGCACCAACGCCTGTGCCGATCGGGCAAACGACACCGGTCCCTCCCATGCCGCAATACCCGTCAGGATTTTTGTGCAGATATTGCTGATGGTAGTCCTCGGCAAAATAAAACGTCGGGGCCGGCTGAATTTCTGTGGTGATGTCGCCATAGCCCGCTGATTCCAGTGCCGGCTGATAGGTCTCAAGGCTGGCCTGCGCTGCGGTTTCTTGCGCGTCGCCATAGCAATAAATACCCGAACGGTACTGGGTGCCTATGTCGTTACCCTGACGCATGCCCTGGGTAGGATCGTGGTTTTCCCAAAAAGCGCCTAAAAGCGTCTCATATCTGACCTCAGCGGGGTCATAGATGACCAACACCACCTCGTTGTGCCCGGTCTGGCCGCTACACACTTCTTTATAAGTCGGGTTGGGCGTCTGGCCTGAGGCGTAGCCGACCGCGGTGGTCACGACCCCGGGGATCTGCCAAAACAGACGCTCCACCCCCCAAAAGCACCCCATACCAAACAGCGCCTGCTCAAGGTGCGCCGCGTAAGGCGGGAGCAACGGCGTGCCTAATACGGCATGCCGGTCTTTGACCGGCATCGCCTCGGCCCGGCCGGGCAAGGCACTGTCTGCGTCGGGCAGCGCGTGCTTCCTGCGAATATCCATCCAATTCATGCTATTTACCCCAATATCGTGCCCAGTAGCGAGTGCTGACGTATTTTTGTCATAATACCTGGCTATTTTGACGACTAACAGTAAATCCCGCCCGGGGAATGAGGCTGCACAGGGGTAGCCGCCCGACTGGAAAACCTGCACACGCAGGTGGCGGGGGAGGAAAACAATATGACACAGACAAAACGCGAACCTTTCAATGCGGGTGATTTCTCAAGCCGCAAACTCATGGAACTGGTCAGCGGCGAACGCGACAGTGACCGCCTGATGCTTGACCAAGATGCGCTCGACGCAGTGGTCTCCGAACTGGCAAGCCGACGCCATTATCTTCGCGAGCTTCGCGATCGCGGACTGCTTGCCCCCCGCGCGTCCTAGGGCACTCTCATTACAAAAGATCTTGACCGCCCCCGCTCGGGCGACGTCGCGGCGTTCCTGAGACAAACCCGAGCTATTCAGTCGGTCACGCAGCGCCAAGCGCGCCTGCTCTTTGCCCTCGACGCCACCGCAAGCCGCGAGCCGACTTGGGCTCAGGCGAGAGCATTGCACGGCGAACTGTTTAGCGCCGCTGCAGAGACCACCTCGTTGGCGGTGCAGCTCTGCTACTACCGCGGCATGGCCAGATTCCACTCAAGTCACTGGCTCACCGAATCGGGCGCACTACTTGACCAGATGAGCGGCGTGAGCTGCGAAGCCGGCATCACACAGATAGGCAGAGTGCTGCGACATGCACTGGACGCGGGCTCTGTATCGCAGCCCATTCGCGCACTCATCTTCGTCGGTGATGCCTGCGAAGAAGCACCAGAGCCACTGCTATCACTTGCCGGGCAGTGCGGCATCAAAAAAATGCCGCTGTTTCTGTTTCAGGAAGGTAACGACGCCACCACCCGCGCCGTCTTCGAGCGGATGGCTCAGGTTAGTGGCGGCGCCACCGTACCGTTTGATGCCAGCAGTGCAGACCGTTTGCGGCACCTTTTGAGCGCCGTCGCGCGTTTCGCACGCGGCGGACTGAAAGCGCTCCAGGACAGCGGCGCTGAAGGCGATCGACTGCTGCTCGAGCAATTAGAAAAAGGACCGTAGCGCGGCACCAAAACCGATATCATTATAGATGCGCAGCCTAGTAGCCCCATCAGACAGGAACCCTTAGTCACGTGCCAAGAATGATTCTGCTCCTCGCCGTCGCCCTGACCCTGATCGTTTTGATCCGGCGTGCCCAGCGGCAACCGCCTCACAAACGGCGCGGCGCGTACCTGCAGATTGTTCTCGGTAGCGCCGTTGTCGGGGTGATCATTCTGACCCTCATGGGCAAAATGCACTGGATCGGTGCAGCACTGACTGGCGCACTGGTGCTTGCCCGGCAAATGTTGCCCCTACTCATTCGCGTTCTTCCCATGCTGGGGAGCTTGCGCGGTCAAAACACCAACGCAGCGGGAAAACAATCTCAGGTGTCGTCGCGCATCCTGAAAATGACACTCGATCATGACAGCGGCGATCTGAGTGGCGTGGTGCTTGACGGCACCTACCGGGACTGGCTGCTTGAGGAACTCAACCGCGAACAACTCGACGAATTGATGGCGTTCTGCCAAAGAGAAGATGCCGACTCCGCGCAGCTATTGGCCAGCTATATCGAGCAGAGATTCCCTGATGAAGCCGGTCATACCGAGCATAACGCCAATACGGGCGCTGCCAACGCGACAGGGCTGACACGGGCGGAGGCCCTTGCCGTACTCGGCCTCGGAGAGGAGGCGAGTGACGAGGATATCGTCGCGGCACATCGCGCACTGATTCAGAGGTTGCACCCGGATCGCGGGGGAAATGACTACCTGGCAGCGAAAATTAACGAAGCCAAGGATTTTTTGATCGATTGAGCGGTCATAGGCTGCCCGGTTGGTATTCGGCAAGGCCTGAGTTATGCAAAAAGGAGGAAGACCATGAGCGGTGCGTTTGTCATCCGCAACCAGTTGGGCCATTACTGGGGGAAGTCGGGCTGTTGGACCAAGGGAGAGCGCGCTGCGCAGGTCGCCTGCTGGACTTACAAAGATGAAGCCGTGAACACCCTTTTCGAGCTGGGCTCTCAAGACACGGCTCTTCGGGGCGAAGTAATGCTGACCGACACCGAAGATCAGCTCCCCAAGAACCTGAAAATCAGCGAGCTACCCGTGCCCAAACCCGATAAGGGCGACAACCTTGAAAATGATGAAGACGACCCCACTGATGAGTAATCACGCAGTGTTTTTTCTAGAGCCCACGCGATGAGAATTCTGTTATTTCTGGCGACCAATCTAGCGGTCCTAATGCTTATCAGCGTCATCTTCAACTTGCTGGGGCTGGAGGGCGTCCTCGCAAATAACGGCGTCGACCTGAACCTGATTAGCCTGCTGATCCTCTGTGGCTTGTTCGGCATGAGCGGCTCACTGCTCTCATTGCTGCTGTGCAAGTTCATGGCCAAGCGCCGCTCCGGCACCCAGCTAATCGAAGCCCCCCGTAATCGGGTAGAGCAGTGGCTATTCGACACGGTGAAATCGCTGGCGGACGACGCCGGTATCGGCATGCCGGAAGTCGGCATCTTCTCCTCGGATGCGGCCAAAGCCTTAGCGACAGGCTGGAATCGCAATAACGCGCTGCTAAACGCATGAGAGAGGGCTGGCTCCGGATAGCATGCCTCGTGGCCGCCCTCCTGCCGTGGCAGCCCTGGTCACTGTCAGCTCAGGAAGCACCCGACTATCTGAGCTTTTCCACTGACGACGAAGCCAACACTACAGAGGTCTTTCAACGCGCCAGCCCGGCGGTGGTTTTTGTGACCTCAAGTGAGCTTCGCCGGCAACGCTTTACCCGCAACGTCATGGAAATTCCGCGGGGCGCAGGCTCCGGCTTCGTTTGGGACGCAGAAGCCGGACTGGTTGTCACGAACTACCATGTGGTGGCAGGTGCGGATCGACTGGCCATCACCCTCGCAGACGAACAATCCTTTCAAGCCGAAGTCGTGGGCCTGGCGCCCGAGAGAGATCTGGCGGTGCTCCGATTAATGGATCCGTCCACCAACCTGACCGAGCTACCGTTGGGCAATTCATCTGAGCTATCGGTCGGGCGAAAAGTCATGGCCATCGGCAATCCGTTCGGGCTCGATACCACCCTTACCGTCGGCGTCGTCAGCGCTCTGGACCGCGAAATACAGTCTCCCAGCAACCGCACCATCCGCGGGGTAATTCAGACAGACGCCGCAATCAATCCCGGTAACTCAGGCGGGCCACTACTTAATTCCCTCGGGCAATTGGTCGGTGTGAATACCGCCATCTATTCGCCGAGTGGTGGCAGTGCGGGAATCGGGTTTGCCATACCCGTTAACACCGTGATTGAGGTTGTGCCCCAGTTGATCGCCTTCGGCAAGATCATGCGGCCCGTGCTGGGTGTCGAGCTCGCTTCCGATCGCTGGTTGCGCCGCTACCGGGTTGAGGGAGTGCCCATCGTCCGAACCTATAGGGGCTTTCCCGCAGAGACGGCTGGCATGGTGGGCGCGAGACGAGGTTCGCGGAGCGAGATCATCCTCGGTGACGTCATTACCAAGATCGACGGTGAGCGGGTGGCGAACAACGATGAGTTTCTCTCAGCCATGGAAAAGCACCGCGTCGGCGACACCATCGATATTGTCACCATCCGAGAGGGTGAGGAGAAACGGTTCAGCGTGGAATTATCCGAGGTCCAGTAGTTGGGTCAGTCAGAGAGGTGCTGCGGCCAACTGGCGGGGTCCAACGTCTCGCGCGGTAGCTGATCGCGGCTGAACCGCGGCGGCTGCCCCGCGTCCACTTGCAACTCAAAATGCGCTAGGAGTGACTGGGCGACGGGGTACAACGCCCAGAGCGCCAGCAGGTTGGTAAGCGCCAATAGCGCCATGGTGAGATCGGCGAAGCCGAACACCGTGCCGAGATCCTGAACCGATGCCCACGCGATCACAGTCAGCACAGCCACCCGGAACACCGGGATAGCTCTCGGCCCCAATCGCTCGAAGTAGGCTATGCTGTTCTCACCCAAGAAACTGTTGTAAGCGATCGTAGTGGCGGCGAATAGCACCACCGCTAGGCTGACCAGAGGCTCCGCCCAAGGGCCTATATGTTCCGCCACCGCCATTTGGGTCATGACCACACCCTGCATTTGCGCTGAATCGGCACTATAAGTGGATGACATCAGGATGATCAGCGCGGTCGCGGTGCACAAAATGATCGTATCGATAAACACGCTAAAGGATTGGACCAGCCCTTGAGACATTGGATGGGGCACGTCTGCGGCGGCGGCGACATTGGGCACGGTACCGAGCCCCGCCTCATTGGAGAACAAGCCACGACGCGCACCTTGCGCGATAGCAGCGGCGACGCCACCACCTACCGCCTGTTCCAAACCAAAGGCTGACGAGACGATCAGCCACAGCGCGCCGGGAATCTCCCCCACGTTTAGCGCCAGAACCACCAGCGCTAGCATGAGGTAGCCCGCCACCATCGCCGGCACAACAATTTGGGAGACCAGCGCAAGGCGTCCAATCCCGCCGAACAGGATGACCGCCATGATCGCCGTCATCACTAGCCCGCTGGTCAGGGCGGGCACGCCGAAGGCGGATTCAATCGAGGTTGTCAAAACGTAACTCTGTACCGCATTGAAGCCAAAACCGATGGTCACCAATAGCAGTACGCTGTAGATCATTGGGAGCACTCGCCAACCCAGACCATAGCGCATGACATAGGCAGGTCCCCCGCGAAATGTCTCCTCGCCGTGGCGTCGCTTATACAGCTGCGCTAGCGCACATTCGAACAGACTGGTCGACATGCCCAACAAGGCGATCAGCCACATCCAGAACAGTGCACCCGGGCCGCCCAGCGTAATCGCGACCGCGACACCCGCAATATTGCCGCCGCCTACCCGGCCAGCGACGCTGACCGCCAAGGCCTGAAAACTCGAAATACCCCGCTCTGAGCCCCGCCATTCGATATCCGACAACACCGCCAGACTGCGGCGAAACAAACGGATCTGCACATACCGGGAACCAATCGTGAACCGCACCCCCACGATCAGCAGCGCACCGATCAGGACATAGGACCAGAGCCAGTCCGTGATAGTCACGAGCATAATGGTCAGATCAATCCGGTAACGAGAATCACGGCCACTGCCGGCACAACGATTAATCGGGTGAGCCCGCGCCAGGGTCCATACCACTGAGTATCGTCCCGCAGCTCATCTGCGCTGTGGTCCGGATGCATAAACCAGCCGGTGAAGAGGGCTACCAGCAAACCCGCCATCGGCAGGAAAAGCTTGTCGTAGAGTGCTTCGGTGAATTCATTGAAGTTCATGCCAAGCAGACGGTAGTCCTCCCAGGTGTTGTAGCTGAGCACTGAAATCACACTCAGACAGGTCACTGAACCCACCACTAAAATCGTGCTGCGTTGCCGGGTGGTACCCAGTTTCTCTTTGGTCCAGCTGGTCACGCTCTCCAAAAGACCCACCATCGACGTCACACCAGCCACCGCCAACATCACGAAGAACAGCACGGCAAATACTGCGCCACCGGGCATTTGCGAAAATGCCACCGGCAAAGTCTGAAAAATGAGTCCCGGACCGCTCGCCATATCGAGACCGAAATGGAAGACCGCGGGGAAGACAACGAAACCGGCCAGCAGCGCGATGAAAGTATCCGCCAACACAATCGTGCCGGCCCCGCGAGCAATGGAGAAATCTTTCGGCAGGTAAGCGCCGTAGGTCATCATGCCGCCCATGCCCACGCCAATGGAGAAAAAAGCCTGTCCCACTGCCGCGAGAAAGGTAGCGCCGGTGACCTTGCTGAAATCTGGCGTGAACAACCACTTTAGTGTCTCGATAAAGCCGCCGGCAAAATAGTTGTAGACACTCAGCCCCACCAGTAACGAGAACATCAGCGGCATCATGATTGTCACAGCGCGCTCAATGCCGGCGGTCACACCGGCATAGATGATGGTGCCGACGATCACATTGCCGATCAGAGTCCATATCACCATGGACTGGTTGTCCGCCAACAGGCCGGCAAAGGTAGTTTCGGCGACTGCCGCGTCGAAATCAGTAAACCCTGTGAGCAGCGCGCGGCCTAGGTACCAGAGTACCCAGCCCACGACCACTGCATAGGTAATCGCAATCGTATAGGCAGTGATCACGCCCAAGCCGCCCACGACTTTCCAGCGATCGCTCCGGCCCGATTCAGTGGCAACAGCGGCCATTGAGGTGGGCGGGCTGCCACCACCCCGCCGGCCGACCAACAGTTCCGCCATCAGGCAGGGAATGCCAATCGCGACAGCACACAACAAGTAGATCACCACGAAGGCGCTACCACCGTTCTCGCCTGTTACGTACGGGAAACGCCAGATATTGCCAAGACCGACAGCGAAGCCCACCGACGCCATAATGAAAGCGAACCGGCTGGACCAAACCGCATTTCCCGTTGCCGTCATCGAAATCTCCTACCTTTTCTTGCCCCGCCAGCAACTGTCTCGCTGGCCACTGTATTGGTCATCTATCGGTGTCGAAAACTACGTAAGGTCGCATCCAGTAACAACCTCATAACTGGCCCTGCAACACAATTTCAAAGCCCTCGGCAGTGGGCGTCGCCAGGATCGATACCGCCCGCCGAAAACCGTCGTCTCTGGCCACGGGGCCAGTGGCACTGAGCTTGGCCGCATAGGCGTCTATCGAGAGGCTGAGATCGCCATTCAGCACCAGCGCGCCGCTCTCGGTGGCCACCTCACCCACGATGCCCAGGGCTGATCCTGCGTCACCCACAACATCAACACGATAATCACCCAGAGGTATGTAGCCGCTGTTCGCTGTCCAGACGGCATTTTGAAGATACACGGTGCCCCGCGCCCGTCGCACGGCCGCCTGCTTGACCTCGATGCGATCAAAACTACCGGACAATGTGCCGCCCAGATACAGCGGAAACATCGCGCGCAACGCGCTAGTATCGAAGTTAAAGCTGACATCGCGAAGCACCGTGAGGCCCGACAGCTCCATACCCATTCGACTGGTAAATATCTGATCGCCCCACTCGCTAGTCAGGGTCAGCGGTGAGCCCCAACCCAGTCGCCACGGCTGCAGTTGCCATTGCACGCGTCCCAATATGAGTGGCTGACCATCGATCATGATCCAGGCTCTGATGGCCCGCCCCGACCATACCGTTCCCGAGAGACCAGACAGCGTGAGCGTGGCGGGCAAAAATGCGGTGAGAACCCGTGCGGGAATCTGCGACAGCATGAGCACCGACAACACTGCGGCTGCTAGGAGGCGATGGTGTCGGATCAGCCAATTCACTTCAGGTACCCGCCACTCTGAAAGTAGCATTCACACCGCCACTGCGGCCCGCACTGCTGACCGAGGCGTCCAGCACGGCTAGGCCCGATACGCCCTCTATCTGCTCAAGAAACTGCAACAGATTGTCGAAGGCCACGCCCTCAAAGCGAATTTGCACCTCACCTCGGCTATTAGGTTGCAGTCGCTTCACAGCGAGGCCATTGGCTTCACTGGCTTGACTGAGAGTGCGGGTCAGATTGACTTTCTGATCGCCGCCGCCTGCGCGCAACGCGGCGAGTTGCTCTACCTTGAGGTCGACGCGAATCAGCTTTTCGGCCAGCGCCTGATTACCCTGCGTCAAACGGTCCCGACGCCCATCAAGCTCGATAAAAATAAGCTGCACAAAGATCCATAGCCCCAGGGCTGCGACAAGCGCCATCAGCGCTATCTGATCTCGACTGGGAAGCGATTCGAACCACTGACGCATGATCAGGTTTCCACCCGCAGTCTCGCCACAACGCTGTCTCCGCGCGCATTGGAGCTCTCCAGGCTAGCGGGCAGCGAGCGCTGACCCAGCTGCTCCCGGACCTGCTCCACGGATTGGAAGTTGGGGGCTGACAGATTGACGCGAATCTCACGGCCACCGCTGAAATTGACTGAGGTCAACGTGATATCAGGGACGGCACCCACCGCACCTAGCAGCGTCGCCAAGACAGGGGTGAATGCCCGGTGCTGCGCACCAGCGCCCAACTCAGCCAGCTGGCGATTGAGCTGCTTTTCCACGTCCACGACCGCACCTCTGGGATTGATGCGGCGATAGCTGTTCTGTATCGCCCGCCGCAGCTGCAGGTCCTCAGCCTTCAGTGTCTGATAATCGGCAACAGATAGCCCTGTCTTCAGGATTAATGCCACACCCAAGGCGACGGCAACCTGTTGCCAAACGCCCCACCAACGCTTTACCGGCAGTTGCGGGGCAAACTCTCCCTGTCGCAGGTCCGGGCCCGCCGGGCCAGGTTCTGCTAATAATAGCGCCTCGGAGAGCCCCCCCTGACGCCACTGCAGCTGATCGTGAAACTGCGGCGGGATAGATGCTTTGGCAGCCGCTTCATCCTGCCCGTAGGCCACCACCACGACCTGCTCTGAATCGAGACTTTCCAACAGTGCGGGCAATAGCGCGGCCTCTACTCGCGTCCCCTCGGCCTCAGCCCAACGCACGAGCACAGAATCGGATTCGAATAACAGCGTCCACTGACCCGCGGACCAAGGCAGGCACAGCGCCTCGGTGATCCACGGTAAGTCCTTGAGCGTTTCGGGCAGTTCCTCCATCCATTCATTGATAATGGCGCGCTTGACGACACCCACCGCCTGCAAACCGTCGCGCAGCGGGGCGTGAGCAAAATGGAGCTCGGAAACGTCCTCGAGCAGCGACTCTTCCAGCATAAACGGGAGCGCGCGTCGCAGGTGTTTCACCTCTTCAGGCGCCACCGACACGGTGAGATTTCGGACCATGTCAGACGGTAATGCCAGACAGGTGTTTTCTGGGAGGCTCACCCCGCCAGCACCCAGAGACTGGGGCGCATGGCCGGGCCGCAGCAGAAAACCCTGTCCCTGCTGCCACCGCACCACATTGAGATTCTCTGGGTTCATCAGTAGGAGATTCGCAGCGTCAACGAGGAAGTATTGACTGACAGTGGCAGCATCATAGCTCGCCCTCTGACCGAAAAACAGCAACAGTGCGATCAGTTGTGCGGTGTAGCACACTGAACAAGTGGCGCTCCCGCTCTACTAACTCCGCCGTCGCATCCAGCAGAAACCAATCACTTCTGATATCCAGCAGTGGTTCAAGCTGTCCCATGGATTGGCCCTCGAACGCCGGATCTGCCAGCAGATCCGCGACGGTGCCGATCTCCCCTTCCCGTCGTAATTCATCGAGACGTTGGGCCTCGATCTCTGCCAACGGAGAGAGCTGGCCATCGCCGTTCACACTACGCAACACAGGCAAAGGGCAGGTGAGAATGTTCAGCCGGCCTTTCGCGTCTGGCCACGCGGTGACCAGCGGGGCCAACGCACGATAGACAGGCTCAGTCATGCCTCGCACAGCGCGCAGCTCGCTAACGCTGGCGAGCGCCCGGTTAGCCGGTAGGTAAGGGTAATCCGCGTAGCGGTAATCCCCTTCTTCAGCGCCATTCAGTCGGCGCTCGGCATCGCGATCAATGAAGTCCGTGACCGCCTCGGTCAGGGCCATCGCCTCTTCCAAAGGCAGCGACGCTTCGCCCAACGCCTGTAGCAGTCTGATGAGCATTTTCTGCGTCGCGTTCCAGCGCCTGGTGGGGTCATCGGTAGGAGCCGTCGCAGTCTGCTGCGGCAGATTGTTAGCTGTCATGTCTTCCGCCGTATCCTTGGCGTCACTCGTCTCGTTGGCATCAGGGGTCGTCTGTCCACCGGACTGCACCTCTGCCAGTAAATTGAGATTCAGTCGCCCCTGCAGATCTTCGATCCGCCCACTCATCCAGCCACCAGCGTCCAGCGGATAAGGTGTCGGAGGCTGCGCCCAGACCTCTCCCAGGTGGTCCGCCGCGACCTCGGCTCTGGCGTCGGCGCGACTGTCTGCCTGCAGTGCGACCGCTGCCAGCTCTTCTGCGCCAATAAGATAGGCCCACGCCTGCTCCGAAAACAGTTGATGCGTTCCCCGCTGCAGGGTCAGCGTGAAATCTCGCTGCAACCCAACCATCAGCGCCGCCACCAGGGCAAATATCAACATTGCGACGACCAACGCAGCGCCGCGCTCTGCCCGGGAAGATTTACAGCGAGGGTAAGACATAGGTCCTCCGCAGCTCTCCCAATCCGGCCACCTCCATCAGCACCTCTACGGCAGCCGGTGGAGAGGGCATTTGGCCCGGTTGAGACAAATCAGCGATCCAGCTGTCCTGCCAATTGCGACGGTCAATGACGTCATTGCGGTCACTCTCCACCGCCGATAAGCTGGATAAGAATCTGAGCTCAAAACGCTTAACGCCCTCCAAAATCGCGGTTTCAACGGGTTCCGTCCCCGCCGTGCGATCGAGCACAGGAAAATAGCCGCGCCAAAGGCGCTCATCTTCAAGCCACCAGCGAACCCGCTGCAGGGTGCTGCGAGGTGCAGCAGTGGAGTTATGCCAACCGGCCCTGGTGAGCGCTAGCGGCTCCCGCGCCATCTCGCCACCCATAAGCGCTGGCACCACCTGACCAAATTCATCGACGACGGGTCGGTTGACGACCTGACGGAGATCTCGCGACAACATTGCCAACGTTTGATTAATGTCGTGGGCACGCCCGCTCGCGCTGCGCAAGCTTTCCGCACCGGAAAGCGCAGAAGATAAACCGGTATAGGCCACCACCGAAATCAAGGTGGTGATCGCCATGGCGATAAGGACCTCTACCAGCGTGAAGCCCCGAGCAGGTGCGTTACCGCGCGCCATTGGATCGCTCCTGGGCGAGGTAACCATCGAGGGTATGAATGGGTGACGCCTCCCCATCCTCCCGGTCGGACACCATAATTTCATAACGGAAGAAACCGGGGACTTCCGTCTCCATCCCCTCGCTCCACCAATACCAACTGCGTCCCGCCAACTCCTCAATGCCCGAAATTCGCCCGGTTTGCAGCGAGCCTTTTGCGCCAACAACCAAGCGTAGCTCGGCCAGGCGATTGGCCGCGACCCACTGTGCGTGGGTACGGTCCTCGAGGTAGCGTAATCCGTCTAACTGCTGCGACAGTGTGACCAGCAGCGCGGGCAGGGCAACCGCCACGACCGCCAGCGCCACCATGACCTCGACGAGGGTGAAGCCGAGAAACGTCCTAGGTGCAAACGAACGAGTGGTTTCGCCGCGTAAGGGGTCAGTCCTCGGCATCGACCCTGCCTCGGGGCATCAGCGTCATTCGGCCTAAAAGATCCCACTCCAACCGGTACAGCAGCTCACCAGTCCGTCGATCCAGCCACTCCAGTGAGCCCGGTGTCATCTCGCCACCTGCCCAGGCAACGATCTGTGGCGAAGGATTCAGGTCGGGGTCATAGGACAGGAGCTCGACCTCGGGTTGGCCCGTCAGATCGAGCCGGAGCTCATAACCAGTCGAAAACGCTAACCGCTCGAACACCTCCGCGCTGCCGCGGGGCGCTGCCCAACCCTGCTCAAATCGTCTCAACCAGATGCCCTCATAACCCGGAGCTTCGACGTCACTCTCCTGAGCAATGAACAGTCCATGGTCAGCAGCAGACAAGCCCGCCTCGGCGCTGGAAAACGCCAGCAGTCCAGCGAGGTGGCGGACTTCACTCTCGAGCTCCAGCTCCGCGCCGCCCCGGCCCACGTTGAGACTAACCACGCCGGTCAGCAACACAATCACAAATACCGCGACCAGTAGTTCAATCAGGGTGAAACCGCCTTGGCTACCAGTGAGCCTCATCGAACCGTCCTTGTCCGAGCGCCCAGGGCTCAGCCGCTTGTCTGATTCCAGTTGCCAATATCGGCGTTCTGGCCTTCCCCACCTGGCAATCCGTCGGCGCCCATCGAATAGATGTCCGCCTCCCGATATTCCCCCGGCGACAGGTACAGGTACGCCCGACCCCACGGATCCATTGGCAGTTCGGCCAGATAACCGCCCTGCTTGAAATTGCGCGGCTCGGGCTCCAGCGAGGTGGGCGTCACCAGCGCCTCGAGCCCCTGCTCGGTGGTGGGATAGACGTAATTATCCAACCGATAGATCTTCAACGCCGTCTCAATAGACTTAAAGTCAGCCTGCACTTTTTGGATGCGGGCGTCATCGGCACTGTTGAGCACGGTAGGCGCGACCACGCTGATCAACAACCCCATGATGACCAGCACGACCAAAATTTCGATCAATGAAAAACCGCTCTGTTTCGTCATGGCTGCTTACCTCACCATCGTATTCAAATCAAAAATCGGGAGCAGAATGGCAAGCACAATAGTCAGCACCAGTCCTCCCATAAAGACCACCATCGCAGGTTCGAATAACCCCATGATAGTGCCCAATGTCATTTCCAGTTCGCGTTCCTGATTCAGCGCGGAGCGCTCCAACATGGTCTCCAGGTCCCCACTGGCTTCTCCCGAGGCCACCATGTGCACCATCATCGGTGGGAAAAATGTCTCCTGAGAAAGCGCCCAGCTGAGACCTGCGCCCTCTTGGACCGCTACGGATACCGCGGCGCTGGCTTCGCGGAGCACCAGATTCGTCATCACAGCACCCGCAATGCGCAGGGCGTGGATTAAGGGCACGCCCGACGCCATGAGAATACTGAGCGTCGAGGCGAACCGTGCACTGTCCAGCGCGACCAGCACCCCGCGCAGACCGGGGACGCGAAGCAAAAGCTGGTGCCAGCGCTTGCGCCGACCGGGGTGTTGCAGCAGGCGTCGAGACGACATCACCCCCGCGACCAACAACAATAGGCAATACAGCGTATAAGCGCGCATGAAGTCGCTGACCCAGATCAATCCCACCGTAAGCGGTGGCAGCGCCTTTTTGGAATGCGCAAAGATGCCCACCAGCTCTGGGACCACGAATATCATTAGCGCCGAAACCACCGCCACCGCCACCGCAATCAGTACAAACGGATAGATGAGCGCAATCTGTAATTTTTGCGCCGTGTGCTGGCGTGTCTCTGTGTAATGCGCCAATTGCTCTAGCACCGGCGCCAGCTGGCCCGCCTCCTCGCCCGCATTCACCATCGCCCGGTACATCTCGCCGAACGCTTGGGGGAACTGATTCAGCGCGTGTGCCAGCGTGTGACCCTCGGCCACCTTCGAGCGGACCTGCAGCATCATGGATTTAATCGCGGGCTTGCGACTCTGATCGGCGACTGCCTGCAGGCACTCATCCAGTGGCAGTGCCGAGGCCACTAGCGTCGCCAATTGACGCGTCAGGAGCGCCAGATCTCCAGCGCCTAAACGCTTGGCAAACCACGGCAACCGTCGGCCTTTACCCGTCTGACCCGCGTTCGTGGCCTCTGCGACTTCTACCGGTCGCAGATGCCGCTGCCTGAGCGTCCCTCGCACCTGGCGGTCGGAGTCGCCCTCCAGCACGCCTTTGACCAGTTTGCCCTCATCGTTGAGGGCCTTGTAACGAAAGGCCGTCATTGATCAGTTGACCGCGGTCACCCGCAGTACTTCCTCTAGGCTGGTCTCACCACTGATAATACGTTGGCGACCATCGGCATCGATACCGGGGCTCTGTTCTCGGGCAAGGTGCAAGAGCGTCTGCTCGCCCTGGCCACCGTGAATCGCGTCACGGAGTGCCTCGCCGATTTCGATCAGTTCGTATATGCCCGTCCGGCCCCGATACCCAGTCATGTTGCAGTGCTCGCAGGCCCTGGCACGATAGAGCTGCACGTTGTCATCCGTGAGTCTGAGTCGCTCCCGCTCGGCATCACCCGGTTGATAAGGCTCGCGACATTCCAGACACAGGAGCCGCACCAGTCGCTGCGCCATCACAGCCAGCAGACTCGATGAGAGCAGGAATGGCTCGACCCCCATGTCCTGCAGTCGTGTCACGGCACCGATCGCCGTATTGGTATGGAGTGTCGACAACACCAGGTGGCCGGTCAGTGACGCCTGAACGGCAATTTCAGCGGTCTCGAGATCACGGATCTCCCCCACCATGACGACGTCGGGATCCTGTCGCAGAATGGCTCGCAAGCCTCGGGCGAAGGTCATATCCACCTTGGGATTGACCTGTGTTTGCCCCACACCGGGCAGCATGTATTCAACCGGGTCTTCAATCGTCAGAATATTGCGCGAGCTCTCATTGATGCTGGACAGCCCTGCATAAAGCGTCGTGGTCTTACCCGAGCCCGTCGGACCGGTCACCAGAATGATCCCATGGGGGCTGGCCAAGGCGCCACGGTACGCGGTGTAGACATGCTCATTCATCTGCAGCTCGCTGAGATTCAGCTGCCCGGCCTGTTTATCAAGCAGTCGCAACACCACTCGCTCACCGTAGGCAGACGGTATGGTCGACATGCGAATATCGATGCCATGGCCCGCTATGCGCACCGAGATACGACCATCCTGAGGCACGCGCTTCTCGGCAATATCCAGCTTCGCCATCACTTTCAGTCGGGATACCAATAGCGGCGCGAGCGTTCGCTTGGGCGAGAGGACCTCGCTCAGCACGCCATCTACGCGGTAGCGGACGCTGAGACGCTCCTCAAAGGTTTCGATATGGATATCAGAAGCCTGCTCTTTGACAGCCTGAGATAGGATGGCATTGATCAGGCGGATAATTGGCGCATCGTCGTCGGCATCCATCAGGTCACCTACGTCGGGCAACTCCTCCACCAGTCGCGATAGATCAATATCCGAGGACAGGTCCTCAGCCATCTGCGCCGCCTCGTTTTGGGTACGCTGATAGGCCACGGTGAGTCGCTGACGGAACTGGTCCTCATCTAGTGGCGCCAATGAAAACACCTCTCCTACGTGACGTCGCACCTCTAATAGTACGTCTGTCGCCAGCGGCGGAACATAATGTAGGGTCAATGCGGCACCGGAGCGCTCAAGCAGCACATTACGGCTCTGGGCAAAAGCAAAGGGCAGTCCTGAGGTTAAGACGGGGCTCGCTGATTCAGCTACGGGCAAGGAATCCGGTGCAGACTCGCTCATGAGAGGTCACTCCTGCCCTGCGTCGTCGACAGGCACCTCTGGCAACTGCTGAATCTGCTCTTCCCAGGTTGGTAATACCGGCAGATTGCCGTCATCAACGAACATTAGGCCACGCTCGCGACGCTCCATCTGCTGATCCCTGATAAAGCGATATTTTTCTGCAGTGGCACCCGCCAGATCTTCATCATCGCGAATGATGGTGGGGCGAATGAAGACCAGCAGGTTTTGCTTCGTCACCTCAACCGAATCAGTGCGGAACAATCTGCCCAAGAGAGGAATACTGGACAGTAGCGGCACACCCTCGCTGTTGTCCTTAATTTCATCTGAGACCAAACCACCCAGCACCACAATGTTCCCGTCGTTGGCGAGCACCATCGTTTCAATCTTGCGCTCATTGGTAATGAGATCGGAAGCGATGAGGCTGGGGGCAAGGGTGGAGACTTCCTGCACAATATCCATCACGACGGCATTGCCATCGTTGATTTGTGGCGTCACCTTCAAGGTCACACCCACGCTCTGGCGTTCGATGGTCTGAAACGGGTTCGACGCGCCATTCCCCACGCCCGTGTTGGTATAAGAGCCGGTCACAAATGGCACCTCACTACCCACCGTAATGTAGGCTTCCTCGTTATCGAGAGTGAGCAGACTGGGCGTAGAGAGGATATTGGAATTCCCCTGGGATTCCAGCGCATTAAGGATCGCGGCCATGGTCAGGGATTCATCCACCACACCCCAGCCAAGTGTCGTTCCGGGTATTGTCGCCAGTGAAGCGGCCACTTCTCTTGTGCCGATGTCCTCTGAGCCATCACTGGGGATCAGCGCGCCGGCCAGATTGGCCGCGCTCTGCCGTCTGGCCTCATCCGTGGTGACATTGCCGCCAAACACACCGCTATCGTTGGCGAATAACCACTGCAGTCCTAGCTCCTGACCTTCGGTGATTGTCATTTCTGCGATGATGGCCTCGATCAGCACCTGGGCACGACGAATATCCAGCCGCGCAATCACCGCCTCAAGTGCCGCCATCTCGTCGGTGTCAGCAGTAATGATCAAACTGTTAGTACCCTCGTCGGCCTCGATCGTGGATTCACCGCTGCTCGCGCGTTTGTTACTGCCACCTTCCTCCAACCGAGAGATGTTCTGCATCACCCGGGTCAGCACTGCAGCGGTCGCGGTCGCGTCAGCATACTCAAGGTAAATGACGCGGACGTTACCGGATTGCTCGAGCGGCGTGTCGAGGTACACCACCAACTTACGAATACGATCTACCGTCAGTTCGTCTGCCGTCACCACCACGCTGTTGGTGCGCTTATCGGCCACCAGCACCGCCTCTTTGTCTGCGTCGGCACCCTCACCCTGCCGGGATTTCTCGAGGGTATTCAACATGCTGACCACGTCTTCGGCCACGCCGTACTTGAGGCGGATGATCTCGGTGGTCTGGATCGCCGAGCGGTCCATGCGCTCGATAATGTCAACGATCCGGCCAATGTTCGATCGAATATCGGAAATGATGATGGCGTTACTCGGTGCATACGCCGCCATATGCGCCTGCTGCGGCACTAGTGGGCGAAGGACGGGAATCAGTTTAGCCGCCGAGATATTATCGAGCCGAATGACCTGCGTGACGTATTCGTCGTTCCCTACCGCACTCTGGTTCTCCATGATTGGAACGGGAGAGGAACGGGCGTCTTTGCTAGGCACAATGCGGATGACCTGGCCGCTCCGCACCGCGGTATAGCCTTGCACATCTAGAATGGACAGGAACAGATCATAGAGCTCGGCCTGTGACACAGGCTTCGATGAGATCACCCTGACCTTCCCCTTCACATTCGGGTCTATCACCATTGTCGTGCCGGTCACATCGGCCACGAACTTGATGAATTCCTGAATTTCGGTGTCCTTGAGGTTGACCGTGTATTCCTGTGCCACGGAGACAGCACTCAGCGTCAGCGCCGCCGTGACGGCGATCGCGCGCATGCTGTCCTTGAGCAAATCTGTGATGTCTGAAATGTTCACGGTCATCCTGTCAGGGGGTGGCGAGATCAACGTTGACCGTCACGGTGCCACCGTCCCTTTCAATATCAAATGATGCTTGTGTGGCATCTTTCATAGTCTGGTAAAGCTTCACGGTATTACTTGCATCACTGAGCACCAAACCATTCACTGCAGTGACAATGTCACCAGATCGGAATCCAAAGGTATCGAAGGCGACGCGATCAGCGCCGGGCGCAATGCGGTAACCGACCACGCGGTCACCTTCTCGGACCGGTGACGCGGACAACACGGATGCCAGCGATTCGGGGCTGTCATAGAGTTGACGGCGATATTCACTGGCCAGTGCGGTTTGTTTGGCCGCGCTGGCAGCCGGGCTGCCCTCACTTGAGCTAGAGCCCAGGGCAGACACCGCCGCCTGTTGAGAAGGTTGTCGCGCGGCCCGGGTCGGGATCGCAATACCGGGGCCCTCATATAACTTGATCAACTCATAGGTCCCGTTATTGTCGATCACCACCTGCTGAGGCATGACCTTGGCCAGCACCACTTGGCCCGATGCCGGCAACGCGTCGCCCACCGCATAGACCCGTTCTGCTGCACCCGACTTGATCACCGCGCTGCCTGTGCCGTCCTCGGTAGACGCTACGATACCGGTCAGCGTGAGAGCCAGACGGGTTTCCTGCGCATTTTGCTCTATTCCGTCGCGACTGGACTCGTTCAGCACGACGTTGTTCGCGTCAGCCAACACCTCCAGCGACCCGCCGAAAAGGCCGAGACCCATTACACCAGAGGTATCAATCACCGCCGTCTGTTGACTGCCGGCAGACTTAGGGGGATTCAGCGCCAGCGCCGGCGCAGCATCGATGGGGTTAGCGCGAAAAGGGATCCAGATGAGTTGGCTGACACTCGAGAGTGACCATAACACCAACAACACAATGAGCCCCATCTGCAGACGCTGGAGCCGCACAGGGTCGCGCGCCAAGGAGCGCCAAAGGTCCCTCACCCGATCCTGAATCCAGGTCGAGGCGCCCTCGAATCGCGCTTTCCATGCGCCGTGGTCAATGGTGTTCACTGTCGTCGTAGCGTCCAAACCCTGCTGGTTCCACCTCATACGCGGACAAGCGAGGAATATCGCTTAATGAGAATTAATCTTAACAAAGGTCACGTATTAACGCTGTGACAGACTGCCAAATAAGCAGCCATTATGTCCAGCAAACCCTGACCAGCTTGCAAACGCCCTCGGTGTTGCCTGTGCTACACTAAATAAACCTGCGGGGTGGCCTTTGCCTGAGATACCGACTCGGTAAACCCGTTGAACCTGATCCGGATCATACCGGCGGAGGGACCAGGTGTTCGGACGATTACCCCGCCAAACGCTGTGTGCCCTCGCCAAACCTTTGAGGAGCAACAACGCGTGAATCATCTCTTAGTGACACCATCACAACGGCGCCCGCACCCATGGGGCGGTGGCCAATCTGCCCTGCTAAGGGGTACTGCCTGCCTACTGCCGCTGCTCGCATGGACTGGCATTGCATTTGCTCAGGAGGCGGAATCGACGCTCGAAGAGGTTATTGTGACGGCCACTCTACTCAACGCCGGCATCGCCCCCGTCAGCGCCACCATAATCACCGAGCAGACTCAGTCACGCCGTGGTGCTGCGCATCTTGAAGACGTGATTACGTTGGCGCCTAACGTGGCGGCCTCCTCGGGTGCCTCGCGCAGTCGCTTTTTTCAGATTCGCGGTATTGGCGAGCGCAGTCAGTTTGTGGAGCCGGTCAATCCTTCAGTGGGGATTCTGCTGGATGGCATCGACCTTAGCGGTGCTGGAGGCGCATTGACGCTATTCGATGTACGCCAGGTAGAGGTCCTGCGCGGGCCACAGGGCACGCTGATGGGCGCCAACGCACTGGGCGGGCTGATCGCTGTGCAAAGCAATGGCACTGATTCGGACGCTCGCGACCTCTCAATCGGGATAGAAAACGAGGGCGGCTATCGACTCGGTGCTCGATGGGGCGGGAATCTGACCGACAGCATGAACGGCCGCATTTCGTTGCAGCATTACGAGAGTGATGGGTATGTCGACAATGACTATCTAAATCGCAGCGACACCAATTCCCGGGAAGAGCTGACCGCGCGGGGCACCCTCACCTGGACGCGCGACACGCACACGATCGAGGCCGCTGTCTACCTCACACGCGTTGACAATGGCTATGACGCGTTCTCGCTCGACAACACCCGCGCCACCCTCTCTGATCAACCCGGAGAGGACGATTTGACCCTAAAAGCCGTACGCCTGAACTGGCAGAATATGCTGCTGGGTTTGGACAACTCGCTGCAACTGAGCCATGCCAGCACCGATACAACCTATAGCTATGACGAGGATTGGAGCTACGCCGGCATTGCACCGGGTTGGGAGTACAGCTCCTACGATGAATATCTGCGTGACCGGTCAATGAACAGCCTTGAGTGGCGACTAAAGGCGCCGGAGGTCGATGGCACAAAATGGGTGATCGGCACCTATCTACGTGAAGAATCGGAAGACCTGAGCAGGCGATATACCTATTTGCCACAGCCCTTTTCCAGTGACATCGATACCCAAACAATGGCCGTCTTCGGGCAGGTTAATCGCACCTTCAGCGAGCGACTGTCGGGCTTTATCGGCGCGCGCTTGGAGCAACGAGACAGCGAGTATCGCGACAGCGCGGGAGTCGCAAAAGACTTTGACCACAACTATTGGACCGGTCGCCTCGGTGTGATTTGGCAGTACCACAGCAACGCCCAGCTCTACGCAACATTGGCGCGCGGCGCGAGAGCGGGCGGTACCAATGCCGGGCTGCTCGCCAGCATCGAAGCCCTGCCCGAGCAGAATCAAAACAGCGTCGCCGCGCTAGGGGTCTTCGATGAGGAGACGCTGGTGAGCCTTGAGCTGGGCTGGCAGCTTGACTGGACACAGTTCGATTTGCGTTCACGTCTGACGCTTTTCACGATGGATCGGGATGACCAGCAGGCCAAGGGATCTCTGGTGATTCCGCGGGCAGATGGCAGTACAGCCTTTATCGACTACACCGACAACGCCGCGGCCAGTGAACATCGCGGGCTCGAATGGGAGCTGCAGTGGCGGCCGATTCGGCGGATGATGGCAGAGCTGACCCTCGGCCTGCTCGACGCACAGTTTGACCGCTACATCACGGCGACCGGCGCTGATCTGTCAGGGCGCGACCAACCGCAGGCGCCCGACTGGCAATACTCGGCAGGGTTTACCTGGCAGGCCTCGGCACTGGTATCGGTGCAACTCGAAGTCGCGGGCAGCGACAGCTATTTTTTCTCCGACCGCCACGACGTGCGAGCATCTGAGACCCATCAGCTCAATGCCAGCCTGTCGGGGCAGTGGCGGCGATGGCGATGGGCGCTCTGGGGCCGCAACCTCTTTGATGAGACGACCTTCGTCAGGGGCTTCGGCACTTTTGGCAATGACCCGCGGAAGGAGTATGCACTGGAGCCCTACCGGCAATATGGAGAACCCCGTATGGTGGGTCTGTCCCTGAGCTATGACCTGACGGAGAGCCGGCAATGAAAATGACTGCGGAACTGAGCGTCTATCCACTGCGCGAGGATTTTAAGACGGCAGTACTGGGCTTTATCGATGAGTTGCTGAAAAGACAGGATGTGGTCGCAACCACAAACTCAATGAGCACGCAAATCAGTGGCGAGGATGATGCCGTGTTCAGCGCCATCCAGCAGGCCCTGCGCGCCAGCTACGCCCAGTTTGGTCGCCAGATATTGGTCGCCAAATTCATTCCGGAGCACTTTGCGGATATCGGTCCGGAGGGGTGAGGTGGGCGTTTTAGAGGCTTGCGCCGTCGTTCTGGCACTGATCTACGTTATCCTCGCTATCTTTCAACGCCGCCTGTGCTGGATTGCGGCCATAGCCAGCGCCTCCCTGTACATCCTGATTTTCTGGCAGGCTCGGCTGTATCTGGAGTCGGCGCTACAGGTGTTTTACATCGCTATGGCAGTTTATGGGTGGTTTGCATGGCAACATAAAGACCATGAAAGCCAAACACCAATCCGCACGTGGTTGCCGAAGCAACACACGGTGGCGTGCAGCGCGCTTGTCTTGCTCAGTGTGCTGATTGGCAGCGCCATGGACCGATGGACCGATGCCGCATCGCCCTTTGTCGACGCCGCCACTACCGTGTCTGCACTGCTTGCCACCTGGATGGTGGCGCGCAAGTTGCTGGAAAACTGGCTGTATTGGATTGCGATCGATCTCGCGTCGATCGGCTTGTATCTGTCACGGGATCTCTCCCTAACAGCAGCGTTGTTCGCGGGGTACGTTCTGTTGGCAGCTTGGGGCTATCGGACTTGGCGTGCAAAATGGCAACTGCAGACGTCCTAAGGCGCTGCCTAGATCATTGGCAGGACTGGCGACTGGCAAAAACACTCGATGGTCCTCCGGGCCTGGGATCTCTGTTGGCGCGCGGGAGTGGCCACAGCGTTTACGGCATTCTCAGCACACCCCAACTCATCGGCCGGGTCAGACATCAATCCACCCGCCTGACTGACGAGGCTTTCTCGCAGGAACTGACCGTCTGGTCTCTGGCAGCACAAAACGGCTTGGCACCCCGCATCGTTTACGCTGATGAAAAAGAACAGGCCGTTATCTGCGAGCGCGCAGACACCGCGGCACAGCCAACGTCGGGCGAGGCCCTCGGCACACTCTGCTGCCGGATCCATGCGCTGCCAAGCGTCGCTCACCAGCTAACACTCGCGTCGGATATAGAGCACAACCTGAAGCAGTTGCCCGCTCACCTGGCGGACCCGTGGCGCGCCGCCATGGAAACCGCTGACGCTGAAACAGCGCTGGCAAAACTGGCGGCGGATAACCTCTACCTCTGTCACAACGATCTGACCCCCGGTAATCTGATGACTCGCAGCGATAATTTGATCGCGATTGACTGGGAGTACGCGGCGATGGGGAGCCGTTATTTTGATGTCGCTATCGCTTGTGAAGCGCTCCCTGACAGTGAGCGAGACATCGCGATACAGCGGGTATTTGGCGACACATTAGACGACGATTTGATGACGGCAGGCAAACAGATCGCGGCGTTGGTGACGGCGCTGTGGCAGTGTTGTTTTGCCATTGATGAAGCGCCCTCGCCTACCGAGTGGCTTGGGTCGAGCCAGTCCTGATGAGCGAGCGATGGCATGTTCTCGGCGTCGGCGCGATCGGCGGATTGTTTGCCTGCCGACTGCAATCAGGCGGCGCGAACGTCACACTGTTGGCCAAAGAGGGTGGGCAGCCAACGCGGGAACTGATCCTGAAGAGCGGGCAGGAGCAGCGCTTTCAATTCCCCCAGCAGAGCCTCGCAGTTGGCCAGGTACCCATCGAACACTTACTGGTCTGCACTAAAGCGTGGGCAGTCGAGTCGGCGATCGAAGCGGTAGCACCTAGACTGTCCGCGACCAGCGTCGTGGTGTTGCTCTGCAACGGCATGGGCCTCGCCGAAGCTGTCGCACCCCTGATTGGCGAGGCGCAGTTGGTAATGGGGTCCACCACGTCCGGATGCCGGCGTTCAAAGCAAGGTGAGCTGATCGTGTCCGGTGGAGGTCGAACTCAATTCGGCTCACTGGACGCGAGCTTGGCGCCAACATGGCTGTCGCCTTGGCGCCGGGGCGTGCCCGATTTTGAATGGGAAACCGATATTCGCTCGGTACTGCTCGCCAAGGTCGCACTCAATGCCGTGATCAATCCACTGACTGCACTTCATGGGGTCACCAACGGCAAATTAATGCAGCCGCCGTTGCTGGCGATCACCGAGGAGGTGATTGAGGAGGTGCAGAGCGTGCTCATTTGTGCGGATGCCAGAGAGATTGCTTCGGCGCTCCCGACTCAGGTGCGCGCCGTTTGCGACACCACCGCCGCCAATCACTCATCTATGCGCGTGGATCTCGAGGGCGGCACACCCACAGAGATTGATGCGATCGTCGGCTGGTTACTGTCGAGTTTGACACCGAATCCGCCGGCAACACCGGTACTCAGTGAGTTGTATGAGGCGGTGAAAGAACGGGAATCGAAGCTACTGCGCTCTTAGAGGAGCGCGATCACTGAGACCACGACCACCCAGACACCGGTCGCTCGGTTCATTGCCTTTTGCGCAGTCTCTACCGCCGTTACAACGCTCTGTGGTTCATCCAACTCCTTGTCATTAAGACGCCATGCGCGAGTGACACCCTGCGCCAAAAGGGTCTCGGCAGTCACCTCAGTATCGAGTGCCTCCCTCGCTAACAGGCCCTTTGACCGCTCGAAGTCACCCAGCACACAGAAGGTGAGCAGTAAGACCCTAGATGGCAACCAGTCCAACAAACGCTGGGCGGCGTCAAAGCGCCCTTCGCTGTCAGTATCGGCCAACACCACCAGCCGATAGGCTGCCGCGCCGAAGGGCCCCAGCAACCAGAAGTAAAGCATGGGTGGAAACCATCTCGCGAAACCGCGGTAGGCGAAGTCACGCAACGCGCGCTGCTCGAGTGCTTCCCCCGGGTCTCGGTCAGCGGAGGATTCACTCAGAAGCATAGCTGCTCCCTCCTCATCACCGACGCGGGCACGAGCCAGAAAGCGCTGCAACTCGGTGGGGTAATCTCCCCTGCCCAGCGAAAAATATAGTAGCGCCGTCCCTACCAGCGCCTCCGCGAGGCCTCCCAGAAAGGCCTCCAGAATCCAAAACACCGTCGCGCCCGCCAGCAACGGCGCGCCAACACGCAAAATCAACGAGGGCCAGAGATCGAGCTCAACTGCATCGACGCGACGGCTTAGCGCGTGAAACCACCGATCGCCGTGCAAGGGCCCACCGGCACCCAACAGCTCGAATAAGCCTACCGCAACGATGAATATGAGGTACGACACTCCCGGCTGTCTCCTTAATGCTATGACTGACTGGCGACGACGCGGGACCAGTCAAATGCCGGTCCTGGATCGGTCTTACGACCGGGCGCAATGTCGCTATGGCCAACGATAGCATCGTGCCGAATATCGGGGTATTGCTTTGTCAGGGCTGCCAACAACTGATTCAAGGCGTCGTACTGAGTATCGGTGTACGCCTCATCATCACAGCCTTCGAGTTCGATACCGATACTGAAGTCATTGCATTGCTCGCGCCCCTGCCAGCAGGAGACACCTGCGTGCCAAGACCGTGCATCCGTTGAGACAAACTGCACCACCTCGCCTGCGCGCCGAACCAGAAAATGGGCTGACACCTCGAGGCCGGAGATTTCAGCAAAATAGGGATGCGCGTCAGGGTCGAGGGTGTTGGTAAACAGCGCCTCAATCTCGGGACCGCCGTACTTGCCAGGCGGTAGAGAGATGCCGTGTAGGACGATCAGTTCGGTCACCGCGCCCTCTGGCCGGGGGTTACAATTGGGAGATGGCACGCGGCGGGCGCCTGCGAGCCAGCCCTCAGTGATCTTCCATTGGTCAGTGGTAGTCGTCACGGGGTAATCTTATCGCAGACTTGGGAGGGCGAGCGCTAGGGCTCCTGCCTATAAACAATGCCGTTGGAAACACAGCCAGCCATGATCACTGCTGAATACATTGCCAAACTCGTTGCTCAGTCGCTCGCTGAGGACATTGCGGGCGGTGATATCACGGCGGAGCTCATCGACGCTGACGCCCGGGCTAGAGGGCGCATCGTGACCCGCGAAGACGGGATCCTGTGCGGGACCGCCTTCGCGCTGGAGGCCTTTCAACAGATTGACCCCAGTTGCCATGTGAAATGGGCTGCCCAAGATGGTGAGGCGATCACGGCTGACAGCCTCGTTTGCACTTTGAGTGGACCCGCCCGGGCACTGCTGACCGCAGAGCGCACCGCGCTAAACTTCCTTCAGCTGCTATCGGGCACCGCAACCACCGCAGGTCATTATGCTGCGCGCGTCGCACACACCGCGGTAAAGCTGCTCGATACCCGCAAGACCGTGCCTGGGCTGAGACTGGCACAGAAATATGCGGTGACCTGCGGGGGCTGCTACAACCACCGCATCGGCTTGTTTGATGCGTTCCTGATAAAGGAGAATCACATCTCGGCCACGGGCGGTATTGCCGAGGCCGTCGCCACAGCGAGAGACGTCGCACCCGACAAGCCAGTAGAAATCGAGGTAGAGAACGAGGTGGAATTAGACCAGGCGCTCACAGCGGGTGCAGACCGCATCATGCTGGATAACTTTACATTGGAAGCACTCCGCGATGCCGTGGCGCATACCGCAGGCAGAGCAGAGCTCGAGGCGTCGGGCAATGTCACCGATGAGACCTTGGTTGCCATCGCAGCGACCGGCGTCGACTTCATCTCAATCGGCGCCCTCACCAAACATGTCAAAGCATTGGATCTGTCGATGCGGATTGACTGACCGCTAACCGTGGATAGGTTCGCTGCTCATTAATACGCCGTTGCGATCCGCGTAGAGCCAATCACCAGGCGCGACCGGCACCTCACGTAACATCAGCGGAATATCCCGATCACCGACTCCCTGCTTGTCTGTTTTGACAGGGCAGACGCCCAGCGCCTGCACGCCGATATCGATCTCATCGATGACCTCGACATCGCGAATCGCGCCGATCACCACGACCCCTGCCCAACCATTATCCGAGGCGAGCTGAGCCAAACGATCGCCCAGCAGTGATCGATGCAGGGCGCCCTGCCCGTCCACCAAGAGCACACGACCATTACCCGACTCAGCGACTGCCTCAGCCACCCGCGAGTTGTCAGCGTGGCAGGCTATTGTGGAAACGGGGCCCGCGAAGCGCTCCCGGGTGCCGAACGCACGAAACTGAAAGCCCAGATGTCGTGCCGCAGGATGGGCGTCCGATAAATCGGGGGTTGTGAAGGCGACCAACAGATCAGAACCAGTCATCGGAGAACGCAGACAGGCTCTCACCCGGCGCGTCGATGGCGCCCGCGTGGGCGCGCGCGCGGGGCAGCAGACGCTCCATGTAGAACTGCGCGGTGGTCACTTTGCGATCACAGAAAACCAACCGCTCGCCGCTGGCGGACAAATTCGCCGCCACCAACGCGCCGCGCGCCAGCTGCCAGCCACCGAACAGGTAGCCGGTCTGCATCATGTAATCGAAAGAGCCACCCAGCGCGGTGAAGCGGTCATCGCCCAATGTGGCGAGCAGTCGCTGCGTGGTCTCCACATGATCAGCCAGAGATTCCGCAAGACGCGCTCCGATATTGTAGAGCCGCTCGTCACTGTGGCCCCGCAGCGTGGCGGCAACCTCACGAATCTCGGCCTGCATGGCCTCCATGGTGGCGCCACCGTCGCGACCGAGCTTGCGGTTCAGCAGGTCAGCCGCCTGAATGCCATTGGTGCCCTCGTAGATCGGTGTAATGCGGACATCGCGTAAATACTGCGCCGCGCCGGTTTCCTCGACGTATCCCATGCCACCGTGCACCTGAACCCCCAGAGAGGTCACCTCCATCCCCAGCTCGGTGAGCCACCCTTTAATCACCGGGATCATGAGATCAATGCGGCGCTGACTCGCCTCGCGGGTCTCCTCGGGCCCGGCGTGGGCAAGGTCCATGGTCACCGCCTCGGAGTACGCCAGCGCGCGCATGGCTTCATTGAGCGCGCGCATGGTCAGTAGCATGCGCTTTACATCGGCGTGCTCGATAATCGGCACCCCGCCCTGAACCCGCTCCCGCGCGTAAGCCACTGCCTTTTGGTAGGCGCCCTCAGACGCTCCAAGGCCCTGCAGACCCACCTTGAGGCGCGCCTCATTCATCATAGTGAACATGCAGGCCAGACCCTGATTCTCCTCGCCCACCAGGTAACCGATCGCACCACCGTTGTCGCCGTAGGCCATGACACAGGTGGGGCTGCCGTGGATACCCAGCTTGTGCTCAACAGAGACCGGGTAGGCGTCGTTGCGCTCGCCCAATGAGCCGTCCTCATTCACCATGAACTTGGGCACCAGAAATAGCGATATGCCGCGGCTGCCTTCGGGTGCATCCGGAAGACGCGCCAAAACCAGGTGGATGATGTTGTCGGTCGCATCGTGATCACCCCAGGTGATGTAAATCTTCTGCCCAAAAATGCGGTAGTGATCGCCTTCGCGCTCAGCGCGGGTTTTCATGGGACCCAGATCAGAACCAGCCCCGGATTCCGTGAGGTTCATGGTGCCCGACCACTCACCCGAATAGATCTTTTCCAAGTAGGTCGATTGCAGCGCCTCATTCGCGTGGGCCGAGATGGCCAGCGCAGCACCGGCGCTGAGGAAAGGCTCGAGTGCAAAGGCCATGTCGGCACTGTTCCACATCTCACAGGCAGCGGTGCCATACAACTCGGGCAGGCCCTGACCGCCCTGGTCCTGCGGTGCCGACATACCGACCCAACCGCCGGCCCCTAATTGCTGAATGGCTTCGCCATAGCCTGGCGGAATAGTCACCGCGCTGTCACTGCAACGCGCTGGATGGGCATCACCGACCCGTCGTAGTGGCGAAACCACATCGCCTGCAAACTTGGCGGCTTCATCGAGTAGTGCGGTGGTCAGTTCGTTGCCCACACCCAATTCGGCGTAATGCGGAAGATCACCCAGCACGGTCCCGACGTCGAGCACGTCGTCGATCAGAAACTGCATGTCATCCGTGGGGGCCGTATACATCGTGTCTTCCTCGTTTTGGAATCGTTTTGGCGGGCGAGTTTGATTGCGCCATCCGTCCAGGTGCCTCACATTTCTGCCACGCCGGAGCCATACGGCAAAAATATGGCCAAGGAGTTATAATTCACCCCGTGAATAAAGGCGGGCAGGCGTCACAAGCATTATATGAAAAACCTCAACCAAATTGATCTGAATCTGCTGGTTTATCTGGAGGTGTTGTTGCGCGAGCGGAATGTGACCCAGGCCGCGAATCAATTGGGGCTGTCGCAACCCGCCATGAGTAACGGACTCCGACGCTTGCGCGTGCTGTTTGACGATCCACTGCTGGTGCGCACCTCCGAGGGCATGACCCCAACCGAGCGGGCGCTGGAGCTGGAGCCGCTGGTCAAGGAGATTCTTCTCGGGGTCGATCGCGCCATGCAACCCGCCACCGAGTTCGAGCCGAGCGAGGCGCAGATGGTGGTGCGTATCATGGCCAGCGACTACGCCGAGTCCACGCTCTTTCCAGCGGTGCTCATGCAGCTCCGCGAGCACGCCCCTGGTATCACGCTCGATATCATGAACCCCTCGGACGTGAGTTTTCTGGACGTGGAGCGCGGTAAGGTCGATCTGGTCATTAACCGCTTTGACCAAATGCCACAGTCTTTTCATCAGATCACGCTATGGGAGGACAGCTTCTCCTGCTTGATAAGTGCCGATAATCCGATCCTTGAGGATTTTTCGCTGGAAAGCTACCTAAGTGCCGATCACATCTGGGTCAGCAAAACTGGTATGGGGGTTGGCGTGGGGGTGGACCCCGGTGACGTGCAGCGACTAGGCTGGGTCGATGCTGCGCTCGCAGAGCAAGGTGAGAAGCGGCAGATACGCGTTTTTACCCGGCATTATCAGGCGGCGATGACTTTAGCTGAGCAGAACGACCTGATTGTGACGCTACCAACACGCGCGACGCACCTCAAGCACGATCACCCACGCGTGGTCATTCTGGAAGCACCCTTCGCCATTCCGCCGCTGGAACTCAAAATGGTCTGGAGTCCCCTGCTACATAACAATGCGCCTCACCGCTGGGTCAGGCAATTCATCACTGGCATCGCCCGATCATTGCCGGGTAACGTCGACGGGTAGCTATAAACCCTGCGAATACTGTTTATCGTCTGGATCACTGTCATCAATAGTAGTAACTGAGTAGAGTGGCACTCTCATAACTCCCCGGACATAGCGCGCGCCGCCAACCGCGCTCTGGAAAACCGCACGACAGCAGGAAATTAACCATGTCCAATCGAATCCAGTGTGCCGACCTTCACATCGACGAGGCACTTCACGCATTGCTAATCAACGAGATCGCGCCCGGCACCGGCATTGATCCCGATCATTTCTGGCAAGGCGTGGCCGATATTTGGGCTGCGCTCGGTCCGGAGAACCAGCGGCTCTTGGCGGAGCGGGATGCGCTGCAGACACAGATTGACCAGTGGCACCGTAAACACCCAGGCGAGGCGTTCGATGCCGCCGCCTACGAGGCTTTTCTAAGGGAGATCGGCTACCTGCACTCCGAGCCGGCTCCCTTCAGCATCACCACTGCCAACGTCGACCCAGAGATTGCGCAGATCGCTGGCCCGCAGCTAGTGGTGCCGGTGATGAATGCACGCTATGCGCTCAACGCTGCGAACGCCCGCTGGGGCAGTCTGTACGACGCGCTATACGGCACCGACGCGATACCCGAGGACAGTGGCGCGGAGCGTGGCGGCGCCTACAACCCAGTTCGGGGCGAGCGCGTGATCGCCTGGGCGAGGGATTTCCTCGACACCCATTGCCCACTGACGGGCGGCAGTCACGCTGACGCCACTGCCTATGTGCTCTCAGCAGACGTGCTGTCGGTGCAGCAAGCCTCGGGCGAATCTGCAACGCTGGCAGACCCCTCCCAGTTCGTGGGTTATACCGGTAACGCCGATATGCCCGAGAGTGTGGTGCTCTGTCACAACGGCCTGCATATCGAAATCCAGATTGACCGTAGCCACGCTGTGGGCAAGACCGATGCCGCGGGTGTGAAAGACGTCTGCCTTGAATCCGCGCTGACCACGATTCAGGATTGCGAGGACTCGGTTGCCGCAGTGGATGCCGAAGACAAGGTGATGGTGTATCGCAACTGGCTGGGCCTGATGAAGGGCAACCTCACCGACACGTTCAAAAAAGGTAGCGACACGCTGACCCGACGACTGAATCCAGATCGGAGCTTCACCACCCCGGATGGGGGTACGCTTACACTGCCCGGGCGCAGCTTGCTGTTCGTGCGTAACGTAGGCCACCTGATGACGAACCCCGCCATTGTTAATGCCCAAGGCGAGGAGATCCCCGAAGGGTTTATGGACGGGCTGTTCACCACCTTTTGCTCGCTCCACGACTTACAGGGAAATAGCGAGCTCAAAAACTCGCGCGCGGGCTCCATGTATATCGTAAAGCCGAAGATGCATGGCCCGGACGAAGTGAGTCTCACCGTCGAGCTTTTCTCAAAAATCGAGGACCTGTTCGGGTTAGCTCGCAATACCCTCAAGGTCGGCATCATGGACGAGGAACGTCGCACTACCGTGAACCTCGCGGAGTGCATCCGCCGCGCGAGTGAGCGCGTGGTGTTCATTAACACCGGGTTCCTTGACCGCACCGGCGACGAGATTCACACCAGCATGGAGGCTGGTGCCGTCACCGCCAAAAGCGCCATGAAGTCAGAGACCTGGATCAACGCCTACGAGGACTGGAACGTCGACGTGGGTCTGGCCTGCGGCCTGCAGGGCAAGGCACAGATTGGCAAAGGCATGTGGGCCATGCCGGATCTCATGGCCGAAATGCTCAACGTCAAAGTGGGCCACCCCGAGGCTGGCGCCAACTGCGCGTGGGTACCCTCCCCAACTGCCGCCACGCTGCACGTATCGCACTACCACCGCGTCTCGGTGGCTGACACGCAAAAGACGCTTGCAGGGCGAGCACGCCGCACACTGGGTGAGCTATTGACCATACCGCTGGGTGATTGCGAAAACCTGTCAGCTGAGCAGATTCAGCAAGAGTTGGATAACAACGCTCAGGGCATGCTCGGCTACGTCGTGCGCTGGGTCGAGCACGGTGTGGGCTGCTCCAAAGTACCCGACATCCACAACGTGGGCCTGATGGAAGACCGCGCCACGCTGCGCATCTCGAGTCAGCACATCGCCAACTGGCTGCACCACGGTGTGGTGTCAGAAGCGCAGGTGCGCGAGACCCTCACCCGCATGGCCGCGGTGGTGGATGAGCAGAACCAAGCGGACCCGGATTACCGGCCTATGGCGCCCAATCAGGAGTCCAGTCAGGCCTTTCAGGCGGCCTGCGAGCTCGTTTTTGCGGGCACAGCCCAGCCCAGTGGTTACACGGAACCGGTGCTGCACAATCGTCGGCTGGCCTACAAAGCGGAAGCCTAATTCCCATCGCACCTCCCCGTCACACCGCAGTGCGGTAACTCGCGACCCAGCTGGAAGATGATATGCTGGGAAAAGCGGCCGACTACTATGAAGCGGCGGTCTATATCGCGGTGGACAGCCTGAGCTAGCTGATGAAACCGCTGACCATGTCAATTCTTGGCGTGTTCGTTGGAGGACTCATGATCGCTACGTACCTGCCGATCTTTATGCTCGGCTCCGTGATCTGACCTTGCCGCACGATTCGATCTAGCATGCTCACGGCCTTTCACAACCCGTTCTTCTTTACCCTGACCTGCGTAGCGCTGGGGCTGATCTTAGGCAGCTTTCTCAACGTGGTGATCCTGCGTTTACCCAAGATGATGGAGCAGAGCTGGCGGCGGGAGTGCTGCGAGCTTCTCGACCAGCCGCCCTCCGACGAGCCCCGCCTGACGCTGTCTCATCCGGGTTCTCAATGCCCAGATTGTGGCGCTGTGATCAAACCTTGGCAAAATATACCGGTCATCAGCTGGCTTGTTTTACGAGGTCAATGCGCGCAATGCGGCATGCGCATCTCGGCGCGCTATCCCTTTGTAGAACTGGTAACGGGGTTACTGTCGGGTTTGGCCGCCTGGCAGTTTGGGTTTGGTCCAGAAGCCATGAGCGCGCTGGTTTTAATCTGGGTACTGATCGCCCTGACCGGGATCGATATGGACACCCAACTCCTGCCCGACAGCATGACCTTGCCGCTGCTGTGGCTAGGCTTGGGGGTCAATCTGTTTTCGGTGTGGACCCCACTCCCTTCTGCGGTGATGGGTGCGATACTGGGTTACGGGTCGCTGTGGAGCGTTTACTGGTTGTTCAAACTGTTCACGGGCAAAGAAGGTATGGGCTACGGCGACTTCAAGCTGCTCGGCGCACTCGGCGCCTGGTTTGGCTGGCAGGCTGTGCCACTGATGATTCTATTGTCCTCCTTTGTCGGAGCAGCGCTCGGGATTGCGATCCTGATCGCGCGAGGTCAGGGCCGCGACACCCCCATGCCCTTTGGCCCCTATCTGGCCGGGGCCGGTCTCCTGACCCTATTTTTTGGCGACATGCTGATCGCTGACTATCTACAGCTCGTGAGCCCCTGACATGTTGCGCGTGGGCATTACCGGTGGGATCGGTAGCGGCAAGACCGCCCTGACCGACTGGCTCTCCACACAAGGCATTGTCATCGTCGATGCTGATCTCGCCGCGCGTGTCGTTGTTGAGCCAGGCCAACCAGCGCTTGCCGAAATTGCCGAAACCTTTGGTCAGGAGTATCTAATGCCCGACGGGCAACTCGACCGCGCCGCGCTCCGCCAACGGGTCTTCGCCGATGAAAATCAGCGCAAAGCGCTGGAGGTTATTACCCACCCCCGTATTCGCGACGAACTGGCCCGACAGATGAGTGAGGCGGCCTCACCCTATGTCGTGCTGAGTTCCCCACTGTTGCTTGAAAGCGGTCAGTCGGAGATGGTAGATGTCAGTGTGGTCGTCGACGTGCCAGAAACGCTGCAAATCGAGCGCACGATGGCAAGAGATAAGAATGACACGCAGCTCGTGGAGCAGATCATGGCAGCGCAACTGGATCGGGACACGCGGATTGCGCGGTCTGACATCGTGATCGATAACAGCACCTCGCTGGACGCACTCCATGAACGAGCGGCGGTACTGCACAAGACGCTATTAGCGCGCGCAGCGGCGCATTAATCGGCGAGCAATCGCTCCAAGATTGGCCGGTTGGCAGCTGGAAAAGTCCAGTGCCGGAGTTGCGCGGGTCGTTGCCATGCCAGAGGCTGACCCTCCAGACCGCGGGGCTCACCCGACCAACGGGTGACGCGATGTACGTCCAACCTCACCTGTTTATCACCGTAATCGTGCTCGAGCACCATGAGTGCCTCAGCGGCCTCAACCGACACACCTAACTCCTCCCTGAGCTCACGGGTCAGCGCTTCCAGCAGGGTTTCGTCCGCTTCCACCTTGCCGCCGGGGAATTCCCACAGACTGCCCTGGTGAGCATCGGGTGCACGGCGAGTGACCAGCACCCTGCCCGCGCCGTCGATCAGAATGCCGACCGCGACAGTGACGAGCGCCATATCAGGTGCGGTATTCGGCGTTGATGCGGACGTAGTCATAGGAGAGATCGGTGGTCCAGATCACCGACTCGGCGTCACCGCGATCAAGCGAAATGTCGATCACCAGATCCCCTGCCGCCATCGCCTCCTGACCTTTTGCCTCGGTATAGGACGCAGCACGCGCCCCCTGCTCGGCGATCAACGCGCCGTTGAGATGGATAGACACCGCGTCAGTATTAAGATCCTCAAGCCCGGCGCGACCAATCGCCGCCAGAATACGACCCCAGTTGGGATCCGAGGCGAACAACGCGGTTTTCACTAGTGGGGAGTGGGCTACAGTGCGCGCCACCTGATCGCAAGCGGCTTCAGACTCCCCGCCGGTAACGCGAATTTCGACAAACTTACTCGCGCCCTCACCGTCACGCACAATATCTTGCGCCAGCTCAATCATCAGGCTCGTCAGCGCCTGCGCAAAGTGCTCGGCCTGTTCAGAACCTGCTGTGATCTCGACGCCACTTTGCCCCGTGGCTGAGAGGGTGACGGAATCGTTAGTCGACGTATCACCGTCGACAGTGATGCGATTGAAGCTCGCCTTTACCGCCGCAAAGAGCATTTCATTCAGAAGCGGGGCTTCAATGCCGGCATCGGTCGCTACGAAGGCCAGCATGGTCGCCATGTTGGGACAAATCATGCCAGCGCCCTTAGCGATACCCGTGATCGTGCAGCATTGGCCGTCTAGCTCAACCGCAGCGCTCCGCAGTTTGGCGCGGGTATCAGTGGTCAAGATGGCGCCGGCGGCGCGCTCCCAACCTGCGTCACGCAGATCATGAAGCGCCGCAGGCAGGGCAGCACCGATCTGCTCGGCGGACAACGGTTCGCCGATGACACCGGTGGAGAACGGCAACACTACCCCGGCGTCAGTGTCAGTCAGCCGCGCCAGCGCTTCGCAACACTGGCTTGCTGACTGGATACCGGTTTCGCCGGTGCCGGCGTTGGCATTACCGGTATTGATCAACAGATAACGCGGCTGTGTCTCGGCTACCTCAAGATGTGTTTCGGCGAGCTGTACCGGAGCCGCGCGAAACGCATTCTTCGTAAACAGCGCCGATGTGCGGGTACCCGGGGCCAGTGCGATGACTACGAGATCATCGTGGTCCACCTTTTTGATGCCGGCTTGCGCAACGCCCAGCTTTACTCCCGCTACCGCAGTATTCATCGGCTCATTCCCGATCTAGGTAGCGGGCATACTGACGGGGCGCCGGTGATCAGCTCAGTGCGCCGTGACATTGCTTGTACTTCTTGCCACTACCACAGGGGCAGGGGTCATTGCGCCCGACCTTGGGTTGCGCCCGGGTAACGGGTCGCGGACTCACCGGCTGCGATGGCGCCTCTGCCGCTTCGGGCACGGCCGATCCAGCATCGGCATGCTCAAAGGCCATTTTCTGCTTTGCTGCTGCCTCCCTGCGCTGTTGCTCGATGGCCGCCGCCTCGTCAGACCGCTGAACCTGCACGTTACTCAGGAAGCGCACCACCTCGTACTTTAGACGCTGCAGCAGGCTCTCAAACAACGCAAAGGACTCGCGCTTATATTCTTGCTTGGGGTTCTTGTTGGCATAGGCCCGCAAGTGTATGCCTTGCCGGAGTTGGTCCATCACTTGGAGGTGTTCTTTCCAGAGCGTGTCCAGCACCTGCAGCATAATCTGCTTTTCAAGCTGTCTCATGCCCGGGCCAATACCCTCAGCTTTTTCGTCATAAGCCGACTGCACCTTACCGACAATGCGTTGGCGCAGGGTCTCTTCATGAAGAGTGTCGTCTTCATCGAGCCACTGGGCCACCGGCAGATTCAGCCCAAACTCCGCTTCCAGCTGTTTTTCGAGCCCAGGTATGTCCCACTGCTCCTCCACACTCATCGGCGGGATAAAGCCGTCAACGACGTCATTCACTACGTCCTCGCGAATCGCAGTGATGGTTTCTCCGATTTCATCATCGGACAGCAGTTCGTCCCGCTGACGATAAATAATCTGACGCTGGTCATTGGCGACATCATCGTACTCAAGTAGCTGCTTGCGAATGTCAAAGTTGCGTCCTTCGACTTTTCGCTGCGCTTTTTCGATGGCGTTGGTCACCATGCGGTGCTCAATGGCTTCACCCCGCTCCATACCGAGGGCCTGCATGAAGCTCTTGACCCGATCGGAGGCAAAAATGCGCATCAGGTTGTCTTCGAGCGAGAGATAGAAACGCGAAACCCCGGGGTCGCCCTGCCGACCGGAACGTCCGCGCAGCTGGTTATCGATGCGACGGGATTCATGGCGCTCGGTGCCGAGAATATGGAGACCGCCAGCTTCGATGACCGCATCGTGACGCGCCTGCCAGTCAGCGGTGAGTCGCTCGCGGGTTGCGTCGTCCAGCGTCTCGCCCTGAGACGCCAACTCTGCCTCCAGGTTGCCGCCTAGCACAATATCCGTGCCGCGGCCCGCCATGTTGGTGGCAATGGTGACCACCCCGGGGCGTCCGGCCTGGGCAATGATTTCCGCCTCTTGTTCGTGGTACTTGGCGTTCAGCACTTTGTGATCAATCCTCTGCTTTTCAAACGCCTGGGAGAGTTCTTCGGAGGTCTCTACAGACGCGGTGCCCACCAACACGGGCGCGCCACTATCTACACAGGCGCGCACATCCTCGATGATGGCTTCAACCTTTTCTTCCCGAGTCAGATACACCAGATCATTCAGATCATCCCGACACATAGGCACATTGGTCGGGATCACCACGCAGTCCAGACCGTATATCTGGCGAAATTCAAAGGCCTCGGTATCGGCGGTCCCGGTCATGCCGGCTAACTTGTCGTAAATGCGAAAGAAGTTCTGGAAGGTGGTAGAGGCCAAGGTCTGGCTCTCACTCTGTATCTTGACACCCTCCTTGGCCTCAATAGCTTGATGCAGGCCTTCTGACAAGCGCCGGCCCGGCATGGTCCGACCCGTGTGCTCGTCAATCAGCACCACCTGACCTTCTTGAACGATGTATTCCACGTCGCGCTGAAACAGCACGTGCGCGCGGAGGCCCGAGTGCACATGGTGCAATAGCCCAAGGTTGGTCGCAGCATAGAGCGAGTCGTCGTCTTGCAAAAGACCCGCCTCAATCAGCATGCCCTCTACCTTCTCATGACCGTTCTCGGTTAATTCAATGCTGCGCTGCTTTTCGTCGACCGTGAAGTCACCCCCCTGCTCCTCGACCTCGGGGGTGAGCTTGGGGATCAATCGATTGATGGCCTTGTATAGCTCGGAGCTGTCCTCGACCGCACCCGAGATAATGAGGGGTGTGCGTGCCTCGTCGATCAGAATGGAGTCGACCTCGTCGACAATCGCAAACGCCAATTTACCCTGGCTCTTCTCGGCCATGCTGAAGGCCATGTTGTCCCGCAGATAATCGAAGCCAAACTCATTGTTAGTGCCATACACCACATCGCAGCTATAGGCCGTTTTCTTCTCCTCGGCGCTCTGCCCGGACCGCACCACACCCACAGTCAGGCCTAGAAATTTATATAGCGGCCCCATCCAGGCGGCATCTCGCCCGGCGAGGTAGTCATTCACGGTCACCAGATGAACGCTGTGATCGGGTAGCGCGTTCAAATAAGCCGGCAACGTGGCAACCAACGTCTTACCCTCACCGGTTCGCATCTCGGCGATCTTGCCGTCGTGGAGCGTCATACCGCCGATCAGCTGCACGTCGAAGTGACGCATTCCGAGGGCACGCACACCCGCCTCGCGCACCACCGAAAAGGCCTCGGGGAGCAGTTGATCGAGTTTTTCGCCCTCATTAAGGCGCGAGCGAAACTCGTCTGTTTTGGCGCGCAGGGCGTTGTCATCCAGACCCTGCATCGCTTCTTCAAGCGCGTTGATGCGGGTGACGACTTTTCGCATCCGTTTCAGCTCCCGATCGTTACGGGTACCGAAGATTTTTTTCACGGTAGAAATCAACATAGAAAGCTCACTGTTGTGTCACAAGGGAATCCTGATGGGGTGGCGCGAGCGCGCCGGGATTCACCTGTCAGCGACGGGTGCGACGAACGTAGCTAGCGGGGTCGACCGCGCGGCCGTTCTTGAATACTTCAAAATGCACATGGGGGCCAGTCGAGCGACCTGAACTCCCCATCAGGGCGATCACGTCGCCGCGACGCACCAAGTCACCCACATCGACCAGATTTTCCTGGTTGTGGGCGTAGCGGGTGCTGAGACCATCCCCGTGGGAGACCTCGACCATGGTGCCGTAACCAGACTTATAACCGCTCCAACTCACCACCCCACTGGCAACAGCCAAGATATCGGAGCCCCCGCGGCCGGCGAAATCGGCGCCTTCGTGCCAGGCGCGTTCACCCGAGATGGGATCAATGCGGCTGCCATACGGAGACGACTGCCAGCCTGAGCGAATCGGTCGACCCGCAGGCGTTGCCTCTGCTCTGAGCTGCTCGGCAGAAAGTAGGCCCGCGAGGACATCAAACTGCACCTCGCGTCTTTCGAAAAGCGCGTCAAGGGCCGCAAATTGCGTGTTCACGTCCGACACGTTCGGTGGCGCCGCATTCAGCGGCAGCGCGGGGCCGCCCAGCGCAGGTGGTCCGGAAAAATCAAACTCGTCAGCTTCCAGCCCAGCCAGATCGGTCAGATGGCTACCCAATGCGTCCAAACGTGTCACATGTGCCTGCAGGCTCGCTAGACGCCGTGTCATGGCGGTGAGCCGGGATTGCGCTTCAACCCCCATTTGCGCCAGCGATTCGGCGCGATCGATCGCCGCCTGTTCCTGAGCAGAGACGCGAGTGGCCTGTTCAGAGGCAACGCCCTCACCAAATCCCAGCTGATAGCTGACCGCCACCAAACCCAACGGTGCACCGATAAAGCAGGCCGACAATAGCGCCAACGACCATTTCCCCAGCTCCAGGGTCCGGGACGCCGCGTGTCGGTTAAGAAGGATTAATTTCAAGTTATGCTATCGCTTTAGTCAGATGACGAATGATGCCAGTTTCGGAGGGTCAGGGGAACCAAAGCCAGGCACCTAAAAGGCCTTTAAGGCATCTTTACGGGCTGGTCCCGATGCATTGTAGTTAGCCTCTTCGCTGCAGGTACAGGTCTGAGGTGCTTGCAGCGGAGTGCCGCGGCGTCGCTTCAGGCTAACTGCAGATCCTGCGGGAGGGCCCAGTCGAGCGGCGCGTCGGCCTCATCCTCAAAGGTCACCCACTCCCAGCCCTGCGGGTTATCAAATAAAGCGCGCACCAAGCGATTGTTGAGCGCATGACCTGACTTAACGCCCTCGTATTCGGCGAGGAGCTGATGCCCCGCCAAATACAAATCACCCATGGCATCCAGCATCTTGTGCTTCACAAACTCGTCGTCGTAGCGCAGGCCGCCATCATTGAGGATGCGATAGTCATCAATGACGATCGCGTTATCCACACTGCCGCCGCGGGCCAGCCCGCGTGACCGCATATATTCGAACTCGTGGACAAAGCCGAAGGTTCTCGCGCGGCTGATCTCGCGCACGAACGCCTCGCCGCTGATGTCCAGTGTGGCCCGCCCTGACTGTTCCCGGAATACGGGATGATCAAAATCAATCGCAAAGGTGACTCTGAAGCCGTCATAGGGTTTAAGTGTTGCGGTTTTATCACCGTCGCTGACGGTGATCGAATCAGTCACCCGAATAAAGCGTTTGGCTTCTCGCTGTTCTTCTATGCCGGCCGATTGCAGCAGGTAAACAAAGGGTCCTGCGGAGCCATCCATGATGGGCACTTCCGCCGAGTCCATGTCGATGTAGGCGTTATCGATACCCAGACCACATAACGCCGATAGCAGATGCTCTACGGTGGTGACTCTGGCCTCGCCTGACCCCAGGCTGGTGGACAGATCCGTCTCATCGACCCAGTCCGCCCGGGCGGGGATATCCCGAACCGGACTAAGGTCGGTACGACGAAACACGATGCCGGTGTCCACTGGTGCCGGACAGAGCATCATTCCCACCTTATTGCCGGAGTGAAGCCCCACACCGGTCGACTTGATCGACTCTCGCAGGGTGCGTTGCCGCAACATATATATCCCCTCTAATCAGGGGGGACATTACTAGGCTCGGTTACCGCAATCCAGCTCTCCTGCCCCGACTATTTACGCCAATCGAGGCTTTACAGCGCGTCAATCTGACAGTGTGTCAGTCGGCCTGACGTCGCAAAAAGGCGGGGACATCGAATAGCTGCTCGTCGAGATCGTCGTCTAATTTGACAGCAGCCTGCCTATCCACTGGCGCCGCAGCCTGACGCCGCTTACCGGGCGGCAGATCGTAGTCCTTGTAGTCGGCACCCGATGTTGCGGGACGCGCCACCGCAGGCTCCACGGTTGTTAGGGTCGGACGCGCCTCGGCATTGCGAAGCCCAGTCGCCACCACAGTCACCTTGAGGCTATCAGTCATGTCCGGGTCAATCACCGTGCCAACCACCACTGTGGCGTCCTCCGAGGTGATGTCCTCTATCGTGGCGCCCACCTCTGAGAACTCGCCGAGGGAAAGGTCAAGGCCGGCAGTAATGTTCACCAGAATCCCGCGTGCGCCACTGAGATCAATGTCATCCAGCAACGGACTATTAATCGCACGCTCCGCGGCCTCTCTCGCGCGGCTTTCACCGCTCGCGCTGCCCGTGCCCATCATCGCGGATCCCATTTCTGACATCACCGTACGGACGTCCGCAAAGTCAACATTAACTAGGCCGGGCCGGATAATCAGATCAGCAATACCCTGCACCGCGCCCAACAACACGTCGTTCGCTTCTTTGAAGGCATCGAGCAGTGTGGTGTTGGAACCCAACACCTCCAGCAGCTTCTCATTGGGAATCGTGATCAGGGAATCGCAGTGCTGCGCGATCTCCGAGAGCCCCTCTTCCGCTGTATTTAGGCGCTTCTTTCCCTCGAAACTAAACGGTCGGGTGACCACTGCGACGGTGAGAATACCAAGCTCTCTGGCCACTTCGGCAACGATCGGCGCAGCACCCGTCCCCGTACCACCGCCCATGCCCGCCGTCACGAACACCATATCGGCTCCGTGCAAGGCGTCGGCAATCCGATCACGATCTTCGAGAGCCGCCGCTCTTCCCACCTCGGGATTGGCGCCGGCTCCGAGACCTTTCGTGATGCCTGCGCCTAACTGCAGAACCGTCTTCGAACTGATATCCGATAGGGCCTGCGCGTCAGTATTGGCGCAAATAAAATCCACGCCGTCGACCTGATGATCGATCATGTGACGAACGGCGTTACCGCCACCGCCACCGACACCGATCACTTTGATCACGGCACTTTGTGGTGCACTGTCTACTAGTTCAAACATCGTTTTCTCCCCTTCTTAAAAAGCTCAAAACCGCAGAGCTCTGCCAAAATTCGTCGTACTGAAAATTTAAAAATGCCTCGCAAACCACTCTTTCACGCGACCTGCGAAACTGATGCCCTCCGACTCCACTCCCCGCCGCACTCGGGCACCATCCCGGGTCTCTTCCGCGCCATAAAGGAGCAGACCTACAGCCGTTGCATAAATCGGGTTACGGATAATGTCGTGCAAGCCGCGTGCATATTGCGGTGCACCCACTCTGACCGGCATGTGGAAGATCTCCTCTGCGAGATCCACCGCGCCTTCCATCTTTGACGTACCGCCAGTCAACACCACGCCGGCGGGTATTAATTCTTCGTAGCCGGAGCGTCTCAACTCCGATTGGATGAGCGTGAACAATTCGTCATAGCGAGGCTCCACGACCTCCGCGAGAGATTGTCTAGAGAGATCTCTGGGCGGGCGATCGCCCACACTGGGCACCTTAATCGTCTCGTCAGGGCCTGCCAGCTGGGTCAGCGCGCAGGCGTAGCGGATCTTGATCTCCTCTGCGTGCTGAGTCGGAGTGCGGAGCGCCATGGCGATGTCATTGGTCACCTGATCTCCAGCAATCGGAATGACGCCGGTATGGCGTATCGAGCCGTCCGTAAAAATGGCGATATCGGACGTCCCACCACCTACATCAACCAGACAAACACCTAGATCCCTCTCGTCCTCTGTGATTACCGAGTAGCTCGACGCCAGTTGTTCCAAAATGATGCCGTCGACCGACAGTCCGCATCGCTCAATACACTTTTCGATGTTCTGTGCCGCATTTACTGCACAGGTAACGAGGTGAACCTTGGCTTCAAGGCGTACGCCTGACATACCGAGCGGCTCTCGAATACCTGACTGGTTGTCGATGACGTACTCCTGCGGGAGAACGTGTAAGACCTTCTGGTCGGCGGGTATCGCCACGGCCTGTGCCGCGTCGATAACGCGATCAATGTCTTGCTCAAAGACCTCTTGGTCGCGAATCGCCACAATCCCATGGGAATTCACCGAACGAATGTGACTGCCGGCGATACCCACGTAAACGGAGTGAATCTGACAGCCCGCCATCAGTTCGGCTTCTTCCACAGCGCGCTGTATCGCATTGACCGTGGATTCGATATTGACCACTACACCTTTTTTCATGCCTCTGGATGGGTGGGAGCCGATACCCACTACCTCCATGCCGCCATCGGGATCGATCTCGCCGACCACGGCGACGACCTTAGAGGTGCCGATGTCGAGTCCAACAATCATCTGCCTGGTCTCTTGCTGAGCCATTACCCTTCCCCCCTGTTCTGCGCGCCCTGCATTGCCAGCTCCGCATCGCTGAATGTCACGGCAGCGCCGTGCTCGTAACGCAGATCCACTTTGGCCACCGCCTGCGCGGGCAGCGCCTCCTCCCATAGCCGCTTGAATCGCGCCACGCGGTGGGAGATATCTTTCGTTCCCAATAGGAGCGACAGACCGCTATCGAACCGGACAGCCACCTGCCCCAGGGGGTCTAGTGAGAGCTCGCTGATTTGCAGCCCGGTGGGTTCCAGGAGCCCCGTCAGTGTTTGGTAGCGCCGCACTAAAGATGCCTCGGCTCCATCCGGACCAATGAGTGAAGGCAGATCTTGGTAGAGCGGGTCTGGATTCGCCGCAAAAAACTCACCTTCATGGTTGAGGTAGCCGCCCTCTCCCCAGCGAGCAAGCGGCCTCTGCTCGGTCAGCGTCACCTCAAATTCCGCCGGCCAGCGTCGCCGAATATTGACCCGGTACACCCAGGACAGCGATTCGAGCTCATGACGCAGATCGGTAAGATCCGTGGCGAAAAAGCCCGCTGCGACACGGGGTGCCAACCGCGACTGGATCGCCTCGATATCAATATGCTGGACGTCACCCTTGATCGTCAGCCGCTCCACCTGCTGAGCACTGAGATGGGTCCCCCCTTGATAAAACCCAGCGCTAACTAGGGCAACCCCCGTCACTAACAGACCGCGATTCACCCAGCGTCTTAGCCGCGAGACAGGTGCGATGGTCGTTTGACACGCAGCCGGTTTTCGCGTGGCGCGACGCGGT
>CACNSR010000007.1 GCA_902623175.1 Halieaceae bacterium
AACGGCGACATTGACTCTGCACAGAAAGCGCAGAGAGTCCTAACGCTCACGGGCGCCGCTGGCGTCATGATTGGTCGCGCAGCGCAGGGCCAACTCTGGCTGCCCGGTGCGATTGCAGCCGCCTTGGCGGCAGGGGACGAGCGTGTGCGAACTCCCGCGCTGAGTGAACAGCTCCGTCTGCAAGGCGATCATCTTGTGCGGCTGCAAGATTTTCACGGGGATTATTTGGGGCCGCGCATCGCACGCAAGCATCAGGCGTGGCTACTCGACTCGTTGACCACGCAGCAGGCAATCTCGAGGGAGGGCGCCCGCGCCTGGCGACAGACTTTCAATCGGCTTGAGTCGGCTAAGGAGCAGGTCGACTGTCTCAGGAAACTGACCGATGCATTGATGTCAGCCCCGTCCGCCACCGCGCCCGCCTCTCAGATGTGCCCTCAGATGTCCGTGGCCGCATGAACCCACCCAAAAACAGCGCGGCACCCAAGCGTCGCAAAAAAAAAACCTCAGGCCCGCCACCTCTGCGAGACAGTGCGAGCGAGGCGATTAGCCACTTCCTAGAGACCCTTGACGGAGAGCCCTGCAGTGAACTATATGACATGGTGCTGCATCAAGTAGAGGAGCCACTTTTTAAAGCCGTATTGGACTACACCCAGTACAACCAAAGTTATGCCGCGGCCATGCTGGGCCTGAACCGGGGCACCCTGCGGAAAAAACTCCGACAACATGGCTTGCTGGCTGAATCAGAGCCGCCAAAGGCCAAGCGATCCGCCCGCAGGGGAAAAGCACCTACAAACAGCAAAACCACGAGCAAAGGGAAACGATAGACTATGAGCGAAGCCGAACTGGCCCCCCTGAGGCGTGCCCTCATCAGTGTTTCAGATAAAACCGGCATCGTTGATTTCGCCCGCGCACTGACGGCGCGCAACGTCGAGATTCTCTCGACAGGTGGCACTTACCGGCTGCTAAGCGAACAGGGACTGAGCGTGGCGGAAGTCTCCGATCACACCGGATTTCCCGAGATGATGGATGGTCGCGTGAAAACCCTGCACCCCAAGATTCATGGCGGCATTATGGGCCGGCGCGGGACCGACGATGAAGTGATGTCCGCACACGACATCCCGCCTATCGATCTGGTGGTAGTGAATTTGTATCCGTTCGAGGCCACCGTCGCGCGCCCCGACTGCACCTTAGAAGACGCGGTGGAAAATATTGATATCGGCGGACCCACCATGGTCCGTGCGGCAGCGAAGAACCACCGCTACGTCGCCATTGTGGTATCGGCAGGCGACTACGATCGCATCCTCACTGAGCTCGAATCCCATGACGGCCACACCACGCTGGCGACACGATTTGATCTTGCCATTCGCGCCTACGAACACACTGCCGCTTATGACGGCATGATCGCCAATCACTTTGGCTGCCTGGTCGAGGGCGGCTCTGAGGACTACCCGCGGACTTTCAACCTGCAGCTCGAAAAGGTGCAGGAGATGCGCTACGGGGAAAACCCCCACCAGGGCGCCGCTTTTTATCGCGAGGCACGACAGACCGAGGTGGGCATCAGCGGTGCCGAGCAGCTGCAGGGCAAGTCGCTCTCCTATAACAACGTCGCAGATACCGACGCCGCACTGGAGTGCGTAAAGAGCTTCGACGCACCGGCCTGCGTCATCGTCAAGCACGCCAACCCCTGCGGTGTGGCAGTCGCGCCGGATTTGATGGGTGCCTACGATCTCGCCTTCCACACGGATACCGAGTCGGCGTTCGGCGGCATCATCGCGTTTAACCGCGAACTGGATGGCGCCACGGCGGCGGCGATTGTCGAGCGCCAGTTTGTTGAGGTGATCATCGCACCTGAAATATCCGAGGACGCCATCGCGGCCGTTGCCGCGAAGGAAAACGTGCGTTTACTGCGCACCGGCGCGTGGGCTGCCCCCGCGTCTGCCAGAGACTTCAAACGGGTCAACGGTGGGCTGCTGGTTCAGGACCGAGACGACGGCATGGTGTCGCGTGACGAGCTCAAGGTAGCCACCAAGCGCGCACCCACCGACGCCGAGTGGGACGACTTACTGTTCGCCTGGAAAGTGGCCAAGTTCGTGAAAAGCAATGCCATCATATACGCCGCCAACCAGCGCACGATTGGCGTGGGCGCCGGTCAAATGTCGCGGGTGAACTCTGCACGCATCGCCGCGATCAAAGCAGAGCACGCCGGGCTTGAAGTGAAAAACGCAGTGATGGCCTCCGACGCCTTCTTCCCTTTCCGGGATGGCATCGACAATGCAGCGGTGCGCGGGATCGCCGCAGTAATTCAGCCCGGCGGATCCATGCGGGACGAAGAGGTGATCGCGGCGGCAAACGAGGCGGGCATGGCGATGGTGTTTACTGGCATGCGCCATTTCCGGCACTGATCAGTGAATCAAAGCGAGACCGCCGTATGAATATTCTGGTTGTGGGGAGTGGCGGGCGTGAGCACGCGCTGGCGTGGAAGTTAGCCGAACCGGAGACGGTCGAGAGAGTGTATGTGGCACCGGGTAACGCCGGCACGGCTCTCGAACCGAAACTAGAGAATGTGCCACTCGACCCCATGGACATCGAAGGCCTCGCGCAATTTGCCCAAGAGCAGAGGTGCGAACTGACCGTCATCGGTCCAGAGGCGCCATTGGTTGCCGGCATCGTAGACCGCTTCGCCGAGCTTAATCTCCCCTGCTTTGGCCCCACTGCTGGCGCCGCGCAATTGGAGGGCAGTAAATCCTTTACCAAGGATTTTCTCGCGCGGCACGACATCCCCACCGCGTCCTTTGCGGTGTTTACCAAAATCGAGCCGGCTTTAGCCTATGTTCGAGAGAAAGGCGCGCCGATTGTAATCAAGGCCGACGGCCTCGCCGCGGGGAAAGGGGTGGTTGTGGCGATGACCCTACATGAAGCAGAGGTGGCCATTCATGGCATGCTCGCCGATAACAAGTTTGGTGACGCGGGTGCGCGGGTTGTCGTGGAGGGCTTTCTCGAAGGCGAAGAGGCCAGCTTTATCGTGATGGTCGACGGCGAGCACGTGCTGCCGATGGCCACCTCTCAGGATCACAAACGTATTGGTGAGGGCGATACCGGCCCTAATACCGGTGGCATGGGGGCCTACTCCCCAGCGCAGGTCGTAACTGACGCCGTCTTCGCCAAGGTGATGGAGCGGGTGATTCTGCCTACCGTAGAGGGCATGGCAGCGGAAGGACACCCCTATACCGGCTTTCTCTACGCCGGACTTATGATCGACTCGGATGGAAATCCCTCGGTCATCGAGTACAACTGTCGCTTTGGCGACCCCGAAACACAGCCCATCATGCACCGCTTAAGAGGCGATCTGGGCACACTGTGCCTTGCCGCCCTCGACGGCCGACTGGACGACATGACTGCAGACTGGGATCCGCGACCCGCTGTGGGCGTGGTGTTGGCCGCAGGGGGTTACCCCGGTTCCTATGAAAAGGGCTACGAGATTACAGGCCTGGACGCAGATTGGCCGGCGACAACCAAAGTGTTCCATGCCGGCACACAGCAAAAGGGTGATAGCGTGGTCACGCAAGGCGGACGCGTGCTATGCATCAGCGCGCTGGGTGATTCCATCGCCGATGCCATTGCGGCGGCCTACGTCGGTGTCGATCAGATCAGCTGGAAGGGCATGGTCTGCCGTCGGGATATTGGTTGGCGGGCAATAGATCGTTAAGCTTGGCCCATGACTGACCTCACTCACACTTCATCACGACGATCCCTTAACGGCATTGACCGCCTGTTGAGTCGCGTCGACAAGCGGCTTAGACAGTTGGCGGGCGAGTCCACGTTTCTGCCCGAAGCTGCATCGCGACCCTCCCCGGCGGTCGGCCACGACGAGCCCACGCTCAGCGCACGCGAGCGCAAGCATGCGGCGGGCTTGATGCGGGTGAACCATGCCGGAGAGGTCTGTGCTCAAGCCCTCTACCAAGGTCAGGCACTGGCTGCCCGCTTGGAAAACACCCGAGAGAAGCTCCTCGGCGCCGCGCAGGAGGAAGCGGACCATCTGGCCTGGTGCGAGGAGCGATTAGCCGAACTCGATGCCGAACCCAGTCGCCTGAATCCCCTGTTTTACGCTGCCTCTTTTGCACTGGGTGCCGCCACCGCCATGGCGGGCGACAAGGTAAGTCTGGGATTTGTGCACGCCACCGAGGAGCGCGTGGCCAACCATCTGCGGGCGCACCTGAAGGCCCTACCCGATGAGGATCGCAAGTCGCAATTGATTCTGCAGCAGATGCTCAACGATGAAGAGCGCCACGGCGCAGAAGCGCTGGAGCACGGCGGCGAAGAGTTCCCGCGCCCAGTGAAGGATATGATGACGCTGGCGAGTCAGTTGATGACCCGAACCACGTACTGGATCTAGGTTCACTAGAAAAGTCTCTCGGCGAGATCAAAATGAGCTTGGCTCGAGGGCCATCATCTTATTTTATCTGCCTCTGCAGATGGTCTTTGGTTACTTATTCTTCACGCAGATTAGTCACGCAAATATCCCTCTTTCCACGAGAGCTAGTGATTGTAATGGTTGCCGCCCGGGTGCATTTCTGTCACCTAATATCTAAGTAGCGTTAATCAGCAAGATGTTTTAGCCTCCACAAGATCATCAAAAGCGGCGAAATCCATGCCGAAACAGCCAGCAACACTACTTTCATAATACTCACATCAATCCTGCCATAAGGTGATCAAGCTGTTGCGCAACACACCGCCGCGGGGGTTGTGAACTAACCGACGAGTTGGTCTAGCTATGTTTGGGAGCCATCACTATGAATAACAACGAAGAAGAGAATCAACGTGACGAAGCGGACTCGGTATCAGAAGCCTCGCTTGACGAGAAGCTGACCGGAGAGGCAACCGAAACGACAGATGACACTGGAGGCACAGCAGATAACCCGCTTGTAGAAAAAGAGCCGAGCGCTGACCAAGCCGACGACTTTTCAGCGGCGCAGGAAGACGACGACACTGATGATATCGCAGAGCCAGGAACAGACTGGTTGGTCGATACCGGCTTGGCTGCAGCAATTAACCCTCAGAGCGATATCCTAGAAAAAACCTCAGAGGACCATGAATCAGATAACACCGGCCAGAAAAGTGCTGAATCGGATCTTTACGACGAGGATGACGAGGACGACAGCTGGGAGGAGGATGAGTCCGAGGAAGACGACTACGAGGGTGATCTGGCCAAGCCTGATGATGAAAACGATTTCGAAGAAGACGAACAAGCCTTTCTCACTGACTCCAAGCCTGAAAGTCCCGCGCCACCAACCCGTGCAGTCTGGCCCATAGTCTTTGGCGGCATTGCACTTGTGCTGATAGGGTTTGGAGGCTGGGACCTGTTCCAGGAACGTGTCACCCTGCAAGCTCGCATTACCGAGTTGGAACAAGCCCTAGCTCGCACGAAGGAATCAGCAGCGCTCGACGCCAAAACTGTCCCCGAGCTGGAGGTTGAGAATGCAGCCCTCAAACTGCAACTCAACACCCTTTACCAAGACTACGATGCGGCAATGTCCGAACTTAGAAAATCGTCTATAACAGGAGAGGCGACTGGGGAGAGTGATGATACCGAGGCACCTGTCGCGGCATCGGTGCCGACAACCGCTTTAGCAGCGCAGGAAAACGAGCCTGGTCGCAACGAAAGTAGCGAATCGACGCCTTCCGATATTGGCGGATGGTTTATCAATATTGGCGCCTACGCCAGTTCGCAGTCCTCCAACACCTGGGTCCTCAGATTGCAGAACTCTGGTTACGACGTCTCCGTTACGGAGATACAGACGTCTGAAGGCATCACCCTGAACCGCGTGAGGTTGACTGGCTTTGACTCCAAAGTCAGCGCTGAGGATTTCGCACAAGAACTGGAAACGGATTACGGCACGGGTCCGCTGTGGATAGGAGAACTGCCCTAAGGTAACTAACCGTAGGCGCATGACTTCGCGGCATCATCTTAGGCGCTGCTTTAACGTCACCTGCGAGTATCAAGGCTACCCAGTACCAACGAGCGGCTGCGCGCCCGATAAGTTAGTTAAGGATCACGGCAGGGGCCTGATATTGATATAGCTGCCAAATCAGTCATCGGTGAACATAGTCGCCAGTGCAGCGCCGGGGTCTTCCGCTCGCATAAAGGCTTCGCCAATCAGGAAGGTGTGCACCCCACGCCCGCGCATCTCCAAGACCTGTGCTGCGGAACTGAATCCGCTCTCGGTCACTACCTGCACCTCGACGGGTATGCGCTCGAGTAACCGGCAGGTCGTGTCCAGGCTGGTCTCAAAAGTGTGGAGGTCCCGGTTATTGATGCCGACGAGATCACCGCCCAATGTCAGCGCTTCTTCGAGTTCGGCCTCGTCGTGGACCTCTACCAATACATCGAGACCCGCCTCTAGAGCGCAGTCATGAAGATCTTTAAGATGCGGCAATTCTAGACATGCGACGATCAGCAGAATGGCGTCAGCGCCCAGCGCCCTAGCCTCCCAAATCTGATACGGGTCCAAAGTGAAGTCCTTGCGAAGAACCGGTAGTGAGCAAGCGCCGCGAGCGGCCTGCAGATCGTCGTCCGCCCCCTGAAAAAAATCGATGTCAGTCAGCACCGATAAACAGGCCGCACCGCCCGCCTCATAGCTGGCGGCAATTTCGGCGGGATGAAACGCCTCGCGGATCACCCCTTTGCTCGGGCTCGCCTTTTTCACCTCAGCAATGACTGCCGGCTGGCCCTGCGCGACGCGATCAGAGAGTGCCCGGCGAAAACCCCGCGCAAGATCCGCTTCGGCTGCCAGCTGTTCGAGCTCCGCGAGTGACCGCTGCTGCTTGCGCTCAGCAACCTCTTCGGTTTTGCGGTCAAAAATCTTTTTCAGCACCGTTGGCGCAGCAAGTTTGGTGGTCATGAGCCAGATGCCCCGGCTTGCTCTTGAGCCAACGCTTGCGTGAAGGCCACAAACGCCTCAAGCTTTTGCACCGCAGCGCCCGACGCCATGGCTTGCTCGGCAACAGCAATACCTGAAGCAAGCGAGTTAGCTAGACCAGATACATAAATCCCGGCGCCTGCATTCAGCGCAATGATGGCGCGCGCCTTAACCTTGACCGCATCGTCGTCTCCAGCCAGCGCGCCGCGAATCAGATTGGCAGAATCGGCAGCGGTCTCTACCTGCAAGCCGCCCAAGCTACTGTGAGCATGACCCAAAGCCGCGGGGTCAATCTCAATCGGCGAGATGTCGCCTGCTCTCAGCTCAAAGCCCCGGGTGGGAGCTGCGATAGAGATTTCATCGAGCCCGTCGTCGCTGTGGAGGACCAAGGCGTGCTCACTGCCTAACCGGGCCAAGGCTTCGGCCAGGGGTTCGCAGAGCGCCGCATCGTAAACGCCGAGCACCTGCCGTTTCACCCCAGCGGGGTTCGTCAGCGGACCCAGCAAGTTAAATAGGGTACGCAGCCCGAGCTCACGTCGCGGGCCCACGGCGTGCTTCATGGCTCCGTGATGTGCCGGCGCAAACATAAAGCCCACGCCCACTTCCTGAACGCAGGCAGCGATCTGCTCGGGGCTCACATCGAGGTTCACCCCCAGAGTTACTAGCACATCGGATGAACCGCTGCGGCTCGAGACCGATCGGTTGCCGTGCTTAGCGACCTGCGCGCCCGCTGCAGCGGCAACAAACGTTGCTGCAGTCGACACATTGAACAGGTTGGAACCATCACCCCCTGTTCCCACCAAATCTATCACATGATCACCGGCTAAAGAGACAGGGGTAACTAACTCGCGCATCACCTCGGCGGCACCAGCTATTTCTTCGATAGTCTCGCCCTTCATGCGTAGGGCTACTAAAATCGCACCAATCTGTGCTTGAGATGCCTCGCCTGTCATCACCGTCGTCATAACGGCGCGCATCGACTCTCGGGAAATATCTCTCCCTTCCACCCATTGCTCGAGTGCCTGCTGCAGAGTCATATTTGCGCGCCCATTATTGATTCACGAACATCGTGCCAGAAACTGATCCAACATGACGTGGCCATGTTCGGAGAGAATAGACTCGGGATGAAACTGCACGCCCTCAATATCGAGCTCGCGGTGACGCAGCCCCATGATCTCCTCTTGGCTCCCGCTGTCATCCTCTGTCCAGGCAGTGACTTCGAGGCAGTCGGGCAGCGAGTCTGCGTCGACCACGAGACTGTGATAGCGGGTAGCAGTGAATGGGCTGGGCAGATCTACGAACACGCCTTCACCGTTGTGATAGATCGGGCTGGTCTTGCCGTGCATCACTTTTTGCGCGCGTACAATCTGACCACCAAAGACGGCACCAATGCTCTGCTGCCCGAGACAGATGCCAAAAATCGGCACTTTCCCGGCGAAGTGTTCGATCACCGACATGGAAATCCCTGCCTCCTTTGGTGAGCAGGGGCCGGGCGAGATGCATATACCCTTTGGCGCCCGCGCTTCAATTTCCGCCAGGCTGACTGCGTCATTACGCTGCACGTCGACTTCCGCACCAAGTTCCCACAGGTATTGGACGACATTCCAGGTGAAGGAGTCGTAGTTGTCGATCATCAAAATCACGGGGAGGTCAGAATGCGCTCTTTAGAACGGCAATTATGCGGACTTTTTACGCTAAGTGTGGTCAAAAAGCATCCTAAAAGCGCCTTGCAGCACAATGATCGAGAAATTAGTGGACAAATGCGCCGAAATTCGCGGAAAAGCTCACTTTGAGCGTCGTTATATGACTGGTAACGCACCGAGCTGGCCAGGGGCTAGGCTGCAATGAACAGCGACATTGCAAAGACCGCAATGACTTAGGGCCAGTAGTATGGCTGCGGGAATAATCTGCACCGGTGCGGCGTCAATATATACGGAATAAGCGCTGGCGAGTAAATGCCGGCCGATGCTAATTTCACAGCCCTTTTCATCCTGTAAGGTGCTCTCTATATGAAGAGAACCATCGACAAGTCTGCGAAGATGGTCGCGACGGCTGTCTCTGTAGTCGCCATGCTGACACTGCTCCCTGCAGGGGCCCACGCTGACCTCGTGTTTGAGCACGATGGACACACCTACAGGCTAGTGGAGCTCCCTGCTACCTGGAACGAAGCCACGGCTGCGGCAAAGGCGATGACACTAGCCGGCGACCCGGGATATCTGGCAAGAGTTGATTCAGCTTCTGAAAACAAAGCCATTCTCGAGGCTGTGATTTCCCGCCTAAGCCCCGCGCAACTTGCGAATAGCATGCCCAATGACAGATCCGAGGCCGCGTTTGTTTGGTTGGGCGGGTCGGATGCCGAGCGAGAGGGGCAGTGGACCTGGACTAACAACGGTGATCTTTTTTGGCAGGGTGACTTCAATGGAGCGCCCGTGAAAGGACGCTATACCAACTGGGGCATCCAGCCTGACAATGCAGGCGGTGCTGAAAACGCGCTAGCCATGAGTTTGTCGGGTTGGCCCGAGCCTTTCTATGATCTGGGCGAGATTGGTCAGTGGAATGATTTGGAAGCCGGTAATAGATTGGTGTACGTCATCGAGTTTGACGCCGTGGTAGAGCCTCTTAGAGCCGAATTGGATCAACCCGCGGATCAAGGAGTGTATACCGGCGTGGGAATGATCCGCGGCTGGGCGCTCTCAGAGGAAAAGGTTGAGCGCATCGAAGTCTACGTTGATGGTCGCTATGCTTTTGACGTGCCCTACGGTGACCCTCGGGATGATGTGGGCTATGCGTACCCCTATATTGAGGGTTCATCAACGTCCGGATTCTCTGTGCCCTTCCGTTATAATGCACTGAGCGCCGGTGAGCACACGATTTCGGTCATTGTGACGGATGGCTTTGGAGATCGCGTGGAGCGCAGTGCTACATTTGACGTTGTGCGATTCGAACCATTCTTTGTCGGCAAAGAGAACACACCTAATATGAACTGGTCTCTGGCATCAAGCTACGCAGATTACATTACAGTGCGTGGGGTTGAGGTTGGCGGTAGCGTTTACTCTGTAACGCTTCGCTGGCAGACGCAGACCCAGTCCTTCGAGATCGTCAACATTGTCAAAAACTAGTGCCTCATCGCCCGCCGTATAACTGGCGTCGATATAGGCCGACTGACACTACTTCTGAAACGCTCACTCAATACCTCCTCGCCCCGAGCACATTGCGATAGCGTGCATCATTGCACGTGCTTTACTGAGGGTTTCCTCCCATTCTGAGGTGGGCACTGAATCCGCAACGACACCCGCACCGGCCTGCAGATTGGCCTGGCCGTCTTTCACTACTACGGTGCGGATCGCAATCGCAGTATCCATGTTCCCTGACCACGATAGGATAGCCAACCACGCCGCCATAAATACCGCGCTACACCGGTTCAAGCTCATCGATGATCTCCATATCTCGCACTTTGGGGGCACCACCTAACGTTCCTGCAGGCAGTGCAGCGAGCAGCACGTCGACAGCGGACATCCCGTCTCTCGCGCGGCCAGTGACAGTAGACACAATATGCATCGCATGGGAGTAGCTTTCGATTACCATGCTGTCCGTCATACTTACGCTGCCCGCCTCACTTACCCGCCTCGAACAGGCTCAGTCGATAACCCTCAATGGTTAGCCATGTTTTTGCCGGTAAGCCAATAATGGAGTACGGACCCCAGCGCTCACCTCCCTCTACAGATTCAAACAGGAACGAGCGCGGACCTTGAGCCAACTTGGCATACGCAGAGAGCGGAGTTTCCGCATCGGCCAGCACGGTGCGCGCCAGAGGAATGCGATTGAAGCCTTCGGCCCGTTTGCTGAAAAGCCGGATCGGGTGACGGCAGTGGCGACACTCAGGCGACGGTCGCCAGATTAGCGCGCATCTGATCGACCACAGATTTGTAGTCCGGTGCCTTGAAAATCGCGGAGCCCGCGACAAAAGTATCCGCACCGGCAGCGGCGACGTCACATATGTTATCCGGTCCAACACCACCATCTACCTCGAGCCGAATGTCGCAGCCCGAGGCATCAATCAGCGCCCTCGCCGCTTTGAGCTTCTCTAACGTGGACGGGATGAAAGCCTGCCCGCCGAAACCCGGGTTGACCGACATCAGTAACACCATATCTATATTCTGGATGGCGTAATCCAGTGCATTGAGAGACTCGGCGGGGTTGAACACCAGCCCTGGCTTACACCCCAGATCGCGCACCAACTGGATAGAACGGTCTACATGATGGGAAGCGTCGGGATGAAACGTGATGTAGGTCGCCCCCGCCCGGGCAAACATCTCAATCAACGCATCGACAGGCTGCACCATCAGATGCACATCGATCGGCGCGGTCACACCGTGATCACGTAGCGCCTGACATACCATAGGCCCTACTGTGAGATTAGGCACATAGTGATTGTCCATGACATCGAAATGCACCATGTCCGCGCCGGCCGCGAGCACGGCATCAACCTCTTCGCCCAAACGCGCAAAGTTGGCTGCCAAAATGGAAGGCGCAATCAGATAGTCAGACACGGGGTGGGTTCTCCAGAGACGCCAGAGCGCGTAGTTTACTGGTTGGCTGAATCCTAGGGAAATTTCTGGTTTAGTGCCGTCAAGCGCTGGGGCGTGCCGACGTCCTCCCACGTCCCCTCATACAGCTCACCGGAGAGTGACGCCCGCGCAATAGCCTCATCCAATAGAGGTTTCAGAGGTTGCCGGCCCGGCGCAGAGTCGGCAAAAAGTGCGGGATCGTAAACGCCAATGCCACTGTAGGTAACCACCATCGGGTCACCTGCTCCTGTTTCGATTGACAGTAACTGACCTACGCGATCGTCCTGCAACGCGAAGTCACCCAGCGGGTGATGCCTCGGGTTCGGCACCAACACGAGATGCGCACCTCGCTCTAAGGGCGCTGTCTCTCGTAATTTAGCTAAGGGATAGTCAGTAAACACATCGCCATTGACGAGCAAGAACGGTGTATCACCGAGACGCGGCAGGGCCTGAATAATGCCGCCCGCTGTTTCAAGTGGAGTCTGCTCTACCGAGATCGCAATATCTACCCGCCACTGACTACCATCCCCAAGAAAATCAACTAACTGCTGGCCGAGATGAGAAACGTTGACCACAATTTCTCTGAAACCCGCCGCACTGAGTTTCGAAATGTGATGCTCGATCAGTGGCCTGCCAGCTACCTCGAGTAGTGGTTTCGGCTTGACGTCTGTCAGTGGCCGCATCCGACGGCCCTCTCCCGCGGCGAGGATCATCGCCTTCATACAATGCAGCTCTCTGCGTCAATCGCTTCGTACCAAGGTTGTTCGCTAATCACCGGCATCAGATCCGATTCAAACCAGTCTCTAAATTCTGCCACGCTTCTGTGTGAGCCAGCCGTTAGTGCGAGCGCCTCCCGCACGTACTCGGCCACCAGCGGCAAATCTGCCAAATAGGTTGATTTTTGGTCTCTCAGATGCAATCGGGAAAAAACCCCGAGCACCCGAAGGTGGCGTTGCAAACCGGTGAGATCAAACCAACGCTGAAATTGCGCCGGACTCACCTCCTTAAGTCTTGTCGCGAGGGCTTGCAGGCGTAATGCCTGTTCTGCCGATGGCGCGGGGACGTCCGCCGATGGCCCGCCAACCCCCGCACTTTTTAACTGCATCAAATAACCGTCCAGCCACTCCAGCTGTTGCGCTCGTGGCCAGCGAATGTAGCAGTCCTTTAGCAGTGAAACAGGGTCGTAAGTGATCGGTCCCAAGACCGCATCCTGAAAATCAATCACGCCCAATTCATTCGACTCAAGCAGCATCAGATTGCGGCTGTGAAAGTCGCGATGCACCCACACAGTTGGCTGGTCAGCGAACGCACTGACCAAATAATCGGTGAGCATCGCACAGCACTGACGCGAGCGGTGATCCGGTTGAATGCCCAGCAAGCCCGATAGGAACCACTCTGGAAAAACATCCATCTCGGTTTTCAGCCGATAGGAATCATAGCGAGGGACGTCTGCCTGTTCACATGGCAGGCTGATCTGGCACATCAGCGCATCAAAAGCCTTTTGGTAAAGAGCAGCGGCAGAGTCAGGGCATGAAGCTAGCGCAGAGAGTAGTTGTTGATCGCCAAAATCCTCAAGCAAAAACCAGCCTCTTCGGAGTGACTGCGCCCACACCGTCGGGGTGCGAACACCGGCTTTGGCCAGCTGGGCGCCAACATTCAAGAAAGCTTCGTTGTTCTCCGACGCTGGCGACACCATCGCAACAAAAGATGGCATCTCTCGCGTCTCCCCTCCGGAGTTGAGTATTGCTGGTCCCTTTAACGAGGTGGCGCGATAGTGTCGGCGCGGGCTGGCATCACCGGCGATGAGCTCAAAGTCAATTTCGGAAGGCACACACTGTAACGCCTTCGCTGTCCACTCTTTCAGTCCTGCCGGGTAACGACTCATGTGGGAATCAGATGCTCCTGTGACCGCCTCCATGTCAGTTAAATCGCACTGACATAACAAGTGTTTCAGCCTGCCTGAGTGTATCGCGCTTGGGCGGCTTTACTCGCACCAAGCAGCAAAAAAAGGCAGTAGTGAGCAGGTAAATTGTCCGCGCATCTGCAGGCGCCTTGGATTATGATGCCCAACCAGCTTTCTATCCCTCCGTGTGAATCCTAAGCCCCTGTGAGCCAACAGCTTCCTCAACCGATAGCGCGTCCAAAACTGCTGATACTAGCCGTTGTAGCAGCACTCGGTTCCGCGCCGCTAAATGCCGAGCGCTTGCTCGAAGAAACTGTGATCGCGGATATGGATTGGCTGCCCCTGCGGGTCATACCACTGAATGAGCAGGACCGGGCATGCCGACAGTGCGGTGGTCGATTTGCCGATCCACTCGCCGGCGTTGACCTCAATCAGTCTCCCACTGAAGCCGATCTTGAGGTATACGCGGATGATACCGAGGTGACAGAGGGAGAGCTGCTATTCGAGGGAAACGTCTTGCTGAAACAGGGTTATCGTCAGGTCACTGCCGATCGGGTAACCGCGGACCGAGCTCGAGAAACGGCTACCGCCAGTGGCAACGTTGTTTTCCGAGAGCCCGGCATTTTGATTCGAGGATCCCGCATTGAGTACGACAGCCAATCAGAAGAAGCGACTGTAACCAACGCGCGTTACGTCATTCACGATCGGCGAATGGTTGGCGCAGCGGTTCAGCTCAAGCGCTTAGGAAACGGCGAAATCGCGATTGACGACGGTCGCATGACGTACTGCAGCCCCGAGGATCCCGAATGGGTGCTGCACGCGGACGCGCTGGAAATCAACCCAGAGAGTGGCGATGCGCAGGCCTGGGGCGCCAAGCTCAAGGTGGCTGACGTGCCGGTGATGTACCTGCCATGGATCCGCTTCCCCGTTGATTCCCGCCGCAAAACTGGGGTGCTTTTTCCTGATATCGGCAGCGATACGCGGGGTGGCGTTGATATTACGGCACCGATCTACCTCAACCTTGCACCCAACTACGATCTGCTCTACCGCCCTCGATACGTTGAGGAGCGCGGCCTCCTCCATCAAGGAAAATTCCGCTGGCTGAGCGACCATTTGGGCTACTGGGAGCTCGACGGTGGCTGGACCGGTGACGACAGCAAGTATGAAGATGAGTTCCCGCTAGACAATGGTTCGAGATGGCTGGTCGGCGCACAGCATAACGGTCAGTATGGGGAAAACTGGTACACACGCATCAACTTCACGCGCGTGAGCGATACCGAATATCTCCGCGACCTCAATAACAGCAACCTCAGCGCTCAACGAGAAACCGCTTTACAGCAGCTGGCGAGGCTAGGTTGGATCAATGATCAATGGCAGATCACGCTAGACTTTGAGCAGTTTCAATCCATCGCTGAGGACATCGCCGAGGACTACCGCAAACTCCCGCAAATGACAGCGCGCTGGGTGGGTAATCGGGAGTGGGCGGGTCTGACTCCAATTTTTTTGAGCCAGTTGTCGCATTTTGATAGCGACATAGACCGTGTTACCGGCCAGCGCCTGTATAACGAGTTCGGGCTGACCAAGCCCATGAATTGGACAGCGGGGTTTTTGCGGCCAACGATTAAGTATCGATCCATAAACTATGAACTTGACCGACCGTTTACTGAAATCGAAAACTCTCTCAACGCAGGTTCCCTGATGGCGAGCCTTGATGGAGGTTTGATATTTGAGCGACAGACAAGCTTGTTTGGCCAGTCCATGATCCAAACGTTGGAGCCCCGTGCATACTATCTCTATAGCCAATACAAAGACCAATTTTTTCAGCCCGACTTTGACACTGCCGAACTGACTTTTAGCTACGGGCAACTTTTTCGCGATACGCGCTTCTCCGGCAACGACCGGCTTGATGATGCAAATCAACTCTCGATTGGCGTGACAAGTCGATACTTCGACAACGAGACCGGTGAAGAAAAGCTGAGCGTCAGTCTGGGCCAAATCTACTACTTCCGCGACCGAGAAGTTCGCCTAAACGCCTTTGATCCCGAGCTCGTGGAAAACACGTCGCCTTTGGCGGGGGAATTTGCTTGGTCGCCCAACCCACAATGGCAATTGCGGGCCAGCGCGCTGTACGACACGAACGACAATACTTTTGATGCTGCCAGCGCACAGGCCACCTACTTCCCTTGGTCCGGGGCGGTACTGAGTGCCGGCTACACCTTACGAGAACCACCGCCGTCATTGTTGGAAAGGCCGGTGACGGAGCAGGCTAATATCTCGGCTTTCGCTCCAATTACTGACCACTGGAGTGTGTTTGGCGCGCTAGAGTATTCTCTTGAGGGGTCTACGGCGGTAGAAGATATGGTTGGATTTGAGTACGACAACTGCTGCTGGCGTCTTCGTATCCTGTATATGCGCTACATAGACACCGAACGCGGTGAGGTACCCAATTTCAGCGACCCCAACCTCAACCGCGAGAGCGCGATTCAGGTGCAATTCTTACTTAAAGGCATGGGTGGTTTTGGTGGTCGAGTCGACAACCTACTCAAAGACGTGATCCGCGAGTTCGCAGACCGCTAGATTGAGTTGCTCAGCGCGCCTTACTGTTTGACCCCGGCTTTTGATTGATCAGGTAGAGAAAAAGGCCACACAGTGACCTCAGGGGCAGCCGCCTTTTTATCCCTTATGGCGACCACCTCGAGTGTGCCCGGCTAGGCGCACTTTCCTGAGTGTACTTAGCTGGATGTGCTGGCTTCATTGTATGGTACTTGGCACTAATACGTGGGCAAATACCACAACGCCACACTGCAAATATCGGCAACGCGTCGATGAGAAACTTTTGATGCTCTCGCCCACAACCTCTATAGTCCATAGCCCATCTAAATAACCTGGAGATGAGGTTTCACATGCTTTGCAGACTAACAACACCTCGTGAAAGATCAGCTCTGGCACCTTTATCAGCTCCATTGCTCGCTTTGTTTTTCTGGCCCTCCGTAGCGTCGTCCCAAATCGAGGTCCTAGACCAGATAGTCGCCATCGTTGACGACGATATCATCCTGACAAGCGAGCTTCAGGAGCGAGTTCAAGGCGTAAGGAGCACTATGGAATCTCGTGGCGTTGAGGTGCCCTCGGACGACGTGCTTATTCGCGAGACCCTTGATCGTTTGATACTCGACAGCATCCAGCTCCAGCTGGCGAATCGCTACGGTGTGCGTATTCCGGACCAGCAGCTCGATGAAGCAATGACTAGGCTCGCGCAACAGAACAACTTAACGCTGGAGCAGTTCCGCAGCGCACTCGAGCAATCTGGCCAAAGTTATGCCGCGGCCCGGGAGGGCCTGCGCGACGATCTTGCAATTCAGCGAGTCCAACAGGGCAACGTGATGCGAAATATCAATATCTCGGAGCAAGAGATCGATAACTTCCTTACCACTGAGGAAGGTGAAGCCATGACCCAGCCAGAATACCGGGTTGTACAAGCTTTACTTGCGATCAACCGAGGTGACGATGAGGCAGAAGTCGCCGCCAAAGACGCCTATATCAACGAAGTGCTGGGCAATATTCAGTCTGGCCAACCCTTTGAGCAGTCGGTCAGTGGCACTGAGCCATACGCCTTTACCGGGGGCGATCTTGGTTGGCGAAACCTTGGCGACATACCCAGCATGTTCGTCGATGTCGTGCCGACATTGGCTGTCGGTGAGGTGACGAAAGTGCGCTCATCTTCTGGGTTTCATCTAGTTTACCTCGCCGATGCAAACGGTGGCGAACAGTTGGTTCGTCAGACAGATGTTCGCCATATTCTCGTTAAACCGACTGAGGTGCTGAATGAACAAGCAGCCGAAGACCTCGCCATAGAACTCAGGGCGCGCGCAGAGGCGGGGGAAGAGTTTGGTGAACTCGCACGTCAGTACTCCGATGACATCGGCTCGGCAGCAGAAGGCGGGGAACTGGGCTGGACAAACCCGGGCCAGATGGTGCCGGAGTTCGAAGCCACAATGGCAGGCACAGCCGAAGGCTCGATTAGCCAGCCTTTCCGCAGCGAATTCGGATGGCATATTCTGGAGGTCAAAGGCCGCCGGGACAAAGACTTCTCAGGGGAGATTCGACGCAATCAAGTGGCGGGGTATATCCGCGAGCAAAAATATCAGGAAGAGCTGGATGCCTGGCTCCGGAAAATTCGCGAAGAAGCCTTCGTCGACATCAAATGATCCTCCGGCTTGTCATCACCACGGGTGAGTCAGCAGGTGTCGGGCCAGATATTGTTCTAGCCAGCGCAGGTGCCACCTGGCCTGCCCAGCTGGTGGCAGTGGGCTGCATGGAGACCCTCTCAGCCCGCAATCAATCATTGGGCCTAAACGTCTCTTTAGTACCCTATACGGGTGGACAGAGCGCAACGGAACACCGCGCCAATATCCTACCTGTCATTGATATCCCATTGAACAAGCCCTGCAAACCCGCGATTCCCGATCCGGATAACGCAGGCCAAGTGCTGGCACAGTTGGAGCTGGCGACTGAACTTTGTCGCGCTCAAGAGTGCCATGCGATGGTGACCGCGCCCGTACACAAAGGGATCATTAACTCCGCCGGCATCCCGTTTTCTGGGCACACCGAATTTCTGGCGAACAAGACAAGCACTGACGCCCCGGTGATGCTGTTGGCTGCAGGAGCACTCAAGGTCGCGCTCGCGACCACGCATTTACCATTAAGTGCGGTGCCGGACGCGATTACCTCTAGTAGCCTGGAGCGGTCGCTTCGGGTGCTGGTAAGAGGGCTTAGATCGTCCTTTGGCATATCGCACCCACGCATCACAGTGCTGGGGCTAAACCCCCACGCAGGTGAGAGCGGCCACATTGGGAGTGAGGAGCTGAAAGTGATCGGCCCTGTTTGTAATTTACTCAGAGCAGAGGGCATGAGCATTAAAGGCCCCATATCGGCAGATACGGCGTTTAGTGCGGCGCAGCGCGCAAAAACTGACGCTTATCTAGCAATGTTCCATGACCAGGGTTTGCCAATCATCAAGTCAGAGAAATTTGGCGAGATTGTGAATGTGACGCTGGGTCTGCCCATCATCCGAACCTCTGTAGACCATGGCACTGCCCTATCACTCGCCAGCAAGGGGCAGGCGGATTCAAGCAGCATGAAACGGGCGATAGGGATGGCCATTCAAATGGCTTCAGCTACGCTAGGGTAAGCACTTCGATATATCAATGACGGGGTTTCTGGCCGACACCAACCCTGCTCCCACCCTAGTCAATACAATTCACCTCTACGTGATCGAAGGTATCGGGTAGTCAGGCTTCTACCTTCACCGGTTGCCAGTCCTGAGTGGTTTCTTCGGACACATCGCCCCTGAGATTAGCGGAGTAACGCACCACGCGGGCACCCAAGCGGGAGTCGGTAAACGGCTGCCTGCTAATGGACCAGGACTCACCATCGGTACACGAAGAGCCCCCTGAGGACTAATGCGATTAGCGATGCAGTTCGCACGCTTAGCCGGCTCGCATCCGCGGTACACTAAGGTTAGGATTCAGGAGCTTATTTGGACCAATGTCAGATTTTAATTTTTCTTATTCCATCGGTTCGCCCCCTACCCTCGCAACTGAATCCGCCCCGTTATGGAGCTTTAACAGCATCACGGTGATGCCCTGCATAGACAACACAGTCACCCTGCACAATTCCCGAAACAACCAGAGCATTTTGGTACAGAGCGAGGTGGCGCATGCACTCAGTTTTTGCGCGCCATTCAGATCGATGGACGCACATCTTGAGCGAATTTTAGCGGCGATGCCACCGCTCAGGGACAACCCAGAAGATGCGAGGAACATCCTTACAAGCATCCGAGACGCGGGATTTTTGGAACCCGCGGAGACCGCCTGGCAACGCCTTTGTGTGGAAGTCACGCCGCACAAATCGACTCCCGCACGCGTCTTTATTCTGACCTGTGACCGCCCTGAAGCGCTCAAACGACTACTTGAAAGTCTTTGTGCCCGCCCGATCGACCCCGCCATCGAAAGTCTGTGGGTCATCGACGATTCGAAGCAGGCCGAATCGCTGGGACGCAACGCCGAGGTCATCAGGGCAATTAAAGATCGGATTCCCGTGCCTGTGCGTCACGTTGATGCCGCCATGCAACAGGTTCTAAATCATTATCTGCTCGCATCGACACCCCAGCACCAGACCAGCCTCTCGTTCTTGCTGGATGCCGACCGCTGGTCGGGGAAGCCCACCTACGGCAGAGCCCGCAATGTCAGCCTGCTCCTCAGTGTAGGCTTCCGCGCGTTGGTATTGGATGACGATATTCTCCTGCAGGCGATCTTCCCACCCCGTGCAACCCGTGGTCTTAAGCTGGATTCCGCAACAGGCCGGGAAGCCGCGTTTTATGAGAGCCTTGAGACGCTGAAACAGCACGCGCTCGATACAAACCACGATCCACTCAGCCAATTACTCGGCAATGTTGGGCAATCGCTGGGCAACCTGATGCTCAACTCTCTGGCAACACCGGCAGACCTTGCCGGTTGGGATGGTGAGCTATTGAGTCGATATGGCGCTCAATCACCTGTACTCCTCAATCAATGTGGATCATGGGGAGACCCCGGCACAGGGGATGCAAGCTGGATATTCTATTTGCCCGAGCAAAGCATAAAAAGCCTCATCGGCTTGGAGCAGCCTCTCGAGCATCTACTCGCCGTGCGAGCGAATTGGATGGGCTATCGCGGACCAACGCTCTCGGCCTATGGCTCCCTTTCGCAACTTACAGGCTTTGATCACCGCACCTTGCTGCCCCCTTACTTCCCCGCCGGGAGGGGTGAAGATGCCCTGTTTGGCATCATGCTGCAGCGCGTCCAACCGAATTCTCTGGTGCTGAGTGAAGGCTGGGCGATACGCCATGAACCACTCGATAACAGGGCGAATCGCGGCAAACTTAAACCGCTCAGCGTTGCACCGAGCATGACTACGTTGGCAGATTGGCTGGGTCGTGAACCCGAGGAAGAAAGAGGTCTGACGCCGACGCGCCGCTTGTTAAGCGTGAGTGACGATATCAAAAAGCTTGCTCAGTTAGAGATCAATGCATTAGAGCGTCTGGTGGGTGAAAAGATTGCGAGCAAACGCACAAGTTTATTGGCCCGTTGCACTGAACATCTGAAACAACTCTCAGGCATGGATTCCTCAGCAAATGCGACAGCGTGGTCCGAATTTTTATCCCAGTCCCAAGCGGGGCTGATTGAGGCTTTGCAGAGCCCGGAACCAGCACCCGTAAGGAGCCTCCTCGAAGGCGACTCCATAACCACCGAGGCCTCCGTACGAGAAATGGGCAATCAGTTTGCCGATGCATTATCGGCATGGCCGGAAATTTGTGAGATAAGCAAAGCCTTTAGGCCTGATTAAGAATTAAGACCTGTGACACAAACTGATCGATCAGTCCTGTGATCACGGGCAGTTTGGGCAAGCAGGGATGAACACGGTGGATAGCCGACGCTTTGAACTTTGGTCTTTGCACCCGTTTTTACACTTTACGCTCGGAGTGCCAGACCCCCTGTCGGCACATCAGCCACGATAGGAGCCGCTCGGATTGTGTGGACACGCCGACACTTCGGCCCGGGCAAAGGCAATAGTGCGCCTATCACTGGCACCGCCTGCAACGGCCATTTTACGTTGCTGCATCCTTAATCTCGCTCAGCGCGCCTAGCGCCAAAAATCGATGCAATGAATCCTCTTCCCGCTCAATCAACTCCCTAGCAGTCTGCTTTAAATTCCGTATATTACCTCGCGAGGCATCGTCCATATCATCGCTCGCGAAGTGCAATTGTGTTTGCACACGCAGATAGTGGTCACCCAAAAACAAGCGCATTTGGTGATCTGCCGCTTTGGACGCCCCGTCTAACATGCAATCCAATAAGGACATAATCCACAACGCGCTCCCCCAGGTCATGGCCGCGTCGTAGGGGATTGGTCGGGTTAACTCACCTGTGCCCAGAGAGAGCATGGCGATGGGGTCATCGGGGAACAGTTTGCAGGCCTCAGCGTAGGCCGATACGGCGGGCGAGTTGATGAATACTCCCCCGTCGATCAGCGTGGCGGTTTGTTCTGCCCACTGTAAATTGACTGGCTCAAAGTAGGTCGGCGCCGCCGAAGTTGCGCGCGACGCTTCGGCACACAACAACTCGCTATGATCTGGGTGCCAGCTCTTGAAGAAAACCGTTTTACGGCGCTCGATGTCATAACTGGTGACCATCACCGGCGTACCGCAGTCACCCATCCTTTTATTTGCAAAGTATTTATGGAGGACCTTCTCAAGCGCTTTATGAGAATAAACCTCTTCGAAGAGTCCCCCCGCCGTTCGTAATTTGCGCCACAAAGATCTCTCAAAGATTTTTGCACCGTGCCGCTCATACATTGCCACCATCCTTTTTGCGGCCAAAAAAGACCCACCCTGTTGATCCTGCAGGGACAAGCCGAGAGCTAAAATGCCGCCCGTTGATGTGCCGACAATCAAATCAAAGAGTTCGCTCGCCGGTGCGCCCATTTTACGCTCGAGATGGGCCACCACCAGCGCGGGAATGATGCCTCGCATGCCTCCGCCATCTAGAGATAGCACTCGCCTTACAGAGCGCTGCTGGTTAGCCATGCAACAGTATCCTGTCGATAAGAGGCAGACCTGTGGCCAAGTTGGGTTCGTATTGACTCAAGTCAACTGCCTCAATCACACCGTTTTTTGAATAACTTCTCATGATCCCGAAAGAACGTGAATCCCCGTTAATAGAACATTGGCAATATTCTGTTTTCAACCGCTCATTTGCAGAAACGCAGCCCCTCACATGACGAGTGTCTTAATGCCAGTTAGCGCGCGAGTGCGATTATCTCCGATCTTTTTTCAATCAACTTTCTTCGCCTTTGAATCACGCAAATCGCAATGTAGGCCGGCACTAAAACATCGAATAACCGAAGGCGACTGCTCGTAAGATTCCCAGCCAGACTCCGCGCCAAAAAAAACACATCGCTCAGCAAATGCTCTATCACCTCACCACGATCCACCGCATGCAATACTCATGCACAAACAATAGATGCGGGTGGACCGCCAAGTTCTTTTCAATGCCATAATTGCTCTGCGTAGTTGAACAAAAGGCAGGTATGGCCCTCACTTTATTGAGTTTTTTTGCTTTGGCAATCGCCGGATTCGGCGTTTGTCAGGCTTCGACTCGCCGACTGGGGTTACCAGCAGACGTGTTGATTAATCTTGGGTTAGGTTTTTTCGTGGCTATGGCTGCAGTTAGCTTCATTGTCAGCCAGAACTGGCTTCCAATTTCCACGGTCAGTCAGGCTATTTTGCTGGTGAGTTGCTGTGCGGCGGCGGCCACTGCATTAGATTTCAATCGGGGAAGACACTTAGCCCTGTCGGCTGTCATGCCCATAGGCTCCCGGCTTACATGGTTTAACGCTGTGTGCCTATGTTTGGTCGCAGGATACTTATCGCTGATCCTGTTAAGCAATATGAGCCAGCAAGTATTCCCTTGGGACGCTTTCACCACTTGGATGTTTCGTGCCAAAGCATGGGTCACTACCGATCAGGCCGTCGACTTTGCCACATTCAATGAGTGGCTGGTCAGTGGATCGGGTTTTACATTGCCAGCAGCCCACTACCCTATTTCACTATCCGCTGTTGCTGCATTTGCCGCCGCTGTATCAGGTGGCTGGAGCGATCAAGCCGCTAGCATCCCCTGGTTTTTTGTAATGACCGCCAGCGCACTGATCATGGGGGGATTGTGTCGTCTTCAGACACCAAACCACCCCATCGCGGCACTATTTGGCGCCACGCTATTGGTGACGGCGCCTCTGGTGCATTGGCACGGTGTGCTGGCGGGCTACGCGGACATCTGGGTGATGGGTACCAGTGGCATGGGGCTGGCGGGCATCTGCCTATGGACGCAGCGCAAAGCTCGCTCCACCCTGGCCATAAGTTTGTTGCTGCTTGCCCTTGGGTGTTTATGGAAATCCGAGGGCTGGCTCTGGCTAATACTGGGTTCCGGAGTAGCAGTGGCGTTCAATTTTTGGCCACGACGGACCCTCTTGGGGTGGGTCGCCATTGTGCTGGTCGCGGTTGCGCTCGGATTCGCTCAGCCGATAGATCTGGGGCCACTCGGTCGATGGGGTGTGACCGAATCAGCGCTTAACGCCGGGTGGTTTGGCGTATTTGCCACGCGGCCCTTTAACCCTGCGCCTGCCTTTCTGGAAATGAGCATCCTGCAAGGCAATTTTTTGCTGCTCGTCCCACTTTACGGCATTGCATTGATAATGCTTTTGATAAGAGATTTCCGCGACTATTTCGGTTACCTCCTGATGGCGTTATGCCTGATGGCAGTGTACGTGGTGATTTTCGGGTTTTCGGAGCATTCCTTCTATGCCGAAACCGGCACCGCTATCAACCGACTCCTGTTACAAAATGTGCCCGTACTCGTGGTCACTATCACCGCAGTCTTGCCAGCCAAAGCGCCATCCAGTGAGCCTGTAACAAGGGATCTGGTGATCAAGGATCTGGCAACAATAGACCCCACAACAAAACCGACGACAACAGAGTCAGCAAGCCAAAACCTGGCGAAAGCGCGCCCTGCCATGGGTAACGAAAAGCTGCGCACTTTGCTGCAAGCGATAGTGGCTGGCACCGGGCTGATCATGGCACTGGCCATGGCGCTGCCTCTGACTCTCGTCGTGTCGTCGTTGGGCGCGCCACAAGGGACTGGAACAGCCACCCAAACTGTGTCGGCCGCCGAATTTCGGCCCGTGGTAGGTTATCTTCACAAATCCCAGCTGGGCTATCAGTTCCGGGGCGACAATTTACCGGTTGGTGTTGCGACGATTCCGTTGACGCAGAGCAATGCGATACAACCCCGCTATGTTGTCAGCCAATCCTGGATGCAAGCGCCAGAGAAACTGTCGTTCTACTGGATCAACAATGACGATCCTGGTGTGCACGCCACACCGCTACCCCTTTCAGGGTGGTCAGTTCTGGACATGGCGGAGTATCAGGACTTTTGGCAGAGGCCGATAGCCGAAATGGGCATCCTAGCGAAGCCTCACAATTTTAATCAGGCGGCGATAAGCTCAGTAACCCTCACCAATTCATTGCTATATGCCATACCTGCACTGATTCAGCATTGGATAACGCCCGGTCCGATTAGTCACCGGCTGATCAATACCACCACAGGACATTTGCCGGCACCCATTGCCCTGCAGAGAGTGCTAGTGGCTGCTCTTATGCTCATTATTGTGATCGGGGTTACTTGCTGGCTACTGGCACCGTCGAGCAGAATGGCAGCGGTTCACAGCATGCTGCTGGCCATGTCAGGCCTATGGTTACTTGGAAGTAGCGCGCATCTCAATCAGGTATCTTCACTCATGCGAACCCCCCCGGCTGGCGCTAATACCGCTGCTGACACGGTGAAACTCGATGGCTCGCATTTGATACCAATCATTGCGTCGGTAAAAAAAAATCCAGCCCTTTCATCGGCACCCATGCTGACAGCAAGCCTGGATCGATTCAGCCAGTTTGAGGCTCAGCGCCTACCCTTCATGGCGTTGCCCACCAGTGCGGCGGCGATTGATGCATCCGCGTTGACTCAAGTCGTGACAAGCTTTTCGGGTACGGTGGTGCTGCTCGGAAAAGACGGATCTCAGCTGCAAGAGAAAACGGCTGAGCTAGCGCGAATCTCTTCACTACGACCTCGCCAATCTGGAGAGGGGTATGTACTGCTGTCACCGGAGATTGAATGAACGTGTCCGCGATGGCAAAAAAAGTATTACACATCGGTAAGTATTTTCCTCCTCATGTTGGGGGCATGGAAACCTATCTTCTCAATCTCATGCACGCTTTGGCAGCGCTGAACATCATCCCCTGTGCGCTGGTGCACCAGTCTAAGACCAGTCTGACTTCCGTCGAGGAATCGTTTTCAGCAAATGGCTATGCGTTGCGTGTTGTAAGGGCAGCCACCTGGTGCCAACTACTCTTTACACCCATCAGCCCCGGTTTTCCGTTGGTGCTGCACCGATTAATCAAGAGGGATCAGCCTGACCTCCTGCATCTACACCTGCCAAACCCTTCTGCGTTTTGGGCGTTGGCCCTGCCCTCCGCGAGACGCCTACCGTGGGTGATTCATTGGCAGTCCGACGTACTGACAGACAATAGTCACTGGCTTTTAAGACTTGCCTACCGGTTTTACTCGCCTCTTGAGTCGGCTCTTCTAAAGAAAGCCACCAAGGTAGTGGTGTCATCTCCGCCCTATTTCGCGACCAGTCAGCCCCTCGCAAAGATCTCGGAGAAATGCGTCGTGATACCGCTCGGTATTAACGATCGATTTGGTAATCAAATACACAACGATTCGGCAGTGGTCCGGGCGAGAGAGGGTAAAACCAGTGCTAAAACCGCCGGAAACCTTAACGTGTTAGCAATTGGCCGGATGACCCATTACAAGGGGTTCGACATCCTGCTGCGTGCAATTGCTCAAACCGAAGGGATTACTCTGGACCTCGTAGGTCACGGTGAGCTGACCCAGCCACTTGAGCGCCTCAAAGATTCTCTGAACCTCTCCACACGTGTGCGATTTCATGGTTTGCTCGACGACAACGCGAAAGACACGCTGTTGACTCGTTGCGATTGCCTGTGCCTACCCTCTACTGATCGGACCGAGTCATTCGGCATGGTGCTGTTGGAGGCGATGAGTGCCGCCAAACCTTGTGTGGTTTCAGACGTTGAAGGGTCAGGCATGTCGTGGCTCGTTGAAGACGGTGAAACCGGTCTAATAACGCCGGCCAATGACCTAGACGGCCTTGCCAAAGCGCTATGCCAACTGCGAGACGAGCCCAATCTTGCCATTCGCCTAGGCTTAAAAGGTCGCCAGAAATTTCTCACAGCGCTGACTATTGAGGCCTCAGCCGAAGCGATCCGCGACCTCTATCATCAGCTGCCCTCAATCCGGTGATCGCCCGCGCCCAAGCATCGCCCGGCCCGCCGGCCGAATCAATGCTAAACTTTCCGAGCGATCATTCACTCCTGAGCGCTACGAGCTTGCGACAGCGACCAACCCGCGACTCAGACCGCTAGTGCACGCCCTTTTTGATGACTGGCCATGAAGGAAACGCCACCGTGTCGGACAACAGAAACCGAGCCGTCGTAACGGGCATTACCGGGCAAGACGGTGCCTACCTCACTCAGCTTCTGCTTGAGAAAGGCTATACCGTATTTGGCACCTATCGTAGGACGAGCGCAGTCAATTTCTGGCGTCTCGACGAGCTGGGTATCACTAATCACTCCAATCTCATACTAGTCGAATATGATCTGACGGATCTATCTTCAGCCATCCGGTTGTTAGAGAAGGCAGAGCCTCAAGAAGTATATAACCTCGCAGCTCAAAGTTTTGTGGGGGTGTCTTTTGAGCAGCCGATCACAACGGCACAGATAACGGGCATTGGGGCATTAAACCTTCTAGAAGCAGTAAGGATCCTCGATACCAAAATTCGATTTTACCAAGCGTCCACGTCCGAGATGTTCGGCAAGATACAGGAGACACCTCAAAACGAAAACACACCCTTCTATCCGCGGAGCCCCTATGGCGTCGCCAAATTATTTGCTCACTGGTCCACCATCAACTATCGAGAGTCTTATGGGATGTTCGCGTCTTCAGGAATACTCTTTAACCACGAGTCGCCGCTGAGGGGCAAAGAATTCGTTACACGTAAAGTAACTGATGGCGTTGCGAGGATTCACCTTGGATTGCAAGAAAAGCTTGTCCTTGGAAACCTTGATGCGAAGCGTGATTGGGGCTACGCACCTGAATACGTTGAAGGCATGTGGGAAATGCTGCAAGCTGATCAGCCAGATACATTTGTTCTAGCAACTGGTAGAGCAGCCTCGGTCCGGGAGTTCGTCCAGCTATCATTTAACGCGCTGGATATCCCAGTGTCATTCGAAGGCAAAGGCGACCATGAGATCGGCATCAATGAGAATAATGGTCGGAAAATAGTCTCTGTTAGCAAAGATTTCTATCGACCAGCCGAGGTAGATTTGCTTATTGGCGACCCGACCCGTGCAAAGACAATCTTAAATTGGCAGTCGTCTACCAGGTTAGATTCACTCTGCACAATGATGGTCAAAGCGGATCTTGCTAGAAATTCGGCGGTCGGGGTCGCCGGATTATGACTGGGCGCGTTCTGGTGACTGGAAGTGAAGGCTTCACTGGTAAGTATGTTTGTGAAGCATTGAGAGCCACAGGGTGGGACGTCTGGGGCGCTGGGTTGGGGGCAAAATTTCACGAACACCAATATCTACAAATCGACCTTTTAAAACCAGATTCTCTCGCCATCATCAGTGACACGGTCAACCCTGACGCCGTAATACACTTGGCCGCATCGTCCTTTATAGCTGCGAATAACTCGACAGCCTTTTACCAAGTAAACCTGATCGGAACAAAAAACTTACTAGACACGCTTAGCCAAGCAAAAACTCCTCCTAGAAACACAATATTGGCGAGCAGTGCGAGTGTATATGGAGAATATGCCAGTGGAGCAATAGGAGAAGAGCACCTCACACAACCCACCAATCACTACGGCGTCAGCAAGCTAGCAATGGAGCACCTCGCGTCAACCTATCAGTCGGCTCTCGATATAACAATCACCAGACCATTCAACTACACGGGCGTAGGCCAAGAGGAAAGATTCCTAATTCCTAAAATCGTTAAACACTTTCAATTGGAAAAAAAGTCAATTGAACTAGGAAACATTGCAGTCTCCAGAGATTTTTCAGATGTGAGAGACGTCGCGGCGGTTTATGCAAAGTTAGCCACAGAAAAGCCAGTCGAGGGGCCCGTCAACCTGTGCTCTGGGGTCAGCACAAGCTTGCTGTCAGTGATATCGGCGATGAAAAAGATTTCTGGCTTAGACATACAGATCAAGGTCAACACGGCGCTGCTAAGAGAAGGTGATGTTCTAATGATGCGGGGGGACCGCACAAAATTAGGGCGCTTAGTTAAGGTGCAAACGAGGTCTTTAGAGGAGACTCTCGCTTGGATGTATCACGAGGCACGTACTTGAGAAAGTGGGCTGTGTTTCCCCAAGAAAAAGGCATTTCCTATCTATGTAAAACAGTATCAAGTACCCCATAAAGGAACGATTCATAATTTTTCCATGGCTCCGAACCGCCTTGATAAACTTTTTTCTTATCTTACGTTTGGACCCTGCTTTTACAATCCTCGTATTGTTTTGAGGTAAGAGGCAGTTTTCATCCTGTTTTAAACGGAGAGCTCTTTCCGTTGAGTTAGGAAGTCTTAACGTCGAGAGATATTTTTCGGATGTCAGAGATACTGCTGAATACTATCTTGCGCTCGCGGAGACTGGTGGCGGCTACGACATCATCAATATGTGCTCTGGCAGATCGATATCATTAACGTCGATGTTAGAGCTAGCGAAGAAAAAGTCGAGACATGAGATTGAAATAACCGCCAGCCCCCGATTAGTCAGGGAACAAGAAATATTTCGGCAGGGTGGCGATAGAGACAGACTCAACAAGATCACGAGCCGGAGTCCTTGATTCAGTATTGGAGATATGATCGAGTGGACACTGGGATATAATTAATTGGTGTCCTATCAAGTGTGATCGACTAGAAGGTTATCCCATGAGATTAGATATTTAATATTCAGAAATTAGTGGACGGTAACAAGCTCTCTCCCGTCAGGGACTGCGGGAGGGATGGGCCCTGAGTTCCAAGCTGCCTCAGACCACGCACCACGCTTAAAGCATTCCCGCATTGCCCGAAGCCACTCCGAGAGTGTAGCTGCTGATAAAACGAGCCGTGCTTTTTTTAAATCAACGCCATTCTTCCAATCCAATATTATGCGGTCGGGGGAGGTACTGAGGTCGACGGAACAAACTAAAATATCCTCAAATGAACTGCCAATTACGACCGCTTCCTCCGACTTTTCTGACGGCTCTCTAAGCAAATGACCACCCGCATCTCCTGAGACAGATATCTGCGTCATCATTGCTGCTTCCACTTTAAGCAAATGTGGGATCAAGTTATCTAATAGTCTTCTTGTCAACTTAAGTAGAGCCGTCTCACCGATTGCCAGCTTACTGGCAATCATGATCCTGTCCTCGTGCAAATCGTAAAAGAGACTCATACGCGTAATTGTTGGGGGCTCCTTAGACATCTTTATAATTCCATTCGTGCGTCGAAGTATGTTTCGACTTCCGCTGCGTCAAGCATTCCAGCTTTACTATATGTGTTTACGTCCTATGGATAGTCACCCGCTTTTCTCAGAAAGCACTACACCTACAGCAACCTCCTAAGCTGACGTGACTAGAAAATTGCCCACACGCCACGACAGAGCGCTTACCAGTAATTAAAGCAGAACTGCCTCTCCGCCGAATGGTCAAAAAGAAGGCTCTTGTCGGTGGAAGCGTCACACGAAATCTGGCCATTGAACAAAGCGAGGTTAGTGTAACGCTGCCGAAAGTGCGATCGCTAGCCGTTCAGGGCTCGCCCCTGTAGCCAGCTCTAGCTGAGTCCAAGTAAGAGCATATTCGGAACTGGCGGAGTTTAAATTTCCCTCAGCTCTCGTTTTTTGAGCGAGCGCAAGAAGCACATCAGTTACTCTAGCCGTACCTGCTCTAACGGCTTTCTCCGCTGCCTCGAGATTTGTAGAAGCCGCCAAAAGAGCTCTGCGGCTGGCTATTACTCTCTCGCCGGTAGCTTCTAGTCTTAGCCAAGCGGTTCTAGCCTCTGCTTCAACCGCTAATCTTGCCGCCTTTAATTCAGCCTCTGCACTAAATACCTCAGCCCAAGCCCCTCTGAGACGAGCTGCGCCGGCACCTCCCTCAAAAATAGGATAGTTGAACCCCACTGCTATCGTCGATGTATCTCTAGCCGGGGAGCTCAAATTATCGAAACCTACATCTGAGTGTTGAAAATTATATACAAGTTCAATATTTGGGATCCAAGACCCACGTTCCCTGTCCACGCCTTTTCTAGCTGCAGCTAAGTTCACTTCTGCAGATGCGACGACCAAGCTATTCTGAAGCGCGCGGAGCACCGCATCCTCTTCGGAACTTAAGCTGGACATCAGAGAAATCCGGTCTTTGACCGCAAGTGGCGTAATACTCTTGCCACCAACAAACTTAATTAAATCCCCTTTGGCGACTGCGACATCAGCAGTGGCAGTAGTCGCGTCGGCTCTCAAAGTATCTAGCCGAGCCTGCGTCTCCAAAACCTGAGTCACAGGAATAAGCTTCCGAGTGTATAACGCCTGTGCCTCTTTCAGCTGAACCCCAAGTGCTTCAATTTCAGTTTTTATCTGTTTAACAACTGCCTCTGTTAACAACACATCCAGAAATGTCCTGAGCAATTCGTCCAAAAGCCGGTTTTCAGTAATGACTAAATTGTTTCGAGACAGATCTAACAGAAATTCTTGGCGTCTAGCTTCAGAGAGATCAGATGCATTTAAAATGGGTTGCCTTAGCGAAAGACCTACTCTCGTGCCAGGGTAATTCATATCCTGAAAAACGGAGTTATTCTCATACGAGAGGTCATTCTCAGATCTTTGGCCAAATAAGTTTATTTGCGGGAATAATCTCGCAGAAGCTACGTCTTTATTTGCCAAGGCGATATCGACCTGATACCTGGCAAGATTTAGGTCTAAAGCATTCCTCCGGGCCAATTCGAATGTTTTTAGAAAAGTCAGATCCTCCCCGCGGACATGAGGCACCCAAGGTAAAAGGAGTACCGCTAAAAAAACAATTTTCGTAAAGTTCGTCCCCATGTCAGAAACTTACTCTTCTATCAAAGACCGTGAAAACACTCGGTTCATCGGAGAGGTTAGATATCCCAGCATTGTCCTCGTGCCCGTTTTAATCAAAACCTCGGCGGGCATGCCAGGTACCAGTGTCATTCCCTCAAGGAGGTACAAATCCTGTTCATTGAGCTCCACTTCTCCAGCATAGTAAGGAAGGTCACTTTTCTCATCCACAAGCCTGTCCGGTGATATCTTTTTTAAAGTACCCGAAACGGTGTAGGCATCCTTAAAAACTGAAAATCGAATCTCTGCTGCCTGTCCTACTTTGACTCGATCGATATCTTGAGGTGATACCCTTACCTGCACCATCAGGCTCTTATCCTGGGGCACAATTTCCATTAATCTCTCGCCGCTCCCAACGACCGCGCCAATCGTATTGGGAACTAGATCAAGAACAACTCCACCCACCGGTGATCTGATCGTAGTTCGCTGAACACGGTCACTAGTCGCCGAAAGTTTTTGCCGCAAATCATAGAGTTGCTCACTTGCCTCAGTTAGATCAGATACAACCTTGGTTTTAAATCGCTTTCTGAGCTGCAATATTTGTAACTGGGACTCCTCCAGAGAGACACGCAAATCGGACAACTCGCCGATAAGCTGAGATTCAGAGCGCTCTAACTCCCGGATTCTTTGTTGATCAACATAGCCCTCAAGCAGTAAGCCTCGCAGATCCTCAATCTCTTTAGCGAGAGAGTCTGCTATTGCCGTCTTAGATTCAATTACAGCCTTTAAACCCTCTCGCCGACTCAAAATCACAGCCTCTTCACCGAGTAAATCAGCTAACCTTACTGCGAAGAGGCTGTTTTCACTTTGTATGGCCCTTTGAGCACGCTGGTCGGATTCCGAAGCAGAAAAAACCGAGCTAGTGAATTCAATAGCCTCTAAATCATCACGCTCGGCAACCAACCTATCAACTGTAGCTTGAGTGCTAAAAATCCTTCCTCGAAGAATTTCCTGCTCTGCTCTATCTTTTGTTGCGTCCAAGACGAGTAATGGTTGGTTAGGCGCTACTGAATCCCCGTTCGAAACCAAAATCTTAGAAACGATGCCGCCCTCTAAGTGCTGTATGGACTTCCTCTTTCCTTCCACTTGAACCAGTCCGGGTGCTAAAGCAGCACTATCTAATGGGGCGCACGCCGACCAACCTCCAACAACCAGCAAGAGAAAAGCAACTAACAGGTATCCGAGCTTACGTATTTTCAAATCTCTATCTGGCACGACTTCTGAATCTAGCGGACTTCCTAAACGGTCGTTCATACGCAGGGCCCCTTAGGTGCAGGATGCATATTAGTTTCCATTATCTCTTTCTTTTGAGCGGTGGTTTACGGGAACGGTTAAATCACGCGGTCCCACGACGCCTGAATTTCCAGACTTTTCAGTCTTATTGGCATTAGTCAAGGCGTGTTGCTTTGTGTTCTGCTGGGCCTGCATCCTGGCAACCACCTCTTTGGTCTCCCCAAAATCGACCACGCGTCCAGCGGATAACATAATTAGAAAATCTGCCAAGGGTAAAATATTAGTCCTATGTGAGACGATGATAACCGTCGACTTCACCTCTTTTAATCTTTGAACCACAGATCGCAGAGCAGCTTCGCCAACGTCATCGAGATTAGAATTTGGTTCGTCTAACACAACGACTTTTGGGTATTTATAAATCGCCCTTGCTAAAGCCAATCTTTGTTGTTGCCCGGGCGAGAGCTCCCCGCCGGGATTACCTAGGTCAGTATCGTAGCCATTCACAAGGCTCAAAATAAACTCGTGTAAGCCCGCATCTTTTGCAGCTTCGATAACGGCTGCCGAGTCCACCTCGGAAAATCGGGCTATATTTTCGGAAACGGTCCCTTCCAGCAACTCAATGGCTTGCGGTAAATATCCAAGTTGAGGGCCGACTTCTTCTCGATTGAACTTCGATGTCTCGATTCCATCTATTCGAAGTTCCCCCATCTGTGTAGGCCAGAGCCCTAATAACCCTCTAACTAATGTACTTTTCCCAGCTCCAGACGGGCCCGAAATCATACATACGGCGCCAGATGGAATATCAAATGAAGCGCCTGAGATAGTCGGTTTTCGGCTACCTGGCGGAACAATTGTGGCAGATTTAGCAAGAATATTTCCCGATATGGGCGGCAAAGATGTCTTGTTAGGTGCGGCAACGACATTGCTCAAAACTTTTTTTATTCGGTCATATTGCCCCTTAGCGTCTACAAATCCTTTCCAAGCACCCACCGCGGACTCAACGGGCGCTAATGCGCGGCCTATAAGTATCGAACCGGCAATTAACATTCCGGGAGAGATCTCTTGCTTCAGCACTAAAAATGCGCCGGCTGCAATTGCAGACGACTGGATTGCTATTCTCAAGGTCTTAATGCCCGCGCTGAAGGTACCTGCAGTTCCACTTGCTTTTTCCTGCATAGATAACATTTCATCTTGTCTATTCCTCCATCGGAGCCTCAACGCGGGTAACATCCCCATCGCGCTTACTGCCTCTGCGTTGCGAAGGTTTCTCTGAACATCGTAATTGCACTGCCTCGCCACTTCACCAGCGCTTTCTAGCGGTGGCGCTGATCGCTTCTGATTCATTACAGCTATCGCAAAGAAGACAACCGAAGCCAAAACACCCATCCACCCTAGTAAGGGGTGAAAAACAAAAAGAACCCATATATAGATAGGTAGCCAAGGCGCATCAAAAAACGCAAAGATTCCATTGCCCGTAACGAATTGCCGTAGTCCGTTCAAATCGACTAGCGGCTGGTTGGAGGCCCTGCGACCTCCTACTAGTACGGCGTTTTTAAAGGTGAGATCGTACAAAAGGGGTGCTAGCATCTTGTCTAGTCTGGAGGAAACTAGAACTAGCACTCGTGAACGGACTGCCTCCATGAAAAACAACATCAAAAACAAGAAGGCCGTTATAGCACTTAAAACCCAAAGCGTTGCCAGACTATTGTTACCGACCGCCTTGTCGTAGACATTTAGCATAAAGAAGGCCGGCACAAGCATCAGTAGGTTCGCAACTCCCGAAAAGATGCCAACTGCTACGAATGATTTTTGACAGGCCTGAAAAATAGCAACTAGGTTTTTGTCGGCAGTAGTTGACACCCGTTAGTCTCTCCTTCCACTCACAGATTTACTGAACAACCGACATTTACCAGAACAACGATATTATTGCCGCCCGCCCGGGGACCCATAGTTCTGTTATTGGGGCTAAATCAGTGGTTTCAAGTCGCGGCTCGAGCTGACGTTTGGTTTGATATATTTTTTATCGAAAACGGCGTTCGACATCTTGACTCTATTGCAGCAAAACACCGGCTGTAGCCGGTGCTCGATCACAGTTTTCGTCGGTTAACCCTTGGAAGTCTCGGACTTCTCACCCATCTGCTTCTTGTTCTAGGGCATCCCTCAACGCTGAGGCATAGGCGTTTCTAGCAGTTTGAAATATGGCTAAGTCTGTTTGCATTTGGGCTATTTTGAGGTCCGTGGTTTGTAGTGACTCAAGTTGAGCGAGCGCACTCTCCGATAAGTCTTCCGTATCGTATTCTGCGCCATCTATATTTACTATTGCCATGGAACTTCCTCGCTGGCTGGATTTCAGAATGATACTACTGCACACGTAACTCGGTGTCTCTGTAACAAGTGGTATTTGTTGCTAGTTTTCCATAGTTGAAACAGCGATTTTAATCGCTGCGTATCTGGGGTTTAGGGTGTTCAGCTGGTCTGGGAACGCCTTAAATTTACCAGTCCAAGTTTATGCAAGAAGCTTAAAGACCGCTGCGCAATCAACTCGTCATTAAAGTGTTTACCTCTGAAGATATCAGCGACAGGGGCCCAGTCATTCGGAACTGCGATCAAGGCCCGCAGCAGCTCTTCCTCTGGCTGAATCACTTTGTGCGCGTAACGCACGATCTCCAATACAAGCAGCTTTTGTAATTCTAATTTAGCCTCATCGAAATTCTCGTAAGCGAGCTTGATTTCAGAGCTGCCAGACATACTGCAACTGGCGTAATGTGAAAAGGCCGCGTAAGGATCCATCCTCGCAGGCCAAATAGTTTGACCAGAGGTCACGGCAGCCCTACGCTGCTGCTGTTCATCCCATAGAGCTTCGTACTGTGGTATCACCTGCGACCAGTCGTACAAGGTAACCGCACGTTTCCTACCCTCCGCGCCCATCTTCATTCGTAGCGTCGAGTCTAAGTAAAGCGCCTCTAGCGCGGAGCAACATTCACTTACATCCACGCCAATGAACGTACCGGTGTGGCCGCAATAGTAATCGTAGTCATCACATCGCGTCGCATGGCGGTAAGCTAAATCATTTCCTAGGCCTGGTGCTGGCATGGAGGTAGTTATCCGATACCCACATTCGGCAGTTGCCGTATCCTTATAACCATTCCAATCTGAAACAATCACCGGGAGACCGGCTGCCATAGCTTCAATGGGTGAAATGCCAAACGTTTCTTGTATATTGTCTGGTAGTGAGCAAAAAACATCGGCTGACGCCCATGCCGTATCGCGATTCTTTTTGTTTCTGCCGTCTAGAACCGTAACTTGGACAGACGGGCACAATTGGCGATGCGCCATTTCGTATGCTGCCTCGATTCCTTCCGTAGCGTGCCAACCACATTCAATTAGCCTCACATCAGCACCGGTGGTGGTAGACAAAATTTCCAGCGCTTTATACATCGGGAGTGGGTTCGCTTTTGCATGAAAAGACAGTCGACCCATAAATAAAACTACAAATGTCTCCTGCTTTATCCCTAGAGACTGACGTGCGTTGATCCGCTGTGCCTGGTTGAAACGGAAATCATCAGTCCTCACACCTAATGGTATAACCGGTAGCTGCGGCATCGGACACTTTGTTATACCTAATCTTTTTTCCAAACGCGCCAACTCTGTTTGAAAAACCAGCTCCACATTCTGTTTCACGGCGTTTGAGGGGCAAATGATGGCATCCCAGCTATTTAAAGGCTGAGTAACCCAAGATGTAATTGCATCCATTGCTCTAGCAGAGGATGTCGTATGTGTGATACCGCAAATTGACCATTTGTCCGCGCCGAAAAAACTCCGCTGAAAAGCGAGATCGCCTACATCTGGGCCGGGATAGAAAATCGCGCCCGGCCGTTGAGTGACGCCCATTTGCTCCGGCATATAAGCCTGTATCTCTCTCTGATTCGATGTCGCTCTCGCCATATTTGCGAAAGCGTCTGCTGCCTCTTGGTTTCGAACGGCGGCCCAAAGGGTATCGGCCGTGCCATGCTCAAAGTACCCCCTTAAAAACGACTCTCCGGCAACATTCCTGCCCATAAGCTTATTACCGGCGGTGGAATATGCTTCTGGGTGGAAATAGATGGAACATTCTGTATTAGCCATGATCTGATCTCCGAGCTTTTTTAAAGCAGCGGTCCTCCTAAGGTAGCTCCTTCAAATGACACGGACATGGTCATTTATTTGTTTTAAGTGTGTACTTTTTATTTCGACAATCAACTTTCCCTGGTTGGTCTATACCGCGTTTTCCTCTGTCGACGCTAAACTGTTGTCGAAAATTTCGGAATCCAGGCTACTCACCGAAGGTTTACGCCGGTCATTCTCCATGACAGCAATGATTCTGGTATTTAATCAATCAGCTTCATAATTTGAATTTATTTGTCTTCCCAAATTTTGACAGGCAAAAAAAAACCCCGACAAAAAGTCGGGGTTATTTATCTTTACGGAGACCGCGTTAGCTAAAGTCTGCGAAATTAGCTCCTACCAGAGTAGTTGCATCTGTCACCCCAGTAAACGTGATCATCAATGTCCCTACATCGTCTGCTGCAGTAAATTCAGTATTTCCAGCAGCGCAATCCAGGAAGAACAGGTAGGTGTTAGACCCATCAGAGGCCAAGAGATAAATCTCATCAGATGCCGCATTCAGTGCAAAGTTCGTCGTCGTTCCGTCGAACAAGTCCTCAACGCCAGCCTCGGTAGCAGCTGCAAGGTCATTGCCAGTGTAGATCAACAACCCAGTAGTCGCCCCGATCGAGCCAGTGGCTGCACTTTCAATCGCCGTCAAAGCGGCACCAGCACCGGCAGCCTGCGCCCCATTCGTAGTCAGATCGATAATGTCACCGCTGGTACCAGCAGTAAAGTCACTAATTGTATCTGAGCCATCGGTAGTAGCATCACCGTTACGAGTGTAAGTATCCACACCTGTGCCACCGGTAAGTGCATCAGCGCCAGCGCCACCAGTGATACTGTCGTTACCGGCGCCACCAGAAATCGTGTCAACGCCACTACCGCCCGTGATCGTGTTCGCTGCAGCCGAGCCCACAACGTAGTTGATGCCGTTAGCCCCAGAGAGATCGATGTTCTCGATGTTGCTAATAGTGTCAACAGCTGCAGAGTTGGTGCTAGCCTCAGCGCCATAAACGTATGCGACTTTACCTGCCTCAACGCTTGAAAGAGACCCTGATAGATACTGTGTAGTGGTCCCGAACACATTCGCGCCTGTGAGTGCCGTCGTGCCCATGTTGACTACGATACCCGTAGAAGTACCAGCTCCAGTCCCTTCTACAGCACCAACCATACCGGTGTTAACAAAGGTATCCGTACCTGCGCCACCATCGATAGTATCTCCGCCTGCATTGCCGTGAATAGTATCAGCGCCGGCACCACCATTGATTGTGTCCGCACCAGTAGATCCACGAAGAACGTCCACCTTTCCTGAACCAGTAAGTGTTTGACCAGTTATGGTTGTGGTTGCTGTATAAGCCGCACCCATCGTTAAACCGGCGTCTGTCGCCGCAGCAGCAGTCATCCCTGAGGCGTCAATTACATCAGCAGCAACAGCCGTATCGATGGTCAGAGACTCTGTGCCAGTGATAATAACTGACTGATCAGCACCGCTACCGCCAGACGCTGTTGCAGTGGCACTTAGGCTTAACCCTATCGTATGTGCTCGAACAGTCGAACTAGCCGTTGCCTCGCTAACATTCAAGTTCAGTGTCTCAACGTCAGCAATTCCCTGCACACCAAAATCGGTATTTCCAGACACTGCTAGAGTCATATTCAAGGTATCTGCCGAACCCGCAGCAGCACTAGTCACGGTGGTCGTCAGGACATCTGCGACAGTGTCATACGCCGCAGCCTGGACGATCGTCGCGCCAGAAGCGATGCCGGATATGGTTTGGTCTCCATTAATGTCATTCAGAGTGATGTACTGGATACCATCCACTCGTCCGAAATCAAACGAGTCACCGGTCGCGTCAAGATCGTCCGTGATGGTTACACGCTCAACGCCTGTTAAATTGGTGTTGAAGGTGTTGGCTGCGGTAATACCTAACGCTCCGAGAGTAACGATCGAAGCATTGGTTACGCTCAGCGTGTCTGTTCCATCACCACCACCGATCACATCAGCAGCAGAGATATTCGCTCCATATGTCAGGGTATCGTCACCAGCACCACCGTTAGTGGTGTCAGTTCCCGCACCTGTAGTGAGGGTGTCATCCCCGGCGTCGCCGTTTAGGGTGTCATTACCAGATCCACCGGTGATGGAGTCGTTACCTGCACCACCATTGATCGTCGATGCGGCGTCTCCTACCAGAGTATCCGCCGCAGAGCCTCCTGTGATCGTAGTCACACTCGCAGCGGCTACATTCATCACCAGCGCACCAGTCATAGCCGAAGCATCGATAGTAGTCGCAGTAATGATTCCGTTTGTTGCAGTAGTGGTCAGACCATTTGACCCTTCGATGTTAAGAGTATTCGCACCGATGTTAACTGCGCCAATCAATTGAGCCGCTGCAGTCGCATATGAGCCAGTGTTAATAGTAACTGTCTCAAAATCAGTGGTTGTCAAGCCAGATGTAGCTGACGCCATCTGACCAGAGGTGAGCATATTTGTAACAGTCAACGCATCTGAGGTTCCGGTGCCAGAATCGACCGTCAGCGTAGTGCCCGCTGTCATAGCGGCTGCTGTATTAATTCCGATGGTACCGGAGGCAGCCCAATTAATAGTGAGCGCCGTTACAGCAGCACTGCTCAAATTTACTCTCGTAATTTCGCTGGAAACGTTAGCAACAGTAACAGTGTCACTACCGCCCATGGTCCCAGAAAGATTCAAGGTCTCGAATCCGCTGACGCCGGTCAGTGCGGTTGTGATAGCAGCAGTATCGACGAAGTCCACGTCTGAGGTGAGGGTATCCGTGCCTGCTCCACCGTTGAGGGTATCGCCGGCGAGTGTGGCACTAGAGTTTGCGGGGGTTGCACCAATGACTACAGTGTCATCTCCAGCACCAGTGGATATAAGCAGCTCATTGTTCGCAGCGTTAGCGGTCGCAGTGATCGTATCATTACCTGAACCCCCAGTAATGGTCACGTCCACAACATCCACACCGCCGGAAGTAGCATCCGGGGTAGATGTGTCGTTAGCAGTAGTGATCGCCAATGCACCCGTCATGGTTGATGCGTCAATCACATCCAATGTCGCATCCAACGCGGAGCGTACGGTTAGATTTGCGTCTCCGCTCACATTCATGGTTACGGCGGACGAAGTGACAATGTCACCCAACGAACTGGCTGTACCGCTCGAGGTGATGTCAATTGTCTCAAAACCAGTGCCAATAGTAAGCACACCATCAGCTGCAGCAGTCGCTGTATTACCGCTCAAAGTCACCGTGACCGTGTCGGGGGTGCCCGCTGCAGTAGTTCCCGCTGTTGCCGCCGCCACGAAGTTCGCAGTCACGTCAATGTTAGTAGCCGAATTCACATTTATGGTGGTGCCGGCCGCCAAGTTGTTGTAAGTCACGCCGTCGGAAAGAGTGGTTGCGGATAGACCCGAGGTCGTGACGGTGGTTGCCGATGAGTTGAGCATATTCGCTGTCAGGACGTGGGCAGTACCTGAGTCCCCGTCAGTGACATTCACCTGAGCCGTCTCAATGTTAGAGAGTGTGAAACCACCAACCGCGGCTGCCGCTGTTAGGTCAGCAGCAACAGTCAGTGTGTCAGAGCCCGCGCCACCGTCTAGCGTGTCTCCGGTAGTGAGCGTTGCGGGAGTAGCACTGAATGTGTCGTCACCAGAACCAGTAGTAGAGTTGTTGGTTGCGGTTGTCAGCACAACACTCTGCGCTGCGTCAGGAGTCGTCTCGTTACCTGCTGCCACTGCCGAGGTTACCGCCGCTGCTACACCAGCTTGAGCGGCGGTACCACTTGCCGCGTCGGTAACTGTAGCCAACCAGGTTCGGGCAGATGCGGCCGCGTCGTTGCCGTTAAAGCCAATAATGTTGGCTGAAGTGCTGGCTACTTCGGTCGTAAACGCGTTAGCGGCTGCGATTTTAGCCGTGATTGAATCCGCGTCGGTTCCTTGAGCGCTGTAGGAGAGCTGCAATGCGATACTTGCAAAGGACTCAGCGCCAGTGTCGAGCTTCCCAGTCCAATGGAGCAATCCTCCGTCGGTTCCTGCCTCAGCGTCTCTGCCGAACAAATTCTGGTAAAGGGTATTAACTATTTCTGCATTACTCATATTCGCGTATCGAGCAGTGTACTCAGCAGAGGGACTGAAGTACTGCTCAGCGAGCGCCTGAAGCTCGGCTTGGGTGGCCACCCTGTCCGCAGGCAACAAGCCCTCAAAAACACTCAGACTGGCAGGGTCTGCCGGTCGGTTGAAGTAGGCCACGTAAAGCCTTTGTACTGCATCGGTATTCATACCCATGTCTATGACTCCCTAAGAGTTTCTATATTCAAAACTAATTTGTTGGCTGCAGCCCAAGTCGCTGCCGACTTATTGCCGCCCCAAGATCCCAATTACAGGGCAGCTTTATTAGCGGCCCGTTAGCCCAAAACAGCGACCCAACGGGCCCCCTAGACGTACTTCCACGACGATACTAGCCATACCCACACATCAAATCAATGTGATTTTATGCCTAATTTCAGCCTTTATCACTTTGCAGAAACGCGAAACAACTCCTGCTAACTGTTGACGTCCCCCTTTTCCTTCTTATTCCAACCTTATCAAAAATACCTTTATCAACGGTGGCCAAAGAGACATCGAGGCCGGACACTTCTGCAAACTTAGTACATTCTACCTTAGTTGCATGAGATCTAACTGATAACTGCATGTGGCCAGGATGAAGGTACTATATATCTTCGTCAATTAGTCGGATTTAAGTTGAGCCAATGCTGACTACCATCTGCCTCAGTGCGGCCCGCCCAACTGGTTTGATCGTCCGTCAAGCGAAAGCGGCAAGGCTTTTCCCGGCGAAGAGTCCACCCAGCGTTACCCAACAAATCCATTGCCGCTCCCTCAATAACACGGCTGTGCGTAGCCAGCATGATTGACCGCACATTTTGGCTGAGCCACTCAATCTCGGATGAAATCAGTTCATATTCGGATCCCTGAACGTCCATATGAAGGAAGTCGATTTCTCCAGCCCCATTGCACAGAGAGCTGAGCTTGCTGCAAGCGGTACTTTTTAATTCTATGCTATGTCCACGGTAATCAGTCTTTGACGCCGAATCAGTTGCAGCAGATCCCATATCCTCAACGTTGCCGTCCGGGAATTGCACCTCGCCGTCATAAGTCCATATAGCACCATGGAACGTGCGTATGGTAGTGCTAGCCTCGGCTATCAGGTCATTTGCTTTGAGGTGGCGAAGCATCAATGCGTATCGCTCAGCTGAAGCCTCCGCCCCAATTAGGCACAGAGTCTCAACGGCATGTCTCTTAGCCAACACCCCAGCCAAACCAATCCAGGGCCCCCAGCCGCTGCCCACTTCGACGGCTGTGAACCGGCTTTTTAGGATCCTATTTTCGAAGGCGTCTAGTAAGGCTGCATACTCTATACCCTCCGCGTGGAAACCGTCATCTGGCAACGGAAGCTGCAACCGATCAAGCTCGAGATTTTGAGGCGCCAAAAACGGGACACATTGGAATTCGGTTTTGACGCCGAACCCGTCCAAATAGTGATCGTCATTAACCCTTGCTGAAACGACCGCATAACGCCTCAAGAGCGCCTCATCCCCCGGCAAATATCCTGGATAGTGCTGTAGTGGCGAGCAATCGACAGGCACGTGCACTAGCTGAGGTTTGGGCGCCAATGTCTTAATAAACTTTGCAAGCATATGTAGTCCCAAATTCATCATTAAAGCTGCTACTCAAAGCGAATTATGGCCTAGTCATCTCAAATCGATAGCTGGTCGAGTAACGCGTCGGCACTCTGCCGCCATGACATAGCTTCCATATCGGCAGGGTCTGGTATTTCGTTCACCTCTCTCTGCCTTACCCATCGAAGGACGCCCGTAACCAGTCCTTCGGCCGAGCTACCATCGAAGTAAAGAGCCCCGTCTCCTGCCACTTCTCTGAATACGGCAATATCCCTCGCCAAGACTGGTAGATTGTGAAAGCTCGCTTCGATTAACGGCAAACCGAAACCCTCTGCCTCACTCGCCGCCAAGAGGCAACTGCAGCTTAAGTAGGCCCTTTCCAAGAATTCATCGCTAGCTCCTTGGAACCAATAAAACGTAGAGCGATTCTGTGAGCAAGCACTCATACGGTCAGCTAAATCGTCGACGAGCCAACCTTTCTTGCCAATTACGACCAAGTTGAAGTCATAGCCATCCCGCCACAGCTGAGAGAAAGCGTCTAACGCTAGCGCATGACCTTTTCTAGGCTCGACGGTGCCAACCATAAGAAAAGTGGTCTGATTCACGATTCGCCCAAAAAAATCATCAGCATCGCGAGGCAAATGAACGGACGGCGATGTATTCTTTATATCGGCACCTAAGTGAAACCATCCCAGCTTAGGCGCTCCGGTTGTATTACCGGTTGGATTAATAGCGTTTAGTTCGAGTTGAACTGCAACGTCGTCACGAACTGCTCGTGAGATGCAGATCAGGCGATCAGCAACGCGAGAGACCACCGCAAACCAGCTAGCGAATCCATCTGCAAGGCCCGCTGGCCACCACTCGGGATGCATCAGTGGCAGGACGTCGTAAACCAGAAAACTCAGGTTAACACCCCGACGCTGCATCTCCTTGAGAATAGGTTCTGAAGCCTCTATCGAGGTAACATTTAGATCTAGCGACAAATAATGATCTCCGGGGCCGAAATCAATTAGCTGGTCACCAGATACATCGCGCCCCAAAAACAAGTTTGAGAACGCGTTGGCGCATCTAAACTTATGCCCATCAAAAAATATTGGCTGGACGTGCAGCCCTCTAGCGTGGCCTTGATTTATTGCGAGTAGCAAAGCCCTGACGACTCGCTGAATACCCGTCTTACCGTCGATCTTGGCAAGCTCCGTAACATCCAAAAATAACGTGTCTTGCCTACCCGCCTTGAGATTTACGGCCAAACACTGCGCGATCAGTTCAAGTTTTTGGGCTCCAACCGAGATTCCCGCGCCACAAGCCACAATGGCCTCGGCAATTTTCTCGCGCGCAATCGACCCCACGCTTGGAGCGCCAAGTTCATTTTGGGATTTGCTCTCAAATTTTTGCTCGATAGCAGACAGGGCAAACTGGGCAGTCTTATCCCATGAAAAATCTGCGGCGCGCAACATGGCGTGCTTAGAGAGCTGATCGCGCCATTCGCCATCCCGAAGCGCGCGGTCCATCATGTCACGGATGGCGCTTACATCCTCTGGATCAAAGCAATATGCCGCGTCACCCATAACCTCGCCGACACTCGTGCTAGAGGACGCAATACTGGGTACTCCAAGCGTCATGGCCTCTAACAGGGGCAGACCAAACCCCTCATGTTTTGAGGGGAATACAAACAATGAGCTGGCACGGAAAAGGTCGCGGAAGCGAATATCCTCCAGGTGCCCGGTTAACACCCACTCCTCAGCACACAACCCAGCTATATCAGCCGCGGCCTCAAGCTTGCTAATAGCATAGGCTGAAGCTTTACTCCCGATAACAAGCTGATGATCTCTGCGCACAGCTGCGGGAAGTTGGGCAAATGCGGATAGCAGCGGCTCCAGATTCTTCCTGGAATCAAAGCCTCCAGGCACGCAGAGAATGTAGGGTCGGCTAATACCTAAATCTGAAAAGTCTTCCGGCACTGCAGGCGCGCTATCTTTGGGTCGCCAAAATCCATCCTCTACAGCGGCGGATATGTTCACCACCCGATCTGAAGGAAAGTTTAGAAAATTCTCCGCTTCCTTCCGGCTGTAATTGGAAATAGCCAAGAGCAAATCTGCATGTTGAAGATAGGCAAGTTTTCTGTCGTAGAACTCGCCGTACTCTGGAGAAGTAATGTATTCGGGCCTCAATGCGGGAATTAAATCGTAATGAACCACCACAGTTGGCGCCTGAGGGTTATCCAGAGCACCGATAGAAGTTACCGCATCATCAAGAAAGCCCTCAAAAAGACTGGTTATAAGGACAATGTCCGGACAGAGCTCCGCGATGAATGCTTCTCGAATCACCTCTGAAGCGGCAGTAGCCCAAGAGTTTTCAGAATCTCGCAACGCAACACCTGGAGGGGTTTCGAACACACGCACACGGTCCCTGGGAAGCACGTCGGCGAGAGACTCCTCAATTGCACTTATCGACTCGCCGAACCGGCCATTTAACACCACCCAGAAGTCGTGCTGAGAGCGCTTGTTCAGAAGTGCCCTAACGAAAGATAAGGAATAGCGACCAATGCCTCTGAAGCGACTCTCGGTTTGCGCTCCCTGCAAATCAATGACAATGCGCATTAGTTGGTGTCTGTGTTCCGGATGCCAAGCGCCTCTAGCTTTTCGAGCCAGGCGCGGCCATCCGGACTGAGTTCTAACTTATTTGGCGTCTCTGCGCTGGTTGGTTTTGGTCGACGGATCAGTGCTCGAAGGTGCCGAAGCGCTCTCATTCGCGCCTTCCAACCTCTAATTTCCAGCCACCGGTCTTTGAAAGTCAGAATCCTCAACGCGAAATCAACAATAAGTCTGAGTGGCGCCGTAAATCGCCAAGAGGCACTCTGAATCACCGCCTCGTATCTGGCCTGAAAATGCTGCAGCGCAAGGACCTGACGCTGATAACTTGCCACGCGTTTGTGAATGTCTCGCATGTGCTCTGCGGCTAAATCCTGCAACATCGCGGAGTGTGGTCTCAATCGGATGTCGTCGAAAACATTTGGCGGATATTCAAATGCACTGGCCAGCTGGGAGTGCTCCGCTGCCAGATAAAACCTATTTAGGCCATCCTTGTAAACACATTGGTATCCTGCGTCCAGAACTATTGATTCCCAGCATACGTGGCTGGACTGATCTGAGTTGGGAACCGTCGCTTCCACTACTAAAATCCAGGGGCGCAAAATGGTGGGGTCCCACCCCTCGAGCACTTGCCGCTCAAAGCCCTCGACATCAATCTTCATCCAATGAACGGATCGACCAGCGTGAAGCTCAGCGAGGTCTGATAACCTACACTGGTCAACTTCCAAGACTTTTAAGTCATGAAATTTCTCGCTGTCAGTCATAGCAGCGGCTAGACCAGTAGACGCGGTGCTAAGCCCCGTCTCCGGCACCACTGTCAAAGAGAGCTTTCCAGTATCGTTAGAGAGCGCCATTTCGACCACTTCGTTTTTGGGTCGATGCTCTCTCAACAATGCCGCGCAGTCTGGAACCGGCTCAACATCTATACCGGTCCAACCGCGCTCATAAAATGCAAGGCTTACCGAATCAATCGTCGGATGATGCGCACCAATGTCGATATAGAAACCACAATCAACGTGAGAAAGAGCTCTCCATAGCATTACATCCTCAAAATTTTGAGCGTAGGAGACGAATCCACTGCTCATGGGTTTCGTAACACCCAATTCATGAAGTTGCCGTCCTCCTCAAAACTCACAATTTCAAGGCCTGCCTGCTCCGCCAATACTTCGCGCGATTTTCCTAGAAAGAAAAACAAGTGGAAGCGAGTGAATTCAAACCGGTAATCGAAACATGGCGTCGCATGTGACATCAACGAGCCAGGCTTTAGCACCGAGGCCATTTGCCGCAAATCATCAACTGGATGTCGAAGGTGCTCAAGCAGATTGTTTGAGAATATCCCGTCGAAGCTCAAATGATGTATGTGCTCTAGTTTGGTCACGACACCGTCTTGTGGCATCGCAGACGAGTGAGGCTCGAAACCAAGGACATCCCATCCATCATGCCTCAGCCGAGAGAGGCTGTGTGACCAATTACCCGCACCCCAGTTTAGGTATCGACCGTTACTTTCTGGCTGCAAGCCGCGGAACGCGCGGATTTCATCCTCTGTGGAATCACCTTCGTCAAAGGCAAGGTAGTGCCACTCATATTCTTCTGTTAATGCTTCTGCGCTTAGCCGCATCATGGTGTTGCTGCCAAATATTACATCGCAGGCAGGGCACTGATGCCGCACTATCTCTCCGCCACCAAAAATGCAGTGAGTACGGAACTCCCTGAATGCAGATAGCTCTGACTCGTGCCCACAAAGCTCGCAAAGCAACGAAGAAGGTCTCTCTCGCAACCCCTCAAGTCGCTGTATTTGATCCCACTTAGCGGAAATTTGGTGGCGCAGTAATGCGCGCTCGGTGTGATGCAAATGCTCTCGAGTAACCAACTTCGGGAACAGTTCCAGAACCCGACTTAAACCGGAGAGCACAATGCGCTTGAGCGATGAAAAGCTTGCCTTAACCCTAGTGAACACGATCCAACCTCTAAAACAAACTTATCGGCATAAGACCACCGGCACGCGATGCAGGGCAACGGAAAAATGTGCGCCACCACACCCAAGTTTGCCATCTCAAATTGGCGGACTAAGCTGCCAATGGCGAACGTTTTCTACCAAACCCCTTTGACAAGAAAGATCCGTCAGCTTGGTTTATGGTTGGCACTTGGCGTGGGCCTGACAAAGTAAAGGATAACCTGAAAATGCTCACTCCATAAACTTATAGAGTTTTTTCAGGAACATACTGATCAAGAGAAAGTTAAGTTGGCGGCTTCACTACGACACCCACAAGAACAGGCTGACAACCGTGCAAATGGCGTGATTGTCATCCCTGCTTTTAACGAGGAGGCCACGATAGGTGATGTCATTACATCTGCCTTTCGACACGCAGATCTTCCGGTATGGGTGGTTGATGATGGCAGCACAGACTCAACAAGAGAACGGGCTCTGACCGCAGGCGCCAGAGTTTTGAGCTTGCCCTTCCAGATAGGGGCATGGGGCGCAACGCAAACAGGGTTGCGGTATGCACACAAGCTAGGGGTCGATTTTGCCATCACGATGGACGCGGATGGCCAGCACGACCCTAAATCTGCAAAAGGTCTTTTGGAGACGGTGGTCTCGGGAAAGGCCGATGTGGCGCTTGGCACTTTCGAGGCTCGCGGTAGCGGGTTGCGCAGAGTCGCATGGAAAATGATGGGACTGGCTTCGGGACTGGACTTTCGCGATCCTACCAGTGGTTACCGAGCGATGAATGCGTCGGCAATAGAGGCTCTGACCAGTTCTGCCGCCTCAATGCTTGATCATCAGGATATAGGTGTGCTTATTTTGCTGGTGAGGGCCAGGCTGCGCATCAGTGAAATACCAGTGAATATGTTTCCCAGAAAAAGCGGTCAGTCCAGGATTTTTTCAACTTGGCGAGTCGTATTTTCTTACATGATCCACACTTTGAGCTTAGCCCTTGCGAAGCGACAGTTAAGGCGTAATCAGCCCTCCAAACAGCGGGATACGGTTGCATAGAACACGTTAAGCATGTGCCGCACAGGCACATATGGCTCAGAATTGGAGGGGCAACATTTAATGATACAGACGGTCGCTACTTTATTCGGTCTCAGCTTGTCTTTGGTCCTGTTATTTCTAATACGCCGGGATCGTTTGCATATTTCGCATGGCGTGACCTGGGGGGTCGCTGTGCTATGTTTCGCGCTTCTTGGGTTTGCGCCAGGCTTATTTGATGCAATCGCCCGCGAGCTCAACATCATCTACGGCCCAACTCTGGCGATTTCTCTGGCCATTGCGGCATTAGTGATAAAAGCGCTTCTGTTGGACATCGAGTGCTCCAAGCTAAGGGTAAAAAATCAGCGCCTTGCCCAGAAATTGGCCATGCTGGAAAGTGATCTCGCTGACCACCGCAATGCTACAAACAAGGCAACCAGCTCCTTAGGTTAATAAATTTTAACTCTGCACAGTGTTTCCGGTTCGCTACCAGGGTTTCACTTTGAGTCAGTCAAGTTCTCTATACCGAGCAATTATATTTCGAGGGTCGCCCTGACTAATGATGCGGCCCTCATGTAAAAGAATGGCTCTGTCGCATAACGCTAGAATTTCGTCCACGTTGTGTGACACAAATATCGTTGTCTGATCAGAGGCAATCTTTTCTCGCATTGCTTCATAAGCTTTTGCTCTAAATGATTCATCTCCCACGGCCAGCAGTTCGTCAAGAAGCATGACGTCTGGTGCAACTTTCATGGCAACAGCGAAGGACAGTCTGGACAACATTCCCGATGAATAAGTCCTAACTGGCGCCTCGAACGCATCGCCAATCCCCGAGAATGCTTTGATCTCATCCAATTGCGACTCTACGTATTCGCTATCGAACCCTAATAGCATCCCACCAAAGATCGCGTTGTCTCTCCCTGACATCACAGGATCAAATCCCAACGATAGCGTCATTAAAGCGATTGTTGTGGCGTCGGAGCGCACCAACCCTTGGTCGGGCTTGTAAATGCCCGCTAAAGCCCTCAACAGAGTGGATTTACCCGAACCATTTTTGCCCACTACTCCCAAGGTTTCACCCTTGTAAACGTCAAAATTAACTTCAGATAGCGCAGGAACAAACATTGGTGAAAAAAGCGAGCGGCGCACTTTATATGTAAGTCCCAAACCCCTCACTGAGATCAAAACCTGTGGAGTCATTCTTCTATCAACCGTGCATAGCTGTCTTTGTAATGCCTCAACGCAAGCCAAGCCAGGAAGCCAAGCACCATGATCCAAATTACAACCACTAAGATGTGGAATAGGCTTAATAGTGCGCTGCCGAGCAAGATCTCCCGATATAGCTGGATGAGACTTGCCATCGGGTTTAAATAAAAAATGTCCAGCCATTGCCCGGAAACGAGACTTTGAGCATCGTAGAAAATCCCGGAGGCAAGCATGACAGCTAACAAGCCTGTGTTCACCAAGAACTTCAGGTCTTGAAGCAGCGGTATTAGGGAGGCGACCAAGCAACTAACTGAAGTTACTAAGCCGAACTGTAGCGTCCAAGCTATCGGAAGTAACAACCACTGCTCTGTGACCGGAATCCCAAGTATTAATAAAGCCAAGAGCAGGAAACTGAATGTTACCGCCTGCTTTATCGCGTCCTGCCCTACTACGACTAATGGGAAAAATGCCGGGTGTATCCGGAAGCTGTGCAATAACCACCCTGCACCGGACAGGCTCATCATTGCATTGCCAACACTCCGGGAGAACCAAGTCCAAGGGATGAGGCCAACTAGCAAAAAGGAAACAAAGCTGTCAGTTCCCTGACCCAAAAACACGCCAAAAACCAAGTAAAGTACAGCGGCTTCTAATGTTGGCTCTAAAATCCACCAAGCGTAGCTAAGCTGATTCTTTCCTACCTCTGAGCGCAAATTTAATTTTATTTTAGTTGCTAGCAGAGCCCAGAAATGAAAATTACGACTGTCCATAAGCTACTGTTTGCCCCATTGCAAGGGTGCGCACTTAACGGCGTACACAAGTGAGGCCATCCTTACAATCAACCTCTCAAAGCTGCTTGGTATACTTCGGATGTCTCTCGAGCTACGTCCACCCAAGTTCGCGCAGCCGCATGGGTGCTGGCGTCAAAACCCGAACCAAATTCAGTATTAGAGATTATTGCTTTCAATGCGCCAGAAATAGAGGACACATCCTCAGGGTTTATAAAGAGAGTCTGTTCAGGCGCGAATTCGGCCATCGCAGAGCGCTCGCTGGTAATAACTGGGCAACCGCATGCAGTTGCCTCAAGAGCAGGCAGACCAAAACCTTCGTAAAGCGAGGGGAACACTAGGGCTCCTGCAGAAGCGTAGAGGGTTAGCAGCGTATCGTCGGTAACATAGTCCAAATAGAGTGCTAAGCCATCCTTTACAAGTTCATCCAACATTTCATGTTCTTTACTGCTCTTCCACCCAGAAGCACCCACAACAATTAGAGGCCAATCGAAATGACTTGCTCGCCTTCCGGCCCTAAACGCCTCAAATACCCTGAGGAGATTTTTACGGGGCTCGATAGTACCTACCGACAAAAAAAATGCTTTGTGACTCAGCCCCAGAGCATCTAAAGCGTGCCGGCACTCTGATTCATGTCTTGGACGACAGCGAGGGTCAGGAGCCAAGTGCACAGTACTAATCCGGCTGCTCTCTACCCCGAAGTCGTTAACCAACTCGTCCCTTACGTGGAATGAATCAGTGATCACGTGCGCCTTACCCTCAATTGCCGAGTGAATGCCGTCCTCACACAACACCACCATTTGTTTCCTGTGAAACTGAGGGAAACGGATAGTGGATAAGTCATGGATAGTAATCACTTGTGCACCGGCAAAGTGAGGCATTATGAAGTTTGGGGAATGGTAAAGGTGGCTATCTGCGAGAGGTCTCAACCTACGTTCTGCCATCGCGCCTGACACGGACTGATAAACCATAGACGCGTAATATGAGCGAGAGGCGAATGCCCTTGCAGACGCTGCTAAACTGCCCGAACGCTCCCGAATTTTTTTGTCGGCCAAACCTTTAGCATCCTCGCCGCTTGGATCATCGCGCTTTAACACACCCGCATCTAGAAAGCTCAGGTCGCCCCAAAGCTTCAAATCATCGACAATCTGCGAGGCGACAAGTGCTCTGGCCAATTCGTAGGTATAACGCCCAATGCCAGTGAGGCGACCCAACAATGGAGCACCGCCTAAAACGACATTCAGCGGGCCAGCGGGGCATTCGGGCACGATCACATCAGTAGCAGGCCTGTGTTCGGTATGCATTTAGCGCGACGTCACTGTGCTACGTTGGTATACCTCTAAGACATCATTTATAGCCCCCGATGCCGAGATCTCGCCTCTTTCCATGAGTATCGCAGTGTCGGCCAAGCTCCTTATTTGACCAAGGTTGTGGCTGACAATGATGGCAGCTCGCTCGGGCGATAGTTGCTCCTCCAAGGCCTGCTTTGCTTTTTCTCTAAAGACACTGTCACCGACACTCAAAACTTCATCTATTAAAAGGACCCGGGACTGATTCAGTAGCGCCGAGCCGAAAGCAAGCCGAGCTCGCATACCTGTTGAATAGAATTTAACAGGCTGGTCAAAAAAACTTCCCAATTCACAAAAACTCTCAATCTCATTCAGGCAAGATGATGCAGCTTTAGAAGATAAACCCATCAGCAGACACGACAGATAGGCGTTATCTCGGCCCGATAAATCTGGCCTAAATCCGAGGCCTAGAGTCAACAGAGATGCTGTCACATTGGGGGCCCATTCAACCTGGCCAGTCTCTGGCTCGAAGATCTTCGCCATTATTTTGAGGAGCGTGGATTTTCCTGAGCCGTTGGCACCCAAAACCCCGACACGATCGCCAGCAGCGATTTGCAGGCTAATGCTAGACAAAGCGTCGTATCGAATATTTGCTCCCATGTCGAACGACAGGGAGACGTTATCTAGCATGAGAAGATGCGTCATCGACTCAAAACTCGTAAAGCAATCCGAGCTTGAAAAATTCGATATGCCCCGACAGCTATGGTGAGCAGGAAAAGACTCTGACACAACAAAACGGACATAAGATCTGCCTTTGGCATTGACCCAAGCAGTAATATTTGGCGGTAAGCATCGATCAGCGTGGCCAGCGGATTTAAGAACAGCAGCCATCGTCTCACATCTGCGTCGGCGACAGCATTCACGTCCCAGAAAACGCCTGAGACAAACAATAAAAACATCATCCCTAGCTGAATCAAATGCTGAAAGTCTTTATGCCAACAAACCATCAAGGCCGCCAACAAACCGACGCCAGAAATCAAAATCATCTGAACAACCATCAAGGGCAAGAGCCAAAACCAATAATGAAATTGCCCCTTGCCCGAGAAAAAAAGCAGAACTAACAGAATAGAGAAGACCGCTAGTTGCCGGTAAAGGCCTTGTTGGACTGCCGCCAAGGGAAAAACCGCTTTACTAATTGTGACTTGCGCAATGAGGCCTTTATTGTTCTCTATGCTGGAAGACGCCTGCACAACACTTTTAGAGAACCAAATGAAAGTTAGCTTGCCAACAGCCAGGAAATAGAGGTAACCGGGCTGACGGCTTTCAAGCAACAGCTGAAACACGATGTAAAAAACCGCGACATAAAGAGCCGGTTCCAGGAGCCACCAAAGGTATCCTAGGTAAAACTGCCTCGCCTCGCCCCTCAAATGGAATCTTGCGAGAGTATCAATTAGCGTTAGGTATTGAATCGTGGTCAACTGAATCTCTAGTGAATAACGAAGCGGATGCTGCTGGATGAACCTTGCAATCGAGAAGCTGGGCGCAGTCTTTTATGCTAGCACGCTAGTTCTCTGTGAGTAGAAACGCCCCAAGGCACCACCCACGGAAGAGATTCGGCCAGAACTTTCTGCGCGATGAATCGACCATCGAAGCGATCGCGCGCGCGATCGCGCCTGATGATTCTGACCATATTGTTGAAATCGGGCCAGGAGAGGGTGCCCTCACCCAAGCACTTATTAGCGGCGAATGGCGGCTAGACGCCATAGAGCTCGATCGTGATCTCCGCACCCGCCTTTTGGCCGCCTTCAGCACCTATCCAGGATTTACGCTACATAGCGCTGATGCGCTAGATTTTGATTTTGCTTCATTGGCAACGGATGGCACCCGCCTGCGGGTGGTAGGCAACCTGCCGTACAACATCTCAACGTCAATAATTTTCAAATTGCTGGAGCAGACACCGATCATCAAGGACATGCACTTTATGCTCCAACTAGAGGTCGTGGAGCGATTGGCGGCCTCACCCGGAAGCAAAGATTGGGGCCGTCTGGGCGTGATGGCGCAGTTTCGGTGTGAGGTAGAGTCACTTTTTGAGGTGCCTCCTGAGGCATTTTATCCTCCGCCTAAAGTGCGGTCAGCTGTTGTGCGGCTCACGCCGCACCCCGAGCCACCGGGCCCGAACGTAGATCCAGCATATCTTGCGCGCGTTGTTACGCAGGCTTTTTCGCAGCGCCGCAAGACGCTGCGCAATAACTTCAAAGGCACGATGGAAGACAACGATTTCGGGGGGCTCGCAATAGACCCCAGCGCGCGGGCTGAAACGCTTTCAATTGCAGACTTCGTTGCGATCGCAACGCACTTGCACGGCTTACCGCAGGACTAGAACCATCACCAGCTGACGTGCCTTCGCGAAAAGCGCTGAGGGCTCAAAGACCCGGACCGTGCGCCCTACCTCAGCCAATGCAAAATAAAAAGTCTTTATCCCAAAATTTAAAGATGCCTACACTGCCCGCCTGACCAGATACAATTTTTTTACCACGCGATATGAGCACCTACGTTGTCGGCGATATACAAGGTTGTTTTGAGCCGTTCCAGTGCTTGCTGGAGCGAGTGAAATTCAATCCTGATAAGGACCGCCTCTGGAGCGTGGGTGACTTGATCAACCGGGGCCCTGGCAACATTGAAGTGCTGCGTTGGTTCTATGCCCACCGCGACAACGTCGCCATGGTACTGGGCAATCACGATCTGCACTTAATGGCTGTCTCCTGTGGTGCCCGAAAACCTAGCCGCAAAGACAACCTCGAGGACATTCTTGATGCCCCCGATCGCGAGCAGCTGATAGAGTGGCTCCACTTTCAGCCACTCGCCCACTGCGAGGACGGGGTGACGATGGTCCACGCGGGCATTCCGCCCATTTGGACCGTGCAGGACACATTGGATCGCGCCTGGGAGGTCGAAAACGCCTTGCAGAGCGCGCGGTGCGAGGAGTTCCTGACAGAGATGTATGGTAACGACCCCCACGTCTGGGACGACAGCCTAAACGGCATGACGCGGCTGCGCGTGATCACCAACTACCTCACCCGCATGCGCTACTGCACCCGCAAGGGTAAGCTCGATTTAGTCAGTAAAGGGCCACAGCCCATTCCCGGCGCAGTGGTAGGCAAAAAAGTCGCGCCCTGGTTTAGCCATAAACGCCGCCTCACCAAAGGTCAGACCATTATCTTTGGACACTGGGCATCGCTAGAGGGTATGACAGACGACCCCGAGGTGATTGGTTTAGATACGGGTTGCGTGTGGGGTAATGCGCTGACCTTTTACGAGCTCGAGACGGGTAGAAGGGTCACCTGCGAGTGCGCAAAATCTACCCATCTTTAATGTGCTCAAAGAAAAAGCACTTGAATCTCTTGGGCGGAGCCGATGGCCGCAGCTGGCGCGCTACCGAGCGAAAGCAGTAGAGTCAGCCCATGAATATCTTCCGCGTAGGCGGCGCCGTCCGCGACAGGCTTCTGGGTTACCCGCACCACGAAACCGACTGGTTGGTAGTTGGCAGTACGCCCGAAGAAATGATCAAAAATGGCTTTACTCAGGTGGGAAGGGACTTCCCCGTATTCCTGCACCCCGAGTCCAAAGAGGAATACGCGCTGGCGCGCACTGAACGCAAATCAGGGCCTGGCTATCGTGGGTTCGTGGTGCGAGCCGATCCCTCGGTCACGCTTGAGGAGGATCTGGAACGGCGTGATCTGACGATTAACGCCATGGCCATCGATGAAGCCGGCACGGTGATTGATCCATACGGGGGACAATCTGATCTTGAAGCCAAAATCCTGCGCCACGTCTCACCGCACTTTGTCGAGGATCCGCTGCGAGTGCTGCGCGCAGCTCGATTTGCCGCACGCTACCGCCACCTCGGCTTCACGGTCGCCACAGAAACCGTTGCCCTAATGGCGGAGATCGTGGATGCCGGCGAGCTGACGCACCTCTCCACCGAACGAATTTGGGTTGAAACTGAGAAAGCCTTAGGCGAGCGGCACCCAGAGGTCTACTGGCAGGTACTGGCGGACTGCGGCGCAGTGGCGGTGCTCCTCCCAGAGCTGGCTGTGTCTCACGGCATTTCCGCATTGAGCCGAGCCGCACCGCACACCGGCCGCACCGATTGCCGCTGGGCAGCTCTACTGGCTGATTTGCCTGAGCGCCGGGCCCAAGAAGCCAGCGAGCGACTCAAAGCGCCAAACGCCTTTTCGCTATTGGCCACTCGGATCAGTGGCGGACGTTCCAGCGTTAAAACCGCGCTCAAGGATGCCACCGAGTGCATGGCCTTATTGAAGTTACTAGACGGGTTGCGCCGAGACGAACCCTTCGAGGGCTTTTGCGAGACCCTTGTCGCGCTGGAGCAGCACTCAGCCGATGCACATAGCGCCGTCGACTTATTGCGGAGTGCACGCGATGCGACGCAACAAGTAAAAGCGGCAGACTTTGTCGACCAAGGACTGACGGGGCCCGAGCTAGGCGCGGCAATTCACGCGGCGCAAATCGAGCGTATTGCCGGGCTACTCGACTAATCGCTCCAGCTCCTGGTTGAGTGACGCGGGCTGATACCAACACGTCAGTTTCAGAATCGATTTTTTGGCAACTCGTCGCGGAGGGGCTTGCGGAGCACACTCAGCAGGCCGCAATGCTGAAAAACCTCGAGCGGGTGTCGGGTGACTGCCCGCATCACGGGGCGAAGCTGGTCACTAGGGCCGATCAATCACCACGCCGACTCCCTCCGCCTCCGCCACTGCACCGGGCTTGGTAATCGTCATGCGAAGACGTTCGATCGAAAACTCCGCCAACACGATGGCTGCCAAGTGCTCCGCCAACGCCTCGAGCAACTGAAAACGCGATTCATCGCACACATCAATCACGCGCCGCGAAATCGCTGCGTAATCCAAAGCGTCTTCCAAGGCATCGGTTTGCGACGCTCGCGTGAAGTCTGCTTTGAGTTCAAGATCGATCACCAGCGTCTGGCGAATATCGCGCTCCCAGTCATAACAGCCAATAACGGAGGCCGCATTAAGACCTTTAACAAAGACGGTATCGGTCATGCCGCCACCTTGGGTGCGGTGAGTTCGGTCATCGGCCAGCGCGGCCGCACTTCGGCATCTGGAGCATCGCACTCCCCCGCCGCCAATCGGAGCGCGCCCGCGTAAGCAATCATCGCGCCGTTATCGGTGCAGAGCTTGGGCGCGGGATAAAACACCTCGCAGCGCTCCTTACCCAGCTTTTCTTCCAATGCGGCGCGCAACCGTACGTTGGCGCTCACGCCACCAGCCATTACCAGCCGGGTCAGATTTTCCTGTTTCAGCGCGCGGCGACACTTAATCACCAACGTGTCCACCACTGCCGCCTCAAAGGCGCGCGCAATATCAGCTTTATCTCGATCACTTACTTGGCCCTCGACCTCATGGGTGCGCACCGTGGTCAGCGTGTGCGTCTTGAGTCCAGAGAAGCTAAAGTCAAGCCCACCTTGCTTGACCATGGGCCGCGGGAACTCAAACCGATCGGGGTCGCCCTGCTCCGCAAGCCTTGCCACATGCGGCCCGCCCGGGTAGGGAAGCCCGAGCATTTTAGCGGTCTTGTCGAAGGCCTCGCCCGCGGCATCATCAAGAGACTCACCCAGCAAAGAATACTGCCCAAGGCCATCTACCCGCACCAACTGGGTATGACCACCCGACACCAACAGAGCCACGAAAGGGTACTGTGGTATCGCACCCGCTTCGTGCTGCGCCAACATGGGTGCCAGAAGATGTCCTTCCATATGATGCACACCCAAGCTGGGCACACCGAGGCCGGCTGCAATAGCTCGCCCCATCGTGGCACCCACCATCAGCGCGCCAACTAGGCCCGGACCCGCGGTATACGCCACGCCCTCGATATCACCCCGGGCAATGGCGCCGTCGATCAGCACCTGATCAATCAACGGCAGGGTCTTGCGCACGTGGTCGCGGCTGGCCAGTTCGGGCACCACACCGCCATACTCGGCATGAATATCCATCTGGGAGTACAGTGCGTCCGCCAACAAACCTCGCTCGGTGTCATATAACGCCACCCCGGTCTCATCACAGCTGGTTTCTATGCCCAATACCTTCATGACATCGCTCTGTATCGATTTACTTCCGCATCCACCGATCTCAACCGGCCAGCTTTGGATGTTAGTGCCTAGCGCAGGCCATTTCTGGCCCTGCAGACCGCTGACCCCGACCGCAAATGTCTCTGAATACCCCAGAAGGATGGCAAAAACTAACATGTCCCATCGCTTTGCAAAATAATGGCTTCGCGCCTATACTGCGCGCCCTCAAAACGGGTCCGCGTTATTTCGCGCGGATTGCTCATAGTTACAGGACAGATAAATGCCTTCCATTAAGGTTAAAGAAAACGAGCCCTTTGACGTCGCCTTGCGTCGCTTCAAGCGCTCTTGCGAGAAAGCCGGCCTTATCGCCGAGGTTCGCAAGCGAGAGCATTACGAGAAGCCGACCACGATTCGCAAGCGCGCCGCAGCTGCCGCGGTTAAGCGCCACGCCAAAAAGGTGTCACGCGAAAACCGCAAACGTCAGCGTCTCTATTAATCTTGCGGGCGCCCCACCACACCGCCCGCCTCTCCGCTCCCCATGAGTGAGACCCTTTCCCTAGTCGAACAAGTCAAAGCAGCTATGAAAGCTGCAATGAAAGCTCGCGAAAAAGAAACCCTCTCTACCATTCGCTTAATTCAGGCGGAATTTAAACGTGTTGAAATCGACGAGCGTATTGAGATCGATGACGCCCGCGCGGTCGCGATCATGGACAAAATGGTAAAGCAGCGCCGCGATTCTTCCTTGCAGTATCGCGACGCGGACCGCCCAGAGCTGGCTGATGTGGAGGATGCCGAGATTGCGATCATCCAAACCTTCCTGCCTGCTCAGCTCTCTGCTGAAGAAATCGACGCCCTCATCGACGAGGCGCTCGTTGGTATCGATGCGGAAGGCATGGCCGCCATGGGCCCCTTGATGGGCAAGCTTAAGCCCAAGCTTCAGGGCCGTGCGGATATGGGCAAAGTCTCACAGCGCGTGAAGGCCAAACTCGGCGCCTAATGCGCTGCCCGCCAGATCAACGCGGGCCGCACGGATCTTAGAGCGCTTGCCCTCCCCCAGTGAGCGGGTCACACTGCTCCATACGAGCATTGCACCAACCGACTAACCGAACGGGCTGCCAACCGCACTGCTCGTGAATGAGCGACTCCGACGACCAGACCGTGGCACGACTCCCGCAAGCTTTTATCGATGATCTACTGGATCGCCTCGATATCGTTGAGGTTATCGATCGCCGCGTAAAGCTTAAGAAGGCTGGCAAAAACTACAGCGCCTGCTGCCCGTTCCACGACGAGAAAACCCCCTCTTTCTCGGTAAATCCGGAGCGCCAGTTCTACTACTGCTTTGGCTGTGGCGCCGGGGGCAATGCCATCGGATTCGTGATGGACTACGAGCGGCAAGATTTTCGCGAGGCCGTGGAAGGCCTGGCGCAAACCGTTGGTCTAGAAGTGCCCAAAGACGATCCCCGCGGCGGCCGTGAACCGCCGAAGGATCAAAACAAGCCACTCTATGAGACGCTCGAGCGCTCTAGCAAGTTCTATGAGCACGCGCTGCGGCAACACAGCGAACGCCACAAGGTCGTCAACTATTTAAAAGGTCGGGGTCTTACTGGCGAAATCGCCCGGGATTTTCGTATTGGCTTTGCGCCGGAGGGCTGGGACAACCTGATGCAAGCCAATGGCGGTGACGAAGCCTCACAGGATTTGCTCATGCGCTCGGGGATGCTAGTGAAAAACGACAAAGGCCGCACCTATGATCGCTTTCGCGAGCGCGTGATGTTCCCCATACTAGACCAGCGCGGCCGAGTGATTGCCTTTGGCGGCCGTGTGCTGGGTGACGACAAGCCCAAGTACTTAAATTCTCCCGAAACCCCGGTATTCCAAAAATCACGCGAGCTATACGGTCTGTGGCAGGCGCGCAAACATCCGCGCCGAATCGAGCGCATTGTGGTCGTCGAGGGCTATATGGATGTGATCGCGCTAGCGCAGCACGGCATCCCCTACGCTGTCGCCACGCTGGGCACCTCCACCAGCGAGACCCACCTCGAGCGGCTGTTCCGCATCGTGCCCGAGGTCGTGTTCTGCTTTGATGGGGATGATGCCGGCCGAAAGGCCGCTTTTCGCGGACTTGAGGCCACACTGCCCGCTATGCAGGACGGGCGTCAGGCAAAGTTCTTGTTTTTACCTGAAGGTGAAGACCCCGACACCGTGGTGCGCGCCAAGGGCAAGGCCTTCCTCGAGAATCTGTTTGACCACGCAGACCCGCTGGAGACGTTTTTGTTCAAGCACCTGGCGGAGGGGCTAGACCTCGAAAGCATGGATGGTCGAGCGCGCTTCTCTAAACTCGCCGTACCACATCTACATCGATTGCCCGAGGGAGTTTTCAAAACGCTGATGTATCAGGCGCTGGCGGAAAAAACCGGCATCGACGTCGACAGCCTTAAGCGATTGCAGCCGCCGCCAGCACCCCGCCCAAAACCCGGCGCGGTAGCGGACGCATCTGCCCAAGACGGGCCGCCACCGACAGACCCGGAGGAGCCGCCCCCCGAAGACATCATGCCCATTGAAGGGCCCATAGTGGCAAGTCTCTCGCCCAGCTCTATCAATCCAATTCACCGACTGCTCGGACTGCTTGTGCTAAAACCCGCGATGGTAGAGCATATTCCCGATGCGTTGCTGGTCACGGAAGGTAGCCCCGATGCGGTGCTGCTATCTGAAGTGGTCGCCCATATCCGCAAATATCCCGATGTCACGACCGCGGCGCTGCTGGGGTTCTGGTTTGGCACGCCCGAAGGCGACTTTCTCAATGCGCTAGCGGGCCGGGAAACCGTGGAAGAAGACGCTGGCCTGGAAGCGCTCTGCACCGCTTTGGTGGAAAAACTTAGCCGGCACCCCGCACTCGACGCTGCGAGGCAACGATTCGAAGCCCTAAAGCGGAAGCCCTATGTCGAATTGACCGCGGAAGAGAAAAAAACGCTTTTGACGCTCACGCAGGAAATCCGGGCGCTCTCTGGCCGGAGCTGACTTAATAGCATTACGACAGGATACGTGAGCCTACATTTAGCTGAGAGCCTTGAACTTCTGCCGCAATGCGCGACATCGCCAACCCTGTGATTCCGCAGCAAATATTGGCTTTGGAGCTGAGCACTAGGGATAGCATTTTCCCGCTTATGGCATTGGTGCTCAGGGGCCGAAGCCGTTATACTCGCCGACCTTTTTTATACCTCATCATCGCAGGCTTCGTATGACAGATCCATTGCATCAGCAATCCCGACTTAAAGCCCTCATTGCGAAGGGAAAAGAACAGGGATATCTGACCTACGCAGAGGTCAACGATCACCTACCTCAGGACATCTCTGATCCCGATCAGGTCGAAGACATTATCCAGATGATCAACGACATGGGCATTCAGGTGTTCGAACAGGCACCGGATGCCGATGAGTTCTTAATGGCGGAGGGCGATCGATCGGCGGACGAGATTGCTGCTGCAGAGGCCGCCGCCGCGCTGGCCGCAGTAGAACAGGAAGCAGGCCGCACCACTGACCCCGTACGTATGTATATGCGCGAAATGGGCACCGTGGAGCTGCTGACGCGCGAGGGTGAGATCATTATCGCCAAGCGTATTGAGGAGGGCATCCGAGAACTGATGGCCGCGCTTGCGCATTACCCAGGCGTCGTCCGCCAACTCTGCAACGAATACGACCTAGTCGCCAAAGGGGAGCGTAAGTTGACCGACGTGATGATCGGTTACTTGGACCCCGCTGAGCATGTGCCCTCTGCCTCAGAAATGGCCGCGGCCGCTGAGGCTAAGGGAGAATCAGACGACGATGACGATGACGAGGCCGCTGTAGGCCCCGATCCCGTCGAGGCGAAAAAGCGCTTCTCAGCACTGAAACGGCAGTGCACGAAAACCGAGAAGGTTTTAGCGGCCAAGGGCCGCGGACACAAAGACGCCACTACCGAAATGAATAAGCTGGGCGAGCTTTTCAAGTTCTTCAAGTTAACGCCGCGTGTTTTTGATCCGCTCATCGACGAACCACGCATTGCACTCGCCGCAGTGCGCGAGCCCGAGCGCGAGATCATGCGCATTGTCGTCCGCGAATGCCGAATGGATCGAAAAGAGTTCATCAAAAGCTTCCAAGGTTCAGAGAGCGACAGCCGTTGGGTCGGCCGCGTGGCACGCAAGAAAGATGTGGGCGCCAAAATTAACCAGCACAAAGACGAGCTGCAGCGACTGCAGCGCCAGATTGCCAACGTTGAGGAAGCCACTGGCCTCACTATCGCCGAAATTAAAGAGATCAACCGTCGTATGAGTATGGGCGAGGCCCGTGCTCGTCGCGCCAAAAAGGAAATGGTGGAGGCCAACCTGCGCCTGGTGATCTCAATTGCCAAAAAGTACACCAACCGTGGCCTGCAGTTCCTAGACCTGATCCAGGAAGGCAACATCGGCCTGATGAAAGCCGTCGACAAGTTCGAGTACCGTCGTGGCTACAAGTTCTCGACCTATGCGACCTGGTGGATCCGCCAAGCCATTACACGATCTATTGCGGATCAGGCGCGCACCATCCGTATCCCGGTGCACATGATCGAGACGATCAACAAGCTCAACCGCATTTCGCGCCAGATGCTGCAAGAGATGGGTCGAGAGCCCACACCTGAAGAGCTGGGCGAGCGTATGGAAATGCCCGAAGACAAGGTCCGAAAAGTCCTTAAGATCGCCAAAGAGCCCATCTCTATGGAAACGCCAATTGGTGACGATGAAGACTCTCATCTAGGTGACTTTATTGAAGACCTCACCATTGCATCACCGGTGGAGTCGGCGACTGAGGAAGGTCTGACTGAAGCGACCCGCGAAGTACTGGGCGGCCTGACCGCGCGCGAAGCCAAGGTGCTGCGCATGCGTTTTGGTATCGACATGAACACCGACCACACCCTTGAGGAAGTCGGTAAGCAGTTCGATGTGACCCGCGAGCGGATTCGTCAGATCGAAGCCAAGGCACTGCGCAAACTGCGCCACCCCACCCGCTCCGATTACTTGCGCAGCTTCCTCGACGAGTAAACGACCGCTCAGCATGCGCCGCCTCGCCATACTGCTCCCCCTACTCGGGTGCCTAAGCGGTTGTGGCGGCGATTCAACCGATTCCCCTTCCACGTTGAGCGCCATAACGGTGGCGCTCTCCGGCTCGCCCAGCGCACAGATCTGGCAGGGACAGTGCGCCGCCTGCCATGGCGCGGCGGGTGAAGGCAACCGGGCACTCGGTGCGCCAGCGCTTACGCAGCCCTCTACTGATTATCTCGCCCGGCAGCTCCGCCACTTTGTGAGTGGCGTGCGTGGCGCGCACCCCGACGATGACGCCGGCAAGAGAATGGCACTGAGCGTAGCGAATTTAAGTGAGCGTGATATTCCAGACCTTGCTGCGTTGATCGCAACCGAGTTGCCCCCCGCCCAACCGGCCACTGCGATCACCGGCGACGCGGCCCGAGGTGAAGACTACTACGTCAATATATGCAGCGCCTGCCATAGCGGTAACGGTCAAGGCAACGACGCACTCGGCGCGCCATCACTGGCGGGCCTGAATGACTGGTACCTGAAGTCGTCATACCAGAGCTACCTTGACGGGGTTCGCGGCACCCACCCCGACGATTTCTACGGGGCACAGATGGCGCGGCTTGCGCCCGCGCTAGCCAAAGGTGACGATATCGATGATGTCATCGCTTTTATCACTACGTTACCGCCCCGCCGAGCGCCCTAGTTTCTTTACAGTGGCGCGCATGATGCGTTCTCCTATCAAGCAAGCAAAAGCCGCGATATTTCGCCCACTCGCACTCTCGCTATTAGCCAGCCTGTTAGTCCCGTTGACCGTGAGAGGGGAATCACCAGCCGACTCTGGATTCCACCTCACACACACCTGCCCCGCCTCTTTTGAGCTACGGGACGGCGGCTGCGTGCTGCGCAATCGTTATAAAAAGTACCGATCGCTCCGCGATGCGGGGGTCGGCGGCCTAAAAACCGGTCTGCCACAACTTCGCGAGGGGTTTACTCCGCAACAGATCGATCTTGGGCGCTACTTGTTTTTCGACCCTGTGCTCTCGGCGCATGGCTCAGTATCCTGCGCCAGCTGTCATGATCCGGCACAGGGGTTTGCCGATGGGCGTGCCCAAGCAGTAGGCATCGACGGACAAACCCTCCCCCGCTCCGCACCGAGTTTATGGAACATCGGTTTCTTTTCGACGCTGCTATGGGACGGCTCAAAGAATAGCCTCGAGGAACAAATGCAGGGCCCGCTGTACTCTCCCTTCGAGATGGGCAACACTCCCGCGCAACTCCTTGAAACACTGAACGGCAACCACATCTACCGCGCGCTGTTTGAGCAGGCATTTGGCACGACCACCATCGCGCTGGATCAGGTCTATACCGCCGTTACAGCCTTTGAGAGCTCGCTGATATCACTGAACAGCCGCTACGACCTGTACGCCCACGGTTATCACGCGGCGCTAAATGAAGAAGAGATCTCGGGGCTCAACGTATTTCGCTCGTTTGTTGCCCGATGCGCCGAGTGCCATACACCGCCGTTATTCTCCAACCAACAGCTGGCGGTGCTGGGTGTGGCCGACGCACCAGGCGAGATCATGGACCTCGGGGCCGAGGCCATCACTGGAAATGCCAGCCAGCGCGGCGCGTTCCGCGTTCCCAGCCTGCGCAATATCACTCGCACTGCCCCATACATGCACCGTGGCCAGAAAGCAACGCTGGAAGACGCTGCGCGTTTTTACACCGGCGGCAGGGGCCACGAAGTGCCCGAGGGCGAGTCACTGATGATTCACTGGCACATTTGGGAGCCGCAGCTGACCGACCGCGAGATACAGCTACTGGCCACGTTTATGGGGGCGCTCACAGATGAGGCCTTTATGCCCGAGATTCCGACCGCGGTGCCCTCCGGATTGCCCGTCACACAGGCTCGCCAATTCGCCTCGGGCAATGACGTTGGCTTTGGTGCACAATAAAAAGATAGGAATCAGCCCACACAATAAACAGCCGATAGCTGACACAGGCAGTTAGCGGGATCGGTCGCTGAAGGAAGGTATGGGACTAAAACGCCAAAAACGGCGGGCCCTTACAAACAGCCCATTTGGGGGGCAAACAATGATCAATTTAACGACGAACTCACTTTATCGCGCAGGTGCCTCCGCGCTGACACTGTGGTTAGCGACTTTTGGAGCTCAGGCGGCCATCATTGAGGTGCGTGAAGGCGAGCGCATTCAGGATGCGGTCAATCAAGCCGCGCCAGGCGATGAGATTCTCGTCTACCCCGGGCTCTACAGCGAGACAGTCTACGTCGACAAAGACGACATCACCTTGCGCGGGGTCGTTGAAGGCGGCAACTGGCCCCACCTCGACGGCAACAAGCAGCTTAACGACGCCATTTTGTATTCCGGAAACGGCTTCTCGGTGGAGTGGTTCAAAATTACTCACTACAAAGGCAACGCCATAATGGGCCAGGCGGGGAATAATTTTTCCATCCGCAATAACTGGGTCATTGACTCGGGTGTGTATGGCATTTTCCCGGAGTTTGGTGAAAACGGACTGATTGAAAACAACATCCTCTCGGGCATCGAGGATGCAGCGATTTATGTCGGCATGAGCGACTACATCGACGTGCGCAACAATCAGGTATTCGATAGCGTCGCCGGCATCGAGATCGAAAACAGCCGCCACGTGTTGGTCGAAGGCAATCTCGCCAAAAACAACACCGGCGGCATTCTGGTGTTCATCACTCCAGGCCTCCCGATCAAGAGCTCCTACGATGCGATCATTCGGCGCAACTTTGTACTCGACAACAACACCCCGAACTTTGGCATCCCGGGCTCATTGGTTTCGCAGATTCCAGCGGGCAGCGGAATTATCGTGATGTCTGGGGATGAAGTGATCATTGAGGACAACGTGATCACCGGTAACAACAACGCGGGGATCATCATCACTAGCCAGGACTTCGTGACCGCGATCGCGACCGACACAGGCTCGGACCCGAACCCGGACGCTGTGCAGATCCGCGATAACGTTATGTTTAATAACGGCGCTTCACCCGAGGGTGAGATGAAGCTCCTGATGCTCACCAAGTTCTCAACCACCGGGCCCGATATTTTGGCATATCAGGGAGCGACCGCTGCCGAGCGGGGCAGCTGCATCTCCCGTCGCAACGCCTACCGCGCCCACGGCGTAGACGATTGGGCGAACTGTGATAGCCCGACAATTCGTGCCACCGATGCCATTGCCGGCCGCGAGCCGAGCGACTCTACCCGCGCTATAGCGACTAAAATGCTGTCTGAGCCCGCAGCGCCTAGAGTGATTAATGACGATGCCTCAGGAGCAGAGATTGTTTATCAGGGCATCTGTGCAGGCTGTCATGCCTACAACGTGCGGCTGATTGGCCCGCCGACACTGGCCATTCAGGCACAGTATGGAGAAGACGCGGGTAGCATCGCGGCTTACATTGCCAACCCAGAGAAAAAGCGACCCGACTTTCCGACCATGCCACCGCAAGATCATCTCTCTGAGCCGATGCGACAGCTGGTCGCAAAGTACATGCTGACGTTAACAAACTGAGCTAGCGTCGGGGCATCTGCATCCGTGCCAAACCTTTTGAATTCGGACGCCTCAGAACCGCCTAAATTGGGGGCAAGTAGCTCACCCGGCACTTTTATGGCACTGTGAGTGCCAATAGTTATCCAGCAATTTATTGGCCAGCATAGAAAAGAGGTCTGACATGCCTACCGCCCAGCACTTTGCCGACGTGAACGGAAAGCGCATCGCCTACCTTGAGGCAGGCACCGGCGATCCCATCGTATTGCTGCACGGCAATCCAACGTCGTCCTACCTTTGGCGCAATATTATTCCCAAGCTCGAAGGATGCGGGCGAGTCATTGCCCCCGATCTTATCGGTCAGGGAGACTCCGAAAAATTACCCGCCGGTGATGGCGCCGACCGTTACAGCTTTGAGGTCGCTTTTGAGTACTTGGACGGGCTGCTTCGAGAAATTGGCGTCAACAACAGCGCCACGCTGGTCATTCACGATTGGGGCAGCGGCCTTGGCTTTCATTGGGCCCGCCTGAACCCTGAATCAGTCAAAGGCATTGCCTACATGGAGGCAATTGTCATTCCCATGAGCTGGGACGACTGGCCTGAGAGTGCTCGAGGTATTTTTCAGGGCTTCCGCTCGCCAAAGGGTGAGGACTTAGTGCTGGAGCGCAACATGTTTGTCGAAGCCGTGCTGCCCAGCTCAGTGATCAGAGATCTGACGGACGAAGAAATGAACGCCTACCGCGCACCCTTTGATACCCCCGATAACCGCCAACCGACTCTAAACTGGCCTCGGCAAATCCCGATCGAAGGAGAGCCCACGCACATGGTTGAACTGGTCAAAGCCTATGGCGCGTTTATGGCAGGCTCTGATATCCCAAAACTGTTCATCAATGCCGACCCGGGCTCGATTCTGGTAGGCAAGCAACGCGAGTTCTGCCGCAGTTGGCCCAACCAGCTTGAGGTCACCGTGAAAGGCCTGCATTTTTTGCAGGAAGACTCCCCGCAAGAGATTGGTCAGGCGATTGCGACCTGGCACGCCGCCCTATAAGGAGAACCCATATGTCTGACGTTCCCGTTTATGTCGTAGCCAACTTCACGGTGCACGATGCCGATACCTACAGAGAGTACGAGAAGGGCTTTTTCCCCATCCTCAAGCGCCATGAGGGATCTTTCTTTACCTACGATGACAACCCCGTGACCTTTGAGGGCAACGACCCGCGCGAAGGTCGCATGGTGATGTTTACTTTCCCATCTGAGGCGCACGCCGTGGCTTGGTACAACGACCCTGACTATCAGGCACTGAGTGAGCACCGCCGCGCGGGCACCGAGCTCAAGTTTTTGACCATGGTGCACGGACTGCCACCGAGGGACTGATCAGCACCAAACCCGAGTGACATGACAAAATCGCATCAAAGAGCAGCACGACATGATGTCTGACGATGAGCTGTACCCCACTCCAGATGAATACGATGACTACGAGATGAAAGAATCACCGACCTACACTCCGCCAAAAGTCTGGCAGTGGAATCAAGACGAGGAGAACCGCTTCTCCAAGATCAACCGCCCGATAGCGGGTGCCACGCACGAAAAAGATTTGCCGGTTGGTGAGCATCCGCTCCAGCTCTACTCTCTTGCCACACCGAATGGCGTGAAGGTGACAGTGATGCTGGAAGAATTACTGGCGCTCGATATCAGTGAGGCTGAATATGATGCATGGTTGGTAAACATTATGGAGGGCGACCAGTTCTCCAGTGGTTTTGTGGGTGCCAACCCCAACTCAAAGATCCCAGCACTGGTGGATCACAGCACCCCCACACCCACGCGTGTGTTCGAGTCAGCGGCCATCGTTATGTATCTGGCAGAAAAGCATGGGCAGTTTCTGCCGATTGACCTCAGCGCTCGTGCTGAATGCCTGTCGTGGGTGTTCTGGCAAATGGGCAGTGCACCCTTTCTTGGAGGCGGCTTCGGGCATTTTTATGCTTATGCACCTGAGCGGCTGGAATATCCGATCAATCGCTTCACCATGGAGGTGAAGCGTCAGCTGGACGTCCTAGACCGCAATCTGGCCGAACGGGAATTTATGTGTGGCGACGAGTACACCATCGCTGACATCACGATCCACCCTTGGTACGGTGCACTCGCTATGGGCATGCTGTACGAATCCGGCGAGTTCCTCGACGTCGACTCCTATAAGAACGTGCAGCGTTGGACCAAAGCGTTGCAAGAGAGGCCAGCCGTGAAACGCGGTCAGCGTATAAATCGCGTCTGGGGGGATGAGTCAAAGCGCCTTCCCGAGCGCCACAGCGCGAGCGATTTGGACGGCTAAACAAGCGCGCTCTAGAGCTTGGTTCTGTTAAACTACGCGCCCACTCCGGGCCCATAGCTCAGTTGGTTAGAGCAGTCGACTCATAATCGATTGGTCCCAGGTTCAAGTCCTGGTGGGCCCACCACTTACACCGAGCCTTGCAAGCCCTCTAGGGCTTCACCAAATGTAGGCAAGTGGTGGCAAGCCGTTGGCGCTGAGGGCAGAAGAACAGCCATAAACTAAGAGCAACAACAATTGCGGTGACCAGATCTCGGCGGCCAAAAGGTAACAACTGACATTCACATATAAGGAATTAGACAAGTTAATGAGCGAGACACTCTCACTGAACAAACTGGAAAAACTGATCGAACTGGAGACCCAACTCCGGGGTGAGTATCAGCAGCAACTCGACGATAAAGACGCGGCCATTGCCGAGCTAACGGAAGATAAAGCCGCCCTCAAGGCCAAAATGGCTGAAATGGAGAAAACCATTTCCACACAGTTGGCGACCATTAAGGATATGTCGGGCAAATCCAACGACACCCAAGCGCTGGAGCAGCGTAACCGCGAGTTACACAATCGTTCAGAAAACATGAAGGAAGAAGTTGCGGTAGCCAAAAGCCGCTTGAAGGCGCTGCAGAAAGACCTTTCCGCGGAGCGCGCCGAACTAGCGGAGCTGAAAAAATATGACCCTCAACGACTGCGCAAAAATTTAGATGCCTCGAAGAAAAAGCTGGCTGAAAAGACGACGGCCGCAGATAAGCTACAAAAGTCACTCACGCAGGCGCGGTCCGAGAACAGTCAACTCGAACTGAAAATTAAGGAGCTGGAATCTCAGCTAGAGAAGTTGCAGGGCGCGCAAACTGACACCGTCGAAGAAGGTCAAGAGGCAGCATAGTTCCCCGACAGCTGTGGGTGATGCCGATCAAAGCGCCTGCTACGGCTTCTTAATGAAATAATCCGCCACCGCCTGATAGGCAGGCAGTGACGTGGGATCAATTGCCGCGTTAAAGGAAATAGGGAACGTCGCAAAGCGGGCAATTACCAACTCAGCGGTGGGGTCAACGTATATCGCCTGACCATGAATACCCCGCGCGCTGTAAGCGCCATTTTCATTGTGCAATGCCCACCACTGGCTGCGGTAGCTGCCACCCGGCAATGTGATGTAACCCGCACCCGCGAACTTGGCAGGGTCACCGCCCCCACTGATCGACTGCACCGCGGCAGTTGGAATCACCTGCTCGCCCTGCCAAACCCCCTGCTGTAACAGCGTTTGCCCAAATCGCGCCGCATCCCGCAGGGACAGGTTCAAACCGCCGGCTGAGAAAGGCGTGCCTAGGCTGTCGATCATCATATCCGCTTCCTGCTCCATGCCCAGCGGCTTCCAGATGCGTTCCACGAGATGCTCGATAAAGTCTTTGCCTGTGGCGCGGGCAATCACCCATGCGAGTGCGTCGGTGTTGATCGACTTGTAAATAAACGCCTCGCCGTGGGTGCCCTCCGGCTCCACACCTTGTAAAAACTCATAGAAGTTCCGCGGGCCCTTATAGGATTCTGGCTTGGGTGTGGGGTCACCGGCCGCCGCGTAGAGCCAAATGTCTGACTCTGGGTCGGCGTAGTTCTCGTTGTAATCAAGGCCGGTAGTCATATCCATGACTTGTCGAACCGTTGCGTTACCGAACGCAGAAAGTTCTAATTCCGGCACGTACTCACCGACCAGCTTGGATTCGTTGAGCTCCCCCTCAGCAATCAATATCTCCGCAATGGTTCCAACGAACGACTTGGTGACCGACATGGCGCCGTGGCGGCCCTCGCGGTCAAGGCAGCCGGAGTAGTACTCGTAAACAATTGCACCGCGGTGGAGAATCAGCATGCCGTCGGTGTAATTGGCATTAAGCGATTCTTTCCAGGTCATTTCCTCCGTGGCACCAATGGGCGTGAAACTCACGTCATCAATCGCAGGATCCAGCGCTTCGGAGAACGGGGAGACAGGACCCACTCCCCGCCCGACGCGCTTCGTTGCCTGTGTTTCCCTGAGGTGGCAAAAGGTCCAGCGAAGCTTGGGGAAACTGAAGTAATCGCTGGCTGGGTAACCGATGATGCGGTCATCGTCGGGCGGGAAACCCTGCATCCAACCCATCACATTGGGATCAGACGCCGCGGCGTCTAAGGGCTCAGCCTTTGCCATTGCCGAGCTCAAGAACACGAACACAAATATCAGACAAAGCGACTGCCGCCAGATGTGAAACATTCGATTCCCTATTCAGTCGTTTTAGGCCGCCGCCACAGCAGTGATGATTTCCCGGATCAGCATTACAGCGAGTGCTATCCAGCTCATAAAAAAGAGGCTGAAGCGCACCCACACATGATTGATCGTAATCTGCACAACAGAGTGCGCAAACCTCAGCGCGCAATAAGCCCAGGCGGCATAAAGATGAATAGGGTCTGTATGGCCTAGCGCCCAGATGACCAACACCACCGCGTAAAACAGGGTCGGCTGCTCCCAGAGGTGGTTATAGTTATCGGCAACCCGTTCCACCTTACTGGGGAAAACACCACCCAATTGCGCCGGATGCGAGAGCTTCTGTAAATCTACACCCTCTGCCTCGAGCACCTTCGCGGCGGGAATACGGGTGATGTACATCAGTAACATCATCACAAGGCTCAGTAGCCCCATAAACAAAATTGGTTGCAGGATGAGATCGTTCATAGAGGAATTCCTTACTAGGTGTTTAGGTAGAAGCTGGTCATGCTATCAACGCAATGGGCGACAAAGCTGCAAACCGTTTAGGAATGCACAGCAAGTCGTTCATTGCTCAGGAATGCCTATCCGATAGCGAGGCATCTGGCAATAACTGCGCTGGCTGATCATTGGTGTGGCAATGCACGCCGCCACCGGCAGCCCATGACTCCAGCATGGGGAGCACGTACACATCGCGGCCGGGGAAATAGTTTTGCAGTCGCACTTTAGCTTCATTATCGAGCCGTTCGTCACCATAGCCAGTGGTGATAACGAAGCCATTCCCGACTAACCAGTTCATATAGTTTGTATCGAACTGCTGCCCCTCAACTTTGGCTATGCCGTCCATGGGCTCGCGGATAACCTTGAAGTCAGCATCACTGATCACCTGCGCCACACTATCGAGGAGGTCACCTGTTTTGCCGTCACCAGGGTTACACATCGATGCTGCTGTACACTGCCCTACCACCACCGTATCTGTGGCTATAAATCTCGCGATGCCGTCGATGTGGCCATTGGTGCGATCACCCTCGGGCACCCCCTCTACAAAAACAACCCGACTAACGCCGAACCAATGCTTTAGGTCTGCCTCCGCTTGAGTGCGGGTGTATCCGGGATTTCGTGCAGCATCACCCAAGGCACTCCAATTAAGGATCACGGTGTCTACACCATTAAACTCCAGGTTGCCGCGCTCGTGCACAATGCTGACTTCATCGAGCGGCATACCGAGATACGCCGCCACGCGCTGGGGCACTAAATTATCCAGCTCATAAGGAACATCACTACCAAACCGGCCGCCCCACGCATCGAACTGCCAGTTTTGCACGCGGATTTCGCCGTAATCCTCGACAAATACAGGGCCGTTATCGCGCATCCAGGCGCTGTCATTCGGAATATCGTGCCAAGTGATCAAGCCATGATCTGGATTACAGCCCGCGTTGAGTAAGGCAGCCCTTGCCTGGTGAAGCACCTGCGGCGACTGATACAGCACGTGTAACTTTTCATACTGGATGATGATGCAACTGAAAGCGGCAAAGGCCGTTTCGTAGGTCTTTTCCCACTCGCCCGGCCACTGAAGCCAAATGGCCTCCTGTGGCTCCCATTCGGCAGGCACCCGGCGCTCCGGTGGAGCCCTCACGACAGGGTATGACTGCGGCTCAGCAGCAGTGGGACTTCCCGCCAAGTCGTCAGCAAAGGCACTGCTGACCATGAAGAATGCAGCGCACAGCGCGGACAAAAATCGTTGGCCCATTAGTTATCGCCACGTTATTTGATTGAGCACACCGTACGCAGTACCTATCGGATTTTCAAACAACCCGCGCGGCTGATTTGCCTGAAAATATTGTCACCAGGCAGCACCTGTATGAGCATAAGCAGTTCTCAACATTTTTATGTCGGACTCGCCATGGTGCATTTATTAAGCGCGGTGAAACTGAAGCCCTCGGTATCAACTGCAACATTTGCCGAAACGATCCGGCAACTCTCTGCCTCACTTGAGCAGCAACAGCTGCTGTCGATTACCGGGCCCATCGGTAAACGCTTCCCCCACCCGATCATGGATACCGACGAGGCTGATTTGGATACGTTTTTTGTCATGTCGTTTGAAAGCAGGGCCCAGCTAGAGGAGGCAGTAGCGCGTATGACTGGCTCGGAGGATTTGTCTGCGGAGACACACCGACAACTCTGGGGTCAGCTGGACAGCTATAGATTCACCTGCTGGGAAGATTGAGTGCATCAACCCCTTTAGGCAGTAGCCAGGTGAATTAATTTACGACCCGATGGCGGCGCACTGCCCGATAGCGCAGTTCCTTAATCTTTCTAAAGGTGCGCCAGACCATAAAATGTAACCTTTACTTCTCTCTTCGACGATATTACGCTTGGGTTACATTATGCACTGACAAGAAAGGCCGCATGGTGGGCGGAACTATCCCCGTAATCGGCGTCCTCACTGGCCTTATTGTTGCGATCACCGTTTTTATCTGGCTTTACCACGAGGAGAAAGTCAAGCGCGAAACGGGGATCGAAATTGCCAAGCTCCGCGACGACCCTGCCAAGGTTGAGAGGCTGTTGGGGCTCTTTGGCGAGCGAAAAAAAGGCCCCATCGATTACCGGCGGGGCGGCGTCATTACTCTATTTGTCGGTGTGGGCATCTACCTGCTGGGTACGGTGTTTTTTGGGACCATTTTTGAAGGGATCGGCTTGTTGATGGGCGCCATCGGTTTCGGCACGATGATAGCGGGCTATCTCTGCCCCAATACGGGCGAGAAACTCACTGACGCCGTTCAAGAGTTTGAGAAGAGATGAAGGCCCGTCACTTGGGCAAGCGCCATGAAAAGCTACTGAACAACCTTGAGGCCGCGCGCAAAACCGCCGGCCTCACCCAACAGGAATTGTCTGAGCTGGCGGAAGTTTCCAGAAAAAGTATCAACGCCATTGAGAATGGCGTGTGCGTACCCTCGACCGTGCTCGCATTGAAAATTGCGGAAATACTTGGATGTCGGGTTGAGGACCTTTTCCGACTGCCCACCCGTTGAGGTATAAGCCAGTATGACGACGATTGACCACATCATCATCGCAGTCCCTGACCTCGCTGAGGCGAACGCTGATTACAGCGCGCTATTGGGCCGCGCGCCGAGTTGGCGGGGTGTACACCCCGACTATGGCACCGCCAATACATTGTTCAAGCTGGATAACACCTACATCGAGCTGCTTGCCCCACAAGGCGAGGGGATGGCCGCGGATATCGTTAACGGCATTCTGAATGCGCGCGGCCCCTGCCTGGGCGGGTTGGTGTTTGGGACGGAAAGCGCCGACGAGTTTATCTCTCATGCCAGATCGACAGGACTTGAAGCATCAGACCCCATACCTGGTCATGGTGTCGATGAAAAAACCGGGGCCGAACGCCGCTGGCGCAACATGTTTTGGGACCCGAGCGCCGCACGAGGCATCTTCTCTTTTTGCATTGAACACGAGGCGGGGTCAACGCTGCCAGAAGCGACACCCCGTGGCGCAGGTGCCATCGCCGGAGTCGATCACGTGGTAGTGAAAACCCAAAGCGCCGATGCTGCGAAAACCTTCTATGGCGACCAGCTCGGTATCCGCCTGGCGTTAGCGCAGGACGTGCCCGAATGGGGCGGCGTGCAGCTCTTCTTCCGTGCCAGCTCCATGAGCATCGAGGTGATTGCCTCTGGCGAGGCACCCGAGCAAGATGAGTTATGGGGGCTCGCTCTTAAAACCGATGATATTGAAGCCACGCATACGAGGCTCACAGAGAGCGGCGTTGAAATCTCGGATATTCGCGATGGCCGAAAACCCGGCACACGGGTTTGCACGGCCAAGTCTCACACGCTTGGCGTGCACACGTTAATGATTGAACATCCGCCGCGTTGAATCAGATTGGCAACACGGTGCACTAGCCGGCCTTTGCCTGTGAGCCTCGTTAGTCGAGCCCATTGTCATGCCATCAGCCCGCCGGAGCCGATCGGGGTTGCAGCCAGGCGCTGACCATCGCGCCCAATAGAATCAAGCCACCGCCCAACAACGTGGCGCGAGTAGGAATCTCCCCAAAAGCCGACCAACCGATTATAGCGGCAAAGATAATCTGCACATAGCTCAGACTGGTGACACGGCTTGCCGCATCCAATTGCATGGCTTTCGTGAGCGCCAATTGGCCCAGCTGGGTAAAGCACCCGACACCCAATAAAACCCACCAGCCTGTAGCCGTTGGCCAAATAAAATCTGCGCCACCCAACAGTAGCGCGCCCGGCGCACAAATCAGCGGAAAGTAGAGCACGATCACCGAGGGGTGCTCAGTAATAACCAGCTTGCGCACCAGCGTATATGCCACACCGCTGCCAAACGCGCCGCCCAAACCTGCGATTACCGGCCACAGTGGTGCTGCTGTGGTATCACTGGCAGTCCAGTAAGGCACCACCAGGCATGCCAGTCCCAATAGGCTCAATGCGATGCAGGCCATCGTGGCGGTCGTCGGACGCTCAGCGAGGAAAAGGAACGCCAACAGCGCGGTGAACACCGGATGCAAATACTGTAAGACCGTGGCCTGCGCCATCGAGAGGTGAAGCAGCGCGTAGAAAACGCCGGTTAGCGCGAGGAAGCCAGAGAGCCCTCTGGCAAATAATAGAGCCTTATGATTCCCTAGTGGGTGCACGCGGGCCCGACCGATATCAATGAGCGACAGGACGACCGAAACGAGAGCGCGAACAAAAATAATTTGCAATAGCGGGATGCCCAGCTGCCCGGCCGCTTTGACCAATGCCGCCATCAGCGCAAATGCCAGCGCGCTGATTAACATGTAGCGTGGTCCCGTCACTGCGACTTGCGCTGGCGTAAGCGCCCCAACTAGCCCCGACTCGTCAGCGACTCGAGCAACACCCTAACATCGTATCGCTCGTCCCCCTCAGCGCGCGGCGCTGAGCGCTCGTAGGCATGCGCAATCTGGCTTTGTCGCTCGTCGATTCGTACTTGGTTGTAGCCATGGGTTACCACGTAGGACTCACCCGCCAGCATCTGCGGCACAACCCTCTCAGCGAACTCGTCGACCGGCATACCCATAGGCCGCATGGGCTCAGGAATGAGCTCGGAGCCAACAAAACCTGGCGCAATCATTCCGACTGAGATGTAATCGGGCATTTCCTCGCGCAAACAATCCGTCAGGCCCAGCACCGCGTGTTTACTCGCCACATAGGCCGCAGAGTGGCTGACGGCCACAAAAAAACTGTTCTCAGATCCAGTGTTATAGAGTCCGGCGGGTGTGCCTTGATCTACTAGGCGACGACCGAATTCTTGGCAACCGCGCCATACGCCCTCCAAATTCACGGCCATCACTTTCTGAAGCTCTTCAACCGGCGTATCGATGACCGAGCCTCGCGCCTGCCCGATACCAGCGTTATTGACCACCACAGCGACCTCACCAAAAGCGGCAAAGGCCTGCTCGGCAAAGTCACTCAGCTGCTCAGGGTCAGTGACGTCCATTGGAATCGCGCGAGCCTTGATGTCGCTGTCGCTCAACTTCGTGATGGCCTCATCAAGACGCGCCTGACGCGGTTCGCCTATCACCAGATTCGCACCCCGCGCACCGAAGGCCATGGCGAGACCAAAACCGATCCCCGTAGCGCCCCCAGTAATTACGACAGTGCGGTCTGTGATATCCAGCATCTCTTCTACTCCATTCGCCATTTCAATCGACCAGATACCGCTCGGGCTCTCCCGCAGCATGCACCCTGAAAATTACCAGCTCAGCGCCCTGCTCACCCGTGCTTCCGGTGTGAATGATTCTCGCGGCAATGTTTTGTGCATCACCCGTCCCCGTCAGCAAATCAGGCTCCCCTCGTCGCTTTAGCGTCACAGAACCCTCAATGACATAAAAAAACTCCTCACCAGGGTGCCAATGCCACGGCAAATTAGTATGGGGGGGGAGGCTAACGCGGCTGACAATAATTTCTTTACCCTTCACGCCGGCGATAGATTCACGAAGTAAATTATCTGCCTGAACCGGCGGCGGCTCCGTGGCATTTCCACTTGTGGAGTCCAGACAACTGAGGACTACTAGCACCAAAATCCGTGCAATTGAAAATGGCATGCTGTCACCTTCTTATATAAGCGTTAGCGCCAGCATAGCCGCTGAGCCATAGGGGCGGTAGCAAGATGGTCTCTGTATCAGTCGATACCAGTTTACGAGGGGGCGGCTATCACCTCTTCCTTATGTGACTTAAGATGACGGGGCCAAACGCGGATGCTCAGCCACTCCGGACCATTTGCATGTCACATGACACGCTATAGCGTGTGGGCCTGGAGATTCTAGCAGACCAAAAATATCGAGCGGCACGCGCCGGCAGACGTAACGCGGACACTTGGAGAGCAGAAATCTATGGAACAGCAGGAAATACAGACTCTTCGGGCCCTGATGGAGTATGAAGCGGCGCGTACCGAGCCGCCCGAGAGCTTTCCCCGCCTCCCGGATATTCCTGCAGGTCGCTATACCGACCCGCGATTTTTTGAGCTCGAGCAAGCCGACATCTTCAAGAAGTCCTGGCTGTTTGCGGCGCATCTGGACGAGATCCCAGAACCTGGCTGTTATATGAAGTGGGAGCAAGCGGGCGAGCCCGTAGTACTCGTCCACACCGAGCAGGGCGAGGTCAAAGCGTTCTATAACGTCTGTTCCCATCGTGGCGCACCAGTTGTGACCGAGCCGAAAGGCAAGCGGCTCAGGCTGACCTGCAAGTACCACGGCTGGAGCTACTCCCTCGATGGGGAACTCAAAGCCATCAGGGACCCTGAGGATTTTAGAGATCTCGATTTCAGTTGCCGCAGCCTTACTGATATCCGATGTGAAAGGTTTGGCAAATTCATATTTGTGAACTTCGACCCCGAGGCGATCAGCCTGCTCGACTGGCTGGGGCCCATTGCCGATGAATGGCGGGAATTTCGGTTCGACCAGTGCCGGCTGTCAGCTCGGCACAGCTTTGACCTCGACTGTAACTGGAAGATCGCCATGGAGGCGAACACCGAGGTCTATCATGTGCCCAACATTCATCCCACGACGGTGGCACCACTACTAGACCACCGCCGCAACGTGAACACGCTCTATGCCAATGGCCATGGACGCATGGTGGCCCCACCGCCACGCATCAATGGTGGGCAAGACGCCGAATCTATAAGAGATGTTGGTGCGCGCGCCGAGATCGCCACGGTGGGTGAAATTGCCCGAACCTGCATCCAGTCTTATGGGATCTTTCCAAACTGGGTATCCCAGCTCACCGAGTTTGTGCTGGCGCCATTACTGTTCTGGCCCAACGGTATTAATAAGTGTCGATTGGAATGCTGGACCATTGCCCCCGACTGGGGCGATGGAGAGGGCCCGGATTACTGGACAGTGAATAACGGCGAACGGCTGTGCGACATACTACTCGAGGACACCGAGTTCGGCACGCAAATCCAGCGCTCGATGGAATCACCCGGTTTTAAAGGTGTGCCGCTGAGCTACCAAGAAGCGCGCATTTACCACTGGAACCAAAATGCAGACCGCAAGATCGGCTTGGACAAGATCCCCAGAGAGCTTGCAGTGCAGCAAGTGATCGGTGAGGAGTGGGTGCATCCGAACGATCCGCGGATCATTGAGATCACCAAGCAGTAGGGTTAAGTGCAAACCCGCGACGGTTGCGGCTAACGTTACAGCCCCAGCTCAATCACTGACGGAATCTCTGCTGACGATCACAGCCATCAAACCCGCCTCGCCGCCACAACCGCCGCAGCAGAACCCCACCCCACAACGGCACACCACAATCGTAAGACCCCATTGCGCTTGGGTAACGCCAAGCTCGTCGCCTCATCGCGGTGGCTCACCTCATCTGCCTGACAATCGACCAGCACTTGCCGCAGCGGGCCGTGTTTACCCTCGGGCATGAGTCGCACAATCTGCTGCTGATAATGGTGATCAACAAAGGTTTCCACCGCCTCGATCGTGGCAAACACTGCCTGCCGGCCAAATAGTGCGGGAAACGCTCCAGTCAGCCAGCCCATGACACGCCACAGTGGCAGTAATCGCGTGCGGCCCGCTGCCGGGATGATCTCCTCCATCAGCACAAGATGCTTCTGCTCGGTGTGGAGGTGCGACTCCGCGAACTCTCTGACGCTCGTATCCCGTGAGATCGCAAGGATACCGCGGTAGATCATGACTGCGCCAAACTCGCCCGCATGATCTGAACGCAACTCCTGTTGAAGCCAGCGAGGCAGGCCGCCGAAGGGCGGCCAGGCTGATCCAACATCAGTGGCGGGCGACACTGATGCGTGAACCCCTGTAAGTGCCGCCGACTCAACCTGCGCCTCGCTTTTTGCGGCAGAGGCTGCCTGTCGAGCAGATGACCATTTTGATGTTGGCGCTGTAAACGTCATTTTTCAAAGAGCAATAAACAGGAAGGTCAAAAGATAGCGAACTTCGCCAAGGGAATCAGGTCATTGCGACCGCAGAATAACCTCAGTCGCTCCCCAGTGACTCTAGGTCGATCACAAACCGGTACTGCACATCGCCTTCGTGCAGCCGATGCCATGCCGTCTGGATCTCTTCAGGTTGAATCAGCTCGATCTCGGCGCCCAAGCCGTGGCTATAGGCAAACTCCATCATCTCCCGAGTATCAGCAATACCGCCGATCAGAGAACCTTCCAAGACACGGTCACCAAACACAATCAACGCCGGGAAGATCTCTAACTGCTCCGTGGGCACACCTACCAAACAGAGTTTGCCGCCCCGGCGCAGGAGCGGAAACCAGCGATTCAAATCATGTGGGTTGGAGATCGTATCCAGAATCAGATCCACCTGCCCCATCCACGCCTGCAAATCCTCGGAGTCTGGATCAAGTGCCACCTCGGCGCCCATACGCGTGGCGTCGGCGCGCTTGGCTTCCGAGCGAGAGGCCACAATCACGCGGGCACCCATGGCGCTGGCGAACTGGATCGCGAGGTGGCCAAGCCCCCCCATACCCAGCACACACAACGTGGTGCCCGGTCCGACCTTGAAACGTTTCAGTGGGGTATAAACAGTGATGCCACCGCAAAGTAGAGGCGCCATGCGCGCCTGATCTGCGTCGGCCGGGATGGGTACGAGGTAGTCATAATCAACCACGTAGTCAGAGGCGTAACCGCCGTAATTCACGCGGCCCTCGCGGTCTTTGCTATTGAAGCTCAGCGTAAAACCGGTTTCACAATAGTGCTCGTCTCCGGTGTCACAGGAATGACAGCTTCGACAGCTGTCGGCAATGCATCCCACCCCGACCGTGTCACCGATTGACACGCCTAGCACTTCTGCGCCTATCTCGCTGACAGTACCCACCATTTCGTGCCCCGGCACCATCGGGAACATGCCACCACCGAGCTCATCACTGGCGGCTACAAGATCGGAGTGACAGATGCCGCAGAACTTCAAATCCAAACGCACATCCCGCGACCCCAAGGGACGGCGCTCAATGGTGGTGCGGCTCAAGCGGGTGCCCGCTTCCTCGAGTTGATAGGCCACAGTCATGGCTGGTCTCCTTATTGTTTTGTTCTATTTTCCTGTGGGGTCACGACCTAGAGGCCATCGCGGCGCAACCAATAATAAACCGATCGTATCAGGGAGGGCCCGTCGTCGCGACGGTCGAGTAGGCTACCAGCGCGTGCGATTCACAATGGCCACTAACGAGAGCATCACGGGCACCTCAACCAACACTCCCACCACGGTGGCCAGCGCCGCCCCGGAATGCAGACCGAACAGGCTGATGGCGACCGCCACAGCTAATTCAAAGAAGTTCGAGGTACCTATGAGTGCGCAAGGCGCCGCCACCGCGTGTTCTACCCGCCACCAGAGCGCCGCAAGATAGGCAACAGCGAAGATGCCATAGGTTTGAATAAGCAGCGGGATCGCAATCAGCACGATGTCCAGCGGCTGCGCCACGATGATCTCTGCCTGAAGGCCAAATAACAGCAACACCGTACCCAGCAGGCCTGTTATCGAATAAGGCTTCAGCGTGTTCAAAAGTGATTCTAGCCGCTCGGGGGTATCGGGGTGGTACAGCGCTTTTCTAGTGACCACACCTGCGACGAGCGGGATCACAACGTACAGTAAAACAGAGAGCAAAAGGGTCTCCCAGGGGACCACCACATCTGTCACGCCCAGAAGAAAACTCGCCAGCGGGGCAAAGGCAAAAATCATAATCAGGTCATTCACAGAAACCTGAACCAACGTGTAATTCGCGTCCCCTTTGGTCAGATGACTCCAAACAAAGACCATGGCGGTGCATGGCGCGACCCCCAGCAGGATCATCCCGGCGATATATTCCGTTGCTGTCTCCGGGTCCACGAGATCGACAAAGAACACTCTAAAGAAAAGCCATCCGAGCGCTGCCATCGTGAAGGGCTTGATCAGCCAGTTAACGACCAAAGTGATGATCAGACCCTTTGGTTTGCTGCGGATATCTCGGATCGAGCCGAAATCGACCTGCACCATCATAGGGTAGATCATGATCCAGATGAGCGCCGCCACCACTAGATTGACCCGCGCAAACTCAAATGCGGCGAGCGCCGCAAACACGTTGGGCACAGCGTTACCCAACACCACGCCAAGAATGATACAAAGGCCCACCCAAACGCTCAGGTACCGTTCAAAAATGCCCATCGCGAACTCCTTTCACAGCCATGGCGTCAGACACTCAGGATTCAATCTCACGTACCCACTCATCGACTTTGCTCTCGATGCGATCAATCACCGCCATAAACGCACTACGAATAGTCGCGGCGTCGCCTTCTGCTCGGGAAGGGTCGGGCAGCCCCCAGTGGTACTTGTCGATCTCACCCATCCAAAGCGGACACGCCTCCCCGGCCGCGCTGTCACAGACGGTGACTACCCGGTCAGGGTTAAAGGCAGCAAGGTCTTCCCAGGATTGGCTCTGCAATCCGGTCGTTTGGTAACCGCACTCTGAGAGATAGCGCAGGGTCAGGGGATGCACAGCGTTAACCGGTGCGCGACCCGCGCTGGCCGCCTCAAGAGAACCAGCGCCGCGCTGGGACGCAATGGCCTCACAAAGGATACTGCGACAACGGTTGTGGGTACAAATGAACAGCAATTTCACGACAGGCTCCAATCCAGAGCCCTCCGAGGACAGATCAATCAGAATCGCTGATATACAGCGATCGCTTGGGCTCTTTAAAAACCCGCTCCATCATAGGTTCAAAAAATGACAGTTCGCAGCACTCTGCTTTGGGGTCGAAGGCGGGGGCGTCGTATTTTTCAATGAATTCCAACGTTCGCTCGTAGTGAGGATGGTCCTTGTATTGATCCCTGAGATCCCTATCGAGGCCCATGTGGTGAAAAAAGTAGTATCCCTGAAAAATAGCATGATGCTTGACCATCCAGTGGTTGGCCTCACTCACGTAGGGCTCCAGAAGCACGGCCGCGACATCGGCGTGGTTGGCGGGCCCCAGCGTGTCACCGATATCGTGCAACAAGGCACACACCACGTACTCTTCGTCTTTTCCGTCTTTATGAGCCAGGGTGGCGGTTTGCAGGCTGTGGGTCAGCCGGTCTATGGCAAAGCCTCCGCAATCGCCCTCAAGTAGCATGAGGTGAGCCTTAATCCGCTTGCACACGTCACCTCGAAACTCGAAAAATTCGGCGCCGATGATTTCCCAGTCTTCTCGAGTGCCATCCTTCATATGATGGAACTGGGCGCGTTTCGGTAAGGCCTGGTTCATCGGTTCTCTCCTGTTCGCGGCGCACACCGCGCTGGCTCTTCAGCATTAATGACATCGAGAATACTGCTGCGTTGCAAGTGCTTCAAGAACGCACCGCCAAGGCGCCTCGAGCGTCCTCAATCAGCCCATAGGGGCTGAAGACCCGCTCAATTGCGCCTCGGCTCGACTATTCACCAGCAGCGAATCGCGGTAAATAGTTTACAAAGGAGGCGCCCATGGAGGAGCCTTCTGGCACATTAGAGACATAGACTTTGCGGGCGAGCCCTCTACCGAGTGTCGAACTAGAGGAGAGACACCATAAACACAACGATCTTAATCTTGAACCATGCCAACCATATTACTAACCGGGCGGCAGTGGATCGCGGGGTAAAGGACTGGGCAGCACAATTGTGCGCTTCGATGGATAACACTCTGATAGCCTCCTCTAGTGGCATGTAAGCGAGGTTCCGACCTTTGAAACGCGTTGCGAAAGTTGCGATCAGTCTTTTTATTTTGGGGCTGATCACCCTGATCGTGTTGCCACAATGGGCGCCCGTCAACGCAGTCAGTTGGACCCCACCGTACAACCCGGGGCTAACCGGCATCTTCGCGATTAATCAGGCGCTTTCGGCGATTACCGAGGTGCCGGTCGGCCCTGCCCCTGAACACGTGGCCTGTGATGCGCAAGGCAGACTCTACACCAGCCTCGACGGCGGCGCTGTGCTGCGATCCGACACGCAGGGACAATGGCTTGAACTGGGCAATACCTCCGGGCGGCCACTGGGTCTGAGACCCGATGGGCAGAGCGGTCTCTGGATCGCTGATTCCATGGTGGGCTTGCTGCACATGGATGCCAATGGCGACATCACCTTACTAGCTACTGATCTCGACGGCGTGCCCCTGCGCTTCGTTGATGATCTTGATGTCGATAGTAACGGGCATATTTGGTTCTCAGACGCTAGCCAGCGGTTTGACTATACGCAGGTAGCGCTCGATTTTTTTGAGGGGAGCCGCACCGGCAGATTGCTCCGCTATGACCCGGCAACGCAAGAAACCGACGTCATGATTGACGGCCTCTTTTTTGCCAACGGTGTAACCCTGGGCCCCAGCGAGGACTATGTGCTGGTCAATGAGACAGGCATGGGCCGGGTACACCGGCTGTGGCTGAAAGGCGAAAAAGCTGGCCAGCAAGATGTCTTCATCGACGATTTACCGGGGATGCCGGACAATATCCGGTTTGACGGCGAGAACACCTTTTGGATTGCCATGCCCTCACTACGTGCCAGTCTCGATTCGCTGGCCACGCTGCCGCGCCTAAGAGCGCTGCTGTCCTATCTGCCGATCCCTTGGCTTGAAGCAGCCGCCCAGCCCGCGAGCTTTGTGATAGGTGTGAATCTCAAGGGCGAGGTTATTCATAACCTGCAGGACCAGGGTAACGCCTTCCACTACATTACCGGCGTCACGCCCTGTGGCGATACGCTTTACCTAGGCAGCTTGGAAACTGAATCAATTGGGATCGTGCCGAAGCCCTGAGCCCCTGCATCCATTTATCTCTAAATCTCGATACCTCTGAATCGCTGAAGCTGACATGACCATCGATAACGCCACACAAATAGAATTCTGGAACGGCGAGACGGGTCGCAACTGGGTCACCCACGATTCAATCATGGAAGCCATGTTGCAGCCGCTGGGTGAGTCTGTGATGGACACGCTGGCGCCGCAGCCGGGAGAACACGTCCTCGACATTGGCTGTGGTTGTGGCCACACCTCGCTAAGCCTCGCCGGCCGTGTCGGCGCAGAGGGCTCGGTGACCGGGATCGACATCTCCGCGCCCATGTTGGCCGTCGCAAGTTACTTTGCCAGGGGGCGCAGCTCGATTCAGTTTGTCGAAGCGGATGCGCAAACCCATGCTTTTGAAGCAGAGCGTTATGACATGGTCTTCTCGCGTTTCGGTGTGATGTTCTTTGAAGACCCCGTCACAGCTTTCACCAATATCCGCAGCGCCCTACGCGCATCGGGCCGTCTCGCGTTTTGCTGCTGGCGACCTCGCGCTGTGAATCCGTTTATGACCGTGCCGGCGATGGCGGCCCTCGAGCTGTTACCGGCACCGCCGGAGATGCCACCGCGCACCCCGGGCCCTTTCGCGTTTGAGGAGGCCGACTACGTCACGGCAGTGTTAACCAGCGCGGGGTTTGAGAGTGTCGCCGTGACGCCGCTGCAACAACAATTGACCTTTGGACGCGGTTTAAACCTTACCGATATTGTCGAGCGACTGGTGCAGATTGGTCCGATCGCACAGATGGTGCGCGATGCGCCGGAGGAACTGCAGCAACCGGTTCGTGACAAAGTGGTTGATGCGGTCAAACCGTTCTATAGCGAAGATACAGGCATGACTCTCGATGGCCAATTTTGGCAGGTCACAGCGCGCCCTTAGGCCGAGGGCATCATCACTTATGGCATACTCCGCGCCAATTGGGCTGCGGCTCCTCCCGACTCCTCACACAGGATATTGTTCATGGATACCCAATCTCTCTTTTCTCTGACTGGGCGCACTGCGCTGGTGACCGGTGGCTCACGGGGCATCGGCAAGATGATCGCCACCGGTTTTATTGCTCAGGGTGCCAAGGTGTACATCTCCAGCCGGAAAGCGGATGTCTGCGAGGCCGTCGCCGAAGAGTTGGGGCCCAACTGTATTGCCGTACCGCAGGACATCTCTAGCGTGGACGGCTGTAAGGCCTTGGCCGCCACTATGGCTGAGCACGAATCCGGCATGGATATTCTCGTGAATAACGCAGGCGCTGCCTGGGGCGAATCCTTTGAGACATTTCCAGAAGCGGGATGGGACAAAGTCATGGACCTTAATGTGAAGTCGATCTTTTTCTTGACCCAGGCAATGCACGGCCACCTGAAAGCCGGCGCCTCGGACGAACAGCCCTCCAAGGTGATCAATATCGCCTCCATCGACGGTCTGCGGCTGAACCCCTGGGAAACCTACAGCTATCAAGCCTCCAAAGCAGCGGTGATCAACCTCACCAAGCGGCTGGCAGCACGACTGGTGAAAGACTGCATTCATGTCACGGGTATCGCACCAGGCGCGTTTGCCTCTGAAATGAATAAAGCTGCGCGGGATCTGGGTGATATTGTGGGTCAGCACGTGCCGGCGGGGCGCATCGGTAATGACGAGGACATGGCGGGTGTAGCCATATATCTTGCGTCGCGCGCGGGTAACTACGTGGTGGGCGAGACCATTGCAGTTGATGGCGGCGTCGTGCACGCCTTCCTCACCGAGAGCTGGGAGGTCGACCCGTCCGGCGCACATTGATCGCCCACAGGACCACCAATCAAAAAAGCGAGCTTAAAGGCTCGCTTTTTTATTCTTAGGTCAGCGCTCGAGACCGTTACTCGGCGCGTTCGTATAGCTGCTCCATCAACTGATCGATGGTAAAGGTCGCCGGGCGCTGCCGGGGTGGATACACCTTCAGCGTCTCGAGAAAACCCTGTAGCTGCACCCGCGCCATGGTCAAACGCGGCAGTGCGGTGCGAACCCACCAGTCGTTGTAAGTGTTGGAATGCTCGTCAGCCCGCTCGAAGGGGTCACGGCGCAAATGAAACACCTTTGGAATCCGTAGCGTTTGGAACTGCTCTCGCCACACATCAAATTCCTTGGCGCGCTGCTCGGCAAAGACCACCTTCCAATCACCGACCCGCATAGCGGTCAATAACCCGTCGTCGCTCCAGTAGTAAAAGGTGTTCCTTGGGCCGCGGGCCGCCTCACCGGTGAGATAAGGCAGAAAGTCGTAGCCATCCAAGTGGTTATGATAGTCGCGGCCATTGATGTTCACGCCGGCCTTCAGTTCTTCGGTCACCGTCGGTCGACCCGCCGCAGTCATAAGCGTGGGCACCCAGTCTTCGTGCGACATCATGTCGTTAACGATCGTGCCCGCGGGGATTTTGCCCGGCCAACGAATCATGGCCGGCACCCGGAAGCCGCCCTCCCAGTTGGTGTTCTTCTCGCTTCTGAAGGGCGTGATCGCCGCGTCAGGCCAAGTGTTGAAGTGCGGTCCATTGTCGGTGCTGTAAAAAACGATCGTGTTGTCAGCGATGCCGAGCTCATCGAGCTGATCCAGCAGTCGGCCAACGAGATTGTCGTGGCCCACCATGGCGTCGTTATAAAACCCCTGACCGGACAAGCCCTCTTCCTCTTCCGGGGTGTGCGTCCAAAAGTGCATGCGGGTGGAGTTGAACCATACGAAGAAGGGTTTGTCGTCTTCGGCGGCGCGCCGAATAAACTGCTGGGCACTGTCGAGGAACTCGAGATCAACCGTCTCCATGCGCTTTTTGTTTAGCGGGCCGGTGTCGGTCACTCGGCCATCAGCAAAGCTGTGCACGACTCCGCGGGGGCCAAAGCGCTCACGAAAAGCCGGGGTCTGCGGGTAATCAGGATCCTCGGGCTCTTCCTCGGCGTTTAGGTGATACAGATTGCCAAAGAACTCGTCGAAGCCATGCTCGGTGGGTAAGAACTCGTTGCGGTCACCTAGGTGATTCTTGCCAAACTGCCCCGTGGCATAACCTTGTTCTTTGAGGAGCGTGGCAAGGGTCACATCTTCAGGCCGGATGCCCAGATCAGCGCCCGGCACACCGACCTTTGTCAGGCCTGTGCGAATCGGGGACTGTCCGGTAATGAAGGCAGAACGTCCCGCAGTGCAGCTTTGCTGCCCATAGTAGTCGGTGAACTTGGCGCCCTCGTTAGCAATACGGTCAATGTTGGGGGTTTGGTAGCCCATCATGCCCATGTTGTTGGTGGACAAATTCCAGAAACCAATGTCGTCACCCCAAATCACCAAAATGTTGGGACGCTCCATTGCGCCTGCCGCGGCGCTTAACCACCCGATCAGTAAGGCAACTACCTGCAAAATCTGACGCAACATGCATCTCCCTGAAGTGACTTCATTATTGAGAAGGGGCGCAAGATTAACCTAACCGATAGCAATAGGCGATGCGGACAGCCCCTTGTAGGAGGCTTATAGTGCAGCCCGTTCGGGAGGAATCGTCATGGGAGCAGTGGTGTTCAAGGGGCAGTCGGTGCTTCCCGGAAAAGTGGTGTTCATAGGCAAAAACTACGCCGCCCATATCGAGGAAATGGCATCAGCCACCGCCGAGAACATGGTCGTGTTCATGAAGCCGGCGACGTCTTTCGGTACTGCGTTGTTCGCAGCACTCGACGAGCGGCTGCACTACGCGGGAGAGATTTGCCTCCTGATGCAGGGAAGTGAGGTCATAGGCGTCGGCTTTGGTCTGGATCTCACCAAGCGTGACACCCAGGAAAAATTGAAGGCCGCTGGGCTCCCTTGGGAGCGCAGCAAAGCGTTCACCGGGTCGGCATTGTTCAGCGAGTTTGTCACAGCGCCCGAGGACCTCACTCAACTCGGCGTGGAATTGGTGGTCGACGACGCCGTGCGACAAAAGGGCGATGTCAGCCTCATGCTTTACCCACCCCGGCGTGATTTTCAAGGAACTCAATCAATTTCTAGTTCTAGAAGACTTCGACATCGTCATGACCGGCGCGCCGGCAGGGGTGGGCGCGGTCCAAGCGGGAGAACGGTTCTGCGGGCGAGTGCTACATGGTGAGCAGGAACTGGTCAGTGTCGAATGGCTGGCCCAGTAGCGTCGATGAATTTTCTGTTTCAGTGATTGTCACGCGCTGGCTTTTTCAGTAACGTCGAAGAAACCAGTGAGCGAGGCTCATGCAAGCGATTCTCAAGCTGGACGTGTCGGGTCAACCCCGGGGGTGGCTAACACTGAACGAGGCGGTGACGGCCTACGCCCGCGGCGATGTTCTGTATGGCATCGGGGCATCCCTTACCCCAGTATTCGGAGGAATCCAGCGCCTCACCGGTATTCGCTCGGAAATTATCCTGCAGCCGATTGTCGCGCTCGAAGGGCGGGTGATGAATCACTTCACGCCGCCGCTGTGCAATCGCACGCTGTTTCGGCGCGATGACCACCGTTGCCTTTACTGCGGAGGTCAGTTCAGCCGCAGTGAACTCACCCGGGATCATGTCGTGCCTATTTCCCGCGGCGGCAGCGATAAATGGGAAAACGTGGTCGCGGCCTGCAAGCGCTGTAACTGGTTAAAAGATTGCCAGACGCCTGAAGAAGCACACATGCCGCTACTCGCTGTGCCCTTTAGGCCCAACACTTACGAGTGGCACTACCTGGCCAAGGAGCGGGTCCTGGCGGATCAGATGGAGTATCTCTCTCAGCAGTTCAAGGCCGAGCGAGACTGGGCCAACTAACGCTACTCCCAAGCTCTTTTACCCCAAAACAGGCCCTACCACTTTGACGGCACTCGGTTGCAGTGGTGATCGGTCACGCAACCCTCCGCGTACGAAGAGTTGTTCGAAGCTCGCGCTTTCTATCAATAAATTGCGTTGGGTATCGGATACGCTAAACGCGTGTAAGCGTAGCGTGACTCGATTTTGAAAAGGAACCCTGATCACTGTGGCCACTGATAAGATCATTTCATTGATTGGCATGCCGGGTAGCGGTAAGAGCACCATCGGCACCGCCTTGGCCGCGCGGCTTGATCTCGAGCTAGTCGATGCGGATGGCTTGATCGAGGCGCAAGAAGGACTGTCACTGCAAGAAATCGTGGATAGCAAGGGCAACGCGACTTTCAGGGCGGTCGAGGAGCAGGTATTAACCAGCATGCCTCTGTTCCCTTCGGTCATCTCCACCGGCGGCTCCGTGGTGTACAGCGAAGCCATCATGGCGCGGCTAAGCGCTGCCTCCACCGTGGTGTACCTGCGCGCGCAATTCGACACGATTGAGTACCGCGTGTCCCTCGCACCCCAACGCGGAATAGCTGCCGACGGCGAACAGACCCTTCATGACCTTTACGAGGAGCGGGTGCCTCTCTACGATCGTTACGGTGAAATCGTGATTGACTGCGATGACGCAACGCCTGACGAGATTGTCGAGACTATCGCTGCGCAATTAAGCTGACGCTCTCCCTCTCAAGACCGCCTTCTAGCCGATAAGCCACCGGCTGTTGCATTAACCAACCACCTGCGTGCTCCAATGCGAGTAGGCACGGGCGGGTGAAAGCGCCCCGATTGCGGCACCGCGTTATCAGACTAAAATCGCCAATAGAAACCCCTCTTTATACATCCAAAACGAGCATAGCACCTAGCTTAATTTGTTATGTGCGACATAGCCCTTAAGACCAAAAAATTTCTTGTGACCTGCATGACACTGCGCTCTGATGTCGCGACCCAGCGGCCGTCGCTGGTCTTTTGTTCAGGATCATCGGGAGGTGGTTTATGGGTGAGAGAGATACCACTGCGGTAACAGAAGAACAGACCGAGGAGTTTTTTGAGCCGAGTCTAGGCGAACTGGCGTACGAGGACTTTGAATCACTGGACTTTGCCGAGGCGGTCACCGAAAAAGCGCTGAAAGCGGCGAAGCGTCGACGGGCTGAGGAGCGACTCGAGATGCTGAAACTGCGAGAGGAGCTCGGCGATTACGACCTAGATTTCGGCGACGAACTCTAGGTCATACAGACCCTTGAGCGGCGTTTTTGGTTTGTTCACGAATTTCCTGCTGCCACTCGAAAACGTTGAGCTCGATAAAGACGAAGGCGAATAGCCAGAGCGCAGCGTCCCAGAAGTCCAAGAAATCGCCCTTGAAGCCCCAGTAAATCGCAGCCACTACCAGCGTGGTGTACAGCACGACCTTCAGACTGTTGGCGAGACGCACCATCGATCGGGAGCCCCCTCCCCATCGGGTCAGTAATCTCACTTCGATCTCTAATAAGATCACCACCAGAATCCACGCAGCAGAATTAATGACGTCCACGAGCGCTAGTCGCTGACCTTCAAGTAACCCCGCGGGCGAGGCGATCACCCCGTCGAGGCCGGTAACAAGCCGGGTATCAGCACCAAACTGGCCACAGTTCTCGGCTGTGAGCGACATAAAATCGTCGAGCTTGACCATGTAGGACCAGCCGTCACTGACCCGCGTACAGGCCTCTCCCACCAATAGCTCACTAGGCAACAACGTGAGCCACTCCCCAAAGTAGCCCAGAAACGCCATCACGATCGCCGCGGTACACAGCATGCGCATACCGTGAATACCAAACCGCAGGAGGCCCTTTAAGCGGTCGTAGGGGATGACTGCCGTTTCAAGCTCAAATAGGAGTAACAAGATGACCCAGGCAAGGGTGTCCAAGGTGGCGGAGAAGAGTCGCACCCCCATCACCACGTCCTCGCCGCTCGCGAGGGCAAATCGCGCGCTTCCGATTTCTTCCGCGAGAAATAGGAAGATATTCAATGACAGCAGCGCATAGGTGATATATTTCACCCAGAGAAAAATCTGATGACCGACGCTTGAATCCGTCACACGCAATGACCGAATGACAATCGGAGCAGTCTTGCTGACACCGCGTTATACCTGAAGGAGCAGGTGCTCGCGCTCCCAGGAGCTGATCACGCGGTTGAACTCTTCGAACTCATCGAGCTTCACTGCGGCGTATGCGCGCATAAAGAGCTCGCCGATCATGGCCTGCAGCTCGGGGGTGTTGTTCAGCTTTCGCACGCCCTCTTCCAACGTCCGCGCAACACCAACACTGTCCTCGTTGGCAGTACCCTGATGCGGTTCGGTGGGTTGCAAATGCTGCCGCATGCCCAAAAGACCACTGGCCAGCGTCGCCGTTATCGCCAGATAAGGATTGGCATCTACACCCGGGAAACGATTTTCGATTCGTAGATTCGCGGGATCAGAATTGGGCACCCGGAATGCAGTGGTGCGATTATCAAAGCCCCAACTCAAGTTGATCGGTGCCGAGATATCGGGCGCAAGGCGACGGTATGAGTTCACGTTGGGCGCATAGAGGCTGATGAGCTCAGGCGTGTACCGCTGCAGACCACCCATGAACTCCATCATCGCCTGGCTCGGCTGACCGTCGTCGGTGGCAAAGATATTTTTGCCCGTCTCGAGGTCTATCACACTCTGATGAATGTGCATCGCCGAACCCGGCTCGCGCTGCATGGGCTTCGCCATGAACGTCGCGTACATGTTGTATCGTTGCGCGGTCTCGCGCACCGTGCGCTTGAAGACAAAGACCTGGTCAGCCATCGCCAGCGGGTCGCCATGATTGAAGTTGATCTCCAACTGGGCGGCGCCGTTCTCATGAATCAACGTATCGACATCCAGCTGCTGCTGGTCTGCAAAGTCGTACATGTCCTCCACGAAATCCTCAAACTCTGCAACGGCATCGATGCTGTAGGAAAGACGTGCGACCTCGCGGCGACCTGAACGACCCTTGGGCGGCATCAGCTCATAGTCGGGGTCGGTATTTTTATTGACCAAATAAAACTCCACCTCGGGCGCCACCACCGGCTTGAGGCCGGCCTCTTCATAGAGCCCCAGCACATAACGCAGCACGTTGCGGGTCGATAGCGGATGCAGATCGCCATCGGCCTTGTAGCAATCAGCAATCACCTGCCCGGTTGGTTCACGGCCCCAGGGCACCAGTCTCAGGGTAGAGGCGTCGGGTCTGAGCAGCATGTCGGTATCGGTTGGCTCAACGAAATCCCAATGGTCATCGGTGTACTCACCAGTTACGGTTTGCACCATGATGGATTCAGGCAGCTTGATTTCCCGGTTCGCAGTGAATTGGTGCGCCGGAATAAATTTGCCACGGGCATTGCCCGTCATATCAGGGACGAGACATTCCACCTCGGAGATTTTGTGCTCTTTCAGCCACGCCTCAATAGTGGCCATATCAGCAGAAGGCACCTGTGACGCGTCATTCGCGCCCTCAGGACTGTAAGCACCTGCTTGATTGGATGCCGTTTTATGGTTCGGCTCACTCATGACGCCCCGCGGGCAGCTCAACGAGCGCACAGTATCGGATGGCGTCTCGATACCAGCAAGCGGCATAATGCCAACCATGAATGATCGATTCGCCGGCCATACAGCAGGAAAATACCCCGATAGTTGGTACGCCGCCACAGCGCCGCTTCTGCCCGCGTTCTCGTCTTTACAAGGCGAGGAAACTGCCGATGTGTGCGTGATTGGCGGCGGATATACCGGCCTCTCCACGGCTTTACATCTAAAGAAAAAGGGCTATGACGTGGTGCTGTTGGAAGCCGAGCGGGTTGGCTGGGGTGCGTCGGGCCGCAATGGTGGGCATGTCGGTACCGGCCAACGGGCGGATCAAGCCAGCATCGAAAAATGGGTTGGGATGGAGGCCGCCAAGGACCTCTGGCAACTCGGACTCGATGCGGTGCAAAAAGTATGCGAGCTGATCGACGAGTATCAGATTGACTGCGAGTTAGGTTCGGGAAACCTGCACTTGGCAGCCAAGCGTAGCCATGCTGAAGAGTTGCAGGAGGAGCTCGAGCATCTCGAATCTCATTACGATTACCGACAGCTATCTTACCTAGCGCCCGAGGCGGTAGCAGAGCGCACCAGCGCCCAAGGCTTCTATGGCGCTTTATTGGATGAGGGTTGCCGACACCTCCACCCTTTGAAATACGCTGTGGGGCTGGCGCGGGCCGCAGCCGAGGCGGGGGCCAGGATCTACGAGCACAGCCGTGCCCAGCCAGCACCTGACGGCCAGTCTGGAGAGGTCAAAACTGCGCAGGGCTATGTCAAGGCTCAACACGTGGTACTTGGATGTAATGCTTATCTCGGCGCGCTCATGCCGCGGCTCGCCGGCAACATCATGCCCATCAATAATTTCGTGATCGCCAGCGAGCCCTTGCCTTCTCACCTGCTGCCAAGGATCAATCGCGACAACCTGTCGATGTCGGACACACTATTCGTCATCAACTACTGGAAGCTTTCTGCGGACGGCCGGATGCTATTCGGTGGTGGGGAGAGCTACTCGAGTCACTTCCCTCGCGACATCAAAGCGTTCGTACGACCCCATATGCTGAATATCTATCCGGAGCTCGAGGAGATCGACGTGGAGTATGGCTGGGGTGGTGCCGTGGGTATCACGATGAATCGCATGCCGGACTTTGGACGCGTGGGTGAGCACCTGTGGTACGCCCAAGGCTTCTCGGGTCATGGGGTTCCCACCGCGACCATGGCTGGCCATTTGCTCGCAGAGGCGATAGACGGCGACACCAGCGGTTTTGACCTAATGGCGTCGGTACCGACCCACGGCTTTCCCGGCGGCACGCTGCTGCGCTGGCCCGGCCTCGTGGCAGGGATGTTGTTCTACAGCTTGCTGGACAAGCTGGGTCGATAGCGGAGCCTTAGCCATCTCGCCGCGCCCTCTCCCGCCAACTGATCGCGAGCAACCCCAGAAATAGTGCGGTTATGGCCTGTGCGGGCAACGTGGGTACGGGGACATTAGGCAGATCCCTGAAAACGAGGTGAAGAGTGGCCTCCTGCTAAATGTTGTAGTCGGACCGGGTTCGGCGATCCTCCAACACCTTCACCGCAAAAATGAGTTTCTGCTGGTCGGGCGGGATCCCCTATTTATCCTGAGCCTTGGCTTTGGCGTTATCGATGCTATCCGAAGGCTGCACATCAAGAGTGATGGTCTTGCTCGTGAGCGTCTTGACGAAAATTTGCATGGCCAGTACATCCAGCGGATCCAGCAATAAAACGCTTAGTGCGAGACTCGCACTGATGGTTGCTCTGCGCCTCATGGGGCAGACCTTTCTTTAGCACCGCCATCCGGTGAGGGCTGGATTTACCGCCACGGTTTGGACAGTATGTCACAGCGTCAAAGCGGTATCGCCGGTATGACACATCTCTTTGCAAACTGCGAGGGCAACCTGATGCTGACCTTACTTCGAATCCTAACAACCCTGTCCGGCCTGGGGCTTTTGCTCGTTGGCATTATCTGGTGGCTGCAACCGGCTACCGCAGCGGAAATACTCGGTGCCAGCCTGCTGGACGGCACCGGCCGTAGCACCCAAATTGGCGACTCGGGAGCATTTTTTATTGGCGCCGGTGGACTTTTGGCGCTGGGGGCTATCCGAAACCACGCTGCCCTGACGATATCAGGCGGTCTGTTGGTGGGGCTGGTCATCCCCGGTCGCGTTTTATCCGCCACCACCCATGGCGGCGCCTGGACGCCCGATGAAATTGCTGGAGAATGTATTGTCTTGATTGTTGCTTTATTGACCGCCGCAGTCATTCGACGACACAACACGCAATCTGTCTTCCAGTAGACCCTGACAACACCTCACATGCTGCTCAAAAAACTCAAAGATCTGCTAGGGAAGCAAGGCACAGCGAGGAATGAAGTCGAACACCGTGCGCTGGAACTCGCCTGTGCAGCCCTCATGTTTGAGGTGGCGCGGGCCGATTTTGCAGTCGACGCGATAGAGCAAGAGACAGTCACTACGCAGCTCACAGAGCAGTTCAGTCTCAGCGCTGACGAAGTCTCCACCATTACCGAAGCCGCCGTTGAGCAAGCGGATGCCGCCACCTGTCTTTTTGAGTTCACCCGGACCTTAAACGAGCTGGCATCGGCTGAGCAGAAGCGTAATTTGCTGGCTATGATGTGGCGGGTAGCGATGGCGGATAACGCACTGAGCCAGTACGAGGAGCACGTGATACGTAAAGTCGCAGACCTGCTGTACTTACCACACAGTGACTTTATTGCAGCCAAGCAAAGCGCGATGTGATCTTAGCTGCAGGCGCAGCGGGCCTCTGTTACGCACACTCTGCCTAGCGACTGCCGCCCCGGGCGCTCACTAAGCAGCCCAGCACAATCAAGCCGGTGCCCAAAAGGGTGCGCGCTGTGACGGGTTCAGCGAAAAACCACCACCCCAATATCGCCGCCCAAATAAACGCGGTGTATTCGATTACGACCAGCCGCTGCGCCTCCGCCTGCCGGTACGCCAGTGACATCAGCATCAGCGAGCCCACCGCGAGGCCTGCCGCCAATGCCGCGCCGACCCACTGATAGGAACTCTCCGGCCATGAGACGGCAAATGGCACGCCAACTAAAAGCATCAGGAAAACAATGGTATTTTGATAAAAGGCAATCTCGAGCGGCCTAGCAACCAGTGCCTGCATCCGCTGCAGCACCAAGTTGAAGGCGTACATGACCGCCGAAAGCAGTACCGCGACCATACCCACCGCATCGCTGCCCTCGTCGACCGCTAGCAGCTCACCACCAACAACTACCATGACACCGCCAAAGCCCAGCGCCGCCGCGAGCTTGGCGTTGGCACCGATGCGCTCACCCAAAATGGGCACCGCCAGAAACAGAGTGATGATGGGGGCGATAAATGACAAGCCGATCGCTTGTGCCAGTGGGATGCGCGTCAGGCCAAAAAAGAACAAATAAGCCATGACTGCCGTCAGTGCGGCCCGAATCAGGTGGATTTTCAGCGTTCGCCCCGAAGCTAGCACGGGGCGCTTAGGCAGATACAGCACCGCGACGATCAACGCCCCCATGGCCATGCGCCAAAACATAGCGTTGTATGTGCCCATCGCCAGCGCCTGCCCCTTCATCACTGCATCCATCATGGAAAAAAGCATGATGCCCAGCGTTGCTATCAGCATGGGATATTGGGCGACAGGTTTCATATTTTTCTATCTCAGCTGACAGCGCTGGCAGCAGTTTCAGAGGCTCAGCAGGCCGGAAGCAGCATTATGCAGTGGAGTACGCCCTGTGAGACCATCCGGGCCAGATTTTAAGCGTGGATTCGTGATGATAAGAGGCCACTAAATGGCAACCGCGGAACAGCTGAATCAGGCAATCGGCTTGATTCAAGGCAACCAACACGCCGATGCCGAAGCATTGCTCACACCCCTGCTCAACCAGTCAGCAACGGACGCCGATGTTTGGCAATTGATTGCTCTGGCACGCAAAGGGCAGCTAGACCTGGCCGGCGCCGAGGTCGCTTTCAAACAATCGATTGATCTACATCCTGCACCAGCCGTGGTCACCAACCTCGGCAATCTCTACCGGCAGATGGGTCGCGAACAGGACGCAATGGCGTGCTACAACCGCGCCATCGAGGCAGCGCCTTCGCACTTACCCGCGAGAGTCAACAAAGGTCGCTCCCTACTCGCTCTATCTAGGCTTGAAGAGGCCACTGCCCTTTACACTAGCATCCTTGAGGAACTGCCCGAGCACACCAATGCCCACATTGGTCTTGCACAGTCATTGCAACGGAGCGGCCAGACTCGTGCGGCCACGTTACATTTCGAGAGAGCTCTGGCCCATGAGCCCGAAAACGCCGCAGCGCTCAATGGACTTGGTGTGATTCAAAAGGTGTCAGGGCGCCCAGAAGAGGCCAGTCGCACGCTGAAACGCGCAGTGGCATCTGCACCCACCGCACCGGAAGTGCGAACCAACCTGGCCAGTGCTCTCGCATTATCTGGCGAGGAATCCGAGGCCGTTAACGCATACCGTGAGGCGCTGCGGCTGGACCCACTCAACCCAGAGCTACATGAGTGGTTCAACGGTTACCTGAGCACCCTGGCACATCCTGAGTACTTGCACTCCTACGCTGAGGCACTGGATCAACACCCGGACGCGGGCCCACTGGCCATCGCCTATGCCCGTAAATTACTGCTGGGTCAGCAGGGCGAGCAGGCACTGCAGGTATTGGCTGCCGTACCGATCAATGAAGAACAGACTCGCGCCTATTTGGCCTGTGAGCGCAGCCACATTTTTCGTGAAATGGGCGAGTTTGATGAGGCAGTGATCGCGGCTCGAGAAGCGAACCGGCTGCTGCAAGACCTGCCCCGTAATACGCTCGAGCTGGCTACCGCCATCATGGCAGCCGACGCTGATTATGAGGAGGCTGTTGACTGTTTGCAGCCGCTCATTTCATCAGAAGCATGCGGACAAGACACTTGGGCCACCTACGCCACGGCACTGCGCTACGCAGAGCGCCGGGACGAATACAACCAGATCGTGGATTACGAGAAGTACGTGGGCATACGGCACATCGAGACCCCTGAAGGCTATGACAGTCTCACCGCATTTCTTCAGGCGGCGCGCAATCATTTGATGTCACTTCACATCACGCGGCATCATCCCGTAGGACAATCGCTCCAGCATGGCACCCAAACGCTTGATGACCTGTTCAGTCGGGACGAACCCATTATCGACGCGTTAAAGGTGGCGCTCACAAACGCTATCCAATCCTTCACTGAAGGAATGCCCCCTAGCAAGGAGCACCCGCTCGCCCGCCGGCAGACTGGGCAGATCGCATTATCCGATTCCTGGTCTGTGCTATTGAGAAACAAAGGGTTCCACAAAAATCATTACCACTCTCACGGTTGGCTCAGTAGTGCCTTTTATTTAAGCGTACCTGATGTGGTCAGCGCAGGTGGCAAACAGGGTTGGATTAAATTTGGTGAGCCGGGGTTTCGTGCGAGAAAGCCGCTCGGCCCCGAGTACTGGTTGCAACCGGAGGAGGGTGCACTGGCTATTTTCCCCTCTTATCTCTGGCACGGCACCGAGGCGTTGCAAAGCGATGTTGAAAGAATGACCGTGGGCTGTGATGTCTTGCCAGCAACACGCTGACCCCCGCACTGCTTGATAAGCCAAGCACCTTGGAATACCCAAGGCGCTTTTGGTCACCACTAACAACGCAGGCGGCGCCGTCAGTCCTGAAAAAACGCCGTCTTTTTGCCACCATCCTCGGTATAAACTGGTTCGCCCCGTTCGATGAGATAGGCCTGATTGGTGCTGCTCACAAACCCCACACCGCGGAGCAAGTTCGCCATTTGCTCGTAATAAGGGTGCTCGAAATGCGCCGCCAGACTGTCGCTGTCCTCCCATAACTCATAGACCTGCATACGCGTGGGCACAGCCGGGTCAGGCGCAAAACAGTAGTCGTGACAGCCTGGCTCTTCCTCACGGGTCAATCGCTGCACATCTGCAACAAGCGCCACCGCCTCATCTCGATCCGATTGGCTGGCAAATTCCAGCGCTGCAACCACAACAATCATCGCTTTATTCTCTCTGACATAAATCCCATTAATCCGCACACGGCGGTGTCACCCCTCATTAAACGCTGGTCGATTAAATGAATAATCGACCGATTCCCAGCCAGCCGAGCAGCGCGGTAAGGCCCATCAGATACATGCCCGGCAATTTTAAAAGCCGGGCGTGACCCATAACGCCCAATAACGAAAAGAGCGCCGCGCCCAACGCATTACCAGCCAATACCGGGTATGCGAGCAAAGCAAGATTGGGCTTCATCGCTACACAAAGCAGGGTCGCACCACTCACCACCAGAAAAACGGTGAACATCTGCCAAGCCACCAGACTCAGGGACTGGGTCAACGGCATGAGCTCACTGGCTTTAATGTGGCCCATATAGATTTTTCCGCCCACCACACCATGAAATAGGGCGCCGGCAAGAGCAATCAATGCAGCAGCGGTGACAAGGGCTGCTTCCATAACGGGCACCTCAGTAATGGCTCTTGATCGTCAATGTACCTGAAAGCCAATGCGTTGGGGTTGTGGTTTGATGCTGATCCCACCGACGTCGAGCAGTTTTTTAGCTACCCACTCAACGATGAATCGCGCTTCATCTCCAGTGCTTATCAATTGCGGCAATAGAATATTCCAGTACCAGTCAATGCTGCGATAACACGGACCGCTTTAGAAGTCGCTCTTTACGCGCATTACATGGCGCGTCGCCAAGGTCTGATCATCGCGTCGCCAGTTTGGCGTCGGAGCAGCAGTGCGACCAGCATCCATACCAGCACAAGGTAAGGCGTATCAGAAATCAGATCGAGCGCCCAGGCCCGCTCATCAGCCAGGCCACTTGCAATCTGATCGGCATTCAGCGTCACGCCGTGGGTGAGGGAGATACCAATCGGAATGAATTTGAGGGCCGCCGCTGCGAGCAAGCTAAAGTTGGCCCATGCCAGCCCGCGCCGCCAGCGGCTCTTCATATTCGGGCCCCCATCGCCTTGGCTTTTTCTGTTTCCTCGCCCAATTTTTGACAGACTCCCGTATTCGCAGACTGCACGGACAAACCGTTTGCGGTTTTGCCTCTACCAAACTCAGATTTTATCGAACACCACTGACAAATTGTTGGCTGGCATCTCAATCACGTTTTGACAAGCAAATCCCTGCTCCACCGCAATGTCCACTACTGCCTTCAGGTCTCTCACGCCCCACGCCGAGTCCTGTGACCGCAACTGCTCGTCAAACGCCGCGTTGGAGGGCGCCGTGTGCAACCCGTCTCGCTTAAATGGTCCATAAAGTATCACAACACCACTCTGATTCAGGACCTCAGCTGCGCCCGCGAACAGTGCCTCGCAGCAAGACCAGGGTGAGATGTGCAGCATATTGATATTCACGATCGCCGAGATCGGCGCAGGGAGATCACAGTCAATTAACCACGACGAGTCGCGCACATCGAGTTGACGTGGCAGTAATAAGTTCGCCGCGTCAGCCTCCTCCCGCCAGGCCGCAATAGATGCCATATTAGTCGGATCCAAGTCAGTAGGTAGCCAGAAGCGTGGGGTGAGTTGCTGTGCGAAAAAAACGGCGTGTTGCCCAGTGCCAGAGGCGATCTCCAGCACCGTGCCCTGATTGGGGAGATAGTTTTGAAGGATCGACAAAATCGCTTCGCGGTTTCGCTCGGTGGCGGGCGCGGAGCGTTTGGTCATGGTGTCATCCGGTGCCCGCGAGGAAAATCGCGAGTGTCGGTATAAGCAGAATCAAACCTCCTGCCACCAGTAATAAGACTTCTAGCCGACCGCGCCACTTCGGGGGTTCGCCATCAGGATTTTCAGGGCCGTTGTTCATGACCAATCCGCTCGCTTACTCGGCGCACATAATGGGATGTGCGTAGGCTGTCGGCAAGAGCAGCCCGATCAGATCGTGAAGAACTGCATGCGCGGACAGGGCTACAACGTTCTGAACTCATAGCGGCTCGCGCTGTAACATGGCGACACTCCCACTGACCCGCCCACCTACTGCGCGCGGACCGCTGCTCACCTAAGGCTACGCAAGCTTAGGGCTGTCAAACACACCAATGGCCTGCGAGAACAGTTTCCTAAGCAGCAATCTCACCGGAAGCGGTGGCAAAAGCCTCCACTGCCTTGTCAAGGTCGTCTTTGGTGTGGCCCGCGGAAATTTGCACGCGGATGCGTGCCTTGCCCTGCGGCACAACAGGATAGAAAAACCCGATGGCATAGATGCCAAGCTCCAGCAGGCGCTCGGACATTTTTTGCGCCACGACCGCATCGCCCAGCATTACCGGCACTATAGGATGGTCACCCTCCGGCACTGCAAAACCTTTGGACTGTATTTGCTCGCGAAAATACCGCGTATTCTCGTGGAGCGTATCGCGGAGCGACGTTGAGGCCTCGAGCATATCGAGCACTTTTAGTGACGCCGCGCAAATTGCGGGCGCGAGCGTATTGGAGAAAAGGTAGGGCCTCGAGCGCTGGCGAAGAATATCAACGATCTCCTGCCGCCCGGCAGTGAAGCCACCGGAGCCCCCGCCCAGCGCCTTGCCGAAGGTGCCGGTGATGATATCCACTCGATCCATCACCCCACGGTACTCATGAACACCGCGTCCCTGATCACCCATAAAGCCGGTGGCATGACAGTCGTCGTGATGCACCATCGCGCCGTAGGTATCAGCCAGATCACAGATCGCGTCCAATTGGGCGATCGTGCCGTCCATCGAGAACACACCATCAGTCGTAATCAGGATTCGTCGGGCACCCTCCTCTCGCGCTTCTTGAAGTTTGGTTTCCAGATCGGCCATGTCGTTATTGCGATAGCGGTAGCGTGAAGCTTTGCAAAGCCTGACACCATCAATAATAGATGCGTGGTTTAGCTCGTCCGAGATCACCGCATCCTCTGGCCCGAGAATCGTCTCAAACAGCCCTGTATTGGCGTCAAAGCACGCCGCGTAGAGGATGGTGTCTTCCATGCCTAGAAACTGACTGACCCGCTGCTCCAACGTTTTGTGAATGCCCTGGGTACCACAAATAAATCGGACTGATGCGGCCCCAAAACCCCATTGATTTAGGCTATCACTCGCTGCCTGCATCACCTCAGCGTTGTTAGCGAGACCCAGATAGTTATTGGCGCACATATTCACCACATTGGCACCGTCCTCAAGGGTTATGTCATTCTTTTGCTCTGAGGCGATCACGCGCTCGGTCTTCCACAGCCCGGCGCCTTTGATTTCGGCGATCTCTGCGGCGTAGCTCTCTTTGACTGCCTGATAACTCATGTCAATCCTTCCAGTCCAGAATCACTTTGCCCGACTGCCCCGAGCGCATGATGTCGAAGCCTTTCTGAAATTCGGTGTAGTGGAAACGGTGGGTAATAACGCGCTCGATGGGCAAGCCACTTTGAATCATCATCACCATCTTGTACCAAGTCTCATACATCTCGCGGCCATAGATGCCCTTGATGTTCAAACCTTTGAAAACCACGTCGGTCCAGTCGATGCCCGTGTCGTCAGGCATGATGCCCAGCATGGCGATATTGCCGCCGTTGATCATCTTGCTCAGCACATCTCTGAAGGCGGCGGGTGAGCCAGACATTTCAAGACACACATCGAAGCCCTCAAGAATGCCAAGACTCTCCATGAAGCTCCGGGTAATTTCCTGTTTGGCCACGTTAATGGGCTGCACCTTGGGCACAATGCGTTTGGCCAGATCCAGCCGGTATTCATTGACGTCAGTCAAGATCACATTTCGCGCGCCACAGTGGCCCGCGACCATAGCCGCCATTATGCCAATGGGCCCGGCGCCGGTGATGATCACATCCTCGCCCACCATATTGAATGACAAGGCGGTGTGAACGGCGTTGCCATAGGGATCGAAAATACTCAAGAGATCCGTAGGCAGGTAGACGCTGGGACGGAACACGTTGGTGGCTGGAATCGCCACGTACTCGGCAAACGCACCATCCCGATTGACGCCCACCCCTTCAGTGTTGGGGCACAAATGCAGACGCCCCGCGAGGCAATTGCGGCAACGGGCGCACACAATGTGGCCCTCGCCCGAGACAATATCGCCGACCTGCAGACCCGTGACGTTTGCGCCCAGCTCGACGATCTCACCGGCGTACTCGTGGCCTGCCGTCATTGGGGTCCTGATGGTTTTTTGGGCCCAATTGTCCCAGTTGTAGATGTGCACATCAGTGCCACAGATAGCTGTTTTGTGGACCTTGATCAGTACGTCATTACCGCTTACCAGCGGTATAGGAACGTCTTCTAGCCACAGCCCTTCCTCGGCGTGTTTTTTCACCAGTGCTTTCATGAAAGCGGCCACCCAATTTGTGCTGATTTATGGGCTTTCTATGCATAATCGCAGTGTTTGGATGCCTTTTGGGAGAGTTTTTTCAATACGCCGAACAACCCGAAAGGGTGTTTTATCCTGAGGTGCTGATGGAGCGCTTTACCGAGGCGACAGCAGCCCCTGCAAGCCTACTTAGCGGAATTCCATGCAGCACCCCTGCAAGTGTTACTTTGGCTCGATCATCAGATACGAAACCGTGGTATCGCCAACGTTTAGGCCCTCGTGCCAAGCAATCCCCCCGTTGAAAAAGTAGCTTCCCGTCTTCAAGGTCACCTCACGAGTACCGCTATCACTGGTGATTCGCATCTTTCCGCCAGATAGCGCATAGCCAAAATGGCGCGGGTGAAAGTGGCGCTCATGACCTACCCCGGGCGGGAACGTGCACCGGAATATCCGGAGCTCGGCATCCTCACGCAGGACTTCGCATACCGTCTCGCCCTGCCAGCCCGCCGCAACGGGATCGGGCAACTCCTCAGCCAAGGTCGGGAGTGTCAGCAGCAGGCAGATGCTGAATAGCCATCGAGACGGTATCAACACGCCAAGTTTGCGAGCATACATTGCTGTCATTTTGGCCAGCGTGCAGCTGGCCTGAATCCACCTCAGATTGGTGCCGATGCGCTGCGTGGACGGACCTGCCCAGGCATAAGAGACAGCGCGATCTTCGTTGGGGCGATAGGCATACAAGACCCCTGATGCCCGGTTATTGCCATAAGGCCAGCACGCGTTGCGCATCTTGATGCCCACCTGCTGGGGGGCTTCCTCCTCAGTTTCCAGCCATACCATGCCGCCCTGGTCATAGATCTCAAGGCCGCGGCGAAAAGTCCACTCGCCCGCGCGCTGCATGGCGGTCATCCAGCACTCAAAGCGCCGCGCGCTGCGGTTCTTGTGTGGCACACCGGCCGGGTGACCAAACACCCGATTGCCCTCCTCGTCCTGGGCGCGGTCGCTGATCCAGAGGGTTTCCTCGGTCAGCAGCAAATCATCATTGAAAATAATGCGTTTGCCGCTTTCGCTCGACACATAGGAGCAGGCATCCGGCGTCATATAGCCCACAAAATGATTGTCCTGCCTGCGCCAAAACACATCACAGCCGGTAAGCACGCGCGTCTGTTCGGGCGACAGACCCGACAGCTTGGTGGGGTCAATGTGCGCATCCACTAGTGATGCAACATCATTGGATTGGGGATATGAATAGTCAGCCGAAGGGCGCCCTCTTTGTAGTCGGGCCGAAGGGCGTAAATGCGCTGACGGTATATCTGGGCAGGGTCGTCGTTGAGATGCTGCTGCGCATAAAACACGTGCTCACCAAAAGCAGGCAGATCTACCAGCTCGAAAACATGGTGAATGCGCTCATGTCGCAGCGCTCCATCGACCCCTTGCTCTGCCTCAAAGTAGACCTGCTCCTGATTGCCATATACCCCGGGAAACCAGGCCATCATGGTACGGAAGTCTTTTTCGAGCACCGCTGCCTCTTCTGCGTGTGCACTGGTCATCGCAACCCATAACGCAGTGAGTATGAATCGATTCATGGTGTTACTCCTGGCGGGAGGGTGCCCGCGTGAGGTTGTTATGATAATTCGTACGACAGGATGACATTGGCGAGCCGACTCCGCCAGCTGAGCGGAAATTGCCTTTGGCGAGATTAGGATCTAGGTTAGGGGTAACCAACGCATCTCATAATACTTCTCTAAAAGTCGTAGGCCTGTTCAGCCAGTGGTATGCCGCAGAGCAGAACAACGATTCAACGGGGCATGGACATGAAACCACTGGAAGGCATCACCATTCTTGAGTTCTCCACCATGATCACTGCGGCGCTTGCGAGCATGATGCTTGCAGAACAGGGCGCGCGGGTGATCAAGGTGGAGCCCAGTGATGTGGGGGACCCCATGCGCTACATCGGGGCACGCAAGGGCGACATCTCCTCATTGTTTGCCGGCTGCAACCGCGGCAAAGAGTCGATCAAGATCAATCTCAAAACTGAAGTGGGTCAGGCGGTCATCCGCAACATAGCCTCTCAGGTAGATGTGGTCATCCATAACTTTCGCCCGGGAACCATGGATACACTGAATCTGGGTTATGACGCACTCAGAACCATCAACCCGAGGCTGGTGTATATGGCGATTTCGGGTTTCGGCACCGAAGGGCCGCTGCGCCGGGCACCTGCCTACGACCCGATCATTCAGGCTCATTCCGGGATGGCGGCAACGCAAGGTGGCGATGACTCCCCCGCGTTTATCCGCTCTTTACTCTGCGACAAAATCACCGCCTACACCGCCTGCCAGGCAGTGACCAGTGCCCTGTTCGCCCGCGAGCGGAGCGGAGAAGGCCAACTAATCGACCTCTCCATGCTCGATTCAGGGCTGTTTTTCATGTTCCCCGACGGGTTTCAGAATCACGCCCTGCTTGATGATGACGCCATCCCTGGCGGTATGCTGATCGACATTTTGTATGATCTCACGCTGACCAAAGACGGCGGCATCACTGTCGCTGCGGCAAATCAGGAGATGCAGGAACGCATGCTAAAGGCGATTGGCCTGCTGCATCTGCTGGGAGACGAGCGCTTCAACACCATGCAGAAGCTGGTGGAGAATCTGCATATTTTTCGGGGCCTCGTCGCTGAAAAGTGCCTTGAGTACACCAGTGATGAATTACTGGCCCTGCTGCGTGAGATGGAGGTGCCCTGCGCGAGGTGCCTAAACCGCGACGAAGTGCTGGCTCAGGAGCAACTCAGCGCCAACGACAGCATCGCTGAAGTCGACCATCCACATCTTGGCACGCTCCGCGTTGTGAAAGCACCGCCCCGGTTTGGCGGCAAGCGGCTAGAACCCTCGCGTCCGGTGCCGGCCCATGGCGAGCATACGGACTCCGTGCTCACCGACTTTGGCTTGGACAGCCAGCGCATCAACACCTTGCGATCGGAAGGCGTGCTGGGCTGAGGCACCGCCCGGCTATTGGGCGGTGAAGCCTCCATCCACACTCAGCACAGCGCCCTGACACAAGCTGGAATCTGCTGAAGCGAAGAACAACACAGCGCTGGCCACTTCCTCAGCAGTACCCATCCGGCCAATAGGCATTACGCCACGCAGCATGGCCTTGGCTTCCTCTTTATCGGGCATCAGATCTGTCCAGCGCTCCATCATCGGTGTTTCGATCACGCCAGGGCAGACACAGTTAATGCGCACGCCGCTGGTCGCCAGCTCAATGGCCATGTCTCGGGTAAACACGACGAGACCACCCTTGGCACTGCCGTACGCAGTCGATAATGGAAAGCCGACCAGCCCATTCAGAGAGGAGATATTGATGACACTGCCTGAGCCGCGGCCCACCATACCGGGCACAAAGTGCTTGCAGAGGAGCCATGGGCCTTTGAGATCGGTGTCAAGCACCTTGTCCCACTCCTCGACCGTTGTTTCGTTATAGGTTTTATTGAGCTCGGAGCCCGCATTGTTCACGAGTACGTCGATGTACCCCCAGCGCGCATAAACCTCGGCCGCGGCCTGCTCGACAGCGGGCTCATGACGCACATCAAGCTCAACGGCGAAATGATCTTGACCTAACTCCGCAGCCAGCGCCTGAGCCGTTGGCAGGTCTCGATCCAGAATGCAGACCTCGGCACCCTCTGCCGCAAATCGCTTGACCGTCGCCGCACCGATACCACTGGCGCCGCCAGTCACTAAACATTTCAAACCCTGTAACCGCATCCTAATCTTCTCTGTCTTGGCTTGTGACAATTATCAAACACCAAGCAGCAGCCACACACAATATCTGCCAAAAAGGGGCAGTTGGGGAGTAAAAAGCTTGTGCTGAGCGTCATAAGTATGAAGGAGCACACCATGACCACATCTGATACTTATTCGATTATTACTGCAGCCGCGGTGTTGTTTGTAATGGCTGCCTCAATGATCTAAGACCGTCACTCATTGACTGCCCCAGGCCCAGCATTGACTGCGCTTTATCTTAATTAGTAATTGACCTGACCGATTACGGGTCAATGAGCGAACCGCTACTTTGGTTGTCACTCGGTGCTTTGGCGGTGCAAGCCGCGTTATTACTCTCCAAAAAGAGCTTCAACCCATCCATTTCTGGGTGCTGACGGTGTTCAACTGGAGTTGTCTTTTTGGCCTACCCTAAGCTATCGCTGCATATCCGTAGTCTCTGCTCATGAAAAATAGCGCGACGCCCTGGATAAATCTTTTGCTAGCGGCGATAACATCCGCCCACGATTGACAAGGTTACATGCCATTGGGAAATTTTGTGTTCTCTACGAACCCCTCGTTCCTGACACTTTGCAACGCTCTCGCGTAGGCGGTCAGCAAACGCAAGGAATGCTGGCATCTTTCCGCGAATCGCTGATGTTTCTCGCTATCGTTGTCGGCTGAATCTTCATTACATATTTTGCGCACTTGCCGAGCGATTAAATGCTCAGGCAACCAACACAAACGGCTATTCTTGTAGCTACTAGTCCGTAACTCATTTATTACGTAGGCTCCGCCGTCGCCTGATGAAACTGCACAGGCAAGGGCGGGTTTATGCGCCAGCTCATCGGTTCCGGACCACAATAAAAAGAAATTTTTCAACGCAGGTGTCACCATCCCGTGCCACTCAGGTGAGACGATGACGAATGCATCGCTACCGGCGAGTTGTTGCGCGAGGTGCCCAAAACCAGCCCAGTGCGAAGCACCTTCAGCTAAGTCCTCATCCCACATAGGGAGTGGGTTTTGTCCTAAGTCAAGTGTCCATGGCGAGACATCAAGGCGGTCGCGCAATACGTCACTGCAAAACGCAGCAATTTTGCCACTCTGGGAATACTTTCTATGGCTACCTACAATTAACCCTATTTTCACTTTTTTACATCACCGAGATTTTTAAATTTTCCGAGGCACGCGATTCGAATATCCCGACAGCGCTGTGTCGCTATATCTGCTGGCATTGATTCCTACCAGAACCGAAAGCCGCCGGATGACTGAACAGGGCAAGGAAGCCCACCCACGCCATGACATTACTCAATCTAATTGGAAATCCAGTCATGATTCATCAAGCCTGCCGAATGCCAAGTAACCGAAGAGACAGGCAAAGGCGCCCGTTAAAACCATGTGAGCACACCAGCCGCTTAGGCATCACTTAGTGACGTCCAATACATCACATGAAGTCACGTGCTCAAGGTTAGCCCGCCCACAAACACCAATCGGGGTTCACCCAGCCCATAATAGCCCCTCTGACATAACCACTCACATTAGCCTCTCACATTTGCGCTGACATGACCTCTCACATTGAGATAGTCCTGCGCTAAGCTCGGGCTGGCCGGTGTGGCGCAATAACCCAGTAGTGTGATTCCGTGTGGGGGTTTTCGGCAGTTCCTCAATTAGCTATCTGACTTTCGCTTGAGGAGCGGGGGCTAGTAATATCAGATGGAGATATACAAGAACGAGTGGGGGGACCCTGAAGACTTAGCTGGAGCTGTAATTGAAGCTGAGATTTTACCGGATGGCTCAGTAAGACTCGCCGGAACTGACTACGGTAAAAATGCAAGAGACTTCAGTGGTGGCGATGAGCACGAATATGGACTCCGCATTCCCTCAGACCATATGCCGCAGTTCGCACTAGAGGTGCTTAGGAGATCTTTCAATCTGAGAGGGTTACTGACCATGTCGAAAGTTGAAAAAGTTTGCCAGAACGCGGGCATACAAGTTGAAACCTAGAAAGACTAGAGTGAATCTTTTTTCAACATGACTAAACCACTACTCGTCATTCTGCTGTTACTGCCGCTGTCCGTTCGTGCGGCTGATGCTCAAGACCAGTTTGTAAATCTCCTTGATACAATAACGCTCGTAAGATCTGGCGTTTCACTCAAGAGCGAAACATCAGAATCTCACACTGTGCCTGACGTCGATTGGACGCCCCCTGCCAATGTTGAGTGGATTCAACACGATTTCAATGCATCGGGAGATCGGCTTTGTGATGCTGCCGATGGTTTTTGTGCCGGATGGTTAGAGACCGCTTCTCAAGAATGCAAAGATAACTTTCGGTTTGGAGACTCCGAACAGGACACGCAGACAAGATTGGAGTACGAGAGTTGCGTGTATGAGATGGTATTCCGGCCCTATCTCTCGATGACTGTGGACCGGAAAGCCTCCAAACTGACGGACAGTCAGAAAGAAAATGCTGCCAGACTGAAGGCTCTGGGATGGAATCAACCTTCGGCTCAGGCGGTGGCTTTTCGAGTTGCCTCGGATATCCCTGAGCCCATCGTGGAGGCGTCCAAGGAGGGTATGTTTGCCGCCATCGATTTGCTCGGTAACTACGGTCCCCTGCGCGTGTATATAGTAGGTAATGATCTCAACGAGGCGGAAGACCTCGCGGACGACTTCTGTGATTTCAATTATCCCCCTGATCAAAAAGAGTATTGTTTGACTGATCAGGGGGAGGCAATCCGAGAGATGGCCTATATCTATCCTGGTGGGAATGGCTTTCAGCAGTCTTCATGGACGTTGGACGCACCGGTGCAGTCTTTTGTGCACAACCCCTATGCGGATGAAAATAATCAGCACAGCACCGATAAGGACGAGCTGATTCGAGACCGACAAGTGAATGCCCATGAATATTTTCACGTATACCAGGGCGCCCATAATGTCTATCGTGGGGCTGATGACAGTGCCTTTGGATGGGCGACGACGCGATGGGTTGAGGAGGGTTCAGCAGTCTATTTTGAGCAGTTGATTTCTGAGAGGTCGAACTGGCAGACGCATTCGGACATCAGCGCCCGCGTTCGGAATGATTTGATTGCGATGAAGGCCTTCACGACACAATTCCCAGGCGTGTCGATGCGCGACGTGGATACCAGCGAGCAAACTGAGCGACTGCTTTCGTACTGCGGAGAATTGTGCATCGGTCAGCTGCAGTACGAATTTGGCCACATCGCCTTCCAGTATCTGGCCGTAAAAACATCCGAAGACAAAGTGCTATTCGACTATTGGGACGAATATACCGAGTTGGGGTGGGCCAACGCTTTTGTAAAAGTCTTCGATCAATCGATTGAGGATTTCTACACTGACTTTGAGGCATTTTTGCTCTTAAGTGTCGATGAACAATTGGACGTGCTTGGCATTGATCCGTAACGGTCGTTCATAAAAAAACTCTCAGCTCTTCAGTGTGACAGCGGAATCCTCTGCATCGACGACAGGCGTTTACGGTCCCACGTAAATACTACCTTACTTGGCAGACCAGTTGGACAGCGGTGGCATGGAGGGCTGCTGGATATTGCCCTGCTGGATTGTGGCGCT
>CACNSR010000008.1 GCA_902623175.1 Halieaceae bacterium
AAGCGCCAATTTTTGCAAGATCAAAATGCCGCGGGATGACAACAACAGTGATTGCTGACTAAATAATGAAAAATATTCTCCTTATTCTTGCTCCCTTTCGTATGATTAGCGCGATTATCCAATTTTGAGCTAGAGCGCTGCAGATGCCGAACATAAAGAAGGATGGGACACCAACCAAAAGGCACAGAGGCATTTATACCCCCGAGAACCCAAATCCCTACGAGCTTTCTCGAAGTCGAATAGACAACTTTCTAAAATGCAAAGCTCTTTTCTGGCTAGAGCAAGTAAGAGGAGTGAAGCAGCCCAAGCTTCCAAGCTTCACACTCAACACCACCACTGACGTCTTGCTGAAAAGGGACGCGGACAGGGCTAGGGGCAAATCATCCCTACCAATATGGGAGGCTCACGGGCTTGGTCATCTAATCCCCTATCAGCATGAGCATTTGGAGAAGTGGACTAACTCTATGCATTTCGGGTTGGACGATACGTATTTCAACTGCGTCCACGAGGAGACGAACATTAAGCTAGGCGGAGGTATTGATGACATCTTTCTTAACAAGGAAACAGGCCAAGTTCATATCGTTGATTATAAGAGTGAAGCGCAAGGAGCGGATTGGCCCAATACTGCGGAAATCAGGCCTTCGTCTTTAGACGCACCACATAAGATTTCATACAAGCGCCAAATGGACATGTATATTTGGATTGCTCGACAAAAGGGCCTACGTGTCTCAGATACAGGCTACTTTCTTTATGTGAATGCCATGCACAAGGGAAGAGACGGAATGCTGATCGACGAGGACCCGGGGAAAGCTTGGATGGAATTCGCCACGAAAATCATTCCTTACGAAGCTGATACCAGTTGGGTAGAGCCCGTACTTTTTGAGATTAAAGACTTGTTAGAGAACCAAAAGACTTGCCCCGAATTTACAATAGAGCCAACTGAAAACGCACCCTATGGCTCTGAAAATGGACGATTTTTACTGGAGGCAATAGAAGCCCTTGGCAGGTAGACCTGACTGTTCCAAGCGCAAAACTAGAGACATGCAGGTGAGGAGAGTAAAGCAAGTTCTCAAAGATGTCGGTTTCTTATTTCTACCCTCCGCGAATTAGTAGCCAAAGGCAGGACAGAAACTACAAAAAAGTTCAGTAAACATACAAGTCTGTCCGCACAGCAGTCAGAAAAGGCGGGAAATTTTGAAAACCAAGCAGGCCAAGCTACACTAACCCGACTTCCCACTGATAGTTTAGGCGGGATATGTTTTTGTTTGGTTGAGAGTCATATGGGGATCACTGTTTTTAAGCAAAAAGCGCTGTGAGACGGAACGCCGAAAGCCTCATAGATACAGCATCTCAGAATTAGGACCATAGCTCAGTTGGTTAGAGCGCTACCTTGACATGGTAGAGGTCGGCGGTTCGAGTCCGCCTGGTCCTACCAAAATAGATATAAGTCATCGATTTATCTGAAATCGCACCAGCCACGGTAGACAAAAACCGCCCAATTTAGGGTATTGATCTACTAGCGATGAACGGAGGTCTATGTGACTACCTCTCGAGAAGTAACAGAGGCTTGGATCGCCTCTAAAGAGCACTGTGCCGGCTCACTGGGCCGCATTCAATTTCTACTCTCGATACCAGTTTTAATGTGTCCACGCGTCTCTTGGTGCGACTGTAAGCATGAACTTTTATATCCTGAATTTGTCTTAAAATGCAGGAAAGTAACGAAAGAACCTCAATGTAATAAACCTGACCTACCATGCTATACCTAAAAATAAAAAACAGTATCCGACTTCACAGTCGCCCGCCTCCCTTAAAATGTCGCTTATATCCCACATCCCGGCACCATTTAGGTACCGGACAGGGCAGCATCTCCGCTACTGATGCGGTGATGACTCAATTTCATCTTTAACCACTTTTAGTTAATAGGGAGGGATCTCTATGATTCAGGTCGAAAACCTGACGCGCCGGTATGGCGATTTCATCGCCGTGGACGATGTGAGCTTTGAAATCGGCCGCGGTGAGATCGTGGGTCTGCTTGGTCATAACGGCGCCGGCAAGACAACCATCATGAAAATGCTGACCGGCTTTCTCGAACCCACCGGCGGAACCATAAATATCGACGGCCTGCTCATCGGCCGGGACACCACAACCATCCAGTCAAGAATCGGCTACCTTCCGGAAAACTGTCCGATCTGGCCTGAGATGACAGTCATCGATTATCTGGATTATCAGGCCATTCTGCATGGTCTTTCCGACAATCAGCGTAGAAGCGCCATCGCTAGGGCGATCCGCCGCACGGCGCTGAAGGAAAAGGCCACTTCCCCCATCCAGACCCTGTCCAGGGGTTATCGCCAGCGTGTTGGCGTGGCCCAGGCCATCCTCCATAAGCCTGACATCGTCATCCTCGACGAACCCACCAATGGGCTCGACCCAACCCAGATTCGCCAGATGCGAGATCTGATCCGCGAGCTGGCCCAAACCGCAACGGTCGTTGTGTCTACCCACATCCTGCAGGAAGTTCAGGCGGTGTGCGAGCGGGTGCTGATCCTGCGTGCCGGCCGCCTAGCAGTGGATTCGCGGCTTCACGAACTCCAGCGTGACGGTGCTCTGCTGGTGGCGGTGGATGGGGATGGGGAAAGGACCTTGCATGCAGTCGATGGCGTAGAAAAAGTATCCGAGCTGGAGTCCTCTGACGGCCAACGACGTTACCGGGTGCAGGCACAACCAGGAAGTGCACCTCGCGTCGCTCAGGCTGTCATGAACGCTGGACTTGCACTGCACGAGCTCACTCCTGAGCGTCATGACCTGGAAACAGTATTCACCTCGATCAACGAGGAGGTAAATCATGGCTGATCACTTTTCGACCACAAGGTCTGTCGCCCGCAAGGAGTTCCGGGGCTTCTTCGCCACACCCGCGGCCTATCTCTTTCTGGGCGCTTTTCTGGCAGTGACACTTTTCGTCTTCTTCTGGATAGAGACCTTCTTTGCTCGCAACATCGCCGATGTACGCCCTTTGTTCCAGTGGCTGCCGCTACTGTTGATCTTTTTGGTGGCGGCGCTGGTCATGCGGGCCTGGTCGGAAGAGCGCAGGGCCGGCACCCTGGAAAGCCTGCTCACCGCACCGGTCAGTTCACTGCAATTGATACTAGGCAAGTTCGCCGCCGCCCTGGGATTGGTGGCCCTGGCGCTTGCCCTGACCCTGCCACTGCCGGTGACGGTCTCCCTGCTGGGGCCATTGGACTGGGGTCCGGTGGTCGGCGGTTATATCGCAACGCTGTTTCTGGCGGCGGCCTACGTGGCCATCGGCCTCTACATGAGTGGCCGCACCGACAATCCCATCGTCGCCCTGATCCTCACCACCATGGTCTGTGGACTCTTCTATCTGATCGGCTCTAGCACATTGACGAACCTATTCGGCCATGAGATCGGCGGCCTGCTCGCTCTGATCGGTACCGGCACCCGCTTCGAGTCGATCACCCGCGGTGTGCTCGACCTGCGCGATCTTTATTACTATCTCTCTATCGTCGGCGTGTTCCTGACCCTCAACCTGTTCTCACTCGAGCGGCTGCGTTGGGCAGGCAATCCCATCAGCCCGCGGCATCGCCTTTGGGGCTGGGCCGTGGGACTAGCGGCGGCCAATTTCATCGCCGCCAACCTCTGGCTCAATCCCATCAGCTGGGCCCGCGCGGATATTACTGCGGAACAGCAGTACAGCCTCTCCGAAGCCACCGAGAACCAGCTCGCGGCGCTGCAGGAGCCACTGCTGATCCGCGGCTACTTCTCGGCCAAGACCCATCCCCTGCTGGCGCCGCTGGTACCAAGGATCAAGGATCTTCTCGAGGAGTATGCGGTAGCCAGCAATGGCAGCGCCCAGATCGAGATTGTCGATCCCACCCGTGACCGCGAAGCCGAAGAGGAGGCGGCATCGCGTTATGGTATACAGCCGGTCCCCTTCCAGACCGCCGACCGTTACCAGGCGGCCGTGGTCAGCTCCTATTTCGACCTGGTGATCGCTTATGGCGACCAGTATGAAACCCTGGGCTTTCGCGACCTAATCGAGGTAAAGGCGCGAGGTGAGCGAGACCTTGATGTCGTGCTTAAGAACCCGGAATACGCCATCACCCGTGCTATTCGCAAGGTGGCGGGCAGCTACCGTGCCGGCGGCAATCCCTTCGAGTCGCTGCAACACCCGGTGACATTCAAAGGTTATATGTCACCCGACGAGCAGCTGCCGGAAACCTTGCGTGAGCTGCGTAGCGATCTCAACGGACTGCTCGACGATCTAAAAAAACAGGCGGGCAGCAAGCTGAGCGTCCAGTTTGCTGACCCTGACGCAGATGGCAGGAAGCTCGCCGCCGAACTCGAACAGCAGTACGGTTTCGGACCGCAGATCGCCAGCCTGTTCGACCCCGAGCCCTTCTGGTTCTATATGGTGTTGGAAAACGATGGCGAAGCCTTGCAAGTGCCGCTACCAGAGACCTTGGACAAGACGTCCTTGGAGCGTTCCCTGCATGCGGCCTTGCAGCGACTGATCCCCGGAGCGCTGAAGACCGTCGCCCTCATCAAACCCCAGGCCTTCGGTCCAGGCGGTCAACGCTATGGTGACCTAGAGGAAGTGCTCGGCGAAAACGTGCGCATCAAGGAGCACGACCTGAAAAGCGGCCAAGCGCCCGAGGATGCCGACCTGCTGTTGGTGATGGCGCCGAAAGAGCTTGATGAGAAGCAGCGCTTCGCCATCGACCAGTTTCTGATGCAGGGCGGTAGCGTTGTTCTTGCCTCCTCATCCTTCGATGTGCAGGCCAGCGGCACACTGAGTGCCAGCAAGCAGGAATCCGGCCTCGATGAATGGCTCACCCACCAAGGTATCGATATTGATGAGACGATGGTGCTGGATCCGCAAAACGCGGCATTGCCGGTTCCGACTCAGCGTTACATTGGTGGCTTGGCCCTGCCCGAGATCCGCATGCTGCCCTATCCCCATTTCCCGGACCTGCGCGGCGACAACCTGAATCCGGGCAATCCCATCACCGCCTCGCTGGGACAATTAACTCTTAATTGGGCCTCACCGATCCAGGTGGACGCGGACAAAAACAAGGAACGCCAGGTTATCGAGCTGCTGCACAGCTCCGAAAACAGCTGGACCTCGGACAGCCTGAACCTGGTGCCCGACTACCGCGCCCATCCGGATACAGGTTTCGCCGTCAGCGGCGAGCGTAAGGCCCACCTGCTGGCCATCGCCATCGAGGGACGCTTCAATTCGTTCTACCAGGGCAAGGAGTCTCCACTGGCCAAAGCGGAGGAAAGCGGTGGTGAGGCATCCTACGAGGGTGGTGAGGACAAGGATGGTTCAGATCAAACGGAGAAAAAAGAGGCTGAGCAAAACATCACCGGAGTGATCGAACGCTCGCCGGATTCGGCGCGTCTTATCTTGGTGTCGAGCAACACTTTCGCCTCCAACGCCGCCATCGACCTTGCATCCCAGGGCATCAATACCCTGTACACCAAACCGCTGGCCTTTTTGCAGAACGCCATCGACTGGTCGTTGGAGGACCGTGGGTTGCTTATGTTGCGCGGTCGCACACAACTGGCTCGCACCCTCGATCCTATGCCAGATGGCGAGCAACAGGTCTGGGAGTGGGGCAACTACGGTCTGGCTTTGCTCGGTCTCCTGGCCATATGGGGCTGGCGCCGCCGGGTAGCGGCTTCTGACGCACAGGGCTACAACGCAGTATTAGCGGAGGTCTGATATGAACAAGACAATCAAAATACTGACTGTCTTGCTTGCCGCCCAGCTGCTGCTGGCGGTTGGAGTCGGCTTGACCGACCGCGGTATTACGGTCACGAATGAGCCCGTCGCACTGGTCAGCTTTGATACGGAAAAGATCGACCGCATCAGCCTGGACGGACCGGAAGATGCTAAAGTGACTCTGTCAAAGAACGACGGCGACTGGGTGTTGCCGGACTTGGGTGAATTCCCAGCCAATAACAACAAGGTGAACCAACTCTTAGAGCGGCTCGAAGCCCTGCGTTCCAACACGCCGTTAGCCACCAGCGCCGGCGCACGAGAGCGTTTCAAGGTGAGCGACGAGCAGTTCGAACGCCGCATCACACTGTCTGAGGGCAACGATGCAGTCGCCAGGCTCTTCCTGGGCAGCTCACCTGGCATACGGCTCATTCACGCCCGCAATGAAGCCAGTGACGCCATCCATGCAGTCAAGATGGCAGAGTTCGATGTGCCTGTAAAAACGTCGGATTGGGAAGATAAGTCCATCCTAACTTTACCGAAAACGCGAATCACTGCCATCAAAGTCAATGGCCTGCACCTCCAGCGTAATACCCTGGCAGCAGACAGCGACAAAGCGAACGACGACTCGAGCCAATCACCGACATGGCAAGCCTACGGACTGGCTGAAGGCAAGCAGCTGGAGACGAGTGCGGTAGACAAATTGGCAGGCCTGCTAGCGGATCTTCGATTCGAGAAGGTAATGGGGCATGAAATCAAGGACGAATACGGTCTGGAAGAACCTGTGCTGGAGCTGTCCCTGACCCCGCGTGGGGGCGAGAGGGTGACATACCGCGTGGGTAAAGCCAAGGACAGGGAGGAGTACACACTAAAGCTCTCCACTCGACCGGAATATTTCCGGCTGGTCAGTTACAAGACCAAGCCGCTGATTGAAGCCGCCAGCCTAGAGGAGCTGACGGAAAGGTCACCGCAGTCGGGCGAAGAAGCAGTGTCATCAAAGAAGCCCCCTGACTCTTGATCATGGTAGGGGCAGGCTGGCTTCGTTGCAGAAGCCGGTCGGACCCTGCGATTTACCCACCTACCTGCCATCGCTCTAACGCGCGACAACCGACCACCCCGATTTCGCCGCGTCGAGGTACCGGAAAAAGGCGAGTTGATCTATGGCTTTGCTCGTGCCAGTCTGGCAACGTCCATGCGTGTCTTGGCGCGGCCAATCGGCCTCCACATGGCAGAGGTCGGCGGTTCTAATCCGGCTGGCCCTGCCAAGTTTTAAGCCTCTGTTTTTATTTTTCCAAAATCGTGCGTTTTGGCGTGTTTCTATGCGGGGACACTACCGCAGAAAGGTAGTGATCGGACTTGTCACTGCCTAGCCCCCTTCTGGACCATAATGGGCAACGCTAGGTGGGAGGGGCTCGCCGTCGATCTATAGATGCTCTGCACCGCCTTACGATAATCACCAGCATCCGCCTGGTATATATCCATGAATTGTTGTGGATTCCGATCATAGGCAGGGAACCAAGAACTGTGCACTTGCACCATGATTCGATGCCCTTTTTTGAAGGTATGGAACTTGTCCCATATATGGAATGAGAGAGGCGTCACTTGATTAGGCTGTAATGGCTCAGGGTTAGCAAAACTATTGCGGTACTTGGCCCGCATCACCTCCACACCCAATAACATTTGGTAGCCGCCCATAGGCACCGAGGCTGTACTTGACGCTGGCGCAACGTAATCTCCCGGGTGGACATCTATCAACTTCACAAAAAAATCAGCATCTGTTCCGGTGCTGGATACAAATAAATTAGCCAATATGGGCCCAGCGATGGTGATGTCCTCAGTTAACACCTCAGACTCATAAACCAGAACATCAGTGCGTGTTGAGGTTAGTCGCTGATCTTCAATCATCCACGTATGACCCGGGAACCCAACAGAGATGTCAGTTGTGAAGGGCACAGGCTTGTTGGGGTCGCTGACGTATTCGTCATTGCCAATCATCTGGGCGTCCGGCTCATCAAACGACAGCCTCCCTCCCGAGTGAAAATAAAGTTTTCTGACCTCGACATCCGGCGGCGGCCACTGATCAAAGTTGCGCCATCGATTTCGGCCAGTTTCGAAGACGATAGCCTCTGGAGGATTCCAGTCGCCCCCTCCCTTCAAGTGATACCTGAAAAATGGAGTCACAATATGTTTTTTAAAATAATCAGATGTCTCGCTGCCAAACTGAATGTCGCCAAGTGACGAGCCACGCTCCCTATGCCATGCGCCGTGCTTCCAAGGCCCGGATACAAAGGTGCTCTGATTGACGGGGTTTCTCCGCTCTATTTCTTGATAGATCGATACAGGGCCATAGAAATCTTCGGCGTCGAACCAGCCAGCAACGTTTAAAATGGGGTGCTCTATGTTGTCCAAGTACTGCAGGACATTCCGTCGCTGCCAGTACTCGTCATAGTTGGGGTGCTCGATAAAACCCTCCCAACCGGGAACCCCTCCGCCAAAAAACTTCTTATTCAGGTCAGAAGTCGGACCGGCATTGAGGAAGAATTCGTAACCCCAGGGCGTACCGTAATCAAATGGCTCAGGCTGCACTTGCGTTGGTTTGCTCCGCTCCTGTGCCGCATAGTTCATCCACGCAAAGGCATAAGTCAGCCTAAAAGCACCGTTGTGATGCCAGTCATCTCCAATAAACATGTCGGAAGGCGATGCTTGCGGAGAGGACGCTTTAAGCGCCGGATGGGCGTCAATCATGCCCTGTACAGTCGTCCACCCTGCGTAAGACACACCCCATTGACCGACGCGCCCATTATGGTCATCCAGATTCTCGAGCAACCAATCAATTGTGTCGTAGGCATCAGTGCTTTCATCCGTAGACATAGCGCCGGAACCTTTCTGCCTATTGACTCGAAGTACCTCAAATTGGCCCTCTGACTTGTATGTGCCGCGGAGATCCTGACTGACAAATATGTAGCCTTCAGCAAGCATTTCCAGAGATGGCGCCAATTTGGCTGGCGCCACATAGTCTTCGCCATATGCACCAATCGAGTAAGGGGTTCGATAAAGCAAAATTGGATAGCGCTGCGTGCGGTTCTTGGGCGTGTAGATCGCCGTAAGTAGCTTGACGCCATCCCTCATCGGGATCATCACCTCAGTTTTGTCGTAGTGCTCCTTGACGTCAAATGACTCTGCGCTATTTTCGGCAGCAAGGAGTATTGGCGCGGTCATCGCGAACGCCACGAGAACTATCTGGAAAACGAGTGATTTCATTTGCAACTTTGGCACCAGCGTTATGATCAAACTCAGACAATGTAGCCGTATATCTGTTAAATGGCCGGCCGTGAAACTGTCGCCTTCAGCTGTTCACTGATCAGCGACGACTTACTCCTCTCCAGCTAGCGTCGGCACATCACTGAATCGCTCAAACCAGGCAAGCACTGCGTTTACTTTTGCAATCAATTGGCTTGGCCGGTATTCAATCCAATGGCCAGCTCCAGGCACTCTAACCAACGCTGTTTCAACGCCCTGAATCTGGAGGGCGTTAAAGTATTGTTCGGCCTCCCAGATAGGCGTTCGCCAGTCGTTCTCTCCAGTCATCAGCATAGTCGGCGTTGTGACATTGCCCACCAAAGACAAAGGCGAGTGCGACCAGTACTTCATTGGATTTTCCCAGGGGAGTTCGGTGAACCAATAATTTGCCATCAGCTTATCGAGGTCCGCCGTCAGAACGATACTGAGCCAATTAATCGCGGGGTTCACTGCGACCGCAGCTCGGAATCGATTCGTCTTGCCCACTATCCATGACGTAAGGGTTCCGCCACCGCTCCCTCCCACAACATACAGCCTCTGCTCATCAACAAAACCTCTTGAAACCACACCATCAACAATATCCATAAGATCGTCATAGTCATGGCTTGGAAAGTTGTTATCGATTTCGTGTGCGAACTCAGCGTCGTAACCGGTCGAACCCCGAGGGTTGCCAAAGACAACAATGTACCCAGCGGCCGCATAGAGCTGATTGTTTGCTGCAAACTGCGGACCGTAAGATGCCCAGGGACCACCATGTATTTGCAAGATCATTGGGTAGGATCGAGCCGGATCAAAATTGGGTGGCACCATCATCCAATACTGTATATCTCGCTGATCAACGCTCGAGCTAACCACGTGTTCTGTCGCCGGGACAAAGTGCACCGAATCGAGCAAGGCGCGATTAAAATCTGTAATAGTTTTCACGAGTCCGTCGGGCCCAATCACACCGAGTTCGGTCGGTCTTGTTGCATCGCCAACCGTTACCGCCACCACACCAGCTCGCGTTGAAAACTGCCCAAGGACATAAGGTTGGTCAAGCTCCCAACCGGCAAGCCTATCGGATAGCTTTGAGACGGCCCCATCACCTGAAAGCAATGCCAGAACGCTTTTGCCACGTTCCTCATACTGCACGTAATAACGCTTGCTATCCGGATGCCAGGCAAAGTCAACAACACCGTAATCGCTATTAAGCGGCACGGTTTCAACCTCTGATCCATCAACATTGGCGGTATAGAGCTGGTACTCATGATAGATGCTGGGCTGATCGGCATAACCCAGCCACGCTAACCGCTTGCCGTCAGGAGATATGCGGGGCATTTGATCGGGACCCGTCTGCGAGGTTAGCGCGGTCAGCCGAGCTGTGCGTATATCAAACCTGACAACATCGGTATCCCAAGGCTTATTGACGTTCGACTTAAGATTGGCGCTGAACAGTAACCCAGAGGAATCAGGCAACCACTCTAGAGGGCTGTCGATAGCAAAAGTGCTTTGTGTCACCTGCTCTGCCTTCCCGCCAGCAGTGGGCAACAAAAATAGCTGCTGACGAGCGGGAGGCAGATACCCGACTCCGTCGACCCTAAATTGGGAACGCGTTTCAACGATAATGGGCTCGGCCCACTGGGCACCGTCTGGCGGGGTGAGCGGCTCGCCCAGCGTTTCGCGATCATGATTAACTGGCATGGTGAATGCCAGCCACTTTCCGTCCGGTGAGAAAGCAAGGTTGGTTGGCTCAATCAACGCCTCACCCAACTCGATTCTCTCGCCTGAATCCAACTGCTGCAGATAGAGGTGCGACTTGTCTCCCTGATAAGCGACGAACGCAATCGCTTTATTCGATCGCGTAAAAGCCATCGCACCTACTGCATCAAATCCTTGGGATATTTGCCGCAGACTTTCTCCATCTGATTGAACGACCCACAGATCATTCCTGCGATGGTCAGTCATGATGTCCATAAAGTAGCGGTGGAAAGCGATGGCCTGCCCGTCTGGCGACAGGACAGGATTGGATGCATAGGCAATCTTAAATACGTCGTCTGACGAGAAGACTTCCTTTGCTTGGGATAAAGACGCCATTGCCATCTGTAAACAGATGGCAATAAAGGTGCTACTGAGAATTCCGGTTCGCATTTTTTTGAGACGCTCCCCTGTTGGCCATAATTCAGCCAACCGCTCCATCACGGAGGAGAGTCTTATCTCGCTAAGCCCCAATAGCAACAGACAGATAGGGTTATGCGAATAAAGCCCTTACTGGCCTAGCATAGCTCGCAGCTGTATCCCGATTGTCCGTGGACGAAGATAATTGGCACGGCCGTCGCCAAGTTCTGTTTCGATCCAAGTCAGTCCATCTTCGTTAGTGAGATTCCGAGCAAAAACGCTCAACGATATTTTTTCGGTCACGTTGATGCCGGCGCGTAAATTGATCGTTGTGTAGTCACCGGCCTCGGGCCCTGCCTCCTGCAAGTTATTGAAGTACTCGCCAATATGCGTGACGTCAGTTCGAAGGTAAGTTGGACGACCCATAAGATCAAAGTCAGCCTGTAGCCCTACCGACATCTGGAACTCTGGCGAGCCGGGAAGCCGATCACCTGACTCCCCCAACCCTGGCGCCTGATCAGTTAACTCGGCGCTCACATATGACAGACCGTAGTTCATACTCCAGATGTCAGACATCAGCACTTGCCCCTCGATCTCGACGCCGCGGCTTTCTGCCTCGCCGGCATTCAAAGTGAGCTCGAAACCACAGTCGGCTACCTGGGCAACGGGTATACCCTCCCACTCGACCTGATAGGCAGCCACATTTAGGGTCGCACGACCATTAGCCAGCACGAACTTCGCACCGATCTCAAAGCTGTCCAGTTCATCGGAGGCGATCGTGTCAGGTATCGGCACACCCACTCCGTCAATCAGTCCATCACCATCGAAGTCGCAGACCTCAGGTGGAATCAACGGGTGGGGCCCGCCAAGTCGGAAGCCCTGAGCGAACGTTCCATACACAGTGGTGTTGTCGCTGGGGGTATAAGTCAATCCAAGCTTATAGGTATTTCCGGAGTCATCGCTAGAAAGTGAATTGGAAGTGAAGCCTCCGTTAAAAAGACCGTCATTTTGATCCCTGGCTGTTTGATCGAAATCGTAACGCCGGATACCGGCCACTGCCGACAGTGAGTCTGTTAGGTCAAACGTCACTTCACCAAAAAATGCGATCTGCTCAACTTTCTCGACTAGCGTGCTCTCGAAAAGCAACAAACCACCAAACGGATCTAGGTCAGGCTGCCCCTCAAATACAAAATCCTGGCCTAACGTTCTTTCTAGATCCTGGTAGAACGCACCAACCAAAAACTGCCATCGCCCATCGAACTGAGTATTCAGCCGCAACTCTTGGGCAAAACTGTCCACCCCCCCCAGAATCTGCCAAGTAGAGCGGGATATCGTCCACACCCAATAGCGGTCCAAAATACATCCCTACATCCCGATCCTGGAGTTCTTCTGTCTCAGCTACCGACGTTGAAGATGTCACCACGAACGAACCTAAATTCCAATTTATCTCGAGATTCGTCAGATCAAGGTCCATCGTCAGCGCTTCGCCAGCCCCGGTTTGTCTTTGGAAAGGCGCGCGGCGAGTCTCTCCCAGCGCCATTAACGACTCTGGAATACCCGATTGCTCAATATCTTGCTGTATGTGGATTAAATTCGCTGTTAGGTTATCTGTTGGTTGCCACAACACAGATATCCTGCCGCCTGTGTACTGGTCACTTCCAACATCTTCACTGTCCGTGGTGACACCACCGAACGCACCTGCCCAGATCTGTTTATCCGGATTGCTGCCGGCAACATTCTCATAAAAGCCGCTGTTATCGTAATCGTAGGCAACAACACGAATCGCGAGCGTGTCTTTTATGACAGGCATATTGAGTACGCCTTGCAGCATCGTATTGTCATCGCCCCTGTCAGCAGTGGATGAGTACTCCCCAACGATCTCTGCAGAGAAGGCAGTCAAATCTGGCTTGTTAGTGATCGCGCGGACGGTGCCAGCCATTGAGCCATCACCGTACAGCGTCCCTTGAGGGCCACGCAGCACCTCTACCCGTTGCATATCGATGTACTTAAGGTCCGGATTACCACCAAAGTAGCTTCCCAACCCTGTCACAGTAGCCTCGTCTATATAGACACCTGTCGTCACATCAGTCTGTGGCGATGCAGACACCCCTCGCACGACAAGGCCATTGCGGCCCGCACCACGGTCCAAAAAGTTAACCGACGGCACCGTGCGTAAAAAATCATCCATACCCACCATGCCGGATTTGATGATCAAATCGTCGGACGCCACAGAAATACTGAGCGCGGTTTCCTGAGCGCTTACATCGCCCCGTTTACTGGCGGTGACAACCACCTCCTCGAGAACCAATGCACCAGTCTCTGCATGGACAAACTGGGCGCTGCCCCCAGCAGCACAAAGTCCTGCAACTGCGAATGCCAAGTTGAATTTCTTACCTGGAATCATAGATCTGCTCCAAAATATCTCGGTCGCTTAGTGGGCTACCGCCACCCCTTTTATGTATTGATATAAAGATACAATTTAAAAAAAAGGGGTATAACCTGTAAACAACTATGTTTTATAACGTTTTTTAATGTTTAATCGAGATTAGTGCAAGTTGTATTTGTAGTCAACTACAGTTATTTTCCCGCTGGGCAGTACTTTAGGTAGTGGAATTAGGTGGGATTGAGGCAAACAAACAGAAACGCGCGACGACAACACCTGATTACTACTGCCGCGCGGCTTTTCTCATCCATGGGTTATCGGAAAACCACTATCAAGTTAGTTGCAGAACGGGCCGACGTCTCGCCGGTGACCATCTATAACCATTTCGAGGATAAAACAGGGCTTCTTTTCGCTGTTCTAGCCGAAGAGGGTCAAGAGACGCTGCGTATTGGGGAAAGACTGATATCTGATAGACAGCCAAGAGATGCCACGGTGATTCATGAACTCTTGGAGCTCTACGTAGACCACCCCATGGAATTTATGAACAAATCCTGTTGGCGGCAGGCCTTGGCAGCGTCACTTGCCAGTGCACACACAAATTTTGCGAGAGACTACCGACTGATCGAAGCGCAATTTTTGCAACAAGTCATTGGGTTAATGCACAGCCTCCACCAAGAGACGCTACTGAAGGCTAAAACTGACCCAGTGTCTATTGGAGAATTGATCTGGAATAACACCAATCAGATGTTTACTGAATTCATAGTTGATGAACCAATGTCGCTGGCGGAACTCCACAGCAAGCTAGCCAGGCAAACCCAAACCATTCTCGCTCTGTCACTGAGTTCTAAGGATGTGGCATCAGGCTCGGGCCACCAAAACAAGCGCGGCCAATGAACATCACTCGGCGCCCATCTCTGTCTGCATACGACTACATCATAATTGGGTCTGGCTCCGCCGGGAGTACACTTGCAGCTCGCCTTTCTGAGGATCCAGGCAACAATGTACTGCTGATCGAAGCAGGGCCTAGCGATAGAAGTCTCTTTATTCAGATGCCTGCGGCGCTGGGCATTCCTCTCATGAAGGACCGGTACAACTGGAAGTTTTTCGGCGCAAATGAAGATTTTCACGAGACCCAGTCCGACACTGGTGTTTACACGCCGCGCGGTCGTGTACTGGGGGGGTCCTCCTCTATCAATGGCATGAACTGGGTCCGGGGAAACCGAGCAGATTATGACGGTTGGTGTCACCGTGGCCTCGACGACTGGAGCTATGCACACTGCCTGCCGTACTTTAAGCGCAGCGAGCACTACCCGCAGGGTGATGCTGCATACAGAGGAACGGGTGGGGCAACAGAGGTAGTAAAGACCGAGATCAAAAATCCCTTATTTCAAGGCTTTCTGAGCGCCTGTTCTGAATATGGCGCCGCCTTAAACCCCGACCACAATGGCGCCCATCAGGGCGGCGCACATGAAACACAGAGAAACGTTTCAAACGGCGTCAGGCACAGCGCATCTCAAGCCTATCTCCATGATCAGCCTCGAAAAGATAACCTTGAACTAATGCTGGAGACTCGCTGCAATGCCATAAAACTGTCTCAAAATCGCGCTGTGGGAGTGACGCTTTATCGTGCTGGCGAAGAACTCAACATTGAAGTGGGCAAAGAGCTCATCATTTGTGCAGGAGCCATCCAGTCTCCGCATTTATTAATGCTATCTGGTATTGGCGATGGTGACGCACTCTCCAGCTGCGGAATACAGCCCAGACATCACCTGCCAGGTGTCGGCCACAACCTGCAGGACCACCCAGCCTGGTGCTTCGAATATGGTGCAAATAACCCCTCTGACTCAATAGCGGCTGAACTTCATGGCTTCGGGCGGCTAAAAACCGGTCTCCAGTGGCTACTACAAAAAAGGGGGTTAGGATCCTCTAACCATTTTGAGGTTGGCGCTTTTTTATCGTTGATATCGAGCAGCGATCATCCTGATATTCAACTTGAGTGCATTGCGATGCGAGGTGATTTTGCACCCGAGGGCATTAACATCTCGCCAGGATTTCAGTGCTTTGCCAGTCTTCAGCGTCCAACCAGTCGCGGCAAGCTATGGATCGATAGTGCTGATCCCTTCAAGCCCCCGAAATTCCGTTTTCATTACTTAAGCACCATCGAAGACAAAGAATTGGCGCTGCACACAGTGAGTGCCATACAGGAAATATTTCACCAGCCGGCGTGGCGTGGCCGCCTCACGTCGGAGCTGTCTGGCGCCTCTAACCTTAACAGCAAAAAAGATACCGCGCGCTGGTTATACAGTAAGGTCGAATCCAACTATCACCCATGCGGCACGTGCAGCATGGGCACCTCCCAAGACGCGGTAACCAATTCAGAAGGCAGAGTCCATGGCCTGGATAACCTGCGAGTGGTTGACGCTTCTATTATCCCCGTAATACCGGCAGGCAACTTGAACGCCATTACAATCATGATCGCAGAAAAAATCGCTGACAATATTCTCGGGCACGCACCACTGAAGCCCGAGTTCCCATGGTCTGAGCAGCCAGCCGCATGAGTGATGCTCGCGAAGAACGCTCCACGGCGAGCAATGATGGCATGGAGCATGGTGATAACGACCTCGTGAACAGTGGCATCAATGAACTTGACCAGCCCAAAGCGATAGCTGCCGCCATCATTCTTGGTTTTGCAGGCACTGGCGTTGCAATGGGCATGCCCATGTTAGTGGGCTCACTAGCCGAATCGCTCAGCTTTAATGAGCAGCAATTAGGCTGGCTCGCCTCGTCAGACATGGGTGGCCTCTTCATTGGGTCCTTCATAACCGCTCTCGTGGTCGCCAGAGCCAATCGCCGCACGCTGGCATACGGCGGCTTGCTCCTTGTCATCCTGAGCAACTTTTTTTCCACTCAGAATCAGGAGTTACTGCCCCTCGTTCTGTGCCGGCTTGGCGCTGGAGTAGGCGCGGGCATATGCTACTCCACGTGCACAGCCAGCTTGGCTGGGAGCCAAAATTCTGCTCGAACCTTCAGCATTTTTCTTTTTGTACTGGTCACGATGAACGCTTTGATTTTCTATATTTTTCCGATGCTTGATGCAAAGTGGGGCGTTAATGGCATCTTTGCTTTCTACCTGATAGAAGCGATCCCCATTCTATTTGTGATACCCCTGCTCCCGCGATATTTCAGTGGCCCAAGCGATGAAGAAGAAAAATCAGAAGATACGATTGAACTCCTCAGCAAGGCTTCGATACCGCTGATACTCCCCAGACTGTGTCTGGCCGCCGTATTCAGTTTTTACATAATGGTCGGCGCTTATTGGGCGTTTATTGAACGGGCAGGCTCAGCGGCAAACGTCAGCCCAGAATTTGTATCAGGGTCGTTAGCATGGAGTCAGGTCTTCAGTTTATCGGCGGCCTTCCTTGCTGTGATTCTCGCGAAGCGCTTTGGGCAATCCAAGCCCTTGGTTTTCTCCCTACTCGCCATCAGCATCACTATGCTGATGCTGGCAGCGCAGGTTGACTCGGCGACCTTCGTAATAAGCGTCTTCTCTTTCAGTTTTTTCTGGATATTTATCGACGTCTTTCAGTTGGGGACGCTATCTAATATTGACCCCTCCGGCCGCTATGCCGCGTTAGTGCCCGCGTGGCAGGGAGTGGCACAAGCAATAGCACCTTCCATAGCGGGCACTTTGCTTGCCTATCAAATGGGATACGGCGCAGTAATGACATTATGCGCGGCCGCATCTGCGAGCGCTGCAGCGATTTACCTCCACGTATACCGAGAACTGCTGAACACGTCACCGGAACTCGCCAATGCGAGCTAGAGAGTATGAATAGGCAGATATTCCGAAGAATTCTAATGCCAGGTCTCATTCTCCAATCGGTAATGATCGGCGGTGGATACGCCACGGGCCGCGAAATTGTGGAGTTCTTTCTCGTGCTGGGCCCAATTGGTGGATTACTGGCCATGGGGGTTGCTACGGTTGTTCTCAGCGTAATGGCGGCAATTTCCTTTGAGCTAGCGCGGAAGACAAAAAGTCATACGTATCACGCCTTTTTTGGGCAACTCTTAGGGCGAGGCCAAGTTCTGTACGAGCTTGGATATTTCCTAATGGGGCTACTGGTCATTTCAGTGATCGCTTCTGCCGCCGGGGAGCTTGCTCAAAAACATCTCGGGCTCTCTTCAAGTTTTGGAACACTAGGATTAGCGATCTTAATCGGGGTGTTGGCGATTTATGGCACGCATCTAATAGAGCGAGTGCTTACTGGATGGTCACTTCTTCTCTACGCTACCTATTTCGCCTTTGTCATTCTTTACGTCTCAGATTTTGGGGACGACCTCCTCAGCAATCTCAGTCAGCCTGTCGATGGCGAATGGTTTTACAACGGCATTAAATACGTCGGCTTCAATCTATCAGTTATTCCGCTGATCCTCTTTTGTGTCGTCCACTTGCAATCCCGCAGCGACGCACTCACGGCAGGGGCGCTGGCTGGCCCCCTAGCGATGCTGCCAGCAGTTTTGCTCTATCTGCCGATGATCGCCAGCTACCCGGAAATACTTGAGGCTGCAGTACCATCGGACTTCATGATTGATCGCCTGGATCTGCGGTGGATGTCGCTCATTTTCTATCTAGTGCTTTTTGGCACTTTTGTTGAGACCGGCACAGCCTACATACACGCATTGAACGAGCGAATCGCTGAGGCTCAAAAAAGCAACGGCAGAAAGATGGCATTTTGGCAGAGAGGGGTGACAGTGCTTGTGGTGCTTATCGCCGCAAATGTTTTAGCCAATGAATTCGGATTAATACAACTGATCGCTGATGGCTACGGAACGCTGACCTGGTTCTTTATTTTAGTGTTTGCCATTCCACTGCTCACAAGGGGCAGCTGGCTAATTTTCAGCAATAGGGAAAACGATCATGCTTGATAAAGTCGAACACTCCATAGAAAACGCACTTGATTCGAGTCTGGAAAAGATAGAAGAGCTATACCGGCACCTGACACCCGGCTCGGCACTTCTTGCAAAAAACGCGAAAAAGGTTTTTCCCAGCGGCATAACCCATGACTCCAGGCACCAAAAGCCCTATGGGCCCTATATTGCGCGCGCTGAGGGATCGCGCAAATGGGATGTCGACAATAACGAATACGTCGATTATGTGGGCGGCCATGGCAGTCACCTGCTGGGTCATGGGAATAAAGCCGTAATAGAGGCGGTTCAAGAAACGATAACCGGCGGCACACAGGTCGGTGGCAGTACTGATCTAGAGGTTGAACACGGCCAACTAGTAAAGGAGATGGTGCCTTGCGCAGAGCGGATACGTTTTACGATGTCCGGCACAGAAGCTACACATCTGGCGCTGCGACTAGCCAGGGCCTACACAGGGAAATCCACCATTATCCGATTCACCACCCACTATCACGGTTGGCATGATTCAGTAGTGGTCGGTTACAGCAGCCACTTTGACGGATCAGCTCCGCGCGGTATCAGCAGTCAAACCGCCGCTGAAACATTACTTCTTCCCCCAGATGACATAGAAGCGGTTACCGATGTGTTAACCCGCAGGGACGATATTGCAGCCATTCTTCTGGAACCAACAGGTTCGCACTTTGGCCTTGTGCCGATTCAGCCGGAATTCGTCAAGCAGCTTCGAGAACTCACAGAAAAATATGGCGTCGTGCTTATTTTCGACGAGGTAATCTGTGGCTTCAGAGTAGCTCCAGGTGGTGCCCAGCAGGCACTGGGAATTACTCCAGACATGAGTACCCATGCAAAAATTATTTCCGGAGGCCTCCCCGGAGGAGCGGTGTGCGGCAAGAAAGCCATTCTCGACGTTCTTGATTTTGATGTTATGGCAGAGCGGGAAGAAGAAAAAGTCGCTCATAACGGCACCTTCAATGCCAACCGAGTCTCTGCAGCAGCCGGAATAGCCATGCTCCAGCAAATTCGGGATACCGATGCATGTGAGCGTGCCAACCAGTTTGCAGCCCGGCTTCGCAATGGCATGAACCAAATGTTCAGCGATCAGGGGTTAGGGTGGGCCGCTTATGGCACATACTCGGGCTTCTTTATCTTCACGAACCCAGAAAATTTAGACATCGACCCTCTGGACTTCGACCCATGCCACTATGACGCGGCCACGTTAAAGCTGGGACGAGCCGGATTCCCGCAAAAGCTTGTGCTAGCAATGTTGACGCAAGGTGTTCATCTAGCCGGCTTTCCGGGAGGGTGGGTAAGCGCAGTGCACTCTGACCGGGATTTTGAGGATACTATGACTGCCTTTGGAAGCACGATCCCACTACTAAAAGCTGAGGGTGCGGGATCCTCTTCAACAAGGTGATCACGGTCTCATAGCCAAGAGCAGAAGCGCCGCTGTCTGTCGCCGCAAAGCACTCTTCAACGCCCCAAGAGTCATCGCATCATCCGAGATATAGTCAGTGAACATCTGATTAATGTTATTCCACAGCACCTCTCCCAAGGTGTGGGCGTCAACTTGGGCTCTAAACACTCCCTCCTCGTAAAGCGAGCAAACTACAGTGATCAGCTGCTGACAGAGTGTTTTATCGACGTTTTGATATTCCTCAGTGAATTTTTTGCTTTCTGAAGCAGTTGCGGCTGCGAGTGATTGGCGCCAGCAAGACTTGTTCATGAACTCCATAGGATGATCAACATAAACCTCGATCAAGCGATAGAGCACTTCCGCATCACCATGCTCTCTCTGATCAATAATTCGCTCGCCCAGCCCTTTGACACCCGCCCCCTCCTCAATCAGCACCGCGAGCAACAAACCTGTTTTGTTCTCAAAGTTGTTGTAGATCGTTACGGGCGAAACGTTTGAGCGTTCAGCAACCATCTCAATGGTCGTCTGGTTGTAGCCCGTCGACGAAAATAATCGCGCCGCATTCTTGACAATTAGTCGTTGTCGATTGGCCTTATTGGTTTGTCTTTGGTTCATCTAAGTTTTATTACTTGCGTTGAGACTCACGGTACCGCCCCACAACCCCTGATTTACAGACATGTTTTTGATGGCCGAACCAAATCTGTGAAAGCGGACGGCGTGAAATGATTGTAAGGGCTTTTTAGAGGAGCTCGCTATCGTATTGAACCGCAGGAAAGTTGACTGGTGGATTTCGGAACAATAGCCAGCGCAGGTCCACGCATGTCTTAGTGCGGTCAATCGGCGTTGACATGGCGGCGGTAGGCAAACAATCAACGATTCAGAATGGGGGAAAATCCGTCAGAATGGAAACATTGCTGCAGGCGAACGCCTATTAACGGGCTTAGCGCAAATACGTCGTAGGGATTTTTGAGTTCGAGAAATACTTATGAAGACGCTAAAAAATAAAGCATTTGGGCCACTGGGATCCTTGGGATTATTGGGAGTGATTAGTATGGCTACAGTAACCGGCTGCGATGAAGTGGAAATAGAGAACCAAGGCCACCTCAGCTCACAAAGGGGGACTCAACCTGAGGCAAAAATCGTAGCTGTATCGGATACACACTGGGGTGTTGAGGTACGAGATCCCTACCGCTACATGGAGAACCTCGAGGATCCCGAGGTCGAGACATGGTTTAGGGCGCAAGCCAGCTATACAGAGTCGTATCTCAATGGATTGGGATCTCGCGCAAGCCTGTTTGATCGATTAGAGGAGCTGGATCAAGGTGCGCCGTTTACTACTAGCAGTGTGCAGCGGTTGTCCAATGGCATGCAGTTTTATCTGCGTCGTGATCGTGGTGAAAATCTATACAAGCTCTACCTTCGGACCTCAGAGAATGGTCAGGAGCGCCTCCTAGTCGATCCCGAATCAATGAGTAGTGGTTCAGAGCAGCATTACAGCCTCGAGGGCTATGTGCCTTCCCCTACTGGCGATTTCGTGGTCTATGGTTTAGCTCAGGGAGGATCCGAGCAAACCACTTACTATGTACTCGATGTGGCTAGCGGGGCTGTCATTGGAAGCCCCATCGATAACATTGAGACAGCTTATAACTGGCCGCAATGGTCAGAGGACGAATCGGGGTTTTTCTACAGCAGGCGACGTGCTCTTCCCGACGATGCTCCGTCCACCGAAGAGTACAAACAAACCCGGGTGATGTTTCATCAACTTGATACTGCTGCCGAAAATGATCGCGTGGTTGTGGCTTACGGACATTCAGTTTCCCTCCCAATATTAGAAACCGATTTCCCCAGCGTCTGGCTGAGCCCGAGATCTTCCCATGCGGTGCTGAAGATAAAGCACGGCGACAACAATGAAATTAGTTTATTCACTGCGCCACGTGCTGAACTATTAAGCGGGGATATTTCGTGGTCACAGGTGTGTGGTGAGTCTGACCAGGTTACGGATTTTGCTGTGATCGGTGACACAATTTATCTCGTTACCGGCAAGCAAGCGCCGCGTTTCAAGCTAGTCGAAATGAGTCTGAATGATACTGACATGGCATCGTCACGAGACGTCATTCCAGCTGGAGACCTGGTTATCGAGAGCGTGAGTGTGGCCGCAGATGCCCTTTATATCTCGGCAAAGCGTGACGGCATAGGGATGGTTATGCGATGGGCGCCCGATGTCGGACTCGAAGAGTTGTCTCCGCCAAGGGGTGGCGCTGCCTACCTTTCATCAATTGCACCTGACATACCGGGCGCGCTTATTTACGAGACGACCTGGATTCAGGGAGGTGTTCGTTATGCCTATGATCCCAAAACTGCGACCTTCGCAGATACGGGCATGATTCCCGTGGGGGAGTTCGATAACCTCGAAGGTTACGTGGCCAAGGAGCTGGTTATCCCATCTCATGATGGTGTCATGATTCCTCTCACGATCCTTCACAGGGAGGGTTTGACGCTTGATGGGAAAAATCCAACAGTAGTTTATGGCTATGGTAGCTATGGTTCGTCGATGAACGTCGGCTTCAGCACGACTCGACTTGCCTGGCTCGAGAGAGGTGGCGTCTGGGCGATCGCTCATGTCCGTGGCGGGGGTGAGTATGGCCAGGAGTGGCACTACGCAGGCCGCATGGAAACCAAGCCAAACACTTGGCGTGACCTCATCGCCTCCGCGGAATATCTGGTTAGGGAAAAATATACCAGCCCAGCCCATGTAGCGCCCTGGGGAGGCAGCGCGGGAGGAATTCTCGCAGGGCGAGCCATCACCGAACGGCCGGATCTCTTTGGAGCTGCGATCATAGACGTAGGCTCTTTGGACACCATCAGAGCGGAAACCACAACCAACGGCGTGCCCAACATTAAGGAGTTCGGGACGGTCACAGAAAAAGCCGGTTTTCATGCGCTTTTGGCAATGAGCTCCTATAACAACGTGCGCAATGGTGTGGAATACCCTGCCGTGATGCTCACCCATGGATTTAACGATCCTAGAGTTGAACCATGGCAGTCAGGGAAAATGGCGGCTCGATTACAAGCCGCGACAGCAAGCGATAATCCCATCTTGCTGCGGGTCGATTTTCAGGCGGGGCACGGAATTGGTTCAACTAGAGATCAGTATTTACAGGAGCGCGCCGATCAGTTCGCTTTTCTCTTTTCCCAGCTGGGTAGAAACTAAGTGCAAAGGATAAACCATAAACCAGGTGTAGTTTCGGATGCACATAGATGTTGTCTTACAGAATAATTAAGGTGGACTTATTGGGTCTACACGTGTCTTGGCGCGGCCAATCGGCCTTGACATGGCAGAGGTCGGCGGTTCGAATCCGCCTGGTACTGCCAAATGACAAACCCTCGCCACTGGCGGCGGTTTTTCGTTTAGTAGCTTAGCCCGCTCAAGCGCCAAAGATTATCTACAAATCACGACTAGAGGATTGATTTGCAGGGTGTTGCTTACGACGATATCCGACAAGTCAAAACGCGAGAGGCAATGTCGCTCTGCCAAATCTGTCTGGCACCACACCAGGAGAAAAACCCGGCACAAGGCCGGGTTTTCATGTTTTACGCGTCACGCACAGGCATGCGATGCATAACCAAAACCCCAGAGGATTTTGTGTCTCATGAGCTTAAAAATTCAGTCGGAACTCAACTCCATAAGCACGCGGCATGCCTCTCACCAAGTAATCTTGGTAAAACGCGTTCAAGTTGAGGCCATAGGTGTAGTACCCCTTATCCGAGATGTTTCGCGCCCAAGCCGCCACCGTGTATTTGTCTGTTGTATAGGCCACTCGAGCATTTAACAGCCAATAACCCGGGTTTTGACACGCCAACTCTGGGCTAGCAAGCAGAGTACTAGCGCCGCTTGCAGGTCTATCGCATGGCTGCTGCCCATAGTCGTTGAAAGGGTCGAACCAATAATCGCCCATGTACTGCGCCTCTCCAGATAGGGTCAGATCGCCGCTCTGGCCTGTCCAAACCCTCCATTGGGCATTCAGGTTTGCACTAGTAGCGGGGGCGTTAGGAAATTCATTCCCACCGATGTTGGCTCCGTCAGCGGATAGCTGTTGGTCATCATATTCGGTGTCGAGGAAACCAGCTGACGCGTTGATCAATAAATCATCCGTAGCCTGCCATGACAGCTCGATCTCACCGCCACTTACTTCACCGTCAGCACTTCGGAGGAAGGATGTGGCGCCGACGATCTGAGCAATTTGCTGCCCTGAATAATCGTAGTAGAAAGCAGCGGCATTCACCTGCAGGGTATTATCCAGAAGGCGAGCTTTTAGACCCAACTCAACGGCATCAACCGTCTCAGGCTCAACAAAGTAAACTTGCGAAACATCCTGATAAGCCAGCGCGTTGTAAGTGCCGGCTCTGTAACCCAGTGCATAACTACCGTAGAGCATCACGTCATCGCTCATTCTGTACTGAGCAACAAATCGACCAGTTAGCTCGTTAGTAGACTCGTCTTGGTTCACTCTGGGGATAGAGTTCATGTCCAAAGGCGTGCCGGCAGCCACATTGGCGGCGTTGTATATGTATGGGACCAGGGCCGCTACGGGGGTGCCACCCAGATTTTTTACTACCGATGCAGCGTCTTTGTACTTTACATCGTCCTGCGTGTATCTGAGCCCAACAATGGTGGTCAATCGATCTGTGACATCAAATGATATCTCGCCGTAAATCGCAGTGGAGGGACGCTCAATCGTGAACTCTTGACTCACGTCGATGTTTGCAAACGGTGGGGCACCTGCTGCTGCGCAAGCACCCTGCACTGCAGTTCCACCAGCGCTGTTAAGAAGTGCAACATCCGTGTTGAATGCAATCAGTGATCTCGCATCAAAGAATCCATTTGGATTAATGTTAATTGGCGCACAATTGGCAGGGTCAGTCGGGTCCAATCCAGGCACCGCTGCAAAAAGCGGCAGGATCGACAGCGAGTTGCCTACGGCAATCGATGGATTAAAGTAGTTGTCAGGCACTCCAGCCGAGGACAAGAGAGGCTGCAGGAAGCCAAAAAAATCGGGCTCGTTAGCGGTGAAGATTTCATCGGATCCTGTGTAAATACCGCCAATGAAACGCAGACGGTCACTCGTGAAATCTAGCCTTAAGTCAACATTGTAACTCTCGCTCTCGGAGTAGTAGCGAATAGCGCACACGTCAAGCGCCGAGCCGTCGCATTCAAAGGGCGATAACTGATACTCCCCCTCGTCGTAACCAAATATACCTGTGAAAGACCATGAATCGTTAATCTCATGCTCCACAGTCAAGCTGACCCCTTCGCTGCTGGTGAAATATACGCCAGATGTATCAGATGCCACAGACTCCATATCTGGGCTCGCAATCAACGGCACCCCAGTACCGTTTGCGCCACCTGCGAGGTAACCAACACCAAACGCAATATCCTGTCGCGGATCATTTTCAGCCCAATAGACTTTTGCATGGATGTCAGTCTTGTCCGAGGGACGCCACACAACCGAGAGGCGGCCCGCAGCCGAAGAGGTTTGGGGATGGTCAGTACCCAGCAATGTGTTGTCCACATAACCATCCGCCTCAGACACAGCGCCGGACAGCCTTACGCCGAGTACATCTGGGATGATTGTCGCCTCCACTGCCCCAGTGAAGTCTGCGTATGAGTAGTTGCCTAGTCTTACATTCAGGAAACCAGACATCCCTCCATCAAGGCTCGGTTTGACAGTGTTAACGTTCACTGCTCCGCCTGTCGTATTTCGACCATAGAGTGTGCCCTGTGGGCCTCTCAGCACTTCGACACTTTCCAGGTCAAAAAGCTGTTGCCCATGAGAGGCTCTGAAGCTCTGGTAAACCTCATCAACGTAGACCCCTACAGGTGACGCCGTTGCCGCAGAGAACTCATTAGCAACCGATATACCTCTTATTGAGAAATTCGGCTGCGTTCGTCCATAAGCACTAGTGACCTGAATGTTGGGTATGGCACCCATTAGGTCGCTGGTCTCTACGATCCCGAGCTCCACAAGCCGCTCGGAGGAGAAAGCCGTAACAGCTTGAGGGATATCCTGCAGGTTTTCAGCTCTTTTTGAGGCTGTAACGACCACTTCCTCAAGTTGTTGCGCGAAGGTTGGCACAGTCAGGCTACTGATCACCGAGGCCAACAGGAGTTTTGATAACTTAGGATTTTTCATTTGCTGCTCCTGGATTGAACGTATATAAAATAAACTGCTTTTCATTTAACAACACTTGAACCTCTAGGGTAGAAGAATCGTTCTCGTCTCCAAATAAGAACGGAATCCGTCCTCTCCCAGTTCCCTACCGATACCTGATTGGCCCCAACCGCCAAAAGGCGCCACAAAATCTAGAATTTTTTTGGAGTTCACGGCGACCGTGCCCGTTTCCAACCGTTCAGCCGTAAGCAGCGCTCGATTGGTATCGCTTGACCAAATCGATCCTGATAATCCGTAGCGCGATTGGTTTGCCCATCCAACCGCCTCATCCTCTGTCTCGTAGACACGGAGACACGCTACTGGGCCAAACAGCTCTTCATTCCAGATTTCCGCAACAGAATCCTGCACTTCGTACAATCTTGGGGGTACCGTGGCAGATTCTTGCGATTCTTCCCTGGTGCCGCTCAACAGCAACGCGCCTTGGTTAGGGGCCTCGTTGCAGGTATTTCTGATCCTGTTGGCTGCCTCCTCGGTCACGACTGGCCCAACTCCGGTTTCTGGTGACCGAGGGTCTCCAACCACCGTATCCTCGAACATCTCGCTGAGCGCTGACCGCAGTTCAGGTGCGCGGGATTTTGGAATGAGCACTCGACTTTGAGCACCACAGACCTGACCGTTGTTTTGCAACATTGCCAGCCAGAGCTGATCCTTTACCTCGGTGAAATCTACGTCGTCGAGCAAAATCGCGCTGGATTTACCGCCTAGCTCCAGCGTCACACGAGCAAAGCGCTGTGCACACAACTTGGCGACCGCAAGCCCAGAGGCTGAGCTACCTGTGAAACTGACCTTACGGAACACGTCGTTACGCACTAAATGATCACCTAAAACACGGCCGCCCAAAATCAAATTGACCGCGCCCGTCGGCAAATCCATTCGCGCAAGATAACGGCTAAAAAGAGCCATCGAGTCAACATTCTCGGGGCTGGGCTTCAGAACAACGGGGCAACCTGCAAGGAGCGCAGTGGTAAGTTTCAGGCAAGCCAGAAAGACTGGAACATTACAGGGCACGATGCCGAGGGCGATGCCAATCGGCAAGCGATCAATTCTCACTTTGCCGCCGCGTGCACCCACCCGCTCCTCGGTAAACGCAAACTCGCTCGCCTGCTCAACTAGAGAACGAATCAGCGCTACCGCAGATTGCACCTGCAAACCTACGGATTGAGCCACGGGGCAGCCGTTTTCCATGGTTATCAGTCGTGCCAAGGAGGCTGAATCGCGTTCGAGGTCCGATGCAAGCTGAAGCAGTGCTGCGCTCCGAGCTTTTAGATCGGCCTCCGCGCCTAGATTTAGCGTCTTCAGTTGCGTAATGAGAGGATCCAACACACCGGGCTCGACCTCAGTCCAAGGCCGCAAGCTTGAGCCATCTACGGGAGACAGGCGTTGGTGCTCCTCTCCCGGGAAATCCAGTTGCTCACCTAACAAAAGCCCGATGAACGCCATCCTTAATCTGCCCTACCTGCTGCAGCTTCACTCGCTCGATCCCTACCTGACAAACGAATCAAAGCCTCGTGAAACTCAAACCAAACAGTGTGGTAGCTGTCTATCAGCGCACCGGTAACAAATTGGTGACGACCTGCACTCACGTGTGCATAAGCTATTTCGAGTCGGCGGGCGTAAGCCCGCAGCAGAGGACATGAAGCAAGGCAAGTGGCAATCAGGTGCTTAAGCGAATCATGGTCTTTGAACATCTCTGTCAAAACTTGCTGGTCGTATTCCGTATCCTTGTGGTCGTTTGGCTCCGCCGACTCCCCTACCGTTTTGATCTGCCAAGAGCTGACGCTCTTTTTGTAGTCTTGATTGATTGGTGTGAATGCCTGATAAAAAGTTTCCAAAGCCGCTAGATCCGTCGTTTGTCTGACATCCTCCAAGATTTTGGCGGCGGCAGCCTTGCCTTTTTCGGTCAACTTCATACCTATTCGAGACCTCTCCAGAAGACCCTCATCGATAAGGTTTTGTGCAATCAACTCCACATCCGAGACTTCGAGCCCAGCCGCAACCGCAAGGGCTTCCTCCGTCGCAAAGCCCTTAATCGATAAAACGTGAATTATATGATCCTGCATACCTATTACTCATCTAAGGCCGTGCGCTCGTAGACATGGTCACAGTGAGATTCCCAGGTTTCGCGCAGTCGCGCTTTGTGGATTTTGCCGCTGTCGGTCAGTGGCATCTGGTCTACAAAAGCTAATTTACGAGGTAATTTATGAGGGGAGAGGTGAGCTCGAAGTCGCTCCCTGATCATTTTTGCAATGTCTAGCGTCGGCTCGCAATCACGTTGCAACTCCACAACCGCCGTGACCACCTCACCCAAGTCATTATCGGGAGAACCAAACACCGCAGCTTCGGCTACGCGGCTATCAGTGCTGATAGCTTCCTCAACCTCTCTCGGATACACATTCACACCGCCCGATATAATCGTGAAGGCCTCTCTGTCAGTTAAAAACAAATAGCCATCGGCATCTAAGTAGCCCAAATCACCCATGGTGGAATAACCTTGAGGTGAACGTGCCGCGGCAGTTTTTTTCGGGTCATTGTGGTACGAAACCGCCTCGCGACCAGAGAAAAATACTTTGCCCAGCTGGCCTGCCGGTAGCGGCTCCGCTTCGTCATTCAGGATGTGTATGTCGCAGCCCGACGGACGACCTACTGAGCCCACTTTTTTTAACCACTCTTCGCTGGTGATATGCGTGAATCCAATGCTTTCAGTGCCCGAGTAATACTCATGAAGTATGGGTCCCCACCAAGAAATCATCTCTCTCTTGAGCTCTACTGAGCAGGGCGCTCCGGCGTGAATCGCTACCCTGTGCGACGGCGCGCTGAAATTCTCATCTCGCTCCGCCAACAGCCTAGTGAACATAGTTGGCACCCATTGACTGTGCGTCACTCGCTCTCTCGCCAAGAGACGTAATGCGGTCTTGGCATCAAAGTGGGCGTTCAACACCAAGGTACCGCCCAGACGGAGTAGATCCATAGAAAAGCGCAGAGGGGCAGCATGATGGAGAGGCGCAGGCGAGAAAAATACTGTATCAGCGTCCATGGCAAACAAATTACGGAGCCTCTCCGCCCTCTTTAGTTCAGAGCCGATTGGTTTAAAACCTAGCGGCCGTCTAACACCTTTAGGTAACCCAGTGGTCCCAGACGTATAAAGGATATCTCCTCCTTCCACCGGGTCAGGATCGATAGGACATTTCTCCAATTCGAACAAATGATCCATGCCGGCAAGGGAAGTGACAGTTAGATCTGGAATGTCGAGGGCTGCGGCTGAAGCTTTTCCCTCGTTATCTCCGTCGGTAACCAGAAGCTTTGCTCCGCTATCTTTGAGGATGTGCTGCAGTTCTAATGGTGTCGTTTTGGGTGCCAACGGGAGGCAGTAGAGTCCTGATCTCTGTGCGGCGGCGATGGCTGCAACAACCTCAGGTCCGGTTGCCATCATGACCCCCATAACGTCTCCGCGGCTCAACCCACAATGCCTCGAAGACACTGCGATCCGCCGGGACGCCGCATCCAAAGCGCCGTAACTTATCCGAGTGTCACCAAACACCACCGCCGTCTTATGAGGTGTTTCCGCGGCAACTACGCTCAGATGCATTAGTGGGCATCCCTGGTGATGTGCGTCATCTCGTTAATACTCAAAACCCGCAGTTGACCCGCTTCATCCGCATGCAAACGGGTTACCGACCCATGGTGCGGCGTGAAGTTGGTCAACCCTCGCATGCTCAAAATTTCAGACAGCATGGCGTTGATAGGGAAACCATGGGTAGCGATAGCGACACGCTTGAAGTCTCGTTTCGTCAAACCAATCATCGTGTTGGAGACAATTTCAAGAAAAGCTTTCTCATCTCCGCCAAGAGTGCCAACAGGGTCGCGCAGAAAGCCTTCCCATGCAGCACCGCCAGCTCGACGAAGCTCCTCTACGCTGAGATAGCGACCACCCCAGTAATCGATTTCGGCTAAACCTTCAGCAACCTCAGGAGTTAGCCCAAGTTTCTGCGCCAACGGCTCAAGTGTCTGTTGTGCACGCAAGAGCGGACTTGTGAAAAGCGCGTCAATTGCCTCTTGTGAAAGCCTCGCGGCAGTCTCCTCTGCTTGACGAATTCCTCTCTCCGATAGCGGGGGATCAACGCTACCAGCAGACAAGTCGGGCTCACCGTGGCGGATTAGTATCAGTTGCATATAAGGGCTCCTCGGCTATCTCAGGTCCAGCTCAGGACCACGCGCACTAGCCTCTCGCAGAGCAGAAAACCCTCCGTCTACACGAAGATCTTCTCCAGATATCCAACATGCGCGGTCACTCAAAAGAAAGGCGATTACTTCTGCGATCTCTTCAGGCTGGCCATGTCTGCCCACTAATTTCGATGCCGCTTCGATACGAGATTTGCCCATACTCTCCTCAAAATCCTTGAGAATTTTTGTCTGTACGGGCCCTGGGCTAACAATGTTCGCCCTAATGCCCTCGGCCACCACCGCCGGTAAGCGGCTCTTCATCCAATAGTTAAGCGCCCGTTTGGATAATTGGTAAGCAGCCACTCCGTCTAAACTCTCTGCCAGCGCCATATCCAGTGCGACTTCAGTGGGAGCTGCGACCAACGCCTCTAAATCCTCATCCGACCAATCACACCGCCGTGCGGTGATTGAAGAAACGAAAACGATAGAGGACTGTTCAGACAACTTCGGGCGCAGAGCCCAAAAGAGCGATCGCTGCCCTAAAAAGTTAACTTTCAGGATATCGCTGGGGTCAGCAGTGCCAGGCACGCCCGCTACACAGGCCACTGAATCTATATTAGTGGGCAATGCGCGAACGGCGGCCTCAATAGATTCCGGCCGCGCCAAGTCCATAATGACAGAAGAAGAGTCTTTCATCTCTTCGCAATCCATCCCCACTACGCTAGCACCATTAGCACGCAGCAACGCCGCCAAGGCGGCACCAATACCAGTCGCCGCGCCAACCACTACGACTTGTTTGTTTTTAAAACTCAAGACCACCTCACAGGAAGGCGCTGCAAACCCGCAAACCAATAAGACGGGATGCGCTCGCCATCAGCAGCAAGCTCGCAGTCGCGAGTTATCGACAGAAATTCTTCTAGGAAGATCTGCGCTTCCAACCTTGCCAAGTAGGCACCCATGCAAAAGTGGTGGCCGGCACCGAACCCCACGTGCTTGTTCGGTGTCCGATCTACACGAAAGGAGTGCGGGCTCTCAAAGACCTCGGGATCTCTATTTGCGGCGCTGAAATAGAGCACAAACTTAGAACCGGCTGCTACATTTAACCCAAAAGCTTGCGTATCTTCTGTGACGGTCCGTCTCATGTGAATGACAGGCGTTACCCACCGAATCATCTCTTCTACAGCGCTTGGAATAAGTGAAGGCTCTCTGCGAAGCCGCTTCATGGCATCCGGTTGCAATAGAAGTTGCTCAAGACCACCCGCAAGAAGAAATCGCGTCGTTTCATTACCGGCAATAACGAGCAACAAAAAATACGCGTCGAGCTCCTCATCACTCAGTTGCTCACCATTGTCATTCGGCGAAACCAGAATTGACGCGACATCGTCACTCGGTTGTCCGCGACGCTCTACCGCTAACTCCCGAAAATAAGAAAACAACTCCGACCTGCAACGATCCTGCTCTTCTGGCGTAGCAAGCACGCTACTCATAGTATTAGCCGCTTTTACCAATGTTTCTCTATCACCAGCGGGGATGCCAAGCACCTCGCCAAATACAGTCATTGGGATTTCCAAAGCCACGCGCTCAACAAAATCGAATTCTTCATTTCTGGGCGCTGCCAGAATCACAGAGCGAACGATTTCTCGGATTCGCGGACGGCGGATATCTAACAGCGGCTGCGCCAAAGCTCGACGTCCAAAGTCCCGTAAATGCCTGTGATAGGGGGCATCAGCGTTATGCACACTAGGGGCGCCACTTCCCTCTGCCCGCTTATTCGCTATTTGCGTGCCCAACCCAGACTTAAACTTTTCTGTGTTGGTTGCCGCCTCCCAAACGTGAGCATGCCGAGTCAAAACATAAAAGCCCTCATCAGGCTCAGGGCCAATGTGGTGAGGGGGTTCGGACTGTGCTCGGTAGAGATCAAAAGACTCATGCTCCCTTCGTTCGGTGAAGAGTCCTACGTCCAAAAGGCTAGGTAAGCTAGAGGTCATGGCCTGATTCTCTGAGCTCACCGCTGGCTGAAGAGAACAGCGTCCTGCGCCATACCTCATGGCACGCTAAACCTATTTCCGTGAGTCGGTCTTTATCAGGTGCCGACTCTGGTAGGCCTACCAAAACGTATGCCATTTGCTCTGAGGTCGAGCCTAGGGCCTCAGCTGTCAGCTCGGCGTCTAAGCCAATAGCCATGCCATGTGACTGCATGCGCTGAATCAGCTTTCTCGTTCGATCAATAAATCTTCCCCTCATCAAGAACCAAATGTCTCTAAATCGTCCGTCTACAGAGCTGGCCGCCGCCTCCCTGGCCACTCTAAGGAGTCCTCGGCGATCGGCATACTCATGGAAGAAACGGAGGTTAAATTCCCTCAAACGGCTCTCGGTTGGAGGTATATCGTCACCCCCGACGGTCGCGGCATCTCTCGTGGCCTGAGCCAATTCTTCGTAGAGCCCAACTAACAATTCTTGCAACACGCCATCTTTGTGTTCGAAGTATCGATAAAAAGAGCCATGAGCAACGCCAGCACTGGCCGTGATATCGGCTATGCACGTGGCCGTATAACCCTTCTGGGAAAAAACAATAGCGGCCGACTTCAGCAATTTCTCGTGCATACGCTTCGCTCTGCGACTCTTTAACGTCACCTCCTCAATCCCGATAACTGCGCGGAGGTCGGGGTCACCCGCTACTTTTTTCCCTAGAGCCTGTGTGGGGTGCCCAATGTCGCGATTTGCGGTGTCGCTCACGTTCGACCTGCGCACCTGCTTCGCTAAATTTGAGTTCATAGGCCGGTTCCCAATTTTGGATGTCGCGACGCGTCCGCTTAGTATTCGAGACGGTCGGTAAGATGATTGCCAACGACTCCAAATACGTATACTTTTGACTGACACTGATGTCAATATCATTAATTTTCTGGAGTAAATTCGATGGGTTACGATCGAAGCGGGGCGGTAGCACACATCACTCAGGACAGCCTGTCGAAAAGCAGATGGCCGGTCGACAACGAGCCATCCTTGCAGTTCCCGATATTTACTAGAGCCAATATAGGCGAGGTATTTCCAGAGGTCGTAAAGCCCTTCTCTTGGACTTTGTGGGGCATCCCCCACTCAGAACCAGGATGGCGGCAAGCACTCTTCAACCTCGGCGCTTTCGATCTTGAAGAGTTCACTCCCGACCGCATGGAAATGCTAAGCGTCTTTGGCGGTTACGGCTACCTCAACGTATCAGCGTCAAGAATTTTTGGAGCTCGGGCGCCTGGATTGTCTCCAGAGGCCATTGATGCCAGTTTTTTTGGAGAGCAGCCTGACGTGCCCCCCTACGTGGAGGAGATAGGACATTCATCCACCAAACACGAGGCACAGCTAGCTGACACAATTACCTGGGTTCTATCGTCTCCAAGCATGCCGGAACTCCTGGAAACGCGGGGCAAACTAATCAAGCTCCGCGAGGATCGACCTCACTTAGGCCAGCTTTCCAATAAAGAGCTCTTCGAACGCTGCCTCAACATTTGTGAGCAACATTGGGAACCCCTGTGGATTAGACACATCATGGCTACATACCATTCCATGATACCAAGTGGTGTTATCGCCCAGATCTGTGAAGCCGTGGGTGCTAGCGATCTGTGTGCTGACATATTGACAGTTGACGGCGAGGTGGACTCAGCATTCCCCGCAAAACGACTTTGGGAGCTTGGGAGACTAGTGCGAGCTAGCGAGAGACTGTCGCAGTATCTCGGCGACGTTAACGACACGACCATGGACGCGATCGCTAATGACCCTAATCCGGATTGCCAAGAGTTCCGCTTTAAATTTCAAATCTTCATCGATGAGTTCGGATTCCGAGGCCCGAATGAATGGGAGGTTGCGTCCAAATGCTGGGAATTGGACCCAACCGCTCCCCTATCAGCTCTAGCCATCATGGCCCGAGCGGAAGATAGTGCATCACCTGACGCCAGGTTAGCGAGCCGTCGCGAAAACAAAAAGAGTGCTATCGCAGAAATCCAATCGAAGCTGAAAGAAGATGCCGAGTTACTCGGCCAGTTCAACGCCGCCTTAACTGCTGCCGGCACTTTTTTCGCTGCTAGAGAGCGAACTCGAACGAACTGCGCACTGCTGACCCACGAAATGCGAATGCCAATGTGGGAGCTTGGAGCAAGGTACACATCTGAGGGGGTATTCAAAGCGCCTGAGGACTTTTCGATGCTGATGGTCAGTGAGTGGGAGCAACTTCTTGGCAAGACGCTAAATGCGCAAGATTTAATCAACCAAAGAAAAATTGAGAGTGAAAAGCTGGCGAACTTAGAGCCGCCTTTTATTGTTGACTCCATAGTCCCACCAATGAGCGAATGGCTTGAACGAGACGCAAAAGATCTCTCATCAACTCAAATCATCAATGGCCAACCCGGCTGCGCAGGAACCTTCAAGGGCCGAGCTAGAGTGATCACTGATCCGTCGGAGCCCGGAGATCTGCAGCCAAATGACGTGCTGGTAGCGCGACACACCGATCCATCTTGGACTCCGCTATTCTCAGCGGTTTCAGCGGTCGTGGTCGACGTTGGAGCGACTATTAGCCACGCGGTAATCGTCGCGAGAGAACTAGGTGTGCCATGCGTGACGTCAGCGACAAATGCGACCAGTTTGATACCAGACGGGGCGCTCATTGAGGTGAACGGCAGCTCCGGAACCGTCACAATTCTCGAATGAATCGCGAAATGATCTTCCACTTTGATCACCCCCACTTCGGCACCATTGCTGAAGTCTCAGACGTTGTCGGTGGCAAAGGTGCAAGTCTGTGGGCAATGACCTCAAGGCTAGGACTCCCAACACCTCCCGGGTTCACGATTGGAGTGAACACCTGCGCAATGTTGGGCGAATCTGAATTCACTGAGAAATTCACTGCCGAAATGAATAGCGCGATCGCCAGATTAGAGGAAGAGACTGGTAAGCAGTTAGGAGACCCCGAGAACCCGCTGCTCCTAGCCGTGAGATCGGGGGCCAGTGTGTCCATGCCGGGGATGATGGAAACAATACTAAATGTTGGCGTTACACCGCTAACATTGCCAGCGCTGCAAAACGTTACTGGCAACCATTTTTTTGCGCTGGATTCATATCGGCGCTTCCTTGAAAGTTTCTGTAAATCTACATTGGATATCGACCATCCTATGTTGGACGCTCAAACCATAGAACAAGCAGGCCTGCCCGATCACATAGCAGATTTGGAAACTGTCATAAGCGAGAGGATCGGTGGTGAGCGATTGTGTGACGCTCGCTACTTACTTAACGAATGTATTCATGCGGTCATTCGATCCAGTAACAGCGCAACTGCGCAGGCGTATCGAAAAAAAACAGGCCTCCCTGAATCACTGGGCACAGCCGTAACCGTTCAAGCCATGGTATTCGGCAACACGGGTGCACGCTCCGGAACGGGCGTGGTATTCAGTCGAGATCCCAACTCCGGCGAAAAGAAAATTTGTGGTGACTGGATCAGTAATGCCCAAGGCGATGATGTAGTCGCAGGCAACAGTGCGACCTCTGATATTTCTGTGTTCGGCGCCACACACCCCTCGGCGTATGAGGAACTCAAGCTTCACCTCGAGCATCTAGAAATTTTTTATCAGGATATGGTTGATGTCGAATTTACGGTGGATCAAGGCAAACTGTGGATATTGCAAGCGCGAGTCGGTAAACGGACTGCGCGTGCCGCCTCCCGAATTGCGGTGGAATTGGCAAACTCGGAACGTTTTGAACTGAATAAAAAGGACGCTCTTGCCACTATCATTCAGTCCCTTTCGACCGAAAAATCCTCAACAATTAGTCTGACAGGCGAGAAAAAGCCAATAACAAATGGCATCGGCGCATCAGCAGGTATCGCTAGTGGACTTGCTGTATTTACCTCTGAGGAAGCCATTGAGGCCGCGGAGGATGGAAAAGAGGTGGTGCTCATCCGGCAGGAAACTTCTCCGGCTGACGTTCATGGCATGGCGGTCGCTACCGGCATACTCACATCGCTCGGCGGCCTAATGAGCCATGCCGCAGTGGTCGCGCGAGACTGGAACCTGCCAGCGGTAGTGGGTGCTACAGGAATGCAATTCACAGCAGATGCCGTGGTAATTGGCACAGCTAAAATCCAAACAGGAGATATCATCTCCATAGACGGCAATACCGGTGAGGTCTTCATGGGGGCAATGCTCAGCACAGCAGATGACGATCCTTACCTAGAACAGCTCAAAGCATGGGCTGAAAAGAAAAATTAAGATTCAGCCGAATATCAAAACAATGGGGTAATCAATGGAAATGAAGCGACTCAAAGATAGAAGAGCTGTAATTACGGGAGCCACTGGTGGCATAGGTGAGGCGACTGCGCGGCGCCTGCTCGCAGAGGGGGCCACAGTTATGCTGGCAGCGCGTTCAAGTGAAACGCTGTCGAAACTGGCGGCTAAATTGGATAGCGATAGGGTCCATGTCTGTCCTACTGATATTTCTAGCGAGACAGACTGCAAGTCACTAGCAGAACGGAGTATCTCCGAGATGGGAGGGATAGATATTTTGTTCTGTAACGCAGGTTTTGAGGGGTCTATAAAACCGCTTCTAGAAATAGAGCAAGACGAATTTGACGCGGTGCAGAATACAAACATTCGCGGAACTTGGCTAACGATGAAGCACTGCATCCCTCACATACTTGGCAATGGAGGCTCAGTGATCGTTACAAGTTCCGTAACGGGAAAAGTGGGTGTCCCGGGCTTAGGAGCGTATACAGCAAGTAAGCATGCCATTGTGGGTCTTGTTGAAGTTGCAGCGCTAGAACTCGCCGAGCAAGGCGTCCGTGTAAACGCAATAGCGCCAGCTCCCATCGACAATGCAATGATGAGATCCATCGAGGAACAGGCGGCGCCGGGTGCACCCAATGCTGCCAAAAAGGGCTTTGAATCACTAATTGCCATGAAGCGATATGGCACGGATGACGAGGTCGCGGCGATGGTAGCGTTCTTAGCGAGCGACGACGCATCGTTCTGCACTGGTGGCGTGTATCCGATTGATGGGGGGTTCCTGGCGCAGTAACTCCCGATTTCGGCCATCAGTTGGCGAAACCTAGGCACCGCTCGCTGAGGCAACCAATCCCGTGCGGCAACCAAACTTTGGCAGGGTTGTCAGCAATCTTACAGGCGTGGACGAGTATGTGCGACGGATCCTCGCAAACATGAGACAACGAGCCACTACTTTTAACTTCTCCCTTTGTTAATGTAACGTTTGAATGTCCACGCGTGTCTTGGTGCGGCCAATCGGCCTTCACATGGAAGAGGTCGGCGGCTCGAATGCGCTTGGCCCTATCAAGTTTTAAGCCTCTGTTTTTTCTTTTTTTTCCAAATCGTGCGTTTTGGCGTGCTTCTATGCGGGGACACTACCGCGGGAAGGTAGTGCTAAGTCTTCCAAGCGCCTAGCAAAGGTAGCAAGAAGGCAACCCTCCTCGACGGCGGCTAACCCTCACCAATCACTATGCTATAAACCAAAAACGCAAAGCCGACATTCCAACTGTTCGGCAGACAATCGTGAAAGCTATTCGGCTAACAGCCCACGCTAGCCTTCGCAGTCCGAGTCGGTTCCGGCTGCGAGTGGCACGTACCATACAGGCGACGAATAGACTCGCTGCTGGACAGTCCTGGGCACATTACTTGGGGGCGGGATCTCGAACGCCGCTGCGTCATACGTGGTCCATCGGGGCGTCGGTATCTCCAACACCCTTGCGTAATAAAAGGCCTGCTGATCCGGATCAAAATCTTGATCTATCCACAGAGTGCCCAACTCAGTGGCCCCAATCGTATTGGCGTAGGTCGCATTTTTGGTATCAACGGTGTCTACCAACTCGAGCACTTGCCCATCTTTCCGCACTTTTCTGTCATCAGAGAGGGCCACGTCGTAGACTCGCTCGCGATGTTCTCCCTGATCCATCCAGCCTTTCACTATCTGGATTCTGTCGAGGTTTGCGCCCATCGGGTCTCTGGACGCCTTTACCAAAATACTGACCCGTCCCACATGCTCGCAGGAGCCGTTTAACTGTCCACCCATTGGCACTCCCGCGCTATAGCCCTGAGCGGCAAAGTCATGATCGTCAAGCTCCTCACCCGTGAATTTCCAGCCTGCAAAGAGGCGTAATGTGATTCTTGGACCCGTGCTGGCGTACACCTCCCGTCGCCGCAAAGCATCGAACAGCGCCTCTCTTGTATTGTCTTCAGCCCATACCGCGACATAACCCGACGAGGACAAGATTGCATTGGACCACCGACCGGCCATCAGCAGACTGGTTCTGTCTACGGATGGCTCCGAGTCCGCGAACTTCCCGAAATAATTTCTAGCGTCCGCGGTGGAGAGTGCAGTGTGTGAATCGGTACTGCCTATGAGACCAAATTGATAAGGATTAACGCCGAGTGCTTTATGGGTAGCAATACCCACCCCCAGCAGCGATCTGGCGTACTCAGTAACCAGCATTTCTGGGGTTTTTTCCTCGGTAGCTAAAATATTGCCAGCGTCCCATGTCTCGAAGTCAGCGAATGGGTCGTCAGGAGATAGCAGTGGGTGGGTTTCTGCATCACCTTTTACTTGAGTCACCTCAAAAAGCGGCTCCCATCGCGCACTTTGGCGCGCATAAGCCTCCGACATCACCTGTGAGCCCAAAGCAGGAAACATTCTGCCGTTGCTCAAATTGCTGTTATGAGGGATTGCCATCGCGCGCCCCCCGGTTGAGGTTTCATATGTGCTCAAAAAAGCCCATAGATCCTCAACATCTCGGCTATTCATCGCCGAGAAAGGAGCGAGGCTACCTGCGGTCTCGGCGTCATCGCCAAACAGCACCACACGATGAAAATTATTGCCGTCGATCATGGAAGTCCACTCGTAACCAATCAAAGTGGTGAACTCTCCGGGTTTGTTGTATTGATCAGCCAGTTTGGCAGAAGCCTGCCATAGCGCGAGTACCGCCGAGTCGGGGAGTACAGCGTCCGCCGCCGGGTCAGAGGAGGAATTTACGACAAATTCGTCTCTGGCATTTTGAAATTGATCAGCCTCCATATACTTTGCCCAGCGGGAGCCAACCTCACTGCCGAGAACAAGTTGTTGAATGTGTTTTGCTGGCGTGCTGGAACTCGCCACAGGCGCGACGGAAGCAAAAACGCCCAGATACTCGGCATGGTCTGTCACTGCCAGAAAATCCAGCGGCCGATCCAGCTTAGCCAATGTGCCTGTTGAAGAGAGCACACTCTCTCCGGCGGCAAATTGATAGGCTTCGGACGGCCCAAGCATTCTGTTTTCAAAAATGTAGGCATCCGGCGAGAGGTTGCTATGAAGATGCAGATCACCCCAGAAGACCCGCTCTATCGCGGTCCTTGTAGCGCCGCGACCGGGTGAGGGCTCCGCGATACCGACGTCTGAACACACCGAGAGGACAGTTATCAAAACTGCAGCACATGTCCCTGAAAAAGGACTAGTGCCGCTCTCCCGGGGGGGCACCGACATCAGTCGCTCAGTGGTGAACAACGGCACCCTCTGAATCAGAGCTCGACCCTTCTCCTATGCCAACATAAAACATCAGCATCGCTATTGGGAGGGAAACTGCGCAGACAACCGCCATCGACGCGCCGACAGCACCCGCGTCAGCAAATACGTAATCGGTAACCAGCGCGACGGACGTCGGACCCAATGCCAGCCCAAATAAATTCACGAGCACCACATAAATACCGGCAATCACGCCACGCATTTCGTTTGGCGTGACTGCCTGCAGGCCGGTTGTGAAAAGCGCCATCGGTACGGTGACAAAAAAACTGGAGACGCCGATGGCTACCAATGCCAAAGTGGTGTCGGCGGTAAACCCTGCAAAAACAATAGCGGGTAGCAATGCCGCCGCTGCCGACGTTGCCACTCTCAAGCCAGCATCTGTATGACCCTTTCGAGTGAAATACTTGGCAAGGATGGGGCCGCTCAGAACACCTGCAGAACCGCAGAGCAGGGCAATGCTGCCATAACTTCGGCCCGCATCTGCGATATCCATCCCGTGAACTCTAATCAGCAACGTCGGCACCCAAGCCTGCAGGGCATACAAACTGATGACGATAAAAGGCGCGCCCAGCAGATAGGCGCCGTACACCTTTTTCCTGGAGCGCACGAAATTCACGCCCTCGCTCCACGACACATTACTCGCACCTGTATCGGTCAGCGTCTCCTTTCTCATGGGTTCAGCGAGGGTGGCCAGAATCATGGCCAGAAAAATCCCCGGCAGGCCCACCGCGACAAACGTAAATTGCCAGGAGGCAATATCTCCCAGTATCGGCAACGTGACCTGATCCGCCCAACTAATGACCTCTGCCCCGATAATGAGCGACAGGCCCGCACCCAGGTAGGGACCCATTAAAAATATACTGACCGGCAACCCTCGCTTGTCCTCGGGAAAATAGTCAGCAAGCAGGGACCACGCGGCAGGCGTCACCGAGGCCTCACCGGCCCCCACACCCATTCTGCCGATAGCCAATTGGGTCATCGTTTTCGAGAGACCGCAGAAAACGCAGGCAACACTCCAGAAAATGATGCCGCCAATCAGCACTTTTACCCTGCTCACGGTATCTACCAATCGCCCGACAGGGATGCTGAGGATCAAATAGGGGACGACAAAAGCCAAGCCCTGCAAGAAACTGATTTGGGTGTCAGACAGTTGCAAATCAGCCTTGATCGGCTCGACGAGCAAATTGACGATCTGTCGATCAATGAACGAGAAGGTATAGGTGGCTGTGAGCACGATGGTGGCGTACCACGCCAGCGAAGTATTCGATGTAAAGCGACGATCATTCATCCTTCGCCTCGCTGGATGGATCCAATGGCTGGGGGAGAGCAAGCAGTTCAATCAGCTTGAATTTCTGAATTTTTGTGGCGGAGGATGGCCACTGCTCAACGAATCGGACCATGCGGGGCACTTTGAACGACGCGATATTACTTCTGCAGAACTGGATGATTTCCTCCTCCTCGCAGTGTGCGTCGTCAGAGAGTTCAATAAACGCCGCCGGGACCTCTCCGAGCCGGTCATGCGGTGCCCCTACTACCTGAGCCATTTTTACCGCCGGATGAGTGAGCAATAACGCCTCTATCTCGAGTGCGGCAACGTTCTCGCCGCCTACCTTTAGCATGTCCTTTAGCCTACCGCGGAACGCAAGGCGCCCTTGCGCGTCCAGTGCGCCGATGTCACCCGTTCGCAACCATCCATCCTCAGTCATCACCTCTCGCGTTTTCTCGGGGTCGTTATAATAATCAGTAAACAGGGCGTAACCTCTTAACTGGATTTCACCCTCCTCATCAGGGCCAAGTTCACTGTGAGATTCCGGGCAAACAATACGGGCGTCTATGCCCTGAAAAGGCCGACCGCAGGTGTGTGCCCTCTCGAGGTCGGTTTCAGTAGCGCTACCGTGGCACGCAACCCCTGAAATCTCGGTCAATCCGTAGGCACTGACATGCACCGCCTGTGGTAGTTTTGCCATGTTTTCGAGAAGCCGCGACGCCGGCGCAACGTTATTTACCAACCGCACTCTACCCATTTTGTCTGCTTGAAAATCGTCGTGAGACAGTAAATCTCCCATGATTGCGGGAAAAGCCGGAAATAAAATTGTCGGTTCAAAGCGATAAATCTGCTCAAGTGCCCGATCAACATCAAAGTGAGTGTCAGTCGCATACGTCGCACCAGCCCACATGCTCGCTATCATGGGCAGCAGACTCGAAATATGAAAAAACGGCAAAGGATCCCAAAGACAATCATCCTCGGCAATCGCAAACCGTTCTTTTTCCGCAGCGGCATTTCGCACAAACGCCCGGTGGGAGAGCCTACATCCCTTCGGAACCGATGTCGTTCCCGAGGTGTATATCATCAGGCAAATGGACTCCAATCCCGCACTCGCTGAGCGCTCATTGAGTGCCTCGTCAGTGATATCTATGCCGCACTGCTCAAAATTCGTCGACGAGATAAATCCAGGTTTTTGAACAGGCTCAAACAAGACTATCGATTCGAGCAAGGGCGCTTCCGCAAGGCGCAGCGCATAGGGATTGAGGGAAGCGCTGAGATCTGAGTAACAATCAGTCAATTGCGCACAGAAATCGATTCGGTCGTCGAATTGTGATGTGGTGAGTAGCAGTCGGATATCGCTGTCGGCGATTACCTGCTGCAATTCCGCGCCGCGATATCTCGCATTGACGGGGACCGCCGTAGCGCCAGCCATACTAATGGCGAATATTGATTCAACATACTCAGGTAGGTTAAGCGAGAGAATCCCAACGTGATCTCCTGCACGCACACCAGCGCTGATTAGCGATCGTGCCTTTTGCCTCGCCTTAGCCCGCAGACTGCTGAACGTCAGTTCCGCATTAGGAAAAATCAGCGCCCTCTTTTGAGGCCACTTCGCCGCCGCACTATTGAGTACCTCGTCTAATTTCATCGTTTAAAACGACCGCTTACTGACACAACGGCTCCAAAATAAAAGGGCCCCATATGGAGCCCGTGTTGGTAACCGCGACAGTGAACTGCGGCTCACGACTAGAGTGCTGTCAGAATCGATAGCTGATATCTGCACCCCACGTGCGAGGGTGTGCGTAGTTTATCCGCTGATTGGTAGCCGCCATCACTGAATCATTTAAATAGATTTCGTCAGTCATGTTCTTACCCCACAGGGATACGTTTAAGTCATCACTGATAGCATAGGTAAGCCTCCCGTTTAGGATTCCATGGGATGGTTGGATCAAGGAACCTGAGGCCGGGTTGAGGACAAAATCAAAATAGTACTCGTCAGTCCAAGAGTAGTTCAGGTTCATTGAAACCGGACCAAACTCATAGTTGCCCGCGATGAAAAATGACATGTCGGCAGCGCGCAATAATGGATGCCCCTCAGCGTTGAAGAATTCCAAGCCGTAGCCAACAGCGGTCGGATCACCAGTCAATATAGTGTTGGCAACCCGTCCACCCGTCTCGTAGTCTTCGTACTCTGCATCCAGGAACTCACCCCCGAAGCGCACAGTCAAGTTGTCGGTAGCTGCCCAGGTGAGGTCAAAATCAATCCCTTTAACGCTGGAGTCAGCAGCATTTTCAGTGGTTACGGTACCCGTGCCCTTGGCTGCTCGGGTGACTTGCAAGCCTGTGTAATCGTAGAAGAAAACCGAACTGGTCAGGCGCAAATTGTTGGTCAGATCTGCTTTGTAGCCAAACTCAATCATATCGAGTTCCTCGGGATCTAACGCCTCACCACCGCGGCGCGTCGGGGCGTTGTACCCACCGCTCTTAAAGCCAGTGGAGTAAGTAGCGTAAGCGATACCGCCGTTTGCGAAACTGTAAGTTAGCGTGACCTTGGGATCAAAAGAGCTCCACTCCTCGCCATCCTCATTTGGCAAGAGTGCAGCAGCTAGGGTGATTCTCTCGTTCTGCGCATATTCAGTGCTCGAGGGTCTCCAGTAGATATCTTTCTCTTCTTTGGTGTAGCGCCCACCGACTGAAATCGTCCAGGAATCAGAAAGTTCGTAATCAACTGAAGCAAAGACGCCATATGTGTCAAGCCAATAAGTGCCCCAACCGGTAGACGCCGGCACATTGCCACCGCCGATCGCGCCGATACGAAGGTCGAAATCATAATTGACCTCCTGATCGAAATAATTCATGCCGACGATCCAACTGAGCGGACCCGTTCCATTTGATGAAATCTCGATGCCAGCGCTGGTTTCCTCGGACTGATTTTCAGTCATCATGACATCGATATCGTTAAAAGAGTTGCCGTCGTAGTCACCCCAACGTCTCTCATTGTTGCTGGCGTCAGTCACATAGGCTGCGACGTCGAACGCACTAAAAGAGGCATCTAGCCTGAGAGAGCTGCTATGCATGTGATGCTTAGGCCCATCGGGGTTCAGATCAGGGCCGGTACGGGAACTGGCAATTTTAAAACGGTCCGTCGTCGTGATACCGCCAAAGGCGATACCGCGGGCTATACCCGAGTCAGCGCTTACCGCGCCCATGTTAGAGAGGTCTTGGAGTGAGGCAAACATATGGCCTACCTCGATACTGACGTTCTCAGTGACGTCCCACCGCGCGCGGATTCTGGCCAAAAACTGATCCAGATCATCGTAATCGTAACCGCCCTCTATGATGTTTTCCTTGAAGCCATCTCGCTTCCTCTGCTGCGCAGAAGCTCGGATCGCGAAGTTATCAGTAATGGGCACATTGATCGTACCGCGCGCATGTCTGTAACTGTAATCGCCCGCACCGACTGTGATATCCCCCTCCAACTGGTCTGAAACGGGATTACTGATCACTCTGATCGCGCCGCCCGTTGAATTCCTGCCAAAAAGTACGCCTTGCGGACCTTTCAAAACTTCAATGCGGTTGACGTCAGTCATACCGAACATAACGCCCGATTGCCGCCCCACGTAACGGTCGTCGACGTAAACAGCCACACCCGTATCCAGACCTGCCTGAGATACGCGCGTGCCCACTCCTCTTAGATAAATCTGTGCCCAGACACCGGTGTTTTGAAATGTTAGGCCAGGTGTAACCAGCGCTACTCCGCTCATATCAGTCACAGCGTACTTTTCGAGGTCTTCCCCAGAAAAAACTGAAACATCGATTGCGGCATCGAGCAACGATTCTTGCTTTTTCTGAGAAGTGATAACCACCTCTTCAAGTACCGGCTGGGACTGCGCGAAGGCTATCGAAGGCAACAAAGCAGCTACTACCAAAGCAGATAAAACTGCACCAAGGCGTTCGAGGGAACCAGCAACTGGGTCTAAAGACTTCCACAGTCTCTTTGAGGAGGTAGTCATGAAGGATGTTAAGTCGGCAAACATTGAATTTCTCCTGTCCTACTATTTTTTATATTTCGGCCTCCGCCCCAAAAAGGAGGACCAATCGCTTGTGAAACGTTGGCCGAGTTGGGCTAACCGTATGCTATGCGCGACCACGATTAAAAAAATATCACTCCTTCTGATGAACGATTGTTTAGAATAAATTTTAGTTATACAAGACCTGATATACCGGGTCGCTCAGATAACGTAATCAAATGAGTCTAGACGACATGCTGACGATAAAAGAGCTCCTATACGTTAAATTGGTGGATCAGGAGGGAAGCTTCAGCGGCGCCGCAAAACGCGCAAAGATCTCACAGCCAGCTTTGAGTGCAGCGATTGCAAAGGTAGAGGAGAAACTGGGAGAGTCTCTATTTTATAGAGACAGTCACACGGTGAATCCCACCGCGGCTGGACGCTACATTGCAGAAAGGTCAGAGCACCTGCTCGATGAATTCGAGAACCTGACGTCAGAGTTTTCTAACTTAAAAAACCGGGATACTGGAGCAATTCCCTTCGGCGTAGGGGTAACGGTCGCTGACACAATGCTCAGGGACGCTATTGTCTCTTTCCGGGAGAAGAACCCGACTATTACCCCGAAATTTCAGGTTGACTATTGGTACGAACTCCGAGATTCCCTCCTCAGAGGTGACCTCTCTTTTTTTATCGCCGCGAACCACGAGTTCGTAGAGGACAATGCGCTAAGCACTGAAGAGCTTTACTCCACCGAAATTTGTTTTCATGCTAGAAAGAGTCACCCGCTCACTAAGAAAAAAATTGTGAGCTGCACTGACCTGGTTAATTACCCTGTGCTCACGTACCGAACCCGGATAGCAAAAAAACGGGTTAAAGCGCGGCTGACAACTGAGGAACAACTGAGGGCTTTTCAGAAAAACTTTGAGGCCGGCACCCTAAATAGTATGCAAGGCACGCTCCCCTTTATCGAAGCGACAGACTACCTTGCAATGACTGAGCGCGGTTTCTACGATGCGCAATTCCCGGCGCCACAGATTCAGGAATTGGAGATCGAGGACTTCAGACTGAAGCTGCAAATCAAGATTTGTTGTCGCGCAAAACACATACTTTCTGTACGCGAGCAGGACCTGATCAACTGTTTCAAAAATGTCGCGGCAAGGCGTATTTACTGCTGAATCACTGATAGGAGTTCCAAAATGTCCATGGATCTGACGGAGGAAGACGCAACTTTTCGCGATGTCACCCGGCGATGGGTGAATACCGAATGTTCGAAGCAGTACTGCAGAGAACTGGAGATGCAGGAGCACGTCTTTCCGCAGGATTTGTGGGATAAGTTGTCAGCATTCGGCGCCCATGGGATCGGCATTCCCGAGGAATTCGGCGGCCAGGGCGGCTCAATTGTCACTCAAACCCTGTTCGCTCGCGAGTTTGCCAGGACGGCGGCGGGCATTGGATGGGTTTGGGGCGTAACCTCTTTCTCCGGGGCAAAAACGCTAGCCTTCTGCGGCAACGAGAGTCAAAAGACGGAGTTCCTGCCCAAGATCGCCTCCGGGAAGTTGCGGACGGCGATGAGTTATACCGAAGCCAGCGGGGGCACTGATCTTTTGGGGGGGTTGCGCACAACTGCGGTCAAAGGCGATGGTGGTTGGGTCATAAACGGTGAAAAAATCTGGAGTACTGGAGCCGCCACAGCGGATTATTTGCTGCTCATGGCGAGAAGCGATACAGAGGTCGCCAAGCGCTCTCAGGGTGTTTCAATATTTTTGGTTCCTACTTCGAGCGAGGGCATCACCATTGCTGAGATGCCCAAGCTGGGGATGCGGTGCGTTGGCTCCTGCAGTGTGCATCTCGATAACGTCTATGTGACAGATGCCCTTCTACTAGGCGAGCCAGGCAATGGTTGGTATCAATCCACTAAGACGGTCAACAATGAGAAATTGATCAATGCCGCCTTTTGTCTGGGTATGCTTGATGGAGTCATTGAAGACGCCTTAGAACATATGAAATCTAGAAAAGCGTTCGGCAAGGTGATCGGGGAATTTCAGATTCTGCAGCACTATCTGGCTGACATGGCGATGTGGCAAACGCAGAGCGAGCTTTTGGTTATGCATACCGCTGCGTTGCAGGCGTCCGGTGGACAAACAGCCACGGAGTCGACCATGGCCAAGGTTTTGTGCTCAGAATATGTCAGTAAAGCTGCGGACTTAGGCATTCAGATTCTAGGAGGTATGGGATACTCGGCTGAGACCGACATGCAACGGTACTGGCGCGATTCCCGGCTGCTGAGAATTGGGCCCATAAGCAATGAAATGGCGCGCAACAAGATCGCAGAAGACCTCGGTTTGCCGCGCTCTTTCTGAGGCAGCAAGATGGAGACGACGAATTCTAGTAAGGTAGCCATCCTCGAGAAATTCTTGGAACTTGGCCGCTCCCGCGATATGACAGCACTGGAGCTACTGGTCACCAAGGATATCCGGATTAATGAAGCACAGTCGCTACCGTTTGGGGGCGAGTATGTTGGATGGGCCGGATATCTAGACCTCACAGAAAAATTCTTTGGCAAAATTCGCTCGGTGCGTCTAGAGCTCATAGACACCTGGGACGGACCGCGATGCTCTTTGGTGGCTCACTTTGTGCTACGGGCCGTCAGCAAAAGGACCCGACAAAAGATCAGGATGCCATTGCTTGAAATATGGGAGTTTGAAGGGGACAAGGTGTCGGCTATTACGCCTTTCTACCATGACACCCATCTGCTCTCAGAGCTACTTTAAAATTTTCGCCATCGCATGGCCCTTCAGCTTCTGTTGTAGCCGGCGATAAGTTTGCAGATCAATGTGCGGTAGCATTCGACGGCCTGCTGATTTGCCGTCACACGCGCGGTCACGCCTACCTGCTTGAGACGCGTGGCTTCCACATAGATGGGTAGCAGTACAGCAAGAGTTCCAACAGCCTCGCAGTCTTTGCAGTGATCTACTGGCCGACTAAGGAATTCAGATGAGGATCACAATGCGGTTGCGGTCCAGTTGGTGAGCCTATGACTTTATCGAAGTACCGAAGCCCGGTATAAAATCACGCCCAGCAGGTCAACGTCGCCGCGCACCTAAACAACTATCGATAAAGGCGATTCAGCTTTGTACCAGTTGTCCGAAACGCATTTCTCCATTAATGAAGCGCCCACACGTGTCTTGATGCGGCCAATCGGCCTTGACATGTTAGAGGTCGGCGGTTCGAATCCGCCTGGTCCTGCCACCAAATCCGCATAAATACTCCACTCTTCGAGTACCCTGCTGCTCTGCTAAACGAAACTCTTGTAAGACCTTCATCGATGAGAGGCATCGCGGCCTAACTGTTGCCACAAGCAAATTCAGTCATTCGTTATTGCGGCCTGGGCGTTTTTCACCGAGGCTTAGTGCAACACTCAAGGATTGAAGCGCTATGCAATTACGCACACGAGTCGACGGCGGCGGCACCCCCCGCCCGGCCGAGTGGGGTATCGATAGTGAATACGGCCGCCTGCGAGACCTACTGATAGGCCCCATCGATAACTATCACTGGACGCCCGGTAACGCGGTTGCACAACGCAGTGAGCGCCTCGGGCTTGCTTTCGATAGCAAGGTGGCGCGCGCTCAATACCAAGAGATGATTGCCGCCTATGAAGAGGCTGGCGTCAACGTGTACCAGATTCCTACTGAAGCAGGCCTCCCCTACCAGGTCTATGCCCGAGACAGCAGCGTGATGACTCCCTGGGGGGCGATCATCATGCAAATGGAGAAGCCCTATCGTCGCGGCGAGTATGCCGCCGTGCTGCGCTTCTACCTCGAGCACGGTATTCCGATCTACGACATGGTCAATGCTGGCAACGTCGAAGGCGGCGATTTCATGGTATTGAAACCCGGTGTAGCGATTTGCGGATACTCGGGCGAACGAAGTATCGAACCCGCGGTAAACCAGTTGAAGCACTGGTTCGAGGCCGAGGACTGGGAGTTTATGACCTACGCCTTTGATCCCCATTTCCTCCATTTAGACGTGCAAATGGGAATGATCGCCGAGAACCTTGCGGTGGTGTGCGTGGAGGCCGTAGAGCCCAGCCTGGTGGACTGGCTGACGAGCAAGCAGATCCGCATCATGGAGATTTCCTACGGTGAGACCATGAACATGGGCACCAACATTGTCGCCCTCGGCGATGAGCGCGTGCTGATCCCCGCTGCGGGAAAAACCCTGATCGAAAAGTGTCGGGCCGAGGGGCTGACCGTTCTCGATCCGGATGTTTCGATGATTGCCGCCGGGGGCGGCTCCGTTCACTGCATGTGCCAACCTTTGCGACGCGATGCAGTGCCCGGCAGCGTATAGGCCCCAGACAATGACAAAACACATCAGAATCAATGGCCAGCGGCTGTGGGATAGCCTCATGGTCATGGCAGAGATCGGTGCCACAGAGCGCGGCGGCTGCAATAGGCAGGCCCTGACAGACGAGGACAAACTAGCGCGCGACCTGTTTGCCAACTGGTGTGGGGAGGCCGGCTGCACTGTCAGCGTCGACGAAATGGGCAATATGTTTGCGCGCCGCCCAGGAAGTAAAACTGATGCTCCACCCGTGATTACCGGCAGCCACCTAGATACCCAGCCCACCGGTGGCAAGTTCGACGGCGTATACGGGGTGCTGGCGGGGCTTGAAGTATTGCGCACTCTGGAAGAGGCCGGCATTGAAACCGACGCGCCACTTGAAGTGGTGGTCTGGACCAACGAGGAAGGCGCCCGTTTTGCCCCAGCGATGGTCGGCTCGGGTGTGTGGGCCAGCGAGATGCAGCGGGATGAGGTTTACGCCATCGAGGACAAGGCAGGCAAACGTCTCGGGGAGGAACTGGAACGCATTGGTTACCGGGGCAGCCTTCCTGCCAAGCCGCGGCCCATACGGGCTGCCTTCGAGGCTCATATTGAGCAGGGCCCTATCCTAGAAGCGGAAGCATTACAGATCGGTATCTTGACCGGCGTGCAGGGCGCTCGCTGGTACGACCTGACCATTGAGGGACAGCCCGTACATGCCGGGCCAACCCCCATGGAGGTGCGTCGGGACCCCTTTATGGGTGTCCTGCCCATCCTCGAGTACTGCTATGAACTGGCTGCGAAGTTCGGGCCCTGGGGGCGTGCCACCTTTGGCGACATCAAGGCTGAACCAGGCTCGCGTAACACCGTACCGCAGAGACTAATCGTCAACGTCGATCTTCGCCACCCGGACCCGGCAGTACTGGACGAGATGGATCGCCTGTTCCGGACCTTCGTTGCCGAGGCGTGCGAGGCTAAAAAGCTGCAGGGCCGAGTGGAGGAACTCTGGCACATGCCAGTGACCGAATTCGATCCTGACTGTGTCGACGCAGTTCGCAGCGCAACTGCGGAGCTGGGCTATTCGAGTAAGGAGATGGTCAGCGGCGCCGGCCACGACGCCTTGTACGTGGCGAAGGTTGCACCTACCAGCATGATCTTCGTGCCTTGCAAAGACGGAATCTCCCACAATGAAGTAGAAGACGCGAAGTCAGAGGACTTGGAGGCGGGCTGCAACGTGTTACTGCACGCTATGTTGAGAATGGCTAAGGCATAGGGGCAATCCGTCACGCCGCAATTTTGTGAGCCACCTCTATATATTGGGTGTCACCGTAAAATTCACTCAGTAGTTGTGATCGCGCTGCCAGTAGCGCTTGTCGATTTCTGGCTTTCACATGACCGTAGCCACGCAATTTCTCCGGCAGCTTCATGAGTTGTTGCGCAGCCCGGTAATTGTCTGGCGCAAGCAGGTCGCAAACTTTAGCCAGGTCTGCTTGATAACGCGCCAAATCCTCTCTCTCCTGCCTGCGCTCGCTGGTGAGTGCAAAAACATCCCATCTTGTTCCGCGGAGCCACTTTAGTTTGGCGAGTATGCGAAACATCGGCATTAGCCAGGAACCAAACTCATATTTTTTAGCTTTGCCCGTATTTGGGTCGGCTTTGCTCAGTAAAGGCGGTGCCAAATGAAACCGGATCGAGTAATTGCCTGTGAACTGCGCATTGAGTTTCGCGCGGAAGGCATCATCACTGTGCAGACGCGCCACTTCATATTCGTCTTTATAGGCCATGAGCTTGAAAAGTTGCAGGGCGACGGTATGGGTTAGCGAATCGCCCGCTTCCGGGTCTCTGTCTACACAGCGCACCTTTTCAATTTGATCGAGATAACGTTGTGCATAGCCCACACTTTGATACGCCACGAGCCGTTGAAACCGATCCTCAATCACTTGATCCAGCGTGAATTCGGCATCAGTGTTTGACGATTCTTGGGGTAGCAGCGACTCAACTAGCTCAGGTTGATTGGCGAACCGGCGGCCAAGGAGAAACGCATTCTTATTAAATTCAACCGCCACCCCGTTCAATTCAATCGCGCGCTCCAGCGCCGGCTCACCTACAGGTACCCAGCCGCGCTGCCAGGCATACCCCAACATAAAGAGATTGGTGCCGATGGCATCTCCCGTTAACTGCAGGGCGATGTCGGAGGCGTGAATAAACTCCAGTTTCTCACCCACTTGCGCAATCACCTTTTGCCTCATCCCCCCAGCCGGAAAATGCACATCGGGATCCTGAACGAAAGCGGCTGTGGGCTGCTCGTTGTCATTAATCACAGCGTGGGTGCGCCCGTGGGCTACCTTGCCCATGGCCTCATAGCCTGTGCTCACCACCAGATCGCATGCAATCAACAGATCGGCTTCTCCCGCAGGGATGCGAACAGCTTTGATGTCGTCCTGTGCACTGGCGACGCGCACATGGCTAACGACTGCGCCAAATTTTTGCGCGAGTCCTGTCTGATTTAATGTTGCGCAACCTTTGCCCTCGATATGTGCCGCCATAGCGATCAGCGAGGTGATGGTTAACACCCCAGTGCCACCGATGCCCGCCACAACCGTATTCCAGGGTTGATCGAGAGACGGCAAGTCAGGCTGGGGCAACGGATCGAAAATAGGCTCCGCCGACTGCGCTGGCTGGGTTTTGCGCAGCTCTCCGCCAACGACCGACACGAAGCTTGGGCAAAAGCCTTTTAGACAGCTGAAATCGTGGTTACAGGCGCTTTGATCAATCTGGCGTTTTTTGCCCAGCACCGTTTGCTTGGGGAGCACCGAGAGGCAGTTTGACTCGACGCTACAATCACCACAGCCTTCGCACACTGCCTCGTTGATCACGACACGACGATCAGCGTGGCGCATCTTCCCTTTTTTACGACGGCGCCTTTTTTCGGCTGCACAGGTCTGTTGATACACAATGACAGAGGTTCCCTTGAACTCTCTGAGCTCCAACATCAAGGCTTCGTATTGGTCCCGGTGCGTCAGGCTAAAGCCCGGTATGGTGTCAAACCGCCCCCGCCAGTCTTCCGGCGCATCAGATACCAGCGCGATGCGTCTCACCCCTTCGCCGCTTAACTGACGGATGAGATCGCCAATGCTCAGAGAGCCATCGACCGGTTGCCCGCCTGTCATCGCGACGGCGTCGTTATAGAGGATCTTGTAGGTGATATTCACTCCGGCGGCGACCGCCGCACGAATCGCCAGCGTGCCTGAATGAAAATAAGTGCCGTCGCCCAGGTTCTGGAACACGTGCTGAGTCTCGGTAAATGGTGCCTGCCCAATCCAAGTCGCGCCCTCACCTCCCATTTGAGTGAAGGTATGCGTGGGGCGATCTGGCATCCAGGTGGCCATGTAGTGGCAACCAATGCCGCCCAGCGCATGGCTCCCCTCTGGCACTTTGGTGGAGGTGTTATGGGGACAACCCGAACAAAAATGAGGAACCCGTTCGATGGTTTGATAGGGCGCAGCGAGCGACTTTTCTTTTTCCTCAATCCACCGGATACGTTGCTCTAGCAATTCACTAGAGAAGAATCCTCGAATCCGATCGGCGATGACCAGCGCGACCATCGCCGGCGTCAGCTCTCCCACATTGGTCAGTAGATCTCGACCGACCTCATCAAACTCGCCAACCACCCTTGGCCGGCTGCCTACTGGGTAGTTATAGAGCTGAGAGGTCAGTTGATCCTCAATAATAGAGCGTTTCTCTTCGACAACCAGAATCTCTTCGAGCCCCTCGGCAAAGTCATGGGTCAGCCGCGGTTCCAACGGCCAGGGCATGCCAACTTTGAAAACCCTGATGCCGATTTCGGCGCCAATGGCCTCGGTAATACCCATGTCCTCAAGCGCCTGCATGACATCGAGGTATGCCTTACCCGACGTGATGATGCCAAAGCGAGGGTTGGAGCTATCCAGTACTAAACGATTTAGGCGGTTGACCCTGGCAAACTCGCGGGCCGCATAGATTTTATATTTGTTGAGGCGAAGCTCCTGCTGCAGCGGCTTGTCGGGCCATCTGGCGTGCACACCGTCGGCGGGCAGTTCAAATTCTTCCGGTATGATGATATCCACGCGGTCGGAATTAATGTCAGCGGAAATCGCCGAGTCCATGTTTTCTGTGATGGCCTTCAGGCCGACCCAACAGCCTGAATACCGGGATAGCTCCCAACCGAAAATACCCAGATCCAGCACCTCCTGCACGTTAGCCGGCGCCAGTACAGGCACAGAGGCGCCAATGAACATGTGTTCAGACTGGTGGGGCAGGGTCGAGGATTTGCAGGCGTGGTCATCACCTGCCACCGCGAGCACACCACCATAGCGAGACGTGCCAAAGGCGTTCGCATGCTTTATGACGTCCATGCTCCGGTCAACGCCAGGGCCTTTGCCGTACCACATCCCAAAAACACCATCGAAGCGCGCGCCCTCGGACAGGTTGGTCTGTTGGCTGCCCCACACCGATGTCGCAGCAAGGTCCTCATTAACGCCCGGCTGGAAGTGAATCTGGTGGGCGTCGAGGTATTCGGTAGCTTTCCACATGGCTTGATCGACGCCGCCCAGAGGGCTGCCACGATAGCCAGAGACGAAGCCCGCAGTATTGAGACCTCGCTTCAAATCCCTTTTTCTTTGCAGCATTGGAAGGCGAACCAGCGCCTCAATGCCAGTCATGTACGCGGATGTGTGGTCGTGAGTGTACTTGTCGTCCAGTGACACTCTCCGCAACGGCGGTCGCTCTGCCTGCCCCATGTGCTTGCCTCTTTGCTCAAGCATGCCTCGGGATATTATGGGTCGCGGAGACGGGGGAATTTATCTTAAATATTTGCCTCGCAGCCATGAAACGCATAAAATACCCTTTTATATGATTTAAAAAGATATTTTTATTCATGATTATTGATTCAACCGACAAGAAACTGCTCAGCTTGCTTCAAGAGGACGCCAACATCAGCACCTCGGCACTGGCGGAAAGGTTGCACATCTCACAGTCCCCTTGCTGGCGGCGCATTAATCGGCTGGAGGAGCAAGGGATCATTCAAAAGCGAGTCGCGGTGTTGGATCGCGAAGCGCTTGGCATGAGTGTTGTGGTATTTGCGACCGTTAATCTGACCCAAACGGGCAGACAAAACCTGATCGAGTTTGAGCAGATGATCAAAGGCCATCCCGAGGTATTAGAGTGCTACACGATGACCGGCATCTGGGACTACGTCCTCAAGATCGTCACGCGCGATGTCCGACACTACGAGGACTTTGTCAGGAACACGCTGAGTGCGAGCGACTTGATCAGAGAGCTACATTCACACGTCGCCGTGACAGAAATTAAGAACACTTCCGCGCTGCCCCTGGCCGCACAACTAGGCTAGCGAGGCGCACTGAGCGTCTTTCGCGTGATCCTAGTTGCCTTCCCAAACCGCTAGAGCCTGTGTTTTTGTTCACCTTTATTTTTTCGAAATCGTACGTTTTAACGTGTTTCTTTGCGTGGACACTATCGCGGCAAGGGATTGATCAAAGCCCAACGGGCGAATCTCACGCTAATTTCGCCAAGCTTAAACATTAGACTTTGGCACACAAGTTACGGCATGCTCTAGTAACATCTGAGTCAACCTACACATGAAAAATTCATTTGCGACGTTTTTTTGCTGGTGGGCGTTCTTGCACGTCATTTGGATGGTTCTAACGTTTATTTTGTGGGGCATCATAGACATAGATGACAACAGTCTGATAACCCTCACATCCGAATTTATCTACGACTGCTACGCCTTCGGTCTGTTCCAAATGAATGGATGGGCAATTCTTGGCTTTGCCCCTGCAGTATGGGCCACCTTAAGAGTTACAACTGGACGATGGTGCATTCTGCCGTGGAGGAAAAAGTGGCAGCTAGACTCCCTCTAGTAGCCGCCACAAAAACGCATCGAGCTCAAAGTGGTAGGCTCCCAAGAAAGCATTTCTAGCCAAAAACACGTGTAGGGTGAACCTTGATAGAACCAAACATGCGAAGGTTATCCTGGGGTAGCAGCCCTCAAGCGATGCGGCTGCTGGAGCAAAGGCGATGAGTAAAGATATATTTGCTCAAGAATCAAAGATTTTATCGGAAGCAAAGACACATCTTAGCGATGAGCCCATTCGGCCTGAGATCTATGCTGAGCTGGTCTCTAATTATGGAAAACTGCTAAGAACTACAAAAAAAATTATCAAGCTGAGTGATAAAAACGAGGATAAACTGAATGAGCTGAAGAGCGAAGCAGTGGAAAGCAGTGCAAAGCTGCAAAGCATCTCTTCTCAACTCTCTAAATTCCTATCTCCACAACTTTACGACTCTATATTCTCTGGTTCGCGAGCTGGGACTAGAGCCACTAGACGTAAGAAGCTGACAGTATTTTTTTCTGATCTTTGTGGTTTCACGGATTTCGTAGAGAGTGTGGAATCGGAAGACGTTACGCACGTTTTAAATCTTTATTTGGAGACTATGACCAACATAGCTCTCAACTATGGCGCTACCATCGATAAATATATCGGTGATGGAATCATGCTTTTTTTCGGCGACCCAGAAAGCAAAGGAATTAAAGAAGACGCCCTCAGCTGCGTGAAAATGGCGATGGAAATGCAGAGAGGGCTTGAAGAGCTCTCCGACGAGTGGTCTCAGTATGGTTTAAAAGAACCGCTCAAGATGCGCATAGGAATCGATACAGGGTTCGCCACAGTGGGAAATTTTGGATCTGAATCTCGGCTCGATTACACCGCTATTGGATCAGCAGTGAACCGAGCATCTAGGCTAGAGTCTGCAGCTGAGAACGGTTCTATATACATTTCCGAGGACACTTATCGCTTGATTGAAGAACACGTCGAAGCTACTGCGCTGCCCTCCCTGAACCTCAAAGGAATTGGCGATTTCAACGCAAGGAAGGTGGTCGGCGAGGTGGATTCGGACTCAATTACCATCTCCGTAGGTACAAGGAACTTTTCTTTGGTACCAGAACAAATGTCAGCAGCAGAACTTCATAAGATGCAATCTTCTCTAGAATCGGCGCTCAAAAAGCTGAGCAAATATTCTGAAAAAAAGCGATCTTAATTTTTCAAGTTACCCAGCCCCGATAAATGAAGAGATCGCCCTCTTCAGTATTTTTGAAATCAAATTCGAACTTTGAAACTCTTCTGGCCATATCTATAAAACCAAGACCCGCACCGACTGAATTGTCAGGAGGACCATCACGGAGTCTTTGTTTATAAAGTGTTCTTAGTTCTTCTTGGTCCTTGGTACTGAGCTCGCTTAACGTGTTCTGTAGCATCGCTCTTTTTTCTGGTGCTATTACATTTACCGCCTCAATCAGGAACCCGTCCTCGATTACGCTAATAGCAATAGTGCCAATGCTGTCTCCTGATGACTTTGTTTTATGATGCGAGTATCTAATTATGTTCTGCGCCTGCTCTATAAAAACACCAAAAACCCTTCGCGATAAAGCTTCTTGCGTTTCCTTATCGGAGATTTGGTGCTTTACTGGATTAGACATTGTTGTCAGCAATTCCTCGTTCATGGGCCCCGAATAGCAAAATAACGTCTGCCTTTCCTGCATATAGCTATGCAATGCAACTGTTTCGTCACTTCGAGTATTTTTAGTCATATCGGCCGCGCTCCAGTGGTAAATAACCACAATCTACTAGGTAGGCTTCCGCCCACTAGATCACAACTAAGTTGTAGCAACAGTGACTCAGGTCTTCCTCAAAATCTTCTCCAGCCTCTTGCATAGTGTCATCGTCACTGCGGTATCTCCAGTTGATCGTGATCTTTCGACCGGCTTCCGAGGCGCCTTCAAGAAAATCAAAAAAATCAAACAGGAACTTCGCTGAAGAACTGTTGAAGTAATAAAGTTCAACATCGACCGTGAAAGCACCTTCACTCTGATTCAGCCCTTCGTCCAATGCTTGCATCACGGGATCGGCCCACTCTGAAATATTTTCGGGATAGCATTCCCCGCGCACTAGACACCGATCAGATTCTATTTCCACTAGGGGCGTTCTCTGAGTAGCCTCAAAAATCATTGTCATTCTCCAAAACCTTCGCGCAATGCTACCCCTCCGAGGTCCGGAAGGTGAATGCTAATAATGTCAAATCATCTCTGAACGGTGACTCCCCCCGATAAGCATCTACACCGCCCATAACGCCAGAGACTATGGCCGAAGGAGAAGAATCTTGCGTATCGCTCATAAGTTTAATAGCCCGCCTGCGACCAAAGGCAACGGGCTGCTCGCCGGGACCCATAACATCGGTTATGCCGTCCGTGAGCATCACGAAGGTTCCATCACAGTCTGGCACGTTATTTGTAGTAAAGGTGAAATCAGAGCTAAAGCGGCTGCTGCCCACTGATTTACGATCTCCTTTCGTTTCAAAAGTGCCCGTATCTGTGATTTTAAAAAGCGACGACTTGGCGCCTGCAAAGCTCAACTGGCGACTTTGCCTGTCATAAATACACACTCCCCCGTCAAAGCCCTCATCACTCGTATTTTTCTGATCAGTCCTGGTAAGTGTGGCTCTCAATGCGCGATTCACCTTTGATAAATACTCTCCCGCAGTTTGCTCTGACTCGACCTCAATAGCGCTCTCTAAATGGCCTCGAGCAATGATGGACAAAAACGCTCCGGGTACGCCATGACCAGTGCAATCAATAACCGAGATATAAATTTTTTGCGGGTACTCCTTTATGAAGTAAATATCGCCGCCGACAATATCTCTGGGCCGCCACCAAACTTCCATTTCCATTTCGTCGGGTAATACGGACGGCAATAACGCGTTCTGAAGTTTTGCTGCGTATCTTATGGAACTGCCTATTTCGTCTCTTGCCGCTACCAATTCATGAGTTCGCGCTTCAATCAGATTGGCCACTTCGTCGGACATCGTCGAAAACGCACGAGACATGAGCTCAATAGACACGTTCTCCTTTTGCTCATCATTTCCTGCTGAAAGGGCACGTCTCATTTCCGTTATCTCCCGTCGAAGCATGCCACGAGCGCTTCCTTCTAGCTGCTCTGATAAAAGAGACATCTTCTCAAAAATTATTTGATCCCTTTTTTCGCGCCTCTCGGCCCTGGAAGCATTCTCCCGCTCAGCTTCAATTCTATGTTGTCGGTAATCGTTGATCGTCGTTTGCAGCCTGCTCACCTCATCCGTCCGCGAACCCTTGTATTCTTTGGCCTCGCCCTCTGACGTGGAAAGATCGCCTTCCCTAATTCGCTCAAGGGCCTTGATTGACTCCAATATTCTATTGAAGGACTTCGATGTCACCGAAGATACTAGGCCAAGTATCAGCAATGAAAGGCTCAAAAATATAATAAGAGTCAGCCTTTGAGCGCCTTCTAGAGCGTCAATCAGTTCAGTTTGATCATCGAAAATTAAAATACGAAATTCGCTTGGCCTCACTTGCTTACTGAAGGGTATCGACGAAACACGGAACGACAGATCATTCTCCACATAACTGTACTTAAAAGTTTTTTGAACAGCCCCAAAAGAAATAGCCGACTTGATAAGCAGCGATAGAATTTCAGGCCGGGATTCACCGTAGTAGTCATGAACAGTGATCACTTGATCACCAACCGCCAACGCCGACTCGATTTCAAAGTTCTCCGAAAATTGTTCCAGGCTCTCGATAACATTCCTTCCTATGACCACAATGGCTATAGGCTCGTTACTTGATCCTGGCAGAGTGAACGACAACGTATCGTTAACGGATAGAGGCTGTGCTTGAGATGCATCTGCAATAGTAGTTACGTGCCTGCGAGGCCCATCATCTAGAGAATCAATAAAATCATCGAATTGATGAGAATAGTCTGGGATCGAATTTGGCGAGCACGGGTCAGCGCCAACTGCATACAGGCTGGACTCACAAAAAATAAGTTGTCCGTCAGCCCCATAAACTTTCGCATAGGTGATGCGACTCTCGGCTATCGGACTAGCGAAGACGCGGTCGAGAAGTTGCGCGGCCCTTTCTAACTGATCATTTTCAAGTGCCTGCAGAAGCGGGTTTGTAGTGTTGGTCCTGTCAAACGCATCTAACTTCGGATCCCAGAAATCCCTATTCCGTTGGCTGCCATCCAAAGGGTCAAATGCGAGAAGCCCCGTTACGAACTTAGTATCTAAATCTGTCAGCCATGCCGAGGAGTGTGCAACCAAGGTTTCTTGCGAGCTGTAGTCATTGTGCGCATCATTCAGCTCACGAAAAGAGAGAAAATTCGCGGCGAATAGGCAGGCAATGCCAACGAATATAATGAGTAACGTTTTTTTCTTTATTGTCATCAAGCAATTTCCATCCGCGCACATCTCTCAGCGAATTTATCGCGCGTTTAAACCACAACCCCTACTGAAGACTAAAATCTGCCCCTGAGAAGAGCGGCTCAAACCATGTAGAGTGTAGCGATAACGTACCTTGAAAGTTGATTAGAATGAACCCTGAGTGCTTGGACGAGCCCAGTGCCGAAGAGTGTACCTTCATCGAAGGGCGTTAAGAAACGGCTTCGTGCACCATGGGACTTAACTAATAACCGGTAGCGAAATGCGAATGCCGGTGCAGACACTAAAGTAATATCGATCTGACGGCATTCCGTCGGCTGAACCAGATGATAAGGAGAGACCCGATGCGTAATATTTTAATTCTTGTTAGCACTTTGCTTTTCGCCGGCGGTGGTGCCAGTGCTGCTTGTCCTGATTATCTCAACAATGAGATGCGTATCTTGGGAACTACGGACGTTGTGAATTTCTGCGAGGCTTATGGAGAGAAACCCCTACTCATTGTTAATACCGCGAGTAATTGCGGCTATACGCATCAGTTTAGCGGGCTTGAAAAGCTACATCAGTTATACCGAGATAGGGGACTAGTGGTGCTCGGATTCTCAAGTGATGATTTTTTCCAAGAGGAAGATAACGAGGAGGACGCCGCTGAAGTTTGTTTTGGGAAATACAAAGTTTCATTTCCCGTAATGGCAACGAGTTCCGTTCGCGGTAAAGACGCGAATCCAGTCTTCAAGGCGCTTGGTGAGGCGAAAGGGTTTCCGAGGTGGAACTTCAGTAAGTATATTGTCGCCAGCGACGGGAACATCATCGCGAAATTCCGCAGCAACGAGAGCCCAGACAGCCCAAAGATCCGAGCCACACTGGCCAAAGTGTTAGAGAGCTAGGCCTAGCTCACTCGAAACGTAGGCTTTAGCGAGCCAAAGGTTAAGGGTAAAGAAGAAAGGTCTCCATCTGCCCTTTACCCTTAATATCTATCACACCTCGGCTCTCAGTTCTGTACTTGGGGGCCAATCTCTTTGCGGTTTGCTCAGTGATATGAATAACGTTCGGTACGCCATGCGATTCCATGCGCGCAGCAGTATTAACCGCATCTCCCCACAAATCGTAAATGAATTTCCGTTTCCCAATCACCCCGGCAACTATCGGCCCAGAGTGAATCCCTACCCTAATAGAAGGCACCTGTCCCGCAATGGCAGGGTATTCATTAACGTATCTAATCATTTTCAAACCCATCTCAGCGATTTTATTTGCATGATCTGGGTCAGGAGTTGGAACGCCGCACGCAACCATGTAGCTATCTCCAATCGTCTTGATCTTCTCCAAGCCTAGTTCGTCACTGAAATCATCAAATTTGGTAAAAATTTCGTTCAACATTGTAACCAACGCTTTCGGGTCCATTTTTTGAGACATCGGAGTGAAGCCGACGATATCCCCAAAAAGAATGCTGCATTCCTCGAAGGAATCGGCGATTGTTTTTTCCTCACCCAACATTCTAGGAACGATCGAACCCGGGAGAATGTTCAGCAGAAGCTCCTCGTTCTTAGTTGCGATCTCCTTAATCTCCGCAGTCCTGGCATCTATCAGCGAGGTAACTTCGTCAGACATTCTCGTGAAGGCGTAGGTCATCATCTTATTTGACTCTTCCTCACCTCGCTCTGCATCTTCGTCTGAAATAATCCGCTCCATACCCTCGATATCCTTGAGGATCATTTTTCGCGCGTCACCCTCTAATTGCGAGGCAAGGCTGCTCATCTTCTCCACGATAACCGAGTCGCGGGATTTGCGCTGTTCAAGCTGACTTTGCTTAACTCTCTCCAACTCAACCAAGTGATTCTTATAGTTTGTAAACGCGTCAGTCAGCTGACTCACCTCATCATCATTTGATCTTAAGAAGCCCTTGTGTTCTGGGATCGCGACGTTCAAATCTCCCCTAGTTAACGACTGAAGTACCCCCACGGCACGACTGATCCCACCAAAGGCATACCCAGTTAGCACAGCGACAAGAGCAACCAGTAGCGCGAAAACTGCCGTCGCAATTCCCATTGTAGTGGCGAAGTCATTCCTCGCCTCAGCAACCGTGAGCGATTCGTCTTTAAGAATAAGAAGCTGCGCTTTTTCAACTCTTGAGTAGGCGCTTAAAGGGAAACCAAACACTGCCACACCTAAATCAGCATCTAGGTGTCCAAACTGACCAGTCTTAAGAAGAATGTCCTCATCTTTTATGAGTGCTGAAGTGACTGCGCCAGCCAAGCCAGGCACGTCACCAATCTCGGAAAAATCCTCCACTTCAAAGTAGTCCCCAAGCCCGATGATCTTGTGCGCATAGCGGTTCGTCGACTTCTGAGATGGGAGCCCGAAACTCAACTGGGTCCTAACGCGAAACTCGTATTCAAAGTTCTCAAGCAACTCAAAATAATTTTTACCTAGAATAAAGGTTCCGAGCTTCCCTTGTGAGGAAGACAGATCAATAAAAAGGGTGTCATTGAGCGTGCTTTGTGAAGCACCGGTTTGATCTCTGATCTCAACAACATCTCTCTTTGAGATGCCTCTCGATATTCGTATTGGACTCGCAATCGCGGGCTTATCTGTTGCGGCCGCAAATTTATACTCAGCGCCCTCAAAGCATGGATCGACGCCATAATCCTCGAAACTCGACGCGCAATGTAGCAGCTCACCGGACGCGTCAAGGACGATAATGAAACTCACCAAAGCATAATCGAGCTCTTGAGCAAAAATCTCCGCAACGACCTGACTTACACCTACCGCATCGCGGTTGTGGACAACGTTAAATAGTGGGTTCGCATACGGCCCATCAAGATCCAGGCTTTCAGGAAACTCGTAGCTTGATTTCTCGGTCCAGACATCGCGCTTTTCAATCGCTCCGGTTTGAGGGTGCCACGCGCCGATTCCTTGGGCGAAGGCATCATTCGCCATAGTGTCCCAGGCCTGCTGGTAAAGGCCGGCAGACGCAGCCAAATTCGAAGACTCTTGTTTTGCGGCTCGATATTCCGACAGACCCAGAAAAATACCACCGAGGGCGAGGTTTCCAAGAATCGTGAGCGCAAGAAGCTGCGTCTTAGTCTTCATGGCTATCTATCTGGCTTAAATACTAGGCGGACGTAAATATCGTCTACCTGAACGTTTTGGCCATTGTGGACGGGTGGATTGTATTTCCAAGTCCGTATATGGCTGAGAGCGGACCGCTCGAAAATCCCCGGTGGATTTGCGTCAGCAACGCGCGCACCCGAAACACTCCCATCCTTTGCTACCGAAAAACCTACGATAACCTCTCCCACATATTTAAACTTGCGGGCTTTAGGGGGGTAGCGCAGACGCCCAGTGCCTATTAGTTCGCATTCGACTTCTACGATCTGACCACCTGAATTGTACCGGCCCTTATTCGTCGCAAGAACGTCGGAAAGGGCCTCAAGCGAGAAGCTTATAAGTAAAGCAAATATTAAGGAGCGTCTCATTGACAACTTCAAATTGCTTCTGAAACGCTTTGAGCTGTCAGCGCTAAAAAATTTTTCCAAGTCGCTGTCACAATGTTAGAAAAAAGCCGACAGCTTCATGAACATGGTTCTTCCATAGACGTCGTAATACTGAGTGTAAGTATTGGAGATGGAAGGCGCCTGTCTGACGCCAGTTGAGGTGTACTCCCACGAATTCGAGCCAATTGCTTGAGGGTCTTTGTCCGTTAAATTCCGAACACCCATAGTTAGCGCTAAAGTGTCATTAATTTGATATCGCGCTGACAGATCGAATAGAGAATATGAATCCAATTGCTCCGTGAAGTAATTAACCGAGTCGTTTCCATCATCCAGTGAGCCCGAATACCGCCACACGAGTTGGAGATCAAAGTCTCCTTTTGACCAACCAGCAGTCATCCGATGTTTGAAATCAAAAACTGGATAGCTAATTAAATTGTCGCAATCCCCGTTAAAAATACCAACGCAATCAAAATTGACGTCGCCGTAAGTGTTGTCCTTTATTGAGCGCTCTTCGATTTTGGTCGCAAAATAATTAAGGTCCATAAAGCCAGACAAAAACTCAAACCCATAATCTATATTGATGTCAAAGCCACTAACCTCATGCAGGCCCAGGTTCTGATAGCCAAGGAAAATACGGTTTAGGCGCCCCTCATTGTCACGCCCAACAGCGTTGCATGCAGCGGAACCTGGACCCCCGCGCCCTAAAGATGTGTCAAAACAATTGATCATGATCTGGGCAGCGTTGACTGGCGTTGTTGTAATGTAGTCTTCAATTTCTACGTTGAAATAATCAAAACTTACTGAGAGTCCGTCTATGCTATACGGGGTCCAAACGAACCCTATACTCGTTGTTGAAGCGTCTTCATTTCGTAGGTTGCTGTTGCCTCCTCGATCTTCGATGCCACTTATCTCTTTTAACAATGAGTCGTAAAGCGCCGTCTCCGGCAAACCGGTTGCAAAGCAGGTTTCTGCTAACTCTGGCGTCTGCGGGATAGGCACATCGCCCTCGCCAACGCCGCCAACAAAAACAAAATTACCGGGCGCTAGAGGATTGCTTCCATCAAAGCCCCTTTGGGTACAAGGGTCTTGAATACCGTTGAACTGCACTTGCTGACGCCTATAGAGCTCGTTGATAGCAGGGGACCTCACCGCTTTATTGTAGGAAGCCCTGAATTGAAAATCTGCCGTTGGATAGTATGAGACCGCAACCTTGTATGTTGACGCGGAACCGGTGATGGAATGCTCAGACCACCGCCACCCTAATTCAAGCTCTAAGAAATCAACCCCGGGCTTGCCACTGATGAGTGGTATCAAAGCCTCCCCAAACAATGAAGTAATATCTGTAGAGGCGTCGAGACTAAATGGATTCGTACTAAAACCCTCGAATAATTGTTTTTCAATAAAGTCGGGCGTGTTGATATTGGCGTTGATTTCTAGGTACTCAGCTCCCAGCACCAAGCCGATGGGCCCAGGGTCTCCAGGCAAACTGAACCAGTCAGCGGTATTTCCAGACAGCGTCGCCATCACCACATTCTGCTCGTTGGTAGTAACAGATTTACCCGATCCCCTCGGATAAGTTATAAACTCAGCGCCCTCAGGACCGATGTCATCCCCCCAGATATTCAGAGGTACACAGCCATTCGACTTGTCCTGACAGTCTCCATTCTCATCCAAAAGCAGACCTTGTTGGATTCGCTCAGGATTTAGCAGTGGGTAGGGGTCTAGCGTGCTCTCGACTTCACCCAATTGTGCAAAAACCTCATAACCCCAATTTTCCCCGAGGTCACCTTTAAAGCCGAATTCAATCTGCAATGACTCAAAAACCCTAGGGTTATCCGTGACGCCTACATCTCGTGAGAACATTCTGAATAAAGCTGGCATCCGGACAGTGTCAGCCACTCCATTGGCATTGGCATCTTGGTACCTGATCCGCTGCGGCAGGAACAAATTGTAAAGAAAGAAGTTTTGGGATAAGAACTGCTTGGTCTGCTCCGTCATAAACGGGTTATTTTCTATTGAGGCGGTGTAACCATAGGAAGTTGGGAACCCTATAAAAGGGCCGCCCCATCTGAAGGGAACCTTGCTCTTTGAGTAGTACACGTCAGCATAAGCTTCTATCTTGCCAAAATCATACGAGACCTTTCCTTTGAACGACTGTCTCTCTTGCGGTAACTGAAGGTACGAAAAGCCATTTATGTTATCGAAGTCGGCGGACCCATCAGGTGTGCCCCATGCTGACGCGCCGTAGATAGTAGCTATAGCAGGGGAGAGATTTAAACCCCCTGAATTATCGAATAGTCCAAAATAACCCTGCGGACCTTGCCCAGTGAAGTTAGGGATGAAGAGTCCGGCATTGGACGTTATCGGAAACCGATTATCTGCATTTCTCAAACTCAAGGAGCCGTCACTGTTTACCGAATCGACCAGACCTGTGCTGGTTAAAGGCCGATCGGTATAGTAAATCGGCTCTCGCTTTAGAAAATCGCCGTGTACTAAATAGGACCCCTTGCCCCCGGCGAAGGTACCGCCATTCGTAAGGTTGAAGTTATATATCTCCGCATCCCCACGCTCAGTAATCTCGCCTCCTCCATTGAATTCCCAACCGTCAGTTTCCTCTTTCAAAATGAAGTTGATGACCCCCGCGAGCGCGTCCGACCCATATGCAGCCGAGGCGCCACCAGTCAAAATTTCCACTCTCTCGATAAGACCCACAGGAATGAAGTTAAGATCCACCGTACCGCCGTCTGGAAATGTGGGAACAAACCTTCGGCTATTTATTAGGACCAGAGTTCTGTTTTCACCTAAGCCTCTCAGGTTGGCGGTGGCTATACCCTGCCCAAAAGACGACGAGCGGTCGGCACCACCAACCACTTGGGGCATGGAGTTGATTAGGTTTTCCACATTCACCGAGTTAGACATCTCAAATTGCGATGAGGTGATAGTCGCAATTGGGGCTTTAGAGACAAAGTCGCCTTTTGGCAAAAGAGAGCCAGTGACGAATACCTCCTCTACTACTATCGAATCATCCAACTCACCTGGATTGGTTCCTGAACTATCTTGTGCAAATGACTGCACACCATTGAGTGTCAAAGATAGGACTAGTAGAAATGACAAGGTCCAGCGTATCCGAATCACTAACCTTCCTCCCTAGATTAAGTTGGTTCTCTTGCTTTTGCGGCATGAATACTAAACTGCCACCATCTTGGTAATATTTCACTTACGCTGAGAAAACACAAACCATTCTTGGAAAAATCGGAAAGTAGGCTCCGCCGAAATAAAGTGTTGCGCCAAAAAAACGTCACGCTGCATTTTTGCAACACCTTAGAGAGAGGGTAACACCCCACGCATTGAGGGCTTGCAACATGATCAAACCCGGATGCAAATTTTGTTGCTATCAGGACAGCCTGTTTGGCAGTGAATCGTCTGCCATAGCGCGTGAAACAAAACCTTTCACAACCCCATAGAGCCCTTTGTTTAGTTTTTTTATCAAAGCGTAGGCAGCATCCCCGTCGATTATCAGTGCGTTAGCAGTAGAGATGACCTCATAGTCATGTTGCGCTCTGGCACCGGCGATGGCCTCAGCAACTCCTATTACGCCGCCCTCTCCTATCACCACGGGGAATCCATCTCGGACAATCTTTATTTCTCCGGAGGTTACGACGAGTCCATTTCCAGCAGCCGCTTGGTTATGGATTGCATATGAATCACCTAAGTAAACAGAGTTAGGCCGAGAAAAGTCTGAGAACATTTTATAAGCAACACCGGACGGCTTACCTGATTCTGCCTTGAACCGAGCGCCCTCCTCGCCAGAGCTTGCCTTAAGCGATCTAAAGTTGACTTGCAGTAATTGGAGCGTCAGTGAGGAAAATACTGTCTTCAAAAACGGGGCGGCGTTGGTAATCTGTTTTTCCAGCCAGCCCGCTGGAATTTCAAGGCAAACTGACTCTGCGGTGGCTCTGGCGGAGGCCAGTCTGTGCTTTGTACCAATGACAGATTGCTCTCCGAAGCTTGCCCCTTTGCGGAGATGAGCTACGACATGCTGGGCGTTATCAATGGAAATCTCTATCTCACCGTCTTGAACGATGTACATCGCACTCGCCTTGTCGCCCTCATTAAAAAGGACCTTGCCCTCAGGGATTACTAACTCTGAAAGCTTGGGATTTGCGCTAGAAACTCTTCGAACAATGTCACCCACATTTCTCTCCAACACAGAACTTAAAAAGGCAAACTTTATGAGCTGATATACTTGAGACCATCGACCTATTTCACTGAACCATTTTTGTCATCAGAAAGTCCAAGTTCTGCTGTTTTTTTTCTGAGAAAAGCAATTGACCTGCTGGGCTTAACCAGCCGTGGCGGGCCATCAAGGTGTGCGTGAAGGGCAACATTTCCTCAATTGGTATTTGCATTTCCTCAGATAGCAAAGTCGTTTTGTGCCAAAAATCATCTCTGCCCAGGTTTGCCAAGTCAGCGTCCAACAGCCACGGCGACAAGTGAGTGCGAGCAGTTTGTGCGGGTCCTTCAGCATTCAACTGCGTATCCATAATCATTTGCCAAACCATCTCTTGCTCTTCAACGGAAAACTCGTTTGACGCCAACATGGCCTCTCTCGCCATCTCTGCACCTATGGGTTCGTTCTTAGGTCTTTGCAGGAGAAAGCCCGCATCGTGAAATGCTGCCGCAATCATCAACAATAAACGCTCTTGTTCACTCAGATCATCTATTTCTGCCAACGCAAGCGCTTGTTTCATCACGTCGAGCGTATGCGCATAGCAATGGTATGTCAGCGACTTATCCAGCTCTGTGTCCATTTTCGAGAGCATATTGGAGATAAGGGGCTGTTTGATATATTGCTGGAGGGATTCCATGCTCGTAGCCACAGTGTCTTCGCTCTCTAGGCTATCTATTTTCCTAACCCTTTACCAATTATGCTTTTGTTGAAAATAGCATCTCGCATAACGTGGCCAATACCTTCCGAAGCTTCTCCTCGCATGGAAAAACCTATGACTTCCCAGGAGCGCTTTAAATCGGGTGATTCCAGCTACCTGTCGAAGCTAGCAGAGCGGGAGGTGTCAAAGCGGCAATGTTGATTTCGGAAACATACGCGGCTACTTCTTTCGAGGCTTCGCGTGTCTCAGTGCGGCCAATCGGCCTTGATGTGGCAGAGGTCGGCGGTTCGAATCCGCCCGGCCCCAACAAATTTTTTAATATCTGTTTTTATTCAGGTCGGTTGCTACTCGAAGCGGGATGGATGAGGCGAGCCCAGCGTTAGCCCCACTGATTTGAGCGCGCTTACCGCGTCAGGTCTATGAGGACCTTGCATTGATGGGTAGGGTTTCGCAGCGCTTCGAAAGCGTCGGGCACTTCTCCCAGGCCAACCACGTCGGTGATCATGGCGCTGGCATCCACCCGCCCCGCTACCATCATGTCGATGGCGTACTGAAAGTCTTCCTTTTCGTAACCCACGGCCCACTGGATACGCAGTTGCTTCATGAAAGCCGTCAGCGGCACGATCTGATCGGGATGGTCGCAGACGCCGATCCCCATAATTACACCTTTTGCGGCGGCCCGGTCGATACAGGCCTGCAACATGCCGGGGGCCCCGACACATTCAAGCTGCACCGCTGGTGCCGCACCCGTCAGTGCCTGAAACTGCGCGCCCACATCGTCAGCCGGGTCAACAAAATGAGTGAACCCAAGCTTGCGCGCCATTTCCAGTCTCGCGGCCGCCATTTCGCTCAGGATTACTGAGCGGGCGCCTAGGAAACGGCTCCATATAGCGCAGGCCAATCCGATAGGGCCTGCGCCAATAATCAACACATCTCTCTCAGCGATGCCTTCGGCCATCTTGACCGAATGCAAGCCTACGGCCAGCGGCTCAATCAATGCGGCATGATCATCGCTCAGATTCTCTGGAATCTTCAGCACGAGTTCATGACCCACCTTGACGAACTCTGAGTACGCGCCTGAGATTTCACCCAGACCAATGGTCTTTTCACCAATGAAAGGCAAGGAGGTCACACGGTCGCCCGGTGCGAACTTCTCTCCAGGCACCGCTGCTCCGACCTCAACAATGTCGCCGACAAATTCGTGTCCGAAAACGGTCTCTTGGGGCGCCATAAACGGACCCTCTCGAGAGGCGTGGATATCAGTGCCGCAGATGCCGCAGCGTCTCACCCTGACCAACATCTCGGCGTCACCGATCTTTGGCGTAGGCACTTCCTTGATGGCCAGTGGCCGCCCGGGACCCTCGAATACAGCGGCTTTCATCATGACAATTCTCCGACCGAGGGCGCCAGCCTATCAAAGTCAGCAGCAATCTGGTGAGCCCTGGTGCATGACCAACTAAAGCTCGGGACGAGCTAAAACATGCACATTTCGCCCTACTTGATATATTGTATCGATTCCTTGATTAACCGTGAAACCGTCCATCACCAATGAGCATGGTTGACTACGAGAAAGTGATGGCTGCCGCTGAACAAAAATGCATTCAGGCGGGCGTCAGATTCACTAAGCGCCGCAAGCAGGTATTGTCAGTGCTGATCGAAGCCGACGCCGCACTTTCTGCCTATGAAATTGCGGAGAGATGCAATGCCGGCAACGGGAGCAACATGCCAGCCATGTCCGTGTACCGAATATTGGATCTCTTCCAAGATCAGAATCTCATTCACAAATTAGATATTGCAAACAAGTATGTCTGTTGCGCGCATATTTCTTGCTCACACAAACACGATAGTTCGCAATTCCTAATCTGCGGCAGTTGCCGTCATGTTGAAGAAATTTCTCTATCAAACGATGCGGTTCAGGCGCTTCAAACTGCAGCCAGCGCTGCCGGGTTCAACGCGATCAGCCCACAGTTAGAAATCAAAGGTAGATGCTTCCGGTGTGAGCAAAGCGAAGGCCACTCAGTAACATTATGATGAACCAAATGTTCACAACGGAAGCAGGCGACAAAGCGGCTATCGGCCTTTCCTTTGCTTGTGCATTGCATTGCCTAGCGGTGCCTTTGTTTTTGGCTCTTTTCCCTTCCGGCGCACTCTCGGGTCTTGCGGATGAGCGGATTCATCTCGGCCTGCTGGTACTCATTATCCCTATCAGCGTTTTCTCACTCACTCTTGGGTGCCGCCTGCACAGAAGTCTCACGGTGGTCGCTTTGGGAATCGCTGGAATCTGCATTCTCAGTTTCTCGGCCCTCTTGGCCCATGACATGGGCGGCGAGTCACTCGAGACGGCCGGCACCGTCCTGGGGTCGGGGATCGTCGCTTTAAGTCATGCAATGAACTTTAAATCCTGCAGGGCCGCCCATGCATGCTAAACACTTAATAAGTGCTCCATGCTCCTGTAAACCTCTGCGCCTTTTGATGTTCAACGCAATAGCTTGTGGTTGCAGCACCGCCTGGGCCGCAGGGGGTGCACATGAGCACGGTGCTGCGGAATTACTTTTGTCCTCAGAAGGCAGAGACGTGCAGATAACGTTCAACTCCCCAGCGCAAAGCCTAGTCGGCTTTGAAACGGCTGCCGTAACAGCGGAGCAAAAAGCGGCGGTGGAGCGGGCGGAGGCCATTTTGATGGCGCCGAATGACTTGTTCGTTCTGGAGGGCAACTCCTGTGAACTGATCGACGCAAGCGTTGATGTTTCTTCGATAATGAGCGTCGGTAACGTCCCGTCGCAGCCAGAGGAACATGCCGAGCACGTTGAGGAGCACGCGGACGACCATCCCAACCACGACGAGGATCACGCGAAGGCCTCAGATAACCACGCGCATGAGCGTCATGATCACGATGATGGCGGCGACGCACCTGACGCTGACTCCCATAGCGACGTGTCGGCTACTTACACCTTCGAATGTGAGAGCAACGAGGCGCTGACGCGAATTGCTTTCCAGCGTGGTGCACTACCCTTCGGCTTGGAGAGAATCGACGTATTGTGGGTGACAGACTGGAGTCAGGGCGCTGGTCAGGCCACGCCGCAGTCCCCTCAGGTCGACTTAACCAACTGAGAAAGTCACTCGCTATAAGGCGAGAGCTTGTGTAGGTGCATGGCATAAGCGGACTTAGCCATGTCATTTTCGGTGACAACCGTACTCACCTGGCCCTCTAACCAGAACGGCTCGTAAAGCGCAGACATCTGTACGCCCTCAGGCGCGTCCACTAAGATAATTTGATTGGGCGGTGGCGGCGGCATGTGCAGGCAGGCGCCAAAATAAGGTACCAGAAAGAACTGGCTGATGGTTTGCTCCTCATCGAATTCGAGCGGGACCACAAAGCCAGGGATGCGGATTTTTTGGCCGTCCATCGCCGGATTCACATCTGTTGACGCCAGCGCACGCCGGTACGCGTCTTCCTCTTCCTCGGCCAGCGTGTTTTTCATCTGACTGGTTATTTGATCCTCAGCTGAGCCGTCTTCAATCTCGGCGATATAACTGGGCGGGTTCAGCAGGATCTCCAAAACCTCAGGGGGAATCAGATCGGCCCACTCGACGGTCGTGAATGCGCTCTTTTCTTCAGCGCTCACCGCGTCATTTTGCGCCCACGCGCCATGACCCGCGCCCACCAGCAGCAACAATACCCCCCAGAACAGTGTTTTCAAAATCACATTCACAGAACGTTCCTCAAACCCTTTCCGCCCAACATATCGAACCATTGGGAACCAGCTTTATAGGGTATCATTTTCTCCCGATAAGACAGGGGGACGGTCGACTGACCGAATATCACCATGGCCGTCCAGCTGACTGGAGTCCAATTTTCCTACGAGAATGATAGCCAAAGGCAATTGCTGGATATTGAGCAGTGGGGCGTCGAGCGTGGCGAGCGCGTTCTGATCCATGGCCCCTCGGGGGCCGGCAAAACCACACTGCTTAACATAATGAGCGGACTGCTGGCGTGCACCCGTGGAAACGTCTCCGTTTTGGACCAGCGCTTGGACCAAATGTCCGGCAAGCAGCGAGACCAGTTTCGAGCAAACAACATTGGCTGCGTTTTCCAGCGTTTCAATCTCATCCCTTATCTCAATGCGATCGACAATATCGGACTCGCCAGGACGTTCTCGGCTGGCGGTAGTGTGCAGTGGCGGGACGAGGCAAGCGCACTCCTCAGCACCTTGAGGATTGAACAGAGTGACTGGGTCAAGCCCACGTCTAATCTCAGTATGGGGCAGCAGCAACGAGTGGCAATTGCGCGAGCTTTGATCAATTCACCCTTGCTTTTGATTGCGGACGAACCCACATCCTCTCTTGACAGCGAAAACCGCGATAACTTTCTATCTTTATTGATGGAACTGATTGGCAGCCGTGACATGACCTTGATATTTGTCAGTCATGACATGGCGCTCGCGGAGCACTTCACCCGCCTCGAGGCACTGTCCGACATCGCACGAAGGCCCTGCTGAATTATGTTTTTGAGAGTGGCAGTGAGAAGCCTACTGAGTCGCAAGGGCTCTGCGATCATGACGCTAATGGCCATCAGCGTCGCTATTTTCGTGCTGCTCGGAATCGAGCAGATCCGCCAGCAAGCTCGCGACAGTTTCGCGAGTACCGTATCCGGTGTCGATCTTATAGTTGGTGCCAAGACCGGATCGCTGAACCTGCTGCTCTACTCCGTGTTCCGCATCGGCTCCCCCACAGACAACATCAGTTGGCAGGCCTATCGTGATATTGCCGATTCCGACGACATCGCGTGGGCAATTCCCATTTCACTGGGTGACTCCCACGAGGGTTACCGCGTCGTTGGCACGACGCAGGCCTTTTTCGAGCACTTTAGCTTCGGCAAAAAGCGCAACCTGGCATTTTTCGAAGGCGAAGCGTTTGAGCGTACTTTCGACGCCGTACTGGGCTCAGAGGTGGCATCGGCTTTGGGTTATTCCGTGGGGACCGAGATCATTCTTGCGCATGGCTTGGCGAGCACCAGCTTCACCAAGCACGACAATCAGCCATTCGTTGTCGTAGGGATTCTGGCACCCACCGGCACGCCAGTCGATCAAACTATCCATGTGCGGCTAGAGGGTATTGAGGCAATGCATGCCGGTGGGTCCACAGTGCCGATTGGTGCATTTGCACCGGCGAATGCGCCCGACACCGACTTTTCAGAGCCCGATAGCATCACCGCCTTTATGCTCGGTTTAAAGTCGAGAATGAGCACTTTCAATGTGCAACGCCAGATCAATCAGTTCGCGGGAGAGCCACTGATGGCTATTTTGCCGGGCGTTGCGCTGTCTGAGCTGTGGCAGATGATGAGCATGTTTGAAAACGTGCTGCGATTGATCTCTGCTCTGGTGCTGCTCGCGGCGGTGCTAGGTATGGGCGCCGTGCTGCTGGCTTCTATCCGGGAGCGGCGCCAGGAAATTCATTTATTACGGATGATGGGCGCTAGCCCCTTTTATCTATTTTGTCTTGTCGAAATGGAGGCCGTGATCCTCTGCTTGTTAGGCATGCTGTTGGGGGGAGTGAGCCTCTATGCGGCGCTCTCCATGGTAGGAGACGCCGTATTCTCTCGATTTGGTCTCTATTTGGACGCGGCCTTATTGACGCCCGAGGCCGCACTTATGCTAGGCGCGGTGCTACTCGCCACGCTGGCGGCCGCTGCCGCGCCCTCTTTAAAGATGTATACTTCAGCCAGAAATATCACCTGAGCGCTCTTGGACAGTGATAACACGCCAAGCAGCGAAGCGAGGGAGTGAAATGAGTAAGCTAGTCAAAATACTGGCAGCCGTGTGCTTGCTGAGCGTGTCGGGGGCCTCTTACGCCTGCTACGACCATATGATGTTCAACCCGAACAACATGGGACTGGTACAGGGAACTATTGCCCGAATGGCTGGGTTGGTGCCACCGAAGCCCGTGTTTGACGTGGTGCACCCCTCTATGGCTCGGGTACAGGTCGGGGAGAAAAGCGCGATGACCGTAAACTTTTCTCGACCCATATTTTCCAAAAATGTCTCATTGAAGGTGCAAGGCACCCGCAACGTGGTCCTCGACGTCAATGAAATTGCTCTCGAAGACCGCTCAGGTAGCGTCAGCTTTGCCTATGAACTGACGGAAGGAGCGAGCTATGAGTCGATCATCCTCACAGTGACCGGGGAGCATGACGGCAAAATCGTGAACCAATCCTCGCAGATCTATCTGAGAGGCGTCTGATCAACCTCCGCTCATCGGCTGCACTCAGGTTTCATTGAGTTGCCACGCACTCCAATAGCGCCTGTTCCCACTGCGGATTGGACTCCAACGAGATAATCTCCAAACGACTCTCGAGACATTCGTCTATCTGCACCTCTGAAAACGCAGATCCACTCATGTTAAAACCTACAATGCCCTCGTCGGTGATCAGCACTGCTTTAATGCGGTCGGCATCCACACCCTTCAAAAAAGCAACCACCTTGGCGTAATGAAAGGTTTTGTCGGCGCTAAAACGCCAGCCCATGCTCTCAAAGCCTTCGCCGCTGTTATCGGCTCGCAAGAACCCGCAAGCAGGCATGGGCAAATCTGCGGCTAAGACATAGTCTGGATCAGTATGGTGATGTGCTCTCTCTACTGGCAACCAGGCAGAACGCCCGCCAAGGATCGAAAGGTCCATGGTGCCGCGCTCAACGGGAAGCGCGCCAGTATGGGGCACGTTTAACTGCTCCAAATATGTGTTCAACCGCTGCAGATCCGCGGGTGTCGCCAAATCCGCTTTGTTTGCCAAAATGACATCCGCGATCTCCAGCTGTTGTATGAAGCTGGGATGCTCACAGTGTCCATTGTCAGCCATATTACGAGCGTCGACCAAGGCTACCGTCGTGTGGAGCTCTAGACGATCTCGATAGGCATCGCTAGCTAGCACACTCAAAACCTCGGCGGGATGCCCCAGGCCTGTCGGCTCAATGATTAAGCGATCGGGCGAGGCCATAAAAAAGAGTTGGCTCAAGGCCATCTCCAGTGGCAGGCCAGCAGCACAACACATGCACCCGCCAGGAATCTCCAAGACCATGAGATCGTCCCGGGATGGGGTTTGACCTTGCATCAAGCCACCATCAACGCCAATTTCCCCAAACTCGTTGACTAATATCGCCCACAGCTCGTCGTCTGGCTTCTGCTGCAAGAGATTCAAGATGGCCGTGGTCTTTCCCACGCCCAGGAAGCCGGTAATCACATTGACAGCAGTTGGCGGCATATCTCGTTGTATGTTGGGTTTATGAGGAGGCGCTGAATTCGCTCAATCAAGATCCAAGCCTGTTTGCGACTTAGCCAAGCAGACGAGCGATCCTAGCATCGCTTGATAGACATTCGGCAAGTGAGAATTTTTCACGCTCTGATTAGCTTTCCTCATGACTAAAAAGCGTGGCGTTGATAATGATATGATGTATCATCACAACAAAAGCAGCCCCAAGGCGCGATAGCTGAGCTGATGATCGCTGAATTGACGGAGCCATTGAGGCAGTCAATTTTGACAACCATTGCCGACTCTGCGTCCTGACTTTTAGAAACGGTATTTTCCCAAGGAATTTTATTAGGAGCTTGGCATGCGCCGATCAGTAGCCCACGCAGTTGCAGTTGTTTATATGTTACCCATAGCGGCCTTTGGCGAGGACGACACGTTGACCGAGGAAGTTGTGGTCACAGCGTCGTTTACAGGCGCGACGGACTCATTAGTGAAGCCCATTCACGTTGTCAGTGGTGAGGACATAGCAAATTATGGCGTTCAGTCACTCGGTGAACACATTGACTCATTGGTGGGTGTGGCAACCGCAGATTTTGGCGCCGTGGCGGGTCAGCCGATCATCCGTGGTTTAAGTGGCACCCGAGTCAAGGTACTGAATAACGGCACAGTAATCAGGGACGTATCCGCATTAGGCCCGGACCATGCCATTGACGTGTCGCTGTCTGACCTACAACAAATAGAGATTGTGCGTGGCCCATCTGCTCTCATGTATTCGAACGGCTCAGTTGGCGGCATCGTCAATGTCGTTGATAACACGATTCCTATATCTGATCTCGAAAGTTTCAGCGGATTCCTAGGAGGTGAGGCTCAATCAGTGAATGACGGCGAAGCCATGGATTTTGCGGCACGAGGCCACGTAGGTGGACTCAACATCACCTACAGCTTTCAAGACCAGGATCTGGAAAATTTTGAAATTCCAGACAATGCAATACTTCATCTGGAAGAAGAACACCACGACGAAGAACACGACGAAGGCGAGCATGATGAAGATCATCATGAGGAGCACGATAAATCGGGCGAGTTAGCCAACTCCGACGTCGAATCTACTGCCCATCGCCTGGGTTTATCTACAACAGGCGACTGGGGTTATGTCGGTGTCTCTTATACTGATCTCAGCTCCACTTACGGTATTCCCTTTCATGTTGAACCGCCTGGTGGACACGGCGGTCATGGCGACGATCACGATGACGGACATCACGAAGAAGAGCATGAAGGCGAAGACCATCACGAGGAACACGGCGAAGACCACCACGATGGGCATGGCGAAGAACGCGTTTACGCTGAAACTGAATCTGAAACTTTGACGTTCAGAGGATCCCTCAACACCTCTTTCGGCTGGCTCAATTCTGTTGACTTCGTGCTCAAAGATACTGATTACGAGCTCTCTGAGGGCCATATGGAGGTTGGCCACGACGACGAGCACGAGGGAGAAGAGCACGAGGAAGAAGAGCATGATGAGCATGGCCCCACTGTGTTCAGCAATGAGTCGACAGAGATTCAGGTGGCGCTGGACTTGAGTGCTGGGGAAAGAGTGCGACGGCTGGTCTTCAATTACGCCAAGGAAGAGACGTCGATCCTCGGAGAAGAGGCTTTCATGGCGCCAGTTGATTCGACTGAGACCACGCTCGGCTTCTTTAGCTCGGATGATTTGGGATTTGCAAATCTTGATCTAGGCGTGCGATTCGATCGCATAGAGCGGGATGGATTTTTATCTGAAATGCACCATGACGAAGATCATGATGAGCATGAAGGCGAGCATGACGAGGACCACGATGAGGAGCATGAAGGGGATCACGATGAGGGGCATCATGATGATCACCATGAAAGTAAAATGACCTTTGAGCCGCAGTCCTATAAAGAGGACGCCTTTAGCATCGCTGCAATGTTGACTCGCGAACTGAACGAGTACTCTAGCGTGTCGCTGGGCCTTTCCAGTGTTAGCAAGGTACCGTCATCGATTGAGCTGTTCATGAACGGCGAGCACCTTGCGACCAACCGCTACGAAGTGGGCGACATCACACTGGATACTGAGCGCGCAGACAGCATTGATCTGAACTTCAGCTTCGAGCGCGACGGCTGGTATGGGACGGCCTCCGTGTACCACAACCGGATTGACAACTACATCTATCTCCGTGATGAGCTAGAGGAGGAGCATGAGTCACACATGGATGAAGAGCATCACGATGAAGATCACCATGATGAAGAGCATGCAGACCATGGTGGTTTGATGCTGGCTGAGTACAGGCAGCGCGACGCTGAATTCACCGGTTACGAAATCGAGATTGGCAAGGTGATCGAACTCCCACGTGGGGTTTTGCAATTGAGCCTGGCGCGAGATGAGGTCAATGCTGAGTTCACAGATGGCGAGGACGTCCCGAGAATTGTTCCAGCGAGGAATATCTTCTCGGCCCAGTACACATTGGATAATTTTTCGGCAAGATTGCTGGTCAAGGATGTTGAAAAGCAGAACAGCGTGGCTCCCGGAGAGTCGGTGACTGATGGCTTCACCTGTATAGATGCCTTTGCCTCTTGGTCCTACGGCCTCAATGACTCCTCGCGGCTAACGTTGAGTGCTTTCGCTCGCAACTTGACAGATGAGGTATCCCGAAACCACGCGTCTTTCGTCAAGAACGAGGTGCCGCTCCCTGGCCGGAACATCGGCGTTAGAGTGCAACTTAACTTCTGAAGCTATTGCAACGGTGAGTGTGGCGCGTGTTTTGCGTCCGCTCACCGCTTGTATCTGCTGACAGAAGGCGAAGGTAACGCTGCGGATCCGCGTAAATCGCAGAGGCCATTCCGCAAGGCTGGTCCACCCCTCCACATAACCCTTCGCCTGACTTTCCTAGAGGACAACGCAATATGATGACTTCCCCTTTCCCTCAAAACTTTCACGAGTGGAAATACTGCATCACGGTTGAATGCGGAATCACATTGAGCGCGTCATTCATCTCTCAACGCCTGTTGGTTTGGAGAGACGAGAGCCATGAGGAAACGCGACGCTTTCGTCAGCGTTTCGGTGACAACTATTGGAATAGCGTCATCGGCTGGTTCACGCAGGCTGAGGAAGAGTTTGCCAAGAAGACATCAAATCCAACCTGAGTCGGCAATGCGAGACACTGAAAGATTAACTGTCTCTCTGGAGCGCGTCAGCAACCGCCAAATAAAAGCGCAAAATGCCGAACTCCGATCGTGGCCCAAGCATTGCCATTGGTAGCGAGGCTAACCAATTGGACTCTGATAGCAGCAGAGGGTTAAGGCGCATCTTTCGCTCATCAGAAAAATTAAGAATGGGCTCATAGAGGCTAGTGCGTACCAGGACAATATCGTTCTTTTGATCGATCAGAATGTACTGGCCATCAAAGCCTATCGTCATCACCAAGACATTCTCGCAATCAGGGGATGCCGAAAAAGGCTCGCTGTCGCAGTAGGCCCAGAACTGGTTTCGGTAGGTCTCGTCCTGACCCAATATCGTCGATACATATGAGGCGTAGCTTTTCCCCTCAGAGGTTTCAATGCCGCCCAATAACAGCATGTAACCAAACTTGGCGAAATCTCGTGCCGTGGAATCAAGGCAGCAGTAAGTCAGATAATTCCCGTTCGCCTGACCCGTCTCAACATCGTCGCGCCACCAGTCTGCTTCTATATTCAGGGGCTCAAACAAGTTCTGTTGTGCAAACAGTCCCGGATCCTGACCCGTTGCGCGAAAAATGATCTCACCCAGCACCTGAGTGTCACAGTTGGAGTAATAGAACTGTCCTGCCTCATACGCGCCGTCTCCCTGTGGCGACACCCAGGGATAAACCGTGCCGGGCACGGCAAACTCGCGGTCAATGCATCCAGATATCTGATCCGTTGCATATAAAATATCGCCACCAGAACTCGCGCTCGGATAGTCGCCGCATTCGCCCACCACCGCTGTCTCAAAATTCGAGCACTTTGGCACGAGACCAGAGCGCATATCCAGTAGCTGCTGAATCGTAATACTTGCCCGATCATCTGCTTCCCACTCATCGATGAAGTCGGATGCCGATTGCGAAGCAGATTGGATAAGGCCTTGTTCGATCGCCATACCGATCAAGACACTGGTGAATGACTTGGCAGTAGACCAGGATGTTACTGTGCTGGCCGCATCTCGATCGCCGTAAAGATCCTGCCAATAGCTGGCGTTCTGCCCCTCAGGCAAGCTCGAGATCGACGCAAGGCCCGCAGCTTCCGCATCGGTGATGCCGCGATAACGTTCTCTAACAAGCTTGCCATCTTTTATCAGTAGCACCGCTTGGGTGTAAAACCCATCGGTTACGGCGTACTCAAAGGCACTGTCGAGGGCATCCTCATCAAACCCGGCTTCCGAAGCACTCTTGGTCTCCCAGGTATCAGGGTGCGGCGACTCAAAAGCTGGTGGCGACGGAGGGATCGCGATCACACTGGTTTCCGTCGAGCCACCGCCCCCGCCACCGCAAGCAGATAAGAGCGCAATTATCAGTAGGCTGGATAGACTTGGGGTAGGTCGCATATGCCGGGTAAGGTCCTCCAGCACCCTCGGAAGCATTAAATTAAGGTTCATTTCCTTCTGAATCGTGCTTTTCGACGTGTTTCGGAACGTGAGCATTACCGCGACAAGGTAATAATTTCTGATTTGGCAAACCTAGAGCTAATTACTAGATATCAGGTGCCTGCACCTACTAACAAGCTTTTATCAAGTTCTTACGTTCTGCAGATTCCTTCAGCACGACTTCCTTGGCAGTCTCGACTCTGCATTTGAAGAAAGGCCTGCCCTCCAAGATGAGGCAATATGCTAATGCTTTGTGTATCGATGCTTGGGCGCCGAGAACATCTTCAAAATAGTGCTGGAACTGAATCCTAAATGCGTCTGGTATTTCGCACTTGCCCTCAGTACCGGGCAGTTGAAGATACAACATCTCCCTCGATCCCTCGACTTTGACGCATGGACTCTCACTGTCAATGCCCTTAATCAGAATGTGACCGTCTCTTTTCACTTTTCTCTTCCGCAAAAGTGGTGATCTTTAAACTGCGGCGCAATGTGGCAGCCTTCCAAGAATAGATATCGACGGAAGTGCAAGTGTATTTAGCTGTCAATGTAAATTTTTTAAGGCGGCGGAGTGCCCCTCAAGCATGAGTGGCACAACCCCCCCGGAAGAGGTTTATTCAACAAGTTTTTCTCAAGTCGCGCGAATACATCTCTTGCTACACATTTTCCGTGTTGTAATCCTTAAGCATCACTGCCAAAGCTTGCTTTCGATATCCGGGCTCGCAGATCAGACTTTATCTTGCCGAGTTGGGTCGCTCGCTCGCTGGCTCAATACGCGATATTTTTAGCGCGAAGTGCTACTGTCTTGTCAATCCGATAGCAAGCGTCGCTATTGTCATCACAGGACCAAACCGAGCGTGAGCATGATATGAAGAGAATCATTATTGCGTTAATTGCAGCCAAATTTGCCATCTTCGGCAGCACAGGCGTTTCAGCGGGCTTCTATAGTGGCAAAGGCGTCATCGCCAATTGCAACAGTGAAGCCAATTATGACAAGGGCTGGTGCGCGGGCTATTTGGGTAGCTGGGCCGACGGAGATATTGACATGGTGCGGCGCAAGGCCTGCATTCCCTCAGACACCAGCATTGGCACGCTAAAAAAAGTTTTGATGGACTATGCCGATGTCAACCCACAAGAGGTCGAGGCGATGGGCGGTGGCGAATTGTTGCAACGGGCATTCAGCAGAAAATGGCCAACCGATTCGACCGACGATACGGTGTCGGAGATTTACCGAAAAACCTGCTGACCACCATCGGCTGAGACGCGCTCACGAAAATAGGTATTACGAGTTCTGAGGCCGTTGGGGTAAACCGGGATCGCTTACTGAGCGCCAACGCTGCGGAGCATACGGGTAGCGTACCGCTCGAGTCTGTCGAGCTGTCGGCGCGACTCATCGAGCTGGCACACCAGCCTTGAAGAAGCACTCAAAAAGATCAGATTGCCCTCTCTCACCACCTCTAGTCGAGACGCCAGCCGATCGGAAGACTCCTCGTTCTGTGTTCCGCTATGCCGCTTCATGCCTGTCACCCGCATTTCCATACTGGGCAAAATATCGGACAATTTGCGGAGAGCTTAATGGGTCCAGAGGTGCCAAATCGCGCCATGAATTGCGTATTGCCGTAGCGTGGCCAATTAGGAGGACCCTGCAAGTAAAACAACCGCCTCAACCCTTTATCTCCAGCGAGTAGAGAATCGCGCTCGACGCCGCAATCACTGACTTGTGCTACGGCGGCCAAGCATCAGCAACACCAGGTATAAGTCGGCTGGTGACCTCGGCAAACAAACACTCGGTTATTCTCGTTACGTTGTCTGCTTTAGCGTTGCCCACCACTCAAACTGCGTGGATGTCGATTCGTTTTTAGATAAGCCAGGCGCTCTTGTGGGGCACTTGCTGGTCCAGTCGCGAGTTCGCCCTCAAATTGGTGATATTTGGTCTTACATGACCACAATATTAGCGCCTACCCTGCTTTTGATTCCAACATATAGTGTTGAGTCAGCGCATTCATACCACATGAGGTAGAAAGATATGCTCGCAGAAACAATGGAAGTAGCAGAGTCCAGACGCTCCCTGCAGGTTATGCACGCCGACCTCGACAGTATCGAGGAGCAACTCCAGCTAACGAATAGGCGCTTCATTCAAAGCAGGCCGAGCGCCTGGGCACGGGCACGTGCAACCACTGCAATCTATCTCGCCAACATCAGAATCCAGAGCCGATTCAAGTTCTGGCTTCTGCCGGATCAGGATTGATACCCTGCTTACACGCCTCTGAGGGATGGGTGTCGGGCGGCGCCCAGCGGTAGTTCGCACACCTGGCATTCGGCGTTCTTAAGCCACCGCTTAGCACCAAAAAATTAAAGCATGACCCCCTTTCAGCCGATGATTCCCGTAGTACAGGCTGCAGCAGGGAGTAAGGTCGCGATGGGTGAGCAGGTGGTAGATTTTGAGAAGTTTCGCGCCAAAAAAGACCAAGCGACCAACGATCAGGAGATTCTTCGGATCAGCGCAGAGGTGGGCAGTGCTGCGGTAATGCTGGTCCGCCAATTTGCTGAGAAATATCCCGAACTACCTGACACATTCTTCGCCTTCCTCATCAATCAGCAGCTTTTATCAACCGCTTGTAGCGGCGCAGAAACGGGGCACGAAGGCTCCAAAAGGCTGCTGAATCACGCAATGAATCTGCTTGAGGTCTACGAGAACTATCTCAACCAGAAGGGGCAAAGCTTCAAGACTACCCTTAGGTCCGCCACGTCATCGGTACCGCAGCCGGGTAAGCAACTTCACTGACGCGCCCCATAAGAGATTCTGCTTATTGAGAGCCTCAGCTTGTGAAGCCGAACTGAAAGCAAACCAGGTTTCAGTAGCTTTTTAATACGGTCTTTGCAGTGAGCGGCGCAGCCGGCTATCTGATGTCTTCCTACTCCACCAATTCATCAGAATCAGTGCCTGGCTTTTTCTTTTTGAAGCCTTTGAACACGCTGGCGAAGACATACACGATGGTTGCCAAGAATGCTGCGAATACGCCATTGAACCAACCCGTTGCCATGCACCCCAGGTAGGTGCCCACACCCAATAACACGGCTAAAAAAGATCTCATGGCCTGACCTCGCTACTTTAACCGCCCACTATAGAGAGAGAAAACTCGGTTATCCATGGCGACTGCGCAGCCTTGTTGGCCACGACCCTCTCAATGAATCCGCCGGCTTCCGACTGAGAGGCTACCCTGCTTATGCTTCGCCGAACCAGAGGGACTTTTTCTCGGAGTCAATTTTTAGCGCGATTTTATCTGCAAGGCGGGTTAAGCTCTTGGAAAAAAGTGAGGCGGAAAATTTTAACCGCCGGTCACTTCGTGCAGAGAAAATAATGAGGGCTTAACAATGTCTGACAGCACCGACGCACCCCAGTCTCAAAACGGAATCTTCGCGGCATTCCACGAGCTAACACTTAAGGGTTTGGAGCAGTCCCTACTCGATGCTCAAGCCCGGTATGAACGGGGCGAAGCACGGGCCGACCCCGCTCCTAGTCTCAACTGGGCGGTGACGAATCAGGCCATGGCTGATGAGAATGGTGCTGCGCCCTCGCTCGATAAGTTGCTTCAGGAAGAAGTGATTCTGTGGCTGAGCGTGGGCGATGAGAAACTCGAGATCGTTCCCGGTAGCGATCACGCCACCATTCAAGCTTCAGCGCTGATTAATGCTCTTAAAGAAATGCAAACGATGGTTCAAGGCCTTGCTGAGGATCGGTCTTCAGAGCTGGCTACGCAGTTCCATGACATCGCGATCGCTCAGGCGAAACCTTCCTCCCCACCCGAGGATGAGGGCAAATCAGCTTGGGAGTATGACGCCACTGTCGATCGCTACATCGCTGTATAGCTGTATAGCTGTGGGCAGACGGCCGCCCGCTCCAGTTAGAGGACGTTTGTGATGCTAGAATCAGTTTTGGACGCAGCAAGCCTCGTTTTTGTTATGGGGAGCCTGTTGTCCGTGGCCGCCGTGGTCAGGTTCAGGCCCTCCGAATGCAGGCTGGTGGCCGAGGCCGCATTGCCGGTGGGGCTCGCGGGCTTTCTGATCGGTGTGATCAGCATGCTAGCTGCCGAATACAACCGCGACCACATAGCCCCCGCTGTGGCTATTGCTATTCTCACACTGGTCTATACCGGTATCGTGCGACTACTTTTTCTGGACTCGCTCAACCAGAACTTGCTTGGGGCGCGTTCTGTAGTGGGCAAGGCAGCTGGCACAGGTGGTGTGATAATCATGCTGACCTGGGCCACAACGTCAGTATCGCCCGATGGGCTGGCGATGTTCTGGTATCCACAGGTTGCCATGGTCATGACCGGCGTTGGGTTGCTGGTTTTTCTGATCGGGCGGCTCTTCCATGAGGGCTACGCTACCGATTGGGCCAAAAAGATTCTGGGCCTGGGATGGCTGGGATTCTCCATGGGTATTGTCGCGGCGCTGTCACAACTGAGCACGCCGACCACCTTGGGTCCAGCCCTCGCTTTCTCCTTTATAAGCCTCCTGTATTCGACGGTTGCTGTGACATTGGGTCTGATCTGGATCCCGCAGGCGATGACGAGTGAGAAAGGATCTCTTTCATTAGGTCTAGACCAGATTTTGCCGATTGCCGTCGCTGTACTCGCTGTATTGGTAGGCCTGACGGTCTCATTGCAGTAAAGCCGCCGAGCCCACCAACTGAGGTGTTTAAAGCGAGCGAAAAGATCTTTGTGTGACCGCGGGTCGCAACTTGCAATATCCAGCGCTGCTGGAGCCCCCTAAACGCGCTCTATGATAATCGCAGGCGCCATCCCACCGGCAGCACACATGGTGATCAGCGCGTAACGGCCGTTCTGGCGCTCAAGCTCATCGAGTGCCGTGCCCACCAGAATCGAACCGGTCGCGCCGATGGGGTGGCCCAACGCCATCGCACCACCGTTGATGTTGACCTTCTCTCGATCCAAATCGAGCTTGCGAATAAAGCGCTCGGCCACGACCGAGAAGGCCTCATTGATTTCCCAGACATCGATATCGTCTTTAGTGAGCCCGGCTTTCAGCAAGACTTTCTGCGCCGCCGGTACCGGCGCGTTTAGCATCAGCGTGGGGCAATCGCCCATGTTCGCTGTGGCCACAACCCGCGCCCGCGGCGTCATGCCGCTCTTTTCCATATAGGCCTCGGAGGCCAGCAGCAGCGCCGCGGCACCATCGACCACGCCTGAGGAGTTGCCCGCATGATGGATATGGTTGAACTCAGTGATCTCCGGGTACTTCTGTTGGATCAAAGTGCCGTAGGTGGTACCCGCCTCATCGACCGGCACATCCCGCACCACGCTAAAGACAGTCTTCAGCTCTGACAGGCCCTCTTTGGTAGTCTCAGGCCGAGGGAATTCCTCGTGATCGAGTGCGACGGTGCCGTCGGGATTTTTGACCGTGACCAGAGACTTGTCGAAACGGCCCTCGGCAATGGCCTGCGCGGCACGGGCCTGACTGACCAATGCGAGGTCATCTACCGCATCACGATCGATGCCCTCAAGGGTGGCGATGGCATCGGCACAGACGCCCTGCTGTGACTGGGGATGCATGGCGCGGAGCTCGAGGTTGCCCGAGTCGATCATGGGCGGTTGGGAAGGATCTGCAATCTGACCGTGGTAGCTCATCATCTCGGTGCCACCTGCTATCACCAGATCTTCCATACCCGACATGATCTGTGCTGCCGCGAGGTTCACGGTAGTGATGCCCGAGCCGCAGAAGCGGTCCAAGGTCACGCCCGAGGAGCGCACGTCGTAGCCGGCGTTGAGTGCTGCCATGCGGCCCAAATCACCACCCTGCTTGCCCGTTTGCGATGATGTGCCCCAAATGATGTCGTCGACCTCGGCGGTATTCAGGTTATTCCGCTCGGACATCGCAGAGAGCACGGCGGAACCCAAGTAAGAGGGATGTAGATGCGCGAGTGCGCCTTTCCCGACCTTACCAATGCCGCGGGGGGTGCGGCAGGCATCAACAATATAGGCATTACCCATGAACATTCTCCTGAAGAATCTGGCTTATCGCGTCATTGCGCCTGTTTTAGCTAACAGTCGCTGCCGGGGCAGCAAAAAGGACTGTGAACGCTACGTGGCGCAGTAAAGAGGGTCAAGTCTCAGATACCAGGTCACGAAGCGCGGTCTTCAGAATCTTACCGATGTGACTCCGCGGCAGCTCGGGCAGCTGCTTAAGCGCCGAGATGCGCTGGGTTTTGCCGAGTTCCGCGTTGGCGCGAGCGCAGACCGCGGGGAGGTCCAGCCGCTCGCCACCCGCCGCGACCACAAAGCCCAAGGGTGTCTCACCCCACTCCTTGGAGGGAATACCAATCACGGCAGCATCAACCACCCCAGGAAGCTTCAGCAGCGCATCCTCCAGATCCCGCGGGTAAATGTTGAAACCGCCCGAAATGATCATGTCTTTGGAACGGCCCAGCAGGGTGACAAAGCCCTCCTCGTCGACACGACCAATATCGCCCATGCGCTGCCAGCGCTCGCCGTTGTCGTCGTACCAGCTGGCCTCTTCTGTTTTATCGGGCTGGTTCTGGTAGCCCGACATCATGGTGGTCGAGCGCCCCACCAGCTCGCCAATCTCACCCGCAGGTAGCCGATTCAACTGCTCATCAATTGTAAAGACCTCACTACCGGCCCAGGGGATACCCACGGTGTGGAGCTTGTCGGGGTTGGTATCGGCGCGGAGCAGGCACACCACGCCGCCCTCGGTCATGGAGTAGATCTCGATGAGTGCCCCAGGCATGCGGCGTACGACCTCGGCCTTGAGCTCCGCTGAGAACGGCGCGCTAGTGCAATATTTGAGTGCCATGCCCGACAGGTCGTATTCATCGAACTGCGGGAAGTCCATCAACCGCTGGTACTGCACCGGCACCAGAATGGTGTGCGTTGCGCGATGTTGCTGGGCCAGCTCCAGCCAGCGCGCGCAGTCGAACTTACGCATCACCACGGCAGTGCCGCCGTAGGCCATAGTCGCCACAAAAATACCGAGCGTGGTGTTGGAATACATCGGCGTCGACAGCAGGGTTACCTGACCCGGTAGCCCCAAGCCACTCTCTTCTCCCACCGCCATCTGGTACCAGCGCATCTGGCGGCTGTGCACGATGCCTTTTGGGGTGCCGGTAGTGCCGCTGGAATAAATGATGTTGTAGGGGTCATTGGGGCCGGTCTCGACCTCACTTGGCGTCGCACCCTTATCGGCCATCCAGTCGAATAAGAACGGCGCGCCATCAGAGTCATCAGGCGCATCTATCATCACGTGCTTGAGGGAAGGCAACGCGATGCCACTGTCGGCAAGCTCCGCGCGCTTAATGTGATCGATAAACAGGTGTCCTGCGCCACTGTCGGTCATCATGGCGGTAAGTTGTTGTGGGGTTGCCGAGGTGGTCAGCGGTGCGGCGCAGCCGCCCGCGGCAATGGCACCGAGATACACCAGCGCGTAGCGAATGGTGGTGGTGCCGAGTATGGAGACTGCCTGACCTTTTTTCAGGCCCTCGGCCTGAAGCTGGGCTGCTATCTGATTCACCAGAGCCGCCGTCTCGCTCCAAGTCAGTCGTTCCTCGCCATCATCGAGTGCAATACGATCTGGCTGGTTTGCGGCATGGGCCTTAATGAGCCAAGCCAGCTCGCCATAAGACTGCTTGAGATATTGCAGCGTCTCGGTGGCGGGTGTTGAGGTATTGGGAGTCATAGCGCGCTTGGTTCGTATCCGAAGTCAGGTTGCCAACCGCTTTTTACCACGGGCGCTAAGTTAGTGGCAGGGTTTAGGCTCTGGCGCGAGCTGGTTTCCGGTTGCGGCCGCCAGACTTTGTCGACTGTCCACCCTGGCGTTTGTCTGCATGACCACCGCGATGCTTCTTGGCGGCTGAATATGCCTTATTAGAAGGGCGGTTACCGCCGGTTTTATTGGGAGGGCGCTTACCGCTGGATTTGACTGGCTTGGTCGGCAAACGATGCTCGGGCTCAAAGCCCTCGACCTCTTCCCGGGGAATCGATTTTTTAATCAGTCTCTCGATTTTCTGAAGCTGCGACACTTCGTCTGCGCTCACTAGCGAGAGCGCAATGCCCGCCTCTCCCGCACGACCCGTTCGCCCGATGCGGTGCACATAATCCTCCGCCACATGGGGTAAATCAAAGTTCACGACCCGCGGTAACTGCTGAATATCAATTCCCCGCGCAGCAATGTCAGTCGCCACCAACACCTGCAGTCGACCATCTTTGAACTGCTTGAGCGAACGGGTGCGCGAGCCCTGTGTTTTATCGCCATGAATAGAGTCGCTGCTGATACCAGCCTTGCACAACTTGCGCGATATCTTGTCAGCACCATGTTTGGTGCGAGAAAAGACCAGTACCTGGCCCCATCGCTCGCTGGTCACCAAGTGCTTCAACAGATCTGTTTTACGCGTTTTATCGACGGGGTATACAGTCTGATCGATGCGGCTCACCGTGGTATTCGCGGGCGTGACCTGAATTTTTTGTGGCTGATGTAAGAACTCGCCTGCCAAAGACTCAATCTCGCGAGAGAACGTTGCCGAAAACATCAGGGTCTGACGCTTTTTAGGCAACTCCGCATGGATACGCCGCATCGCGGGAATGAAACCCATGTCGAGCATTCGGTCGGCCTCATCGAGCACCCAAATCCTTACATGGTCTAGCCGTACTGCACCCTGGCCCAGCAGATCCAATAGCCGACCGGGGGTGGCCACCAAAATATCGGTGCCACGCGCGAGATGACGGATCTGCGGTCGGATGTTGACGCCGCCACACACCATTTGGCTATGCAGTTTGAGTCCCGCGCCGTAGCCACGGATGCCATCAGCGATCTGCGCTGCGAGCTCCCGGGTAGGGGTCAAAATTAAACAACTGACGTCTTTCGGCGCAGGGCGCGCGCCCCCCTTGAGCATATGAAGCACAGGCAGAGTAAAAGCAGCGGTTTTGCCCGTTCCCGTTTGCGCAGCCGCCATCAGGTCGCAACCTGACAGTACCTGCGGAATAGCCTTGGCCTGAATGGGCGAGGGCGTGTCGTAGCCCTTGGCCGTAATGTTTTGTATGAGCTTAGCGTTCAGGCCCAGCTCGTTAAATGCGGTCATAGTATGCTCTATGTTGAGTATCGCGTTTAGGTGCAACGTGACACGAGGGAGTTGAGGGTGGTATTACGCAGCGCATCCCTCAATGGATGGCGCGCAGTACGCGCGGGCATGCTCACATCACAAGCTTTATTTCAATGCACTATGTGCCCGCTGCCCACAAGTCTCCAGTCGATCTCAGCTCTCGGCGACTGACTTGATTGCGGACAAGCCTCTCCACAAGAGCAAGACTGCTATCGGCAGCACCGTCGCTCCCACCAGTGCGAGCGAGCTACCGACCGCCTGCGCGCTCTCAAAAATGTAGTCGCTCGCCAGCGCTACGCTGGTAGGGCCAAGCGCCAGACCAATGAGATTCGTGCTCAACACAAAACATCCCGCCATCAAACCGCGCATCTCGTTGGGCGACACACTTTGCAACCCTGTGGCAAACAAGGCCAGCGGAAACGTCACGAGATAGCTCGCTCCGATAATCAATACTAATGCCCAAGTCAGCGACTCCGTCAGGCCAGCGGCAACTATTACGGGGATTAGGAAAGATGTGGACCAAATAGATGTGACGAGAGGGGCACGGGCTGGATCCGCGTGGCTTGCCAGCCACCGCGCTACCACCGGCCCGCTAAGCACCCCTGCTGAACCTGCGATCAGGGCTATGGTTCCGTAGTAGCGGCCCGCCTCAACGATCTCAAGCCCATGCACGCGAATAAGCAAGCTCGGCACCCAAGCCTGAAGTGCATACAACACCAACACAATAAAGGGTGCTCCCAACAGATACGCACCAAAGATCCCGCGACGCGGCCACACATAGCAGTAAATTTCCCGCCAGTTCATGCTCGCGGCGTCGCTAGAAAGTCGCTCCATACGCGGTGGATCACGGAGAAGTGGTAACAAGAACACCATGCACAAACCTGGAATGGCCACCAACATAAAGGTCAGCTGCCAAGGTGCCAGTCCGCCTATCAGCGGCAAATCAATGGCGCCCAGCCCACTCGCCCAGTCCACAACTTGGGCGCCTAGAATGAGAGACAAACCAGCACCCAGATAAGGCCCCATTAAAAAGATGCTAACAGGAAGAGCGCGTTTGTCCTCGGAGAAATAATCTGCCAACAGTGACCAAGAGGCAGGTGTCACACTGGCCTCACCTGCCCCGACGCCCATCCGAGCCACACCCAACTGCCAGAAGTTTTTAGCCAGACCGCAGGTCACACAGCTGACCGTCCAAACCAAAATCCCGATCACCAGAACACGGATACGGTTGGCACGGTCGACAATACGCCCCAAGGGAATACTGAGAATCACATAGGGCAAAGCGAAAGCCAGTCCTTGAAGGAAGCTCACCTGAGAGTCGGACAAAGACAAGTCGGTGCGAATCGGATCAACCAGAAGGTTAATGATCTGTCGATCGATAAACGAGAACGTATACGTTGCTGTTAAGAGCACCAACGCCCACAAGGCCGTGCCGCTGCCAGCGCGATTTTCACTCACCACAAATCTTTCCTTCAACGCCAGCTCTGAGCGTCAACCACTGCAAGCCACATAAAGAGTGAACACCGAGGTCAAAAAAAGGGAGGGCGACAGCCCTCCCTCTCGATTGCGGTATCGCCCGATAGCGACGACTCAGTAGGTATAAGCGACTCTCACGCCATAAGTCCTGGGTGCGCCACCCCACCTCGCTGAATCAAGAGTGCCCACATCTGCGGCGTAGTCAAAGTATTCCTCATCTGACAGATTAGTTCCGTAAACAGATACCCTGATTTTTTCATTGGGGGACACATAGGTAAGACTGGCGTCCACTAAGCCAAATGAACTTTGCTGCAACCATGGTTTGTTATATAAATCGGTCATGTAATCGTCGCGCCAAGAATAGGCTGCGCGCGCCAGCATCGATGCACCGCTACCAATTTGTAAGTTATAAATGGCTTCCAAGCTGTAGCTCATTTCGGCCACCTTCTGGAAATCCCAGGTTTTGGCAAGCTCATTATCCTTGCCATCTACTACCCCATCGGCGTTGGCATCGAAATACTTAATGTTGGTGAACTCGGGATCCACGGTACCAAAGGAGCCATTAAGTCTGAAATTGTCTGTTAACTGGAGCTGCATCTCAGCCTCGAAGCCGCTGATCTCCGCCTCACCCGCATTGAAATTGATCAAGCTGGCACCGCTGGTTTTATCTGGGTTGTTCACAAACAGAATAAGATCTGTGTAATCTGCCATGAAGTAGGCAAGGTTTAACTGGCCGCGTCCACCAAAGAAGCTGGTTTTTAAGCCCACTTCAAAGGAGTCCACCTCTTCAGGGTCTGTGGGTCCAACTGCATCAAGAGTCGCCGCTCGCGCATTGAATACACCGCTTGCGAACCCTCTTGTCCAACTGGCGTACACCATGGTGTCGTCATTAAAGTGATAGGTAGCTGCCAATTTAGGCGAGAAGTCAGACCAGTCTTTCTCGTTGGATGTGTTGTTGGTGCAGGAGGAAAAGTCCAGCTCACAGGAGCCCAGAACTCCAATATCAATCTTTTTTTCCTCCTTGGTCCAACGACCGCCCACGGTTAGCGTTAGCGAATCCGCAACTGAGACATTTACCTCGCCAAATATTCCCGTCGTTTTGTGCTCAGTCTCTGAATAAGTTGCGGCATTAAGTGAGATGAAAAAGTTCCGCCTCTCACCAATCGAGTATTCCTGATCAAAACGATTCACCCCAACGACAAAATTGAATTGATCAGAAAAAGTGGACGAGTAACGCACCTCAATGCTTGTCTGCTCCTGCTCTTCCTTATTGTCATTGAAGTGGAAAATGGTGAATGGTGTGCCATCAAAATCCGTGCTCGAGTTGTACTCGACTTCCCTGTAACCGGCGATGGTCGTGACTAGCCCGTGACCTAAATCCCAAGTCGAATCCAAAACGAAAGAGCTTGTCTCGAGGTCCGTATAGCCGATCAGGTCGTGATTTATCTCGTACTTGTCATCTGGCGGCGTGTAGCCCCACGTATTCTGCGCCAGAAATCGGCTACCGGCCCCACACACAATATCCCGGTTGTCCACGCCAGGAATGGGGACGCAATTATGAGCGACATTTTGGGAGTTTGCGCTTCCTGTGTTGTTTTCTAGAAACTCTGCTATCAGCGTCGCCTCAAAATTTTCCGAGAAATCGAACCTGACCATAGGGCGGATGATAGTAAGGTCCATTCCCACCTTATCTCCGGTACCGGTGTCAGGCATACCAGCCGGGTATATACTTGTGTCTACGCTACCCCTGTTGTTGTCTTCAAAGTAGCCATCGCGATCTAGTTTGATCAGCGCAACTTTGGCAAAAATATTGTCTGCTAGGGGGCCTTCCATACTTGCATTGAACTCTGTGCTGCCGTAATTGCCTACTCCAGCTTCAGCGGTGAACCCGAATTCATCTCCAGGCCTTTTCGACTTCACGAGTACTGCCCCACCAGTAACGTTACGTCCCAACAGAGTGCCTTGCGGGCCGCGCAAGACTTCGACAGCCTCCACATCGAATGTGCTGGCGAGGGCACCAGCGTTGTAACCAACGTAGATACCGTCCATGAAGACGCCGACCTTGGGGTCATTGGTCCGTGTGGAACCATTCACGCCCATACCTCGAATAAAGAAATTAGGGTAACTGGCGTAAGTGCCAACATTGTTGAGCTCTGCGTTGCTCACCATTTTGCCAATGTCGACAAGATCTACCGTGAAGGCCTGCTTTAAAGCTGTCTCACTGAAGGTCATGACAGAAGCAGGTAGGTCTTGAGTCGAAACGCCCTCCGCTTGCTTGCTGGAGATCACAACGACCTCCTCAATCACACCAACCCCCGACTCTTGTGCTTTTACTTCATCAACACCAGTAAAGACGCCCGCGAATAACGCCAGTAGCCCAACTTTAGTTCCATTTCTCATTTCGTCCCCTCCGGCAACCGGCAAGTTCAGCGACACGAAGTTTATATAGCCAATGTCGCGCGCAAGCAAGCTCTGAAATTGAAAATCAACAACGCTTTCATTCTTGAATCTCCTTTAGTACGTGAGCATTAAAGGATATTTCATCACACACTGGGCAGTGACAGAGCACTATCTGTCTTCGCCAAAACTCGATAGAGGTGCGCAAGGCCAAAAGCCAATCTGCATCCATTTTTTGCATCAAGGCCTTATCGTATCTCTGCGCCAGCTCTGGCACACAAGCTCACTAACCGTCGCTCCACGCTCACAACATGATATAGACTCAGGTTCTCTCACATCTCTGCGCGCTTTGGTTGAAGCCCTTTATGAAATCTGAAAAAAACGCACTCCTGATGGCTGGTCTGACGTTATGTGCCATGGTCCTAGCCTCACCGGTACTCGCCGCAAATGAACCTGGCACCCACAGTGGCGCTCGCAAACCCAACATCGTCTTGGTGCTTATGGACAACTTTGGTTGGGGCGAGGTCGGCGCCTACGGCGGCGGCGTTATGAGGGGCGCACCCACGCCCAACATTGACAGCATCGCCGCGCAGGGCATGCGCTTAAGCAACTTTAATGTCGAGGCAGAGTGCACACCCTCTCGCTCCGCCCTTTTGACGGGACGCTATGGCATCCGCACACGGCAGCGGGCAAACGGCCCCCCGCGGGGAGTCTGGTACGGCATCACAAAATGGGAAATCACCCTTGCAGAGCTGCTCGAGGAGCAGGGCTACGTATCGGGTATTTTTGGGAAATGGCATCTGGGAGACACAGAGGGCCGCTTCCCCACTGACCAAGGCTTCGATGAGTGGATTGGACTCCCGCGATCATCGGATCGCGCCTTTTGGCCCGACAGCAACAGCTTCCAACCCGACGCCCATCCTGATATTCGTTTCGCTCATGTCATGTCGGGCCGCAAAGGCGAGGAGCCAAAGGAGCTGGAGGTGTTTGACCGCGCCAAACGCACCCTGATGGACCGTGAGATAACAGACAACACCCTGGACTTTATCGAGCGACAGGCAGCAGCAGCGCAGCCCTTTTTTGCCTTCGTCGCCTACACTCAAACTCATGAGCCCGTAGACCCACACCCAGATTTTTATGGCAGCACAGGTCACGGCAGCTTTGCCGATGTATTAGCGCAAACCGACACATATGTCGGTGAGCTGCTGTCGAAGCTGGACGCTCTTGAGCTCGTCGAGGACACGATCTTTATCTTCACCTCGGATAATGGCCGAGAAGGCGTACCCCGTTCGTTTGGTTTCACAGGACCATGGCGTAGCGGAATGTTCTCTCCTTATGAGGGCTCTTTAAGGGTGCCATTCATCATCCGGTGGCCTGGCAAAATCCCGGCGCAGCGCGTCTCTAACGAGATGGTGCATCAACTCGATGTCTTCCCGACGATCGCCAAATTTGTCGGCGCTGACACGCCGACCGACCGCGTCTTGGATGGCGTGGATCAGTCCCGTTTCTTTATGGGAAAAACCGACAGCTCTGCGCGAGAGAGTCTGGTCATTTATATCGGAAACACGTTATTTGGTGCCAAATGGCGCGATTGGAAAATCTTGCTTAAGGAAATGGACTCTGACACCTATGCAGTGAAGGACATTGCCTATCCCTCTATCTACAACCTGATCGTTGATCCCAAAGAAGAGGTGCCAGAGCTGAATTATCTGAACGACACCTGGGTAGACTTCCCGCTATATCAGGTAATTGAGGACCACGAAGCGTCACTCGCCGATGATCCTCAACTGCCGCTCGGCGACTAGGGCTGGCTTACCGACCCCGCAACATAACTTGCGCGGCGTTACGGCCAGGCAACCCGGTTACGCCGCCGCCCGGATGCGCGCCAGAACCACACAAGAAAACATTGTCTACCGGCATCCGGTAAGACGCATGGCCAGGCATGGGGCGCATGGAGTAGAACTGATCGAGCTGTAATGCACCGTGGAAGATGTCTCCTCCAACCATGCCGAGATCACGTTCGATGTCGAGCGGCGTTTTGATCTGACGACCCAGCACTGATCTTTTAAAGTTCGGTGCGAACGCGTCAATGGTATCAATGATCTGATCGGCGACTTTTTCCCGAACATCATCCCAGTTTTGCCCGTTGGGCAAATATCGCTGAAAGTGCTGGCAGAACAGGCTTGCAACATGTGCGCCCTCTGGAGCGAGCGAGTCATCTTGCGTAGTGGGCACCTGCATCGAGATCACGGGTCGCTGTGCCCAGCCCAACTGCTTGGCATCAAGATAAGCCTGCTCTATGTAGGCTAACGAGGGTGAGACCTCGATTGCTCCCGCGAAATGCGCGTCGCCGCGCCCTAACATCGAGGTAAATTGGGGTAACTCAGACAAAGCCACATTCATTCGAAACGTCGCCGAGTGGCTGCGGTAACCCTCAATTCGCCGCCGATCTTCAGCACTCAGCAGGCTGGGATCCAGCATTTTGGTCAGCAACGTTTGCGGGTGCACATTGGCAGCGACCTGTCGTGCGCGGAACGTTCGCCCGTCGGCCAGTGCGACACCGACGGCTCGCCGTCCCTCCATCACAATATTCTCAACCGGTGCGTCGACTTCCAGCACAGCACCTTGAGCTTGCGCGTAGCGCGCCATGGCATCACTGATGGCACCCATTCCCCCCTTGGCGATCCCCCAGGCGCCGGCACGACCCTTCACCTCGCCAAATGCATGATGCAACAGGATGTAAGCAGTGCCAGACTGGTAAGGGCTGGCAAAGTTACCGATGACGCCCTCCAATCCCAGCACTCCCTTGAGCGCCTCTCCCTCGAACCAGGAATCCAGGTAATCACCCAGAGAACTGGTCAATAATGTCGCCAACACCTTCTGCAAGTGCGAACCAAGCTTTCTGGCGACATTCCCGGCCGATAGCAACTGCATTAGGTCGCGCCAGCCTCCGCCAAAATCGGGAGGTGCCTGAGTCGCCAGTTCGCGTAGCGCAATCGCTACCGCACTGATCTCTTTCTCGAATTGTTCGATTCGCTCAGCATCACGCTTTGAAAATCTGGCGATCTCTGCTCGCGCCTGGTTGTCGTCTCGGGTCAACAGCAGGTGATCATTTTCAAGCAAACTGAGCGTGCCAGCAGGCCGCTCCATAATCTCAAGGCCATGCTGCTCGAGTGACAAATCACTAATGACCTGTGGGTGGAGCAGGCTTACTGAGTAGGAATACACGGAATTGCGGAAACCAGGGTGGAACTCCTCAGTGACGGCTGCGCCACCTAGGATGTGGCGCGCCTCAAAAAGTCGTACCGACTTCCCCGCTTTTGCCAGATACCCAGCACAGGACAGACCATTATGGCCGCCACCAATAATGATGACATCGGAGTCACGATTGTGAGCAGTCATGGTCTTCACTCCCACAGATGAACATTGAGTGTAAGGCGGTTGAGAGGCGTCGACATACGAGCCTTCACGGAAGCATACTAACCGTCAATTGGTGCGACCGGCCAAGCACTTTTCGATTCAACTTTCCCCTCCGGTTTTCTCTGGGTGCAGTACTATCGAAAGCGTCTTGCGTCAGGCAATTAATTGGATTTTTCATGAGTCATTATGACGCCATCGTCATCGGTGCTGGCCACAACGGGCTCACCACGGCCAACTACCTCGCCAGAGGCGGGATGAGTGTTTGCGTGCTCGAGCAACGCTCAATTGTGGGGGGCGCGGCAGTCACGGAGGAGTTTTGCCCGGGGTACCGTAATTCAACGTTTTCCTATGTCGTGAGTCTGTTGCGGCCTGAAGTCGTTGAGGATTTACAGCTGGGCGATCACGGCTACGAAGCCATTATGCTGGAGAACGCGCTCTTCATTGACTCCAGTGGTGACCATTTGCTGCTCACCGCCGATGAGCAGTTCAATCGAGCACAGTTCGAAAAATTTTCTCAAACCGACTTTCAGGCTTATGAGTCGTTCGAGCACTCTGTAGATCAAATTGGGCAGCTACTGGCCAAGCAATGGCTTAACGAGCCGCCTAAATTAGGAGAACAGGGCGTCGGAGATCTCCTCACCATGCTCAAAATGGGTGTTGATGTGTTCCGGCTTGACGCGGAGGCACGCTGGCGACTGATGCAGTTCTTCATCGGCGCGCCGGAAACGATCATTGACCGCTGGTTTGAAAGCGAAAAAGTGAAGTCGATGGTGGCCGCCCACATCATGCCTGCCAACTACGCGCCCTTAAGCCAGCCTGGCGCCAGCCTGGCGATGTTGCACCACGCCGTCGGCGAGGTGAATGGCCGAGCGGGCGCTTGGGGTATTGTCAGGGGTGGAATGGGCGGAATTACCCAAGCGATGCTGAAGTCGGCAACGGCATACGGCGTGGCGGTTCGCACCGATGCCGCGGTCAGCAGCATTGATGTATCGGATGACCAGGTCGCAGGTGTCACGCTCGCATCGGGCGAAGTGCTCACTGCATCGGTTGTCGCAGCCAACACCGACCCTAAGCGCACGTTTTTCACACTATTGGGCGAAGAGCATCTTCCGGAAGACTTTACCCGTGACGTGAAAAGCTTCCGACAAGAGTCTGCCTCCCTGCGAATGAACCTCGCGTTATCTGAGCTTCCAGAGTTTTCCGCGCTTCCCGGTGCCGAGGGGGCTCATCATCAAGCCAGTATCACGATGATCGAGAGTGCCGATCATTTAAACGCCGCATTTCACAGCGCTAAGCGGGGCGAACCTGCGGATCCGCCGATCATTGAGGCGATTATCCCCAGCGTGCTGGACCCGACATTGACCGATACGCCAGGCCACCACGTAATGAGCCTCCTATGCAAATACATGCCATACGACCTGAGTGGTGGACGCTCATGGGACAATGAAAAAGATCGCATCACTGAACGCATTTTCAGCTACGTGGAACGCTTCATCCCTCGATTAAGGGAAATTACAGTGGGTCACCAGTGCCTTACACCACTGGATCTGGAGCGGATGCTTGGGATGACCCGCGGCGACATCTGCCACGGCAGACTCGAACCCGATCAACTGTTCAACATGAGGCCACACCCCGATGCAGCACAATACGCCACACCGGTAAAAGGCCTCTATCTGTGCGGTTCAGGTGCCCACCCCGGTGGCGGCGTGACCGGCGCACCAGGACACAACGCCGCGCGGCGCATACTGAAGGATGCGTGAGGGCGGAACAGCCAGAGCGCTCACGCGTGACTGGCGGGCGCGATAGACGCACTCGGTGAGTACCGACGTCGAATCACCCGCCATGCAATCACCCCCAGGGGCACATGGATGAGTAATGGGCCGATGACGAACCAGGGCTCTGCATGACGCCAATCAATGCTCTCACCCAACTCGATAATCCCCGCACCAAGCTGGTAAGGCTCCACATAAAAATGCAGTAGCACAAATGGCATCACACATCCGTAAGCAATCAAAAGCATAGGCGCCAGCAACGTAATACGTGTCGCTCGCCGATCAACATCGACCGAAGGCGTTTGGTGAAGTCGCGTTCGATAGTTGCGCTCAGCCTCTGAGACGACATCGCCTCTAGAACCCAATCGAGCAAAAAGGACGGAGGCCACAATGCCCAACAGAACCGGCTCCATATAACTAGGCAAATCGATCAACCCGATATAGTCGAGCGCTGCCGGTACGATGTTCGCCAAGAGGCCAGCCAGCATGCCCCAGCGCGCGCCGCGCGCGGTGATCGATCGACTCCAGATGGTCATCAATCCAACCGGACCCCAACTGGAGGCAAAAACTGTCCCGATGAATAACGTGATCCAGAACAGGTTGTGTGGCAGGAAAAGGCTCAGGCCGAGCACTATAAGGCTGATCAGCGCCATCGCTGTGCGGGTCCGCCCCAAGCTTTCAGCAGTG